>CAKZLK010000044.1 GCA_937125455.1 uncultured Aequorivita sp.
AAAAGAGCACGGGTATAACAATGCGTGCCCACAGATTGATGCGCAGCTATTTTATAGAGGCCTCCTGGCAGGCCATCAGGACAGATCCCGTAATGCAGGCCTATTACCGCAAGCATTTGGGCAAGAACGTCAAGTCGATTATAATCAAGATCGCCCGTAAATTACTGAGCAGGACCTTGGCCGTGATAAAAACAGAGATCCCCTATGAGATAGGGGTTATTGAATAATTAATATAAACAGATAACAAAGCTCACCAAGAAGTATTTAAAACCCGTACCACAAAACAATGTAGGTGGCCTCCGTCGAAGGTCGGTGGACCACATCTTTTTAGCAAGTGGCCAGGTTTATTATAGCTTATAATCATACAGATGCTGGTAGCCACGCTAGGCGATGGACCACATATAGGATTCGGAGCAAGTTATATGGTATTGAAATATTAATAATCTTTCGGAATTATCAACATTCCAACACCCCACAAACAACATTATGAGCTGATTGAAATTTAAATATTATATTTGAAGAACGGGATTAGTGCTTTTCATAGGATACATTGTTGGGCGTAGTAGTTACATTTTAGCAATTATCATTTCGCTATTCTTTAAATTACGAGTTTCGAGAATTGGTTTTATATTGTCAATTATTTCATTTTTAAGAGACTCTATTAACCTCGATTTTGCATAAGGTCTGTGAAATACCAAACTTATTTCTCGAACGGGAAAAGGCGAAACAAAATCTGTTACCATTTCCTTTTTTTTATTTGATAAGTCTAGATAATATAATTCTGGAATCAAAGTGATACCATTTAAGTTGTCTACCATATTTATAAGGCTATCAAATGAATTGGGTTGAAAGTTTAGATTTGAAATTAAAGGTTTGTTTTTTAAAGCACATACATTTATTACTTGGTCTGTAATACAATTTCCCTCTTCCATTAACCATATTTTTTCAGAAGAAATATCTTTAGGTTTTAAAAACTTAAACTTTTCTTGATTCAGTTTTCCATAAACCAATAGTTTTTCATAATATAAAATTTCTTCTTCCAGATCGTCTAATTTTAAAGGAGTAGACACAATACCTACATCTAATAACCCAGTTTTTAATTTTTCTACAATATTTTGGGTAGTTAATTCTTGAATAGAAATTTTCAACTTTTTATGCTTATCCAGATAGTTTGGAATTAGACGATGCAGCAAATTACTAGCCACTGTAGGAATTACACCAATATGCAACTCTCCTTCTATTTTACCTTTCAATTTAGAAGGCATTTGCTTTAAGTTATTTATATGAAATAATGCTTTTTTCGCTTCTTCAATAAGTTCTAAACCGCATTCTGTAGTTATTATAGGGGTTGTTTTCCTATCAAAAATAGTAATATCTAACTCTGCTTCTAATCTTTTTATCATTGTGCTTAAAGTGGCTTGAGTGATAAAACAAGCCTCTGCTGCTTTACTAAAACTCTTTACTTTATCTAACGCTAAGATGTACTCTAACTGTTGTATATTCATTTTTTATTTAGTATTGATGCTGTCAATACATTGTATAAATGTTATTGTCTTTGTAAATATATAAAACAATCTGATATTTGTAGTATAATTAATAAAAAAAATATAATCATTATGGAATTACAAGAACAACAACAAGCCGTATTTATGCCAAGAATTGGAGATAATGCACCAGAATTTACAGCAAAAACAACACAAGGAGATATCAACTTTCCAAGTGACTATACAGGACAATGGACTATTTTATTCAGTCATCCAGCCGATTTTACTCCAGTATGTACTTCAGAGTTTATGACTTTTGCAGTTATGCACGAAGATTTTAAAAAAGCAAATTGCGAATTAATTGGGCTTTCAATCGATGGACTATATAGTCATATTGCTTGGTTGAGAACGATTAAAGAAAAAATTGAATACAAAGGAATGAAAGATGTAGAGGTTAACTTCCCTCTTATTGAAGATATTTCTATGAATGTTGCCAAAAAGTATGGAATGATTCAACCTGGAGAAAGTACCACACAAGCGGTTAGAGCAGTATTTTTTATTGACCCTAAGGGAATTATTAGAACTATACTTTACTACCCATTAAGTACAGGAAGAAACTTTAAAGAAATTTACAGAACTTTAATTGCATTACAAACTTCTGACGAATTTAACGTAGCCACTCCAGCAGATTGGGAACCAGGTGATGATGTAATTATTTCTCCAGCAGGTTCTTGCGGTGTAGCCAAAGAAAGGATGGATGACACTGAAGAATTAGATTGTAAAGATTGGTTCTTCTGTACTAAAAAATTAGATAAAGACTTAGTTTTAGACACTTTAATAAAAAAATAATCTAATTGTAAAAATGCCAAAACCGAATTCTAATGTTTATTTAGAGTTCGGTTTTTTTATTACGCCCAACCGTTGGCGATATGAAATCGTTGGGGATTGAGAGCTACTTTCTTGTCCAGTTACCCTGAACTTGATACGTGGTAGGGTGTTTGAATAACCACCTAAAAAACAATGTTTTATGCCGTGTGTTAGCGGTTTGTTGTTTCTTCTCTTCTCGGTTGATAATACATTATTGTCACACCTGAATTTAGAGGTTTCGTCTTAATAAGTTTCAACATTATCCTGTCCGTGATTTGGTCAAATAGTTTTAATCCTTTGCCTTCTATGATAGGGTGAATACAAATTTGAAATTCGTCAATTAGATTACTGTTTAGCAGTTGAATAATTAAGCTCCGACTTCCAATCAAAATGTCATTTCCTGATTGTTGTCTGAGTTCCAAAACTTTTTCATTAAGCGGCCTGTCTGAATGTTCTGCACTGTCCCAGTTAGTTTCATTTAGTGTGGCGGAAAAAACAATTTTTGGAATTTTGTCTATTGAAATTGCAAAGTCGTCCATTGATTTTTTACCTGATGGATTTTGCAATAGCGTTTGCCAAAATTGCATTAATTGATAGGTTGTGCGTCCATATAAAATAACTCCTGCATTATTTATAAGGTCAGAATAATGTTGGTGAAGATTTTCATCAACAATTCCTACAGTGTGGTCGCAAACTCCGTCAAGAGTCATATTGATGGCCGCAATTACTTTTCTCATAATTTTACTACTCGTCATTCAGTGAATTAATTCCTTGCTCTTTAAGTTTAGCTAAGGCATCTTTCATTGTTTTAACCTGTTCAGGTGAATGTCCTAGCCAATTGGTAACTTCTCCAACTATTTTAAATGGTTGTGTCGAACGAAAAGATTTTGTTGGATTTCGAGAAAATTTTTTGTCAGTCAAGTCTGGGTCGTCTTCAATTGGTCCAGTTGGTTCAACCAAATAAATTCTTTCCCGTTCTTCTCCAAATGCAAGTTCGACACCCCAAATTGCAGCGTCCAATGTCGCAGAGAGGAAAATGTATTATGCATTTTTTCTTTGTCCGTAATTAGAGTTAAAACCAACATCAATAAATTCACCAACTTTCAAGTCAGACCTTGTTCCGTGAAAATATGTCTGTTCGAAAGGTGTCGCACCGTGTCCGCTTGTTTTTTGGTCGCTATTAGTTTTTTCAGTTGACATAATTTTTGTTTAAAATCTTTTGTGTCTGTTTGTTGGTAGTCTTACAATGACCGCTAACGGTGAGTATAAGAATAGTATCCGACTGCGGGGTACTTTACTGTCAAACTACAAAAAAGTTGAAGCGGGCTACAACCTTTGAATTTACTACTGTCCCGGCTATTATTTTTATACATCTTAAGTTTGATTTACCACCCAAAAGTGACAATTTGATTACTTTCATTGAATTGCAGGTCAAAACATGGGGTTAAATCAACAACTTTTCCATCTTCCGATTCCAAAATAATGTCGTAGCTCATATCCCCATATTCTAAAATATGTTTCAGTCGATATTCAAAAAACTCTTTCTGCATGTCCTTAATCCACATTTTGAATCTTCGTTCTCTTTCTTTACTGGCGACATGTTTGTTGATGAAATCATCAACGTTCTCATCATCGGTCAAAATAAGTTTTACAAACTGATGTATAATTTCAAGTTGATTATTTGTAATATCGGTACTGCTATGTTTTATACTTTTCATTTTAGGTACAATCGGAGTATAGTTTTCCTTAAAAAGTAATTGCTCTATTTCCCACGCAACAATTTGAGTGTCGTATCTTAATTCATTTGTCATATATATGATTACAGTATTTTCTACAGGGAGTTGTATGAAATCGGCATAAAAAACACTATTTGAGCCGTTGTGTGCAATAATTTTCGTATTCCTGTCACTATTCATTATGGTCCATCCGTATGCATAATGTGAATCTCCTGATTCATTTTCTTTTACATAGGGAAAAGTAAGTTGTTCAAATGATTTTTTAGAAATTATTTTGTTTTCTTTTAATGCTTTATACCATTTATATAAATCGGAAGGATTAGAAAGTATTCCTCCATTGCCTTTTAAATGCCATGAGATTTGATTTGAATCTGCTTGCCATTTCATAAGGTGAGTTCCCCAATCTTCCCCACATTTATAGCCGTGGGCAATTTGAGTTGTATCCCATTTGGGGGAAAGGTAACCCGTATGTTTCATACCTGCTTTTTGAAAAAGATGTTCCTGCAAATAGGTCTCATAATCTGTTTGCGCAACTTTTTCAATTATCATAGCTAAAATACTGTAACCCACGTTGGAATAACTAAATTGTTTTCCCGGTTCAAAATCCAATGGCGAATTATAAACTTCGCTTAAAAACTTCTCTTTTGAGATGGGAACGAAATCCACTCCGTAACCAAGATTTCCAACTATTCCTGAAGTATGGGTAAGTAATTGATGAATAGTAATGTTTTGTTTGTCTTTAGGAATGTTTTCAAAAAATTTGTAAATAGAATCGTTTACCGATAATTTGCCCTTTTCTTGTAATTTTAGAATAGCAGTTGCTGTAAACTGCTTTGTCAATGAACCTATTGTAAATATAGTTTCTTTAGTTACAGGAAGATTTTCGTTTTTGTTTCTTAATCCAACGCCACCAGAGTAAAGTATTTCTCCGTCCTTGGCGACTAAAACGCTTGCTGAAAGTCCGTTTTTATTACACTCGTCAATATATGATTCAAGTCTATTTTCCAAAGAGTTCTTTGTGCCAATTGAGTTGGTTTTGTTTTTACAAGAAACACAAAGAGTTAGAATTATTACTATTATTGAAATATATTTTTTCATTGTCTATTTGTATTGTTTTAATTGCCCATAACGTGTTTGTGTATGACTAGTGGCGTGTTTAAGCACCTAATTTAGCAAATACAAACCGAATAGAAAATCCGCGAGGATTTTCGTAAGAAGGCTTAAACTAGCAATTAATTTTATACGTTGTTGGCAACTGGCTTTTATCCTTCAAGCAATTCATTCAAATTTTTACTTCTCCCGAGTTTAGTTTTCATTTTTCAAATTGATTTTCGGCCATTTCCAAGCATTCCAAACAATTAAACCTGTAATTATACTTTCTAAAAATGCTAGAAAGACATAAAACAAATACCATTCGTTCGTTGACATAATTCCGATAAATACCATCATTATAGTAAAAATAGTTCCAAATATTATATTAAGAATTCGGTTTATTTTTGGTTTAAGGAAAATTGAAAGACAGACCATTATTGATGGAATTGCTAAAATAATAGACGCTATTAGTAGTGTAGTCGGACTATCCATTATATTGTCTCCTGAAATCAAACTATTTACTTTATTCGGTGTGTACAGTTCAAAATAGTCGCCATATAAATAACAGAATGTCGCAGAAGCCCACAATGAGGCAAGTTTTATTTTGATGTTTACTTTAGGGTTTTCTAACATTTTGGTTTGGTCTTTAAATTGTTAAGAGTCTGTTCATTCATAAAGACGTAAAATCCTTTCAAATGGTTGCCTGAACAATAAAATTAGCTCGATTTTTAGCTTGTTGCCAACGGTCTTGTATATGAAAAGTAGCAGATTTATGTGTACTAGTTTTCAGTTTAAAACAAAAATAGCAGAAAAGAACTAAACTTAAAGTTTTGCTCTTAACTGCTATTTTTTATAGCATCTATGAAAAAGCAGCGAGTCTCGTATCTTTAAAGTTCACCAAAACAATAAGATATGAAATTAGAACCCACTGCCCAACCAAAGTTATACATTGGCATCGACATTCACAAGCGGAGCTGGAAAGTTCATTGCGCCTCCGATCTATTTAGCGGCAAGTCATTTGCTATGCCTCCAAAACCTGAAGTATTATACGAGTATGTAGCCAAGCATTTTCCTACCACCGCTTATGAAGTTGGCTGTTGCGGCTATTACGCCCACCCTAGTTTTCAAACATATGGCTGGAATTCTCTAGTGGTGAACCCCGCGGACATCCATCGAAAGGGAAAAGAGCGTTATACCAAAACAGATAAAATAGATGCCCAACTGATAAGCAGGGAACTAAAAGATGGCAGACTGGATGCCATCCACGTTCACGAAGAGTTTGACAATGACCACTGGAGCCATAAGTTTCGCGGTTGGGTGGACGATGTTGTTTTTGCATATCCATCGGCGCGCGAGACACTGGATAGCAGGATGCGGAGCTTTCGGTTTATAGACCTGGAGCTGCGGGATGTCTCCACAAAGATGTGGGCCTATTGCCGCAAGCATTATAAGAAAGATTATTATTTACTGAAAAGTGTTCCGGGCATAGGTGGGATCGTGGCCTGCGGCATCCTCTGCGAGCTGGGCGATCTGCGGCGCTTCAACAACATAAAACATCTGGCCGGCTATGTCGGGCTGGTACCGGGAATCCACCAGAGTGGCGACAACCAAAAGAGCACGGGTATAACAATGCGTGCCCACAGATTGATGCGCAGCTATTTTATAGAGGCCTCCTGGCAGGCCATC
>CAKZLK010000045.1 GCA_937125455.1 uncultured Aequorivita sp.
AATTTGATTATCTGTAAATGACACCAAACTTAAATTTATAATTTTAATCGGGCGGGCTGGTCGATCTATTTCTATGCCTTGACGTGCGTAAAAATAGAGCGGCTTACCTTGGTGTTTTAACGCTGAATACATCGGTGGAATCTGTTCAATATCACCTTCAAATTGACGTAAAACGGATTCGATTAATTCTTGCGTTAATTTAGGTATAGGTAAGGTATTAATAACCTCACCTTCTGTATCGCCAGTATCGGTTTGTTGACCCAGTTTGAGCGTAGCGGTATAGCGTTTATCTGATTCTAAAAGCAAACCAGAAACCTTAGTTGCTTCTCCCAAACAAATAGGTAAAAGCCCCGTAGCAAATGGATCTAAAGCGCCTGTATGGCCACCTTTTTTGGCGTTAAAAACACGAATCACTTTTTGCAAAATGCCATTTGATGAATCGCCAACGGGCTTATTTAATAAAACAATACCGTTTACAACACGTTTAGGTGGTCTTTTGATTTGTTGTCTTTTCGACTTTTTTGGTTGAACCTGTTCAGACATTTATGAATTTAAAGCCTTATTAATAAGCTCTTCCATATGCTGTGCATGTTCTGGAATACTGTCATAGTAAAAACGAATATGCGGCACAATGCGTAAACGTAAACGTTTGCCAATCTCTGAACGAAAAAAACCTTGGGCTTTTTCTAAAGCGGCTAAAGCATCAGCTACTTCTGGATCATTTTCATTAAATGTATAGTGATCAAATCTTCCTGATTCTTTATTAAAAATGGCTAGGCCAGCGTTATGGGTACCTAATAGAAGGTGGCCTTTGTTGTCGTCTTTAATAGTCCATACATTACCGCTGTTCAGTGAAGTGGCTTGGCTATAGCCGGGAATTTTGTTTCGCGTGAAAAAAAAATTCGCTTCAAAAAATGGGAATAAATATCTGAACGGAAAATCTGCGTGCGAATTTGAGCAAGTTTGTGAAAACTGAATTGTGCGAAATAAAATTGTGAACAAATCTGAATGCGTGAATTTTGCGTAAATAAAAAAAATGGAATTTAAGAAAATTAGAAAAGGTGGAAAATAAATCGGAATTTTAAGCTGAATTAGAACGAAAAAATTTATATTTGAAAAGCGTGAAAGTTAATTGAAAACAAAAACTGCATTTGGCAACACCGTGTATATTTTATTGCTTTTGTAGTTTTTCTTGCGAAAAACCACGCAAGCGTAAAAGCTTGGTTTTCTAAAGTTATTATTAGCTAAATTCTCGCAACAAATCATACACAAAACCGTTGGCAACAAGCTGAAAAACCAATATGCTGAAAGGAAAACGAAAACTGATTTTACTAATTCTCATTATTATTCTGACTTTTATTATCGGAATACGATATGAATTGGATTATCGGATTTTGACTCGCAAAACTGTAAAATATTTGGCGAATTATAAACTCGGATTTTATGGCGGAAAGGACTTTCGTTTTTTTGAAACGGACATTGCTTTTATTCTGACTTTAATACCAATCGGATTTTATTTCACATTGCGAAAAGTTGAATCTCTGAAAAATATAATCGGACTGAATTTAGTTTATCTGATTTTAATCCCGACTTTTTACTGTCTTTATTGCTTTCTCGAAAGTCAGTTTATAGAAATAACTATAACCAATCCAATAATGAATAACGGAATTTTAAAATATCATCAAAATAACGTGAATTATAGAATGATTTTATTTTTGACAATAATCTCGACTTTTATTATCGGAATAATATTTAAGAATATAACGACCGAAAAAAAGCCAGTTGCCAACACCGTGTATAATTAATGGCTAGTTTTAGCTTGCTTACGAAAATCCTCGCGGAGTTTCTATTCGGTTTTTATTTGCTAAATTAGATGCTTAAACACGCCACTAATCATACACAAGACCGTCAGACTGTCTAATAACCTTCCTTACTTTTAGAAAAAAATCCATGGTCATCTTTTGTCATTTTTGTATCTTCATGCTATGAAATACATATCTGGAAAAGACCGAAAGCAAACCTCTCTTTTTCCCATATCATTGGAAGATTCCATTGACGCGGATAACAGTGTGAGGGCCATTGATCAATTTGTAGACCAACTGGACCTGGCGGAACTGGGTTTCCGTTTGGACCATATCGAGAACGGACCTCCTGCCTATCATCCGTCCCTGCTTTTAAAACTGTATATCTACGGATATATGAACCGCGTACGCTCTTCTCGCCAGCTAGAGAAAGAATGCCGGAGGAATATAGAGGTGATGTGGCTACTGGAATCTCTTGCGCCGGATCACAACACCATTAGCAACTTTAGAAGGGACAACACCAAGGCCATTAAGAAAGTGTTTTTTGCTACCGTGCAAATCGCAAGAAACTTCGGGCTTATTGGCGCAACACTCATAGCTGGCGACAGCACCAAGTTTAGAGCACAGAACAGTAAAAAGAACAATTTTAACCAAAAGAAAATCCAGCGACATATCGATTATATCGACCGCAAGCTGGAGCAGTACAACAGGGCACTGGAGCAGAGCGAGGATGATAATGAAAAGGAAGATATCGCTAAAGATATCGATACCCATAAGGGGCGTAGAAAACAGTATGAACAACTTGAAAAACAGCTCAAGGAATCTGGCAAGCCACAAATATCAACCTCGGACCCGGACAGTACGCACTTGATTGTGCGCAACAACATTACTGAAGTAGCGTATTGTGTCCAGTCCACCGTGGATGCAGAGAACAACATCCCTTTTGATTATCTGGTCACCAATAGGAATGACTCCAAGGCAATGGGGCAGATGCTACGCAGAGCTAAAGCTATTTTAGGGACAAACACTTTTACAGCGCTCTATGACAAGGGATATCATACAGGGAGTGAATTCAGAACAGCCAATCAACTGGGGATAGAAACACTCGTTGCCATTCCAGGTATAGGCAGGGCCTCTCAGGCCCCTGACCCGAGTTACAACTCAGAACATTTTAAATACAATCAGGAAAACGACACCTATAGCTGTCCGCAGGGAAATACACTCAAGAGCAATGGCAGCACATATAAAGGGCGCAACTATCGGTTTAAGCAATATAAAACGAACAAATGCAGGGTCTGTCCAGTGAGGGCGTTGTGCACGACCTCCAAGGTGAACGGAAAAGTGATACAGCGAAGCGAGTTCCACCAATATATCGAAGCGAATGCACAAAGGGTGTTACAAAATCCCGGGGCTTATAAAAAGAGGCAGGCCATTGTTGAACATCCTTATGGAACTATCAAACGACAGTGGAGCTTTGACCACATCATCACTAAAAAAACCAAGCAAAGGGCCAGTGCAGATGTAGGGTTTATGTTCATTGCTTATAACTTGACAAGGATATGGAATATCCTAAGAGAGACTAAAGGATCCATTATTAAAATCCATATGTTCTTTGTTGCCTTTATGGAATCGATTCTAAGGTACGTAGGGGTATTCTGCGTGCAGAACCCAAAAAACCAAATCCAAGCGCACCACTAATACAAAAAAATGTATTTTAGTAAAAACATTGAAAATTGCAGTAGGTTATTAGACAGACTGACGTTACCCACAAATGAAAAAAACTGCTTTAATATTAATATTTCTAATATCAAATCTGATTTTTTGCCAAAACGGAAAATCGGAATTGCAAATGGAAACGGAAACTAAAACAGAATTTAGAAAGTTGACGGGAAAACTAACTCTTGAAGACGGACAACCTTATCCAAGCCAAAATGTGATTATAAGGGGAACAACTATTGGAACACTAACTGACTTTGATGGAAAGTTTTGTATAATAATACCAAAAAACAAAACGGTATTTATAGAAGTACCTTTTTGCTTTGACCAAATATTTCGCGAAATTGAGCCAACTGATGAAACTATTGAACTACAGATTGGTAGAGGAAAACGGAAAACAAAAAAAGCTTTGCGAAACTATGAAA
>CAKZLK010000046.1 GCA_937125455.1 uncultured Aequorivita sp.
GTATCCTCCACTAAAACTAACTCTAAGTCAGCAAACGTTTGCTGACAAAAGTGATAAAGAGGCGCTGCAATAAAGCTCGCAATCGTGGGAATAACACCGACCGTTAATGTGCCGCTAAGCGGCGTTAAAAAGCTTTTGGTAAGATCTTTTAAGCTAATAGTGTCGTTAATGATTTTTCTTGAACGCTCAACAACCTCTTCACCAATGGTGGTAAACATAAGACTGCGATTTTCTCGTTCTATAAGCTGACACCCTAAGGTCTCTTCTAAATTTTGAATTGCGGTGCTCAGCGTTGACTGGCCAATAAAGCAGGCACTTGCTGCGCGGCCAAAATGTTGATGCTGATGCACAGCTAATAAATACTGTAGCTGCTTTATACTAGGGAGATTGGTCATTTTTCTTTCCACAAATAAAAAGACCCCAACACCTCTTTAGGAAAAACCGGAATTTCTCCTTTTTTACTTTTACCCAAAGTGGTGCTCCTAATTGTTGCTGAAACTTTACCAACATATTCCAACTTCAACCCTCCCCATTCTATGACACATTTTGGCTTAGATACTTTTTTACCTTCCTTTTCAACATCTATTTTCACTTCGATTTCTGTTTTAGCAGACCCTTCTGCAGATGGAAATTTCTCTTATGATGATGATGATGCTGGAAGCGGATCAACAGATATTTTGAATGCCGAGTCTCCAACTGTAGATTTAACTGCTGCCAATGCCGGAGGTGAAACTTTATTAACAGTATCTTATCAATATAACTATAATTTTGGTTCTATATTTAACTTAGAATATTTTGATTTTGATGCATCTTCTTGGATTACTTGGGAAGCTGTTCCAGATAATAGTTTTACAACATCAAATTGGTGTACTGCTATTTCTGCCCCAACAACTGTAAGTTCAGAATTAGACATAAGCGGTTTTTCGGCTACTCAGTTATCTGGATTTCAATATAGATTTGCTTACGATGCAAGTTCTGTTTATGGATGGGGCTTTTGTATGAATCCTTCTACTTTAACTTCAACTTCACCACCTAGTTGTATAGATCCTTCGACGTTAAATGCAACAGGAATTATGGCAATAAACAGGACTATGAGCGGTCGGCACGACCCAGCGATGAGTCCCGTGTTGAACTACATCCGTCAAAGCCTATGTAATTTAAGCTTTGTTTTTTATTCTCTAAAGTAAAAATGACTTGTTTTTTGTTTTCGTTTTGTTTGTAATTTAGCTTTTTAGCTGCCTATTTTACTTTCATTTTGTTTGTTTTTGCATATTTTGCCTTTCAAGTTTTGCTTTTTTGATGTTTTTACTCGATTTTGGGCATAAAAGGTGCTGTTCTCTGATTTTTGCAAATCAAAAAATATAGCCTTAGTTTAAATATGAAAGTAAAATAGTAGGCAAATGAGCCGGTGGAGACCTACTTCTTGCTATCTTTTTTACTACAATCATAGTTCCTTTTTTGCAAAATGGACAGCTTTTTTCTAAGGCTTTTTTATCGCCTGTGTTTCCGTTTTCTGCCTGTATTTCTTGTGTTAAAAGTGCTTCAAAATCTGTTTGCTTTTCTTTTAATTGAAGCCTCAAACTTTTTCTTAGGCTGGCATTGTAAACGCCATATTTTCTTATCCTAACAAAGCCTTTGGGTAATACATGCTGTACAAATCTTCGCAAAAATTCTACGCCTTTTAATTTCGCTAATTTTACCGTAGCATTATCTCGGTAATCTTTGGCATAAAAGTGTACTTCTTCTTTGGTAATATTTTGTATTCGCCTGTTACTGATGGCTATTTTATGCGTGTATTGTCCTAGATATTTTATGACTTGGCTTACACCTGTCATTGGTGCTTCACAGTAAACCACCCATTTCTTATTGTAGGCCATTTGAATAGCAGCATAAAATCCTGAAAGACTTTTGAGCTGCTTTAATTCTTTTTTTAAGCAGGCTAAAAAAGTCGCTTTAAATGATGCACTGAGTTGCTGTACAGGGTAGAGATATTTATCGTTTTTTCCTACCGCTTTCCAGTTTCCTTTTAAGTCTACTCCGCCTGCTGGTACGATGCAATGAATATGTGGATGTAAGGATAAATTTTGCCCCCAAGTATGCAGCACCGCTATAGCGCCACTTTCTACACCGTAATGCGTGTAGCCAAAACTTCGCAGCGTTTTCCATACACTTTTAAATAATATTTGATGGTATAATTTAGCGTTCCACTGGCAAATATTGTTTAAACAATGTGGCACCGTAAAAATAATATGATAGTGCTTTACAGGCAGCGCTTGTGCTTGCAGCTTTTCTATCCAGTTGATTTGCTTTAAATGTTGACATTTTGGACAGTGTCTATCGCCACAACTATTGTAGCTATATTGCTCTTTATTACAACAATTACAAACTTCTTTGTGCCCTCCCAAAGTTGCCGTTCTACACCGCACTATATTGTGCAATACCTTGGTTTGCTGTGAAGATAAGGAGTGTTTTTTTATAAACTGTTTGCCAAATTGCTGAACAACATCTGATAGCTCAAATCTATTTTTTTGCCTTGCCATAAAGCTTGTCAAATGGACTATGTGCTTCTATATATTCGCATTGGGCTACGTGCAAATAGATCATCGTTGTGGTAATACTGGCGTGCCCTAGCAGCTTTTTTACCGTAACAATATTCAAGCCTTGTTCTAGTAAATGGGTGGCATAAGAATGTCTTAACGAATGTAGATTGACCGCTTTGATTATAGTCGTTTTCTTTAGCGTTTCGCGCATTATCCAAGACAAGCCTTTGGTGCTATACTGGCTATGAAGTTTTTTGCCATTAAACAACCATACGTGCGGATTTTCTGCTGCAAGATATTTTTTTAAACCCTTGGTAATATCGGTAGATAATGGAACTATTCTATCTTTTTTGTATTTTGACTGGCGTATGTGTATCGTTTTTCGTTCAAAATCTATGTCTGCTATTTTTAGATTGATAACTTCTTGCCCTCTGAGTCCTGCTGAGTATATTAAGCTTAATACTACTCGGTGTTTTAATAATTTTGGCGCCATAAAAAGTTCTTTGAGCTCTTTTTGATTTAATATAATGGGCAGTTTGCTATCTTGTTTTAGGGCGGGCAAGGCTATGGCTTTTTTGTTTTTCCCACAAATACGGTAATAATACCTAAGCCCATAAACCATATGTTTAAAGCTACTTCGGGAGGGCGATTTGGGGTCTCGTGCCAAACCTACTAGATAGGTGTTGATTTCGTCTTCGTCTATCTCATCGGGTAGCTGACCAAAATGAAGCGATATGGCTGCAATTCGTCTAATATAGTTATTGAACGTGCTCATACTTTGCCCTCTCAAAACAACTTGTTGCTGCATCTTTTTGGAAACGGCTTCAAAGCCTGGTACCAAAATAATGGCGCGCTCTACTATTGTTAATCCTGTCTTTTTTCTCATATTATTAATTTTTTAGTGTTTTAAATTAATAAGATAAGAATTTTGCCTATTTTTGAAGTAGATAGTTGTTTTAGCTATCCCGCCTTTGGCGGATTTAGTTCAACACCGTGTAAAAAAAATTGCTGGTAAAAGCATACTTACGAAAATCCTCTCGGATTT
>CAKZLK010000047.1 GCA_937125455.1 uncultured Aequorivita sp.
TCATCTAATCATCTAATCATCTAATCATCTAATCATCTAATCATCTAATCATCTAATCATCTAATCATCTAATCATCTAATCATCCAATTAGAGCAACTTAAAACTTTTCCTATGAAAATTAGTACTGCCGTGGATACGTATGGCTTCACGATGCTCTTTGGTTGGGTAGCCTTTGTTTTGTTTCCAGTTATATTGTGGATATTTTTCATGGAGGGCAGTCATATATTCGTCCCGATACGTTTTTGCCAAAATGGAAGCCGCGGCAATGTGCAAAAATTTACCATCGCCTTTTACCACACATTCATAAGGTGTTTTTCCGAAAGATTTAAATCGGTTACCATCAATAGCGATAAACTCGGGAGCACAAGAGAGCCCTTCAATGGCACGGTGCATTCCTAAAATGGAAGCATTCAAGATGTTTATTTTGTCAATCTCGGCCATCATTACGTGAACCACTTCAAAGCAGATGGCTTCTCGTTCAATAATATCTTTCAGTTCCAGTCGTTTTTTTTCAGATAGCTGTTTGCTATCCGTTAAAAAAGGATGCTGAAAATCATCGGGAAGAATCACGGCTGCAGCGGTAACTGGTCCTGCCAAGCAACCCCGGCCCGCTTCGTCTGTACCGCATTCCAATAAACTGGGATTAATTTTAAGTTTCAACATAAAAAATTAAAAATAAGTATTTCCGTTTAAAAATTTACCTTTGCGCTGAAAGTTTACAACAGATGAAAAACACACTTTTGCTATTCCTTTTTTTATGTGCCACGGCAACAGTGTTTTCGCAAACTCCCACTGCGAGCAAAATTAAACCTCCGATTGACTATTACAAAATCATTTCAGCTGATCGCGACACTACGTATGTTGATACCACGCTTTCAATCAAGAAAAAATATAAATTCAATTATCTAAGAAAAGATAATTTTGAATTGCTACAGTTTTCAAACGTGGGAGAAACCTATAATTCATTGGCATATTCATTTGATAGGTTGAACCTTAAGCCACTTTTTGCTGCACAGTCCCGCCATTTTAATTATAAAGAAATTGAAGATATAAACTATTTCAATGTCCCAACGCCGCTTACCGAGCTTTATTTTAAAACTGCGTATGCCCAGGGACAACAACTAGACGCTTTTTTTACAGTGAATACCTCACCTCAGTTTAATTTTTCAATTGGTTATAAGGGTGTTCGTTCGCTTGGAAAGTACCAACACATTTTAACAAGCACGGGGAACTTTATTTTCACGTCAAATTATCACACAAAAAACAAACGCTACACTGCTAGAATCCATGTTGCGGAGCAGGATTTGTTTAATCAAGAGAACGGTGGGTTGACAGACAACTCTTTGGCGCTTTTTATTAATGATGATCCCGAATTTCGCGATCGAGGAAGACTGGACGTAAAGTTTGAGAATGCCGAAAACAAACTGGAGGGGTTGCGTTTTTATGGTGATCATTATTACGAATTGCTCAGCCAGCGTGACAGTACAGGATATTCGGTCTTGACTATCGGAAATGTTTTGAGTTATGAAGATAAATTTTTTCGATATAACCAAACTGCACCTTACGCAGCGTATGGGCCATCGTATGAAACGGCAAATTTATTCAAAAGAACTAAGCTAGAAGATTTCAATGTAAAGGCGTATGCTGATTTTGATAATTCACTTATCGGAAAAATAACGGCTTGGGCTGGATATAACGATTTTAATTACGGCTATAATTCTGTCTTGATTTTAGATGAAGAACGAATTCCAAACAGAATTAAAGGCAACATTATTGAGGCAGGTGCTTCTTACGAAAAAGAATACCGTGGGTTTAAACTTTCAGGGAAAGGGGCGATAAATGTGGCTGGCGATTTTGACGGAAATTATCTACAAGGCGCAGCTTCCTATGATTTGAATGATGAATACAGTGCCAAGGCTTCCTTAACCGTTCATTCTGTGGCGCCAAATTTCAACTTTTTACTCTATCAAAACGATTATCAGAACTATAACTGGAAAAACGAATTGAACAATGTAAAAACCCAAGAATTGAAGTTTGAGATCAACACCAAAAAATTCGGGAATGCTTCGGTAAGTTATACTGGTATAGATGATTATGCTTACTTTGGGATCAAAGCGAATGATAGCACACCTTCGCCTATACAAGCTTCTGAAAGGGTGGATTATTTAAAAATAAAAGCTGAAAAAGAATTTACCTTTGGGGCATTTGCTTTGGATAATACCATACTATACCAGCAGGTATTGAGTGGTGATAATATTTTTAATGTACCTCAAATCATTACCCGTAATTCAATTTACTACCAAGATCACTGGTTTAAACGGGCATTGTTTATGCAAACAGGTGTTACTTTAAAATATTTCACACAATATAATATGAACGCATATGATCCTGTACTTGCGGAATTTTATGTGCAGAACAATCAGGAATTGGGTGGTTTTCCTTTGGTAGACATTTTCTTTAATGCCAAAATACGGCAAACGCGTATTTTCTTTGTGTATGAAAACTTCACTTCCATCTTTGCCAGTAAAAACGAATATTTTTCAGCACCTGGTTACCCTTATCGGGACAATGTATTACGGTTTGGGTTGGTTTGGAATTTCTTCCTATAAAAAAACCCGCCAAAGCGACGGGTTAGTTTTTTATCTAGTCGAGTACTTCGACTTTGCTCAGAATAAATTATTTGAGATCTAGGTTTTTCTTAATCCCTTAAAAGTCCTCTAGAAATCACAATCTTTTGAATCTCTGAAGTTCCTTCGTAAATCTGGGTGATTTTCGCATCGCGCATCAAACGTTCTACATGATACTCTTTCACATAGCCGTTTCCGCCGTGAACCTGAACTGCCTCAATGGTAACATCCATGGCAGTTTGCGATGCAAATAATTTTGCCATAGCGCCACTCATATCATAGTTATTGCCTTGGTCTTTATCCCACGCTGCTTTCATTACCAAATGGCGAGCTGCAGTAATTGATGTGTGCATATCGGCCAATTTGAATGCAATAGCTTGGTGATTGCAAATTTCAGTGCCAAACGCTTTGCGCACTTTTGAATATTCACGAGCCAAATCATAAGCTCCAGCTGCAATTCCCAAAGCTTGGGCCGCAATACCGATACGTCCTCCTGAAAGGGTTTTCATTGCGAACGTAAAACCGAAACCATCTTCACCAATTCGGTTTTCCTTTGGAACTTTCACATCGTTAAATATCAAAGAATGAGTATCGCTTCCACGTATGCCCAATTTGTCTTCTTTTGGGCCAATTTCAAAACCTTCCCAGCCTTTTTCAACGATAAAGGCGTTTATGCCTTTGTGTTTTTTCTCTTTATGTGTTTGTGCAATCACTAAATAATAATCTGCAGAACCTCCGTTGGTAATCCAGTTTTTAGTACCGTTCAAAATATAATGATCGCCATCTTCAATCGCTGTGGTTTTTTGGGAAGTAGCATCACTACCAGCTTCAGGTTCGCTCAAGCAAAATGCGCCAAGTTTTTCACCTGTAGTAAGTTTGGTAAGATATTTTTGTTTTTGTTCTTCCGTGCCATACTTTTCAAGTCCGTAACAAACCAAAGAGTTGTTTACGGAAACAATTACTGAGCAGGAAGCATCAATTTTGCTTAGTTCCTCCATAACCAAAACATAGCTCATGGTGTCCATTCCGCCACCGCCATATTTTGGATCAACCATCATTCCCATAAAGCCGAGTTCGCCCATTTTTTTGACTTGTTCGGCAGGAAATTTTTGAAGGTTATCACGTTCTATAACGCCCGGAAGCAATTCGGTACGGGCAAAATCGCGAGCGGCGTCGCGAATCATTATCTGTTCTTCGGATAGACTGAAATCCATAGGCTTTTTGTAAGTAAAAATTTTGTTATAATAAGAAAGGGCAAAGGTACTTATAAAAAGCAAATTCCAAAATACAAATCCCAATTTCCAAAAGCTTTGCGGCGGTTTGCAACTTTGATATTTTAATTATTTGGAATTTGGTGCTTGTGATTTGGAATTTTTAGGCTCTTCCTTGCTATCTTTAGATTTCAAACATTTATAAAAATTGAAAAAGAACAACTACCATATTATTGGCGTAATGAGCGGTACTTCGCTGGACGGTATTGATTTGGCTGAAATAATTTTTAATTATTTCAAAGGCACATGGAGCTTCAAGATTATTACTGCTGAGACCGTTCCGTATTCGTTGTTTTGGAAAACTGAATTGAGAGAAGCAATCAATTATTCCAAAGAACAATTGGAACGACTCGATTTTAAATACACCGAGAAGCTTTCCGAAGAAATTTTAAAATTCATTAAAAAACACAACATTAATGAAATTGATGCTGTCTGCAGTCACGGGCATACCATTTTGCACCAACCAGAAAAAGGGTTTACATATCAAATAGGCAACTTGCCGCGTATTTCGAAAATGCTTGGTCAAACAGTAGTCTGCGATTTTCGCGTGCAGGATGTATCGCTTGGTGGGCAGGGGGCTCCGTTGGTCCCAATTGGCGATCGATTGCTTTTTTCAGAATATGATTATTGCTTGAATTTGGGTGGTTTTGCGAACTGTTCTTTTGAAAAAAATGGCGAACGGGTTGCTTTTGATATTTGTCCCGTAAACATTGTTTTGAATGAATATGCCGAAAAACTTGGAAAGGATTTTGACGAAAGTGGAAAAATTGCTGCTTCGGGTAATGTGAATGAAACCTTGCTTGACAAACTAAACACACTTTCTTTTTACACTAAAAAACCCCCGAAATCCTTGGGTTTGGAATGGGTAAAGGAACATATCTTTCCACTTTTGGACACTTCTGGAATTTCTTCTAAAGATATTTTACGAACTTTTGTTGAGCATATTGCTATGCAACTTGCAAATCAGTTTTCTACGAATGCTTCGGTTTTGATAACTGGAGGTGGCGTATATAATTCTTTTTTGATTGAAAGACTAAATAAAATCGCACAGGTAGAAACAGCAATTCCTTTTCGAGAAATTGTGGAATACAAGGAAGCGTTGATTTTTGGGCTTTTGGGTGTTTTGAAATTACGTGGTGAAGTGAATTGTTTGGCAAGTGTTACTGGGTCAGAACGCAACCATTCTTCAGGTAAAATTTTCTTCCTATAAATTTTACTTAAAATAAATATAAACCCCTCACAAGTTTTTTATATTTGTCATCAGAGTCCAAAGCCTTGGCAATGGACAATTTTAACTCTCCGCATTAAATGAAGGAATTACTTAAAAAGTACGAAGACAAAGAACCCGAAATAGTTTTTCACTGGAATGACCCCGAAACCGAAGCCGAAGGCTGGACGGTCATCAACTCCTTGCGCGGTGGTGCTGCCGGTGGCGGAACCCGTATGCGAAAAGGTTTAGATATGAATGAAGTGCTTTCATTAGCCAAAACCATGGAAGTAAAGTTTACTGTTTCCGGCCCAGCTATTGGCGGCGCAAAAAGCGGAATTAATTTTGACCCCTCAGACCCGCGTAAAAAGGGTGTTTTGGAGCGTTGGTACAAAGCCGTTTCACCTTTGCTAAAAGCTTATTACGGAACTGGCGGCGATTTGAATGTGGATGAAATCCACGAAGTGATTCCAATTACCGAGCAAAGTGGTGTTTGGCATCCACAGGAAGGTGTTTTTAACGGGCACTTTTCACCAACAGAAGCTGACAAAATTAACCGTATTGGTCAATTGCGCCAAGGTGTAATAAAAGTTTTGGAGAACGTAAATTTTTCTCCCGATGTTTCCCGTAAATACACTGTAGCCGATATGATTACAGGTTATGGCGTTGCGGAAGCCGTTCGTCATTATTACGATATTTATGGCGGAAGCGTAAAAGGGAAACGTGCCATAGTGCAAGGCTTTGGGAATGTTGGTGCTGCTGCGGCGTACTATCTTTCGCAAATGGAGGCCAAAATAGTTGGAATTATTGACCGCGATGGTGGGATTATCAATAAGGATGGTTTTTCTTTTGAAGAGATAAAACAATTATTTCTCAATAAGGACGGCAATACGTTGATTGCGGATAATATGATTCCTTTTGAAGAAATCAACGATAAAATCTGGAAACTGGAAACAGAGATTTTTGCACCATGCGCTGCTTCACGTTTGATTACCAAAGAACAGATTTCAGAAATGATAGAAACTGGACTAGAGGTTATAAGTTGTGGCGCAAATGTTCCTTTTGCCGACAAAGAAATTTTCTTCGGATCCATTATGGAGTTTACAGACGAACGAGTAAGTTTAATTCCGGATTTCATTAGTAATTGTGGTATGGCACGAGTTTTTGCTTATTTTATGGAGCGTAAAGTACAAATGACAGATGAAGCTATTTTTAATGACACCTCCATCACGATCAGGAATGCTATCCAAAATACTTTTAATAACAACAGTACAAAGACTAATATTAGTAAAACCGCTTTTGAAATTGCGCTGAAGCAGTTATTATAATTAACAGAAACCAACTATAGTATGGCATCAATAATCATTTTAATTTTCGTTATAGGGTATCTTTCCATCACTTTGGAGCACCCTCTAAAACTGGATAAAACTGTACCTGCACTAATTATGGCTTCCCTCATCTGGGCAGTTCTGGCAATTGGCTTTATGAATGGCTGGTTTGATGTTATTAATGGTGAAGAACAGGCATTTAATTTTCTTTCCGGCGGGGAATCAGCGATGGAAGGTTTTGAGGGAACGTTGCTTCATCATCTAGGAAAAACAGCCGAAATACTAATATTTCTTATTGGCGCGATGACGATTGTTGAAATAATTGATCTTCACCGAGGTTTTGAAATTCTTAAAAGCGCAGTCCATACCAAAAGCAAAAGAAAACTGCTTTGGATTATTGGGATATTGGCATTCTTTCTTTCAGCAATTATAGATAACCTTACTGCAACTATTGTTTTGATTACACTTTTAAGAAAGTTGATTCATAAAAGAGAAGATAGAATTTGGTATGCAGCTTTAGTTGTTATTGCTGCAAATGCCGGGGGTGCTTGGTCTCCCATTGGAGACGTTACCACAACCATGCTTTGGATTGCCAAGAAAATTACTGCTGGCGGATTGATAGAATTCGTGGTATTGCCATCCATAGTATGTTTTGCGATTCCATATTTAATTGCCAGCTATATGCCCGCTTTTCGAGGAACTATTGAAGTAGACGCTCGTGAGGACAAGGACGAGGAAAAACTTTTGAGCAGCAAAACAATGCTCTTTTTAGGATTGGGAATGATAATTTCTGTGCCCGTATTTAAAACCGTGACGCATTTGCCACCCTATATGGGAATGATGCTGGCACTTGGTGTAGTTTGGCTGGTTTCAGAGTACATACACCCTGAAGAAGATTTCAGCAAAGAGAGAAGGCATTTGTATTCTGCCCATAAAGCATTATCGCGCATTGAAATTTCTAGCATTCTTTTCTTCCTTGGAATTTTGATGGCCGTGGCAGGATTGGAATCTTTGGTGTATGGAGTTGTGAATGGAGAAGAAGTAGGTACGCTTCGTTATGTTGCTGAGGTGCTACAGCGTGCCATACCGAATCAGGATATTGTTATCTTGTTGTTGGGTGTTCTATCCGCAATTATTGATAACGTACCTTTGGTTGCAGCTTCCATGGGAATGTATGATATGCCCATAGATTCGGTTCTTTGGCACTTTATTGCTTACTCTGCGGGAACAGGAGGAAGTATGCTCATTATTGGCTCTGCCGCTGGTGTGGCAGCAATGGGCATGGAGCGTATAGATTTCATCTGGTATCTTAAAAAGATAACTTGGCTTGCCTTTGTCGGTTTCATAGCAGGGGCAGGTGTGTTTCTTTTATTCGAGAGGGTCTTATTTCACCATACCTAACAATTTCTGAAGTCTAATTTCGTTATTCACTAAAATAAAACCTTTTTTATGCTAAACTTCTTTATTCAAGAGGGTGCTGATGTTGCACAAGATCTTGAACCAGTTGCCCAAGAGAAAACCCTTTCCATAATGGATCTTTTAATGACAGGGGGTGTTGCAGGACAAATAATTATTGCGGTACTTTTTGTGCTTCTTTTTGTAGCGGTCTATATTTATTTTGAAAGAATTTTTGCAATAAAAGCAGCCTCAAAAATGGACGGCAATTTCATGAATCAAATCCGCGATCATGTTGCAAAAGGAAATATTCAGGCTGCAAAAGTGCTTTGCGCCCAGAGCAATACACCGGTTTCTCATTTAACTGAAAAAGGAATTTCCAGAATTGGAAGCCCTTTGGAAGACATAAATACTGCCATTGAAAACGCAGGCCGACTTGAGGTTTATAAACTTGAAAAGAACGTAAGTGTTCTTGCTACAATTGCTGGAGCTGCGCCAATGATTGGTTTCTTAGGAACCGTAATCGGGATGGTTTTGGCATTTCACCAATTGGCAACCAGTAGCGGTCAAGCCGAAATGGGAAGCCTTGCAGAAGGCATCTATACAGCTATGACAACAACTGTTGCAGGTTTGATCGTAGGTATTATAGCCTATATGGGATACAATCATTTGGTGGTGCGAACAGATAAAGTAGTACATCAAATGGAGGCCACTGCCGTTGATTTCCTTGACATGCTAAACGAACCTGTTTAATGAATTTAAGAGGAAGAAATAAAGTAAGCGCCGAGTTCAGCATGAGTTCCATGACAGATATAGTATTTCTGTTATTGGTCTTTTTCCTGCTCACTTCACCCGCAATAACACCAGATGCTTTGGATTTAATACTTCCAAAAGCAAAAGGGAAAACTTCAAACGTACAGAAAGCTTCTGTTAGCATTACAAAGGATGGGGCTTATTATGTAAACAAAGAACGCGTTAGTGAGTACAGCATTGAAAGCGAACTTAAAAAGGCACTAGCGGGACAGGATGAGCCTACAGTAATTTTGCGAGCCGAGGAAGGCGTACCAATAGAAGATGCAGTATTTGTAATGGATATTGCTAATAAAAATAACTTTAAGGTTGTTCTTGCCGTACGACCAAATTAAGCATTACTTCGCTACGGCATATTTTTTGAAAAAGAAAAAGTTAATTCCTTACCATGAAGTTTCTCGATACTGAACATAAACGGAAAAGTATGACCATCACGGTAATCGTGCATGTCATTATTCTTATTCTTTTATTTTATGTGGGAATGAAATATCTGGACCCGCCGTTGGAGCAGGGAATTGCTATTAATTTTGGCACGACCGATACTGGCAGTGGAAATATTCAACCGACTGAAAAAATACAATCTGCTCCACAAAAGACCACTCCTGTGCCTGTTTCACAACCCAAAGCTGAAATAAAGGAAGAAGTGGTTACACAGGATAAAGAAGAAGCTCCTGTAATCAAAAAAGAAAAGCCTAAGAAGGAACAAACGGCAACTCCTGTAAAAGAGGAACCTAAAAAAGAGGTAAAAAAACCAGACCCAAAACCTGATAAATCTACTACAGATGCCCTTTCAAGTATTCTGAATGGTCCAAAAAGTGACGGTACTGCAAAAGGTGGAGAAGGAAATGATAACAAACCCGGTGATAAAGGAAGTCCCGATGGCGACCCCAATGCCAGTAGCTATTATGGCACAGGAAAAGGCTTGGATGGTGATGGCAATTATTTACTCGGTGGAAGAAAAGCCTTAAACAAAGAAAAATTTGTACAGGATTGCAATGAAGCTGGAACTGTTGTGGTAAGCATTGAAGTGGACCGAAGTGGAAAAGTAATCAGCGCCACTCCAGGTGTACGCGGAACTACAAACAACTCACAATGTCTTACCGAACCTGCAAAACGAGCTGCTTTGGCCACTAAATTTAATGCTGACGATAAAGCACCCGCAAAACAGATTGGCAAAATTATCTACAGATTCAGTCTTTCTGAGTAATTTTGTTCAGTAAAACTTTTTCTTATCAAATATTCTGAAACCATAACTTGGCTATTTGCACAATTGCCAATGTACCAAAGAGTAGGGCAATCTGCTTACAAGGCAGATTTATCTGCTACGGTTCATCTTGCCAATTATTTAAATAATCCGGAGAAAAGTTTCAAAAGTATTCATGTTGCTGGCACCAACGGCAAGGGAAGCACAAGCCATATGCTTTCCTCCGTTTTTCAGGAAGCAGGTTATAAAACGGGACTTTACACTTCGCCACATTTAAAGGATTTTAGGGAACGGATAAAAATAAATGGTGAAATGATTCCCAAGAAAAACGTTTCGGAATTTGTTGAAAAACACAAGCCCTTTTTTGAAAGCAATCAACTATCATTTTTTGAAATGACCGTTGGTTTGGCGTTTGATTTTTTTAGGGAGGAAAAGGTCGATATCGCTATTGTTGAAGTTGGAATGGGAGGCAGGTTGGACAGTACAAATATTATTTGGCCAGAAGCTTCTGTGATTACAAATATTGGTTTGGACCACACGCAATTTTTGGGAGATACATTAGAAAAAGTCGCTAAAGAAAAAGGCGGAATTATTAAGGAGAAGATTCCTGTTATTATTGGGGAAACTCATCCCGATACAACAAAGATTTTTGAAAAAATTTCTTTGGAAAAAAATGCGCCAATTAGTTTTGCCGAAACTTTGAATATTTCAAAATACACTTCAGATTTAAAAGGAAGTTATCAGAAAAAAAATATTAAAACAGTTTTGGCAACGTTATGTGTATTGCAGAAAAAAGGGTGGAATATTTCAGAAAAAAACATTGTAAACGGTTTATTGAATACTATAAAAAATACTGGATTGATGGGACGCTGGCAGATTTTAAACGAAATTCCAAAAGTAATTTGCGACACAGGTCATAATAAAGAAGGGCTTCAGTTGGTTATGGAGCAGTTGTCAATGGAAAGCTATAAAGAGCTACACATCGTTTTGGGTGTGGTTAACGATAAGGATTTAGCTTCTGCACTTCCTTTGTTTCCGAAAGATGCCACATATTATTTTTGCAAGCCTAACATCCCGCGTGGATTGGACGCTTCATTATTGCTCTCGCAAGCGAGGGGTTTTGGATTAATTGGTGAAGAATATATTTCAGTAAAAAAAGCTTATTTAGCAGCGGTTAAAGCCGCTTCAAATAGTGATTTGATATTTATTGGCGGAAGTACGTTTGTCGTGGCAGAAGTAGTGTAAACCATCATAATACGAATAAAAAAAATCCCAACGAAATCGTCGGGATTTTTAAAAACTGGTGGGCGATGAGGGGTTCGAACCCCCGACCCCCTCGGTGTAAACGAGGTGCTCTGAACCAGCTGAGCTAATCGCCCTTCTTGTTAGCGGTTGCAAATATAAGTTACTTTTTAATTTCACCAAACATTTATTTGAAATAATTATACGAATGAACAATTTATAGCGCTTGCAAAAGAATTAAATAAGTTTAACTTTGGCTTTATCATCATTTAAAACCAATCCTCCTTGAATCCACTCTTTAAAAGTATAATAGTAAATGTTGTGAAAAGCCGTCAAAAGCAGCAGAAGCCATCTGGACATTCTGAACCTTTTGATAAACGGGTTAAAAACCTAGAGGTTGAAATAACCCATGAAATATTGGACTTTTTCTACCTGCTTTTGGGAGTAATTTCGGCTTCTTTTGGTTTAAAGGGGTTTTTAATGCCAAGCAATTTTATAGATGGTGGTGTTACAGGTGTTTCTCTTATGGTGAATGAACTAGCGGGCATTCCATTTCCACTTTTGTTGGTGTGTTTCAATCTCCCTTTTTTAGCGCTGGCATATTTTTCTGTAGGGAAAAGATTTGCGATAAAAAGTGTTTTGGGTATAGTGCTTTTGGCAATAGCTGTAGCATTAATTCCATATGTTCCAATTACAGATGATAAAATTTTGGTAGCTGCTTTTGGAGGTTTTTTCTTGGGGTTGGGTATTGGGTTGGCCATTCGCGGCGGTGCCATTATAGATGGAACGGAAGTGTTGGCTATTTTTATTAGTAGAAAAACAAGCCTTACGGTTGGGAATGTAATTATGTTATTTAACGTTCTTATTTTTATGGCTGCGGCTTACTTTCTTTCTACTGAAATTGCGCTCTATGCTATTCTTACCTATTTCGCAGCCTCAAAAACAGTTGATTTCGTTATTGATGGTATTGAAGAGTTTATGGGAATCACGATCATTTCAGAAAAAAATGAAGAAATTCGTTTGGCAATTATTGAAAAGATGGGCCGCGGTTGTACCATTTTTAAAGCTGAGAATGGTTTTTCTAAAAATGGTGAAACACGAAGACCCGTTGATGTAGTTTATACTGTAATCACTCGATTGGAAATGAGCAAACTTAAAACCGAAGTGGACAAAATAGACAAGCAGGCTTTTATTATTATGACTTCTGTAAAGGATGCCAAAGGTGGAATGATAAAAAAGAAACCCATTAAAAAGTTTGATAAATAAGTTTCAATAAACTATTTCTTTTGTATTTTCAAAACTCAAAATAGGGTCATTAACTCAGTTGGTTCAGAGTGTTACCTTGACAGGGTAGAAGTCACTGGTTCGAATCCAGTATGACCCACAAAATAATATTTGTAGTCACTGTTCTCCCGACGATTCGGGACAGTATGACCCACATACACTGCAATTCCGATGAGTATTTTCATCGGAATTTTTTGTTTTAATAATATACGTACTAGCACTTATAGGAATAAAAGCCTTTTATTGCTAATATTATATAAATAAAGAAAAATCATAAAATTATGTCAGAGGAATCTACTCAAGACAATTTGTGGCCCCTGCTCAAGTTTTACTTTGCGGTAAGCATAGGGTCGCAAGATAATACAGTTTCCTTTCAAGAAGTTTCAGGATTGGAAACAGAAACACAGCCTATAAAATACAGGCACGGTGATAGTAAACTATTTTCTACCATAAAAATGCCGGGTATTGCAAAATATGGAAATGTAACCCTAAAGAAAGGAATTTTTGTGAACGATAACAATTTCTGGAAATGGTATGACGCAATAAAAATGAATGCCATAAAAAGGGAAACTGTTACCATCAAACTTTTGGACGAAAGCGGAAGCCCTACTATGACGTGGACATTGACCAACGCTTGGCCAACCAAAATAACAGCAACTGATATGAAATCGGATTCGAACGAAGTTGCTGTAGAGACTTTAGAAATCAGCCACGAAGGATTAACAATTAAAAATGGATGATAATGAATGAATTTCCTCCCGTTGCCTTTTATTTTCAACTCAGTTTCAGTGGTGTATCCGGAAATGTAAATGCCGCATTTAAGGAAGTGTCTGGATTGACTATGGAAATGGGGATAGAAGAAATTACAGAGGGTGACACCAACAGCTTCAAGCATCGCGTTCCCACTTCTGTAAAATTCTCAAATTTAGTTTTGAAGCGGGGTTTGGTATCCAAAGATTCTGAAATAATAGTTTGGTGTTTGAAAACTTTGAACGGGAATTTGGAAGATGCCATAGAGACCAAAAATATTGTTGTTAAATTGTTGGGTGAAAATGGAAGCCCTCTCAAATCTTGGAATTTTATTAATGCTTGGCCTGTAAAATGGGCGACTTCCGATTTGAATTCGATGAACAACGAATTGTTGATAGAAACCTTGGAGTTTTCTTACAGCTATTTTGAAGTAATTTAAATCATCTATAGAATCATTAACCCTTATTAAAGTAAAATCTATGCCAACCTCGCCATTAATTGAAGAATCCCATTTAATAACATTTTCCATCCATTCTGGAGGAACAGAAATATCTAGTGACTATGGGGTTCTTTCCATAAAGTTGGAACAGCACTTAAACCAAATTTCAGAAGCAGAAATTGTATTGCTAGACGGAAATCCTGCTTCACAAACTTTTGAAATTACTGAATCGAATACCTTTGTGCCTGGTGCCGAAATAGAAATAAAACTAGGCTATCAGGGTAAAAATGAAAGTGTTTTCAAAGGAATTGTGGTAAAACAAAAGATTAATGCCGATTCTGTATCTGGAAGTACTTTAACGATTATTTGCAAAGACAAAGCGCTAAAAATGGCAATTAATAGAAACAATGCCATTTTTACCAATATGAAAGACAGCGCTGCCATTGAAAAAATTGTTCGCAACAATGGTCTGTCTTCAGCTATAAGTGAAACTTCTGTAGGACATAAGGAAATTGTCCAATTTTATGCTACAGATTGGGACTTCATAATTAGCCGTGCAGAAGCAAACGGAATGATTGTGGTTACCGATAACGGAAAACTTACCGTTGCAAAACCGGATGTTTCCGCAAGTCCAGAATTACAGTTGCAATTTGGTAATGATATTATTGAATTTGATTTAGAAATGGACGCTACACATCAATACGCCGAAACCAAAGGAAATGCTTGGGATATGAGTACACAGAATACAATCAATGCTATTTCTGCAGAGCCGAATGTAAACAAACAAGGTAATTTAACAGGGAAAAAACTTTCTGACGTTCTCGGTGGTGAAACTAGCAACTTAAATTCATCTACTGCAATTACTAGCGAAGATATTCAAGTTTGGTCTAATGCCGCGTTGCTTAAATCGCGATTATCACAATTTAGGGGAACGTTGGTTTTTCAAGGTTCATCAAAAGCAAAAGTGAATACAACTATAAATCTTGGAGGATTGAGCAGTCGCTTCAACGGCGATGCTTTTGTTTCTGGGGTTATCCATACTGTTGAAGATGGCCAATGGCATACAGAAGTAAGAATAGGAATGACTGCTGCATGGTTTTCTGAGAACTACCATATTTCTGCCCCTGAAGCATCTGGATTGTTACCTGGTGTGAAAGGATTGCAAACAGGAATTGTAAAAAAAATGTATGAAGATCCCGATAACCAATTCCGTGTGCAAGTTGAAATTCCCATACTCGGGTCAGAGGGTGAAGCAGTTTGGGCTCGGTTGGCAACTTTTTATGCAGGAAAAAGTATTGGCGCCTATTTTATGCCTGAAGTTGGAGATGAGGTTTTGCTAGGTTTTATGAACGATGACCCACGGTTTCCTATTATTTTAGGAAGCGTTTACAGTAGTGCCAATCCAGCACCTGAAATTCCTGATAAAAAAAATTCAATTAAAACACTCGTTACCAAAAACAATCTTCAACTAAAATTTGATGATGAAAACAAGATAATAACCATAAGTACTCCCAGCGGAAATACCATGGAATTTAGCGATGAATCTGAAAAAATTACAATTTCAGATAAAAATAACAACAAGTTAGAAATGAGTACCGACGGAATTTTATTAGAAAGTTCTAAAGGCATACATATAAAAGCTGCGGGAGATGTTAAGATTGAAGGTAATAATGTGAGTATTAACGGTCAATCATCTTTAAAAGCCACCGCTGCAAATGTTTCTATAAAGGGAGATGTGTCAACAACTGTAAATGGTGGTGCCGAATGTACCATCTCCAGCGCTGGAATGTTAAGTGCGAAAGGGGCAATGGTTAATATTAATTGATTTTTTTGAAAGAAGATTTAAAATCATTTAAAAATCGAAAAAATGGAACGAGAACTTGAAGAGCCTTTATATACTAATTATGCAGGATTAATAATTATTGCTCCTTTTCTCCCAATGTTATTTGAAAGATCTGGGCTAATGCAAGACAATACATTTAACGATGCTGGAGGTGTGTATAAAGCCATTCACCTTCTGGAATATGCCGCTACAGGAAACACAATAGTGAATGAGCAGGATTTGGCAATCCATAAAGTGCTTTGTGGCATAAGTTTAAAAACTCCCATAGATTTATCAATTACATTGAGTGATGCGGATAAAGAACTGGTTGAAAGCTTGTTGCGTGCTGTTATCCAGCAATGGACTGTACTTGGTCAAACCTCATTCGCAGGTTTACAAGAAACTTTTCTTCAACGGAACGGAAGACTTGAAGAAGATGCCGACACCTATTTCTTGAGAGTAGAACAGAAGGCTTTTGACATGTTATTGGATCAAATTCCGTGGAAAATCAGTGAGATAAAATTAGGTTGGATGCCAAAAATGCTAGAAATATTATGGCGATAATTAAGTGCCAAAAAGATTTAAAACAAGATTGAATATTTTAAAAACCATATAGTTATGTCACAACAAGTTTGTATGGGAGCCACAATGAAGTGCTCTTTTGGGACTACCTCTGCTGAATTAATTGTATTGCCTAAAAATAGGGTAATGGTAAATAATATGCCTGCAGCAACTGTTTTAGACAATATACCTTTAGTGAATATACTCCCTTTCGGAATCTGTTCTTCCAAGATCAACCCAATGGTTGCTGCAGCTACATCTACTGCATCGGGGATTTTGACGCCGACACCTTGTATACCCCAAACAGAAACGCCTTGGTCACCTGGAAGCGCGACGGTAATGCTTGCCAATATACCTGCTTTAAATAGTAGCTGTTATTTAAATTGTGTGTGGGGTGGGGTAATTACAGTTATTGATGCAGGTCAGGTAGATTGTAAGGTGAACTAAATGACGGAGCTTATTCAATAAAATATTTTAGATAATATCTAAAATCCGTTCCAATGCCATTCCGCGGGAACCTTTAATTAGGATTGTTGCTTTTTTCGGCATATTGCTTTCAATTTCATTTTTCAATTCGTCAAAAGTTTCAAATTGCTTTATGTGAATTGCATTATTCGTTGTTTTATGGAAATTACTTCCCACTAAAAATATATTTCCAAAAGGATTTTTCGCTAAAAAATCGACAATATATTGGTGTTCTGCCTCGGCTTCTTTTCCGAGCTCAAACATATCGCCTAAGAACAAAATTTTATTTTCTCCCTTGGCTTGTTTAAAGTTTTCTAAAGCCGCAATCATGCTTGTAGGATTTGCATTGTAGGCATCCATTAAAATCGTGTTTGTGCCTTTTTCGATCAATTGTGAGCGATTATTGGAGGGTGCATATCCTTCAATTCCGGCTTTAATTTCTTCTGAAGAAACTTTAAAATAAGCTCCAATAGCAATGGCTGCAGCAAGGTTTGCGAAATTATAAGCGCCAACTAAATTACTCTGGATTTTAGTTCCTTCGAATTCCACTAAAAGGTGATGGGAGCTATCCAGTAATTGAATATTAAAATCACTTTGCGGTGTTCCAAAAGTTATTCGCTTTATTCCTTCGGAATTTGCTAATTGCTTCGAATCGTTTGCGTTTAAGAAGATTTTTTTATTGTGTTTTTTGAGAAATTGATAGAGCTCTGTTTTGCCTTGCACTACACCTTCAAGACTACCAAATCCTTCTAAATGGGCTTTTCCAAAATTGGTGATATAACCATAATCGGGTTCTGCTATTTCGCTTAGCATTTTAATTTCTCCCAAATGATTGGCGCCCATCTCTACGATTCCAATTTCTGTTTCTTTGTTCATTGCAAGCAATGTCAAAGGAACACCTATATGGTTGTTCAAATTTCCTTGTGTGGCAACGGTCTTAAATTTTTTTGAAAGTACTGCGTTTATAAGCTCTTTTGAAGTAGTCTTTCCATTGCTTCCTGTAAGCGAAATAATAGAAAGGCCTAAAAATTGTCGGTGAAATTTTGCTAATTGCTGAAGTGTCAATAAAGCGTTTTCAACCAAAATGGTTTCTCCTGTGTTTTTATGAAATGCTTTTTCATCAACAATAACCTTATAGGCGCCCTTGTCCAATGCCTCTTGAGTAAATAAGTTTCCATTGAAATTCTCACCTTTTAAAGCAAAGAAGATACAATTTTCAGAGATTTTGCGAGTGTCTGTATTTACACCGCTGCTCTTCAAAAAGTGCTGATGTAGGGATGGTATGTTCATAAAATAAATATACTAAAAAACCCTCCGAAGCGTAAACCAAGGAGGGTTGTTTTTAAATATTTTTTAATTTTTTAGTTACGTGGTCGTTTTCCTTTTTTGGATTTAGAGCCAACGCGACTCATGGCACATCTAAAACCAATATAGTCTGTTGCCATATCTTGAGGGAAATAACGTCTTTGAGCAGGATCTAGCCAGTAGTCTCTGTCTCTCCATGATCCTCCCTTGTATACTCTAACTTCATTGTCTATCAAAGTAGTTCTGCTTGAAGTTTTGTCATATTGACGATCTAGAGTTCCCGTGCTATCTGCATATACGTTTTGAACTGGCGAGTTGTACATACGGTGTGAATCGTCTCCCCCTTCAGTTTCATCATCTGCAAAGGATTGGTAGTAACGAGAAGAACGTTTGTCACCATCTCTGTAGTCACGATTGTCGCTTTGAGAGAAATTAGTTCTTAAATAAGTCTCATTCTCGTCTACTGGAACTTGAAGTATCTCACCTGGCAAGTTGCGTGCAATAATTTTACCATTGCTCAAAGTATCGTAGATTATTGAGTCCATGGTAACTATTTTCACTTTACCATCTTCGCCAATAGCATTTTTGGTGTAAACGTTTCCACGATAGTAGTTGAAGTCATTAAATTCATCATCCACAATTGGACGGTACACATCGGCAACCCATTCTGCAACGTTACCAGCCATATCATATAGACCAAAATCGTTAGGTTCGTATGATTTTACTTGGGCCGTAATATCTGCGCCATCATCACTCCATCCTGCTATACCACCGTAGTCACCATCACCTTGTTTAAAATTAGCCAATTGGTCGCCACGAGATCTTCTCTTTCCAGAACGAGTGTATTGGCCTTCCCAAGGGTATTTTTTCTTTCCTCGGTATACGTTATAGTTACGAAGTCCAACCAAACCAAGTGCTGCGTATTCCCACTCTGCTTCGGTAGGAAGGCGATAGGCAGGTAAAAGCAACCCATCTTCGCGTCCGATGTATAAATTTGTGCTGTCTTTGCTTCTTTTGGCAATAGATTCTGATTTTTTACCACCACGGGTAATAGAATCATTTCCGCCGTATGTTAATGTTGGAGCGTTTAAATATGTTTCGGTGTTAAATGTTTCGCCTGGTTCAACATCATATCTTGCGTTACGTGAAGTAATTCCTTCTGTTTCCAATACCATTTCATTAACGCGGTCTGTTCTCCAATTACTGAATTCTACAGCTTGAACCCAGCTAACTCCTACAACAGGATATTCTGCATAGGCTGGATGGCGAAGGTAGTTATTGGTCATTACTTCGTTAAACCCTAAACGGTTTCTCCAAACAAGTGTATCTGGCACTGCGCCTTCGTATATTCTTCTGTAATTTTCGTCAGATGGTGGAAAAACTTTCTTTAACCAATCTAAATATTCTAGATACATCAGGTTGGTAACTTCAGTTTCATCCATATAGAAAGACTGAACGTGCTGCTGGTTTGGGGAGTTGTTCCAATCGTGCATTGGGTCATCTTGAACCCTTCCCATAGTGAAAGTACCACCTTCAACAAAAACAAGACCTGGGCCCGTTTCTTGTTCTTTAGACTCGGGATTATACTGGAAACCACCTTCTTTGGCGTTCATTTTCCATCCTGTAGCGCGGGAACTGTCTTTATAATCTCTCGTTTTGTTGCAACCTACAAGAAGCGAGGCCGCTATAACAGTAACAAATAGCTTTAATGCTAGGTTTTTTCTTAACATCATAGATTTAAATATGATAAAATTGGGTTCGCAATATAGTAATTAACGGCAAAAACACAATAATATTTTGTTATTATTGCGTTGTGGGGTTTTGAAAGGTTTTACGACCAATCAAGTATGCAAACGTATTAGTTTTAAAATTATTATCCTAATATCATTTTGTTGAAAAAGTTTAAAATGTTGCCCTATACTAAGTGTATATTTGGAGCGTTAATAGTACTAATGAGAAAAACAATCCTTCTTTTTATTTTAATTGCAATGCCTTTTTTGGGAAGGGCGCAGTCAAAAAGTATAAATATATATTGGAACGATAACGCTTCTTCTGCCAAGAGTTTTGGGCAAGGTAAATCTGCTGTTTCTTCCTCTGACTTGGCCTTAGAACGGCTAAAACTTCAAATGGACAAATCGGTGGTGCGCTATACCACACAGTGGAAAGACGTTGCATTTGCTGATCGGAATTCTATAACTGTTACTAATGTAAGTTTTGGTTCAGTTTCTTCTGAAGAATTAAAAAAAATAAATCCCGATTTATTGCCAAATAAGCTTGAATATTATATTGCAAGCACCATGGCTAGGGATGTGCTTTACACTATTTTTAGTATTTCACCAATTATAAAAAGAAACGGAAGCTATCAAAAAGTTCTTTCTTTTGATATAAGTTATAAGTATGGGCCCCAAAACCGAAACAATCCACCTGAAATTACAAACTCGGTACTTGCAACTGGCCAATGGTTTAAATTTAAGGTAGAAAAGACAGGGGTTTATAAAATGGACAAAACATTCTTGAATAATTTAGGAATGAACACGGACGGTATTGACCCCAGAAATCTTAAAGTTTATGGCGATGGCGGGCAATCTTTGCCTCTGCGAAATGACCAAACACGTTTTTTTGATCTTCCTGAAAATGCCATACAAGTAGCGGGCGAAGAAGATGGCAGTTTTGACGGGAGTGATTATATTTTGTTTTACGGCACCAGCACTGAGGGTTATGTAGAAGAGAACGACTCCAATTTAAATCCATATAGTGACGATTCATATTATTATGTTACGGCCGACGGTGCTCCAGGAAAACGCGTGAGACCAATGGTAGAGCCTACGGGTAGTGTTGAATTCAACATCACCGAATTTGATGATTATCAATTTCACGAGGAAGACGAATTCAGTCCTACTAAATTAGGTAGAAAGTGGTTCGGAAACCGGTTTGATATAGAGAACGAACAGAGCTACAGTTTTGATTTCCCGAACATAGTATCGGGCAAGCCCATGCGGCTTATTGTTAAAGCCGCAGCAGCATCAGAAAGTGCTACTTCTATGGCGGTTTCTGTAAATAGTACAAGCTTAGATCCACTTAGTTTTTTTGCCTTGGGTGATGGCGGACTTTTGAGCTTAGACTTTCTGGATGTGCAAGTGCCTGCAAGTAATGCAACGGTAACAGTAGATTTAACCTACAATAACGCTGGAAATCCTTCCAGTATAGGATACCTAGACTATATTGGTATATGGGCAGTACGCCAGTTGGCTGGTGCGGGTGGTCAGTTGCCTTTTCGTTATAATGCAGCTGCAACCTTATCAGGCGTTGGAGAATATCAAATTAGCAATGCTTCCGAATTTACACAGGTTTGGGATGTAACCGATTTTCAATTTATTACTTCAAAACAAAATGAAGGCAATGCATCGTCTTTCGGTTTTAAGCAGACGCTTGGCGAAGTGCGCAATTATGTTGCCTTAAATCCTAATGATTATTATGTGCCTACAAAAATTGCCCAATCGGTAGTTCAAAACCAAAATTTAAAAGGAACTATATTTAAGGATGAATCTGGTAATTTTAAAGATGTAGATTATATTATTATAGCCCCGCCATTTCTTATCCAGCCTGCATTGCGATTGGCCCAACACAACAAAGAACTTCAAGGTCTTAATGTAAAAGTGGTAACAACCGATAAAATTTATGAAGAATTCAGCTCTGGTAGACAGGAGATTAGCGCCATCAGAAACTTTATTAGATATGTTTATTACAATGCTTCCACAGAATCAAAACGCATAAAATATTTGGGTATATTGGGTGATACCTCAATTGATTATAAAAACAGGCTTCCCAACAACAATAATGATGTCCCCACATTTCAAACACTTTTAGGTACAAGTATTAGTAATTCTTTTATGTCTGACGATTTCTTTGGGAATATGGATGAAAATGAAGGCACTATTGGTTCTAGCATTGATACAGATAAGCTGGACATAGCAATAGGTAGAATTATTGCGGACAACGTTTCTTTGGCAAATGCGATGGTGGACAAAATTATAAAGTATAACGCAAAATCTTCTTATGGCAATTGGCGGAACAATTTTGTACTTATATCTGATGATGTTGATAAGCCGAATGAAGATGTTTTAGAAAGAAATTTGGATGCGCTTGGCGATACTATTTCAATGAAAAAACCCTTTATAAACGTTAAAAAAATACATTCTGATGCCTATCAACAGCAAACGTCTGCTGGGGGTAACCGCTATCCAGAAGTTAATGACGCAATAAAAACTGCTATTGAGGCGGGTGCTATAATCATTGATTATTTTGGACACGGCGGGGAAGATGGTTTAGCGCATGAAGCAATTTATACTAAAGAAACTGCTCAGGAGTTAAAAAACATAGATAACCTTCCCTGTATCATAACTGTGACTTGCGAGTTTACAAAGTTTGATAACCCGCAGCGGATTACCGCTGGTGAACTTACCTTTCAGAATAAAGATGGTGGTGCTATTTCATTGGTAACCACCACACGGGCGGTATTCATTTATGTTGGTGTTGATTTCAACGAAAGGTTGGCGGATCAACTGTTTGGTTACGGTACAGAAACACCGAATACTCCTGCAGAAGGACTTAGGATATCCAAAACACAAATACCTGCCAATACAAGACGTGTAGTTTTCTATATTGGTGATCCTGCCATGCCACTCGCTTTCCCTAAAAAGAGTATCCGTCTCACTAAATTGAATGACGTGCCTATAGAACAGGCCACAGACACATTAAAGGCTTTGAGTAAAATAAAAATTGAAGGCCAAGTGGTTAATGCGGCAGGTTCACTAATGACAGATTACAACGGTGTATTGGAGGCCAAGATCTTTGATAAAAATGTGATGCGACGAACCTTGGACAATGATAACCAAAATGAATTTATGGACTTCACCACTTTGGGGGAAGGCCTTTTTAACGGACAGGCAACCGTCTCCAACGGTGTTTTTGAATTTGAGTTTGTGGTGCCGCGTGATATCCAAATACCTGTTGGAAAAGGAAGGGTGAGTCTTTACGCAAAAAGGAATAATATCCTTGAGAATCAAACTGGGGTGAATCTGGATCTGGATGTGGGCGGTCTAAACGAAAATGCTCCCGAAGACAATGAAGGGCCATTGATTAGGCTTTACATGAACGATGAGAGTTTTGTTTCTGGTGGAATCACGGATGATTCTCCAATACTTCTTGCAAAACTGGAAGATCCAAATGGTATAAACACTGCAAGCGGAATTGGCCATGATATTGTAGCAATTTTGGATGGTGATGAATCCAATCCATTTCTTTTAAATGAATTTTATCAAGCCGAGGTTGACGATTACACCAAGGGAACTACCCATTTCAAGTTTCGCAACTTGGAAGACGGTCTACATACACTGACTCTCAAAGCATGGGATGTTTACAATAATTCCTCCACCGCTGATATACAATTTATTGTTGCTGGCGATGGAAAACTTGAAATATCCCGTGTTCTAAATTATCCAAATCCTTTTGTAAACTATACCGAATTTTGGTTTAACCACAACAGGCCAGACGAAACACTGGAAGTTCAAGTGCAGGTCTTTACTGTTACTGGAAAAGTGGTCTGGACCAAAAACGCCACCCTGCCCCCATCGGGCAGCTTTTTAAGCCGAGAAATCAAGTGGGACGGTCGCGATGATTTTGGTGATCGCATAGGAAAAGGGGTCTATGTATATAAGATAACGGTAAGATCTACGTTAACCAATCAGCGGGTTGAAAAATTCGAGAAACTTGTCATCCTTTAAAAATTAAAATTATATTTGTCCAAAATTAACTAATATGAAGAAATTATTTATTCCAATTTTGTTAGGCCTTGTGGCTTTCAAATCGATTGCACAGGATAATACAGGAATCGAAAATCGCGTAATAACAACCGGAGTTCCATTTATATTGATAGCTGCCGATCCACGCTCAGCTGGTATGGGAGATATAGGTGTTGTGACTTCTGCGGATGCTTTTTCACAACAGTGGAACCCTGCAAAATATGCTTTTTCACTTTCAAAACAAGGCGTTGGTGTTACATATACTCCATACTTAAGCAAATTGGTAAACGATATATTTTTGGGAAATCTTACATATTATAATCGTTTAAGTGAACGTAGTGCTGTTGGCGCAAGTTTTCGTTATTTCAGTAATGGTGAAATAGAACTTCGTCAAACTGCCGATGAAACCCCATTGCTAGTAAAACCAAACGAACTTCTTTTTGATGTTTCCTATTCACTTAGGTTGAGCGACCGTTTTGCTATGGCGGTTGCGGGTAGATATATTCGATCAGATTTGAAACTACAAAGCGCTATTGCTGATGCATCTGCCGCTAATTCATTTGCTGTGGATATTGCTGGATACTATCAAAGTGAAGAAATTCCCTATAATGATTTTGACGGTCGTTGGAGATTGGGTTTCAACATTTCGAATATCGGTCCTAAATTGAAGTATGACGAAGTTGGTTCAGAGAGTAACCTTCCAACAAACCTTGCCCTTGGTGGTGGCTTCGACTTTATTCTTGACGAATACAACAAAGTGGGTGTTTCAGCACAGGTTAATAAATTACTTGTGCCAACTCCTAGTGATTCAAATAATGATGGAAATATTAACAATGAAGATGACTACTATAACGAAAGCTTTGTGAGTGGTATTTTTTCTTCTTTCGGAGATGCACCTGATGGTTTTAGTGAAGAGTTAAAAGAATTTACTTGGGCTTTAGGAGCTGAGTATTGGTATCAAGATGTATTCGCTTTTAGAGGAGGTTATTTCAACGAAAGTGATGTTAAAGGAGGAAGAAAATTTGCATCCATCGGTGCAGGTTTCCGCTATACCGCAATCAATATTGACATATCCTATTTGTTCTCAACATCTAAATTGGCAAATAGCCCATTGGATGGAACGCTTCGTTTTGGTTTGACTTTCAACTTTGGCGATACCTACGACGAATACTAGTAGTTTGAAAAAAATAAAAATTGAAACCTATTTAGAAGTTTTTGAAACCATTTCAGAACTTCCGAAAGAAATTCAAGAATTGATGAATAAGGCGCAGCAAGCACGTGAAAATGCTTATGCGCCTTATTCACATTTTAGGGTTGGGGCAGCACTTCGGCTTTCTTCGGGCGAAATAATTACAGGGAATAATCAGGAAAATGCAGCATTTCCTTCAGGTTTATGTGCCGAAAGGGTTGCTGTGTTTAATGCAGGTGCCAATTTTCCCAATGAAACAATAACGACGCTAGCTATAACAGTACGTGCCGAAAGTCACGAAGTGTCAGAGGCTATTGCGCCTTGCGGTGCTTGTCGCCAATCTTTGGCTGAGTATGAGCAAAAACAAAAAAGTCCTATGTCAATCTATTTTATGGGCGAAACGGGTGAAATCATTAAAGTGGCTTCCGTGATGGATTTGTTGCCGCTTGGGTTTGATGCCAAATATCTTTAAAAAACCCTCCCAGCCCCCAAAAAGATGCCTGTAGCAATGCGCTAACTGTATTTTAAAAATTTTCGATTCTCGAATTAACAAACCCCTAATCCAAAATTCTGACTTTGGAATTTTGTGATTGCTATTTGAGATTTGGTTTTTGGGATTTGGAATTTGTATTTTCTACATATAAAGTACTACTTTTGTTATCCGTTTAATAAATTTTCCTTTTGGAAAACCTTATAGCCGATAGATGAAGAAAATCACCAAAAAAACGTATCTGGATTGGTACGAAAACATGCTCTTTTGGCGCAAGTTTGAAGATAAACTGGCGCAAGTATATATCAACCAAAAAGTTAGAGGCTTTCTACACCTCTACAACGGCCAGGAGGCAGTTTTGGCAGGCGCATTGCACGCAATGGACCTTTCCAAGGACCGAATGATCACTGCTTATAGAAATCACGTGCAGCCAATTGGAATGGGGGTAGACCCCAAAAAAGTTATGGCTGAACTTTATGGAAAAGGCACTGGAACCTCACAAGGTCTAGGAGGTTCCATGCATATTTTTTCCAAAGAGCACCGTTTTTATGGTGGTCACGGGATTGTGGGCGGACAAATTCCATTAGGCGCTGGCTTGGCTTTTGCCGATAAGTATTTTGAAAGAGATGCTGTAACACTAACCTATATGGGCGATGGTGCAGCGCGTCAAGGTTCACTTCACGAAACTTTTAACCTTGCCATGCTTTGGAAACTTCCAGTGGTTTTTTGTGTTGAAAACAACGGCTATGCAATGGGAACTTCCGTAGCGCGAACCGCAAACCATACAGACATTTGGAAGCTTGGTTTAGGTTATGAAATGCCTTGTAAACCAGTGGACGCAATGAAACCAGAAGTGGTTGCAAAAGAAATGGATGAAGCAATTCAACGCGCCCGTCGCGGCGATGGACCAACATTTTTGGAATTGCGTACGTACCGATATAGGGGACATTCCATGAGTGATGCTCAACATTACAGAACCAAAGAAGAAGTTGCAAAAAAACAGGAAGAGGACCCAATTACGTATGTGCTTCATCAGATATATGAAAACAAATGGGCAACCGAAGCTGAAATAAAAAAGATTGACAAAAGAGTAAAAGACTTGGTGGACGAATGCGAAAAATTTGCTGAAGAATCACCATATCCTGAGAAGAACGTAATGTTTGATGTTGTTTACGAACAAGAGGATTATCCGTTTTTATCAGATAAATTATAAGAAATGGCAGAAGTAATAAACATGCCGCGCTTGAGCGACACGATGGAAGAAGGAACGGTAGCAACCTGGCTTAAAAAAGTTGGAGACACCGTAAAAGAAGGCGATATTCTTGCCGAAATTGAAACCGACAAAGCCACGATGGAGTTTGAATCTTTCTACGAAGGAACATTACTTTACATCGGGATAAAGGAAGGTGAAACCGCGCCAGTAGATTCTCTTTTGGCGATTATTGGAAAAAAAGACGAAGATATTTCAGATTTGATTGACGGAAAATCTTCAGATTCTAAATCGAAGAACGACGATTCCAAAGAAGAAGAAAAGTTGACAGATACAAAAGAAAAATCCTCTTCTGTCAAAGTTGCAGAGGACAAAGAAAAACCTTCAGATTCTGCTGAATTTCCAGAAGGTGTTGAGGTTATAACCATGCCGCGTTTAAGTGATACCATGACCGAAGGAACGGTAGCAACTTGGCTTAAAAAAGAAGGCGATAAAGTAGAGGAAGGCGATATTCTTGCAGAGATTGAAACCGACAAAGCCACAATGGAGTTTGAATCGTTCTATTCTGGAACGCTCTTGAAAATTGGGATAGGCGAAGGTGAATCTGCTCCTGTGGATGCTTTGCTTGCCATAATAGGACCAAAAGGGACAGATCTTTCAGGAGTTGCTGAAAATTTCAAAAACGCCGGAAAGTCTTCAGATAAAAAAGAAAATACTTCTGCAGAAAACAGAAAGGAAGAAAGCGGAACTTCAAATAAATCTTCTGAAAAAGAAGCTCCCAAAAAAGAAACTTCCTCAGAAAAAAAATCTGAATCTTCACTAAGTACAAACGAAGGTCGCATTTTTGCTTCTCCTTTGGCTAAAAAATTAGCTGAGGATAAGGGAATCAATCTACGTCAAGTTAGTGGAAGTGGTGAAAATGGGCGAATCGTAAAAAGCGATATCGAAAACTATCAACCTGCTGCTGGCGGCGGACAAGCTTATGTTCCGGTTGGAACCGAAAGTTTTGAGGAAGTGAAAAACTCGCAAATGCGCAAAACCATTGCAAAACGTTTGGGTGAATCCAAATTTTCTGCACCGGAATATTATTTAACTATTGAGTTGGATATGGATCACGCAATCGCTGCTCGTGAAGCGATAAATGCAGATCCGGATGTGAAAATATCCTTCAATGATATGGTGATAAAAGCTTGCGCGATGGCTTTAAGAAAACATCCACAAGTAAATAGCCAATGGACCCCAGAGGCTACTAGAATAGCTAAGCATATTCACATTGGGGTTGCCGTTGCCGTTGATGAAGGTTTATTGGTTCCTGTATTGAAATTTGCGGACCAAATGACCTTTTCACAGATAGGCGGGCAGGTAAAAGAACTTGCTGGCAAAGCCCGAAACAAAAAAATAACTCCACAGGAAATGGAAGGCAGTACGTTTACGGTTTCCAATCTTGGAATGTTTGGAATCAAGGAATTTACTTCTATCATAAACCAACCAAATTCCGCAATTTTATCCGTTGGGGCAATCGTTCAAAAACCAGTGGTTAAAAATGGACAAATTGCAGTTGGAAATACAATGACCGTTACTTTGGCCTGTGACCACAGAACAGTTGATGGGGCAACCGGAGCAAAATTCCTGCAAACATTGCGACAGTATATTGAGAATCCTGTGACGATGTTTGTTTAACAAAAATCAATTATTAACTAAAGTCCCGATAGCTTCATTTTTATTGAAACTATCGGGTTTTATGTATATTTAAAAGATGAAAAATATTATTATTACGGGCACGAGCAGAGGGATTGGCTTTGAAATGGTAAAGCTTTTTTCCGAAGCGGGGCATAACATTTTAGCGCTTTCTCGGAATTCAAAACCTATTTCAGATTTAAACCTGAAAAATGTAATGGCTCTCGAATTTGACATCGCGGACGAATCTGAAATCATAAAACTTTCAGCCTATTTGAAAACGTTCATGAAAACTGTGGATGTTGTAATTAACAACGCTGGGTTTTTAGTGAATAAACCTTTTTCAGAAATCACTTCCGAAGAGTTTAAAAGAAGCTATGACGTAAACCTTTTTGGTGCTGCTTCATTGACAAAAACTGTGCTACCATTTATGAAAAAAGATGGACATGTGGTTAATATCAGCAGTATGGGCGGAGTCCAAGGCAGTGTGAAATTTCCTGGTTTAAGTGCTTACAGCAGCAGTAAAGGTGCAATCATCACTTTAACGGAATTGCTCGCCGAAGAATACAAAGAAACTGGCCCATCTTTTAACGTTTTGGCTTTGGGCTCTGTGCAAACCGAAATGCTTGAAGAGGCCTTTCCAGGTTTTAAAGCACCGCTTTCAGCAACCGAAATGGCACAATATATCATGGATTTTTCCCTTAAGGGAAATAAGTTTTATAACGGGAAAATATTGCAGGTTTCAAGTACTACGCCTTAAGTATTTTCTTTTTCTTTTTAGGTTTCTTCTTCAATTTGTTAAGCCAGATAATCACACCAGTTATGGGAAGACTTGTGGCAATTAAACAGGAAATGAAGTAAATGGTTTTTGAAAACCAACCAAAAATAGTTCCCATATGCAGGGATCTGATAGAGTTGGCAAGTTGTACATTAAATGGTTTTTCTGAAAAAATTTCTTTTGAAATAAGCGTTCCGTCGCGATCAATTTTTAGTTCATCTACCGCTGTTTCAAAAAAATCAGTATCGTGATATTTTCGTATACTGAAAATAGGATCTTTGGCTGACGGAATTTGAAGAATGGTGGTTCCTTCAAAAGGCAATTCCACTTCTGTAATCTTTAGGATTTTAGTGAAACTTGCGGTTTCTGAATTAACACTTGCTTGTGAATCAATTTTAGGTCCGCCGCCACGAGCGCCAAAAACCTCAGTACCGAGTACTGCACTTCCAGCATCTTTATACCATTCAAAAGACCAAAACAAGCCGGTGAGCGACATAATCACTAAAAAAATCGCGGTGTAAAATCCTAAGGTGACGTGCAAATCGTGGTTTACGCGTTTCCATTTTGCGCGCCAAGCAATTTTGAATCCAGGTTTTAAGTTTTTCCATTTCAGTTTTTTTAGTTGCTTCTTCGGAAACCAAAGTACAATTCCAGTGATGGAAAGTATTAAAAAGATTATAGTAGAAATACCAACAATCGGTCTTCCAATAGCCATATCCAACAGCAACCAACGGTGCATTTTGAACATCGTCATAAAAAACCCATCGAGCACATTGGGAGCTGATTTTGTATAAGCTCCGCTATATTGATCCATAAAAAAGGTGGTGCCACGCCTATCTTCTTTATTTGTCTTTACAGAAAATTCGTATGGTTTTGTTTTTTCTGGACTAATACTCACCCGTACTACATCGCCTTCGGCTGCAAGGTTTTCTGTCAATTCTTCTATTGGAAGGATTTGGGTTGTGGGCGAAACGTTTATTTCTTCAGTAAAAACACTTTTTATTTCTTCCTCGAATGTGAGTATTGTTCCCGTTAAGCAAATTATAAGCAGAATGATTCCGCTACCAATTCCCAACCACAGATGGACATCGTTTATAAATTTCCGCAGGGTGTATTTTTTTGTCTTCATCAAAAAGGTTTTAAAACAATTTAAAAGGCACAACTTGCGCCGTGCCTTTACTAATTAACAACTCAAACAACTAAAAATTATAGCGCAGAACACCTGCAAAGTTTCGTGGATCAGTTTGATTGATATAGCTGGTTCTATAAGCATTGTAGCCAATCTTGTCAAATACATTGTTTAATAAAAATTGAAGGCTCCAGTTTCTGTTGAATTTATATTCCGCTTGAAAATTTACCAATGTATAAGCTTCCACATCAAAAGGTTTTTGCTTTGGGACAATCCCTTGGTGCGTAACAGGCCCTGACGACCAATCGTTGATAGGACGTTCTCCAGTATAATAAGCACCTGCGCCTACTGAAAGCCCTTCAAGAATATTGTTTCTGAAAGAATAATTTGCGTATGCATTAAAAGTGTGCTTGGGTGTGTTTAAAGGTGCCGAACCGTAAACATAGGAGGTGTGTTCTTTGTATTGGGCGTCAATATAAGCGTAACCGCCAATTAGTTCTAGATTTTCAAAAGGACGGCCAGTAAGTTCAACTTCTATTCCTTGACGCTGATCGTTCCCGCCTTTTGTGTAGTAAAGGATGTTTGTCCACGTTTCGTCATAAACTGGAAGGTTTATATTCTTGTTGTTTATTTTGTACAGAGTCAAATTGAAACGTAATCTGTCGTTAAGCCAAGTGGTTTTAAAGCCAGTTTCCAGTTGATCGTAACGCTCGTTCCCCAATTCTTCACCGTTCTGCCCTAAACGTGAAGCAGTACGTGGATAGGAACTGTTGGTGTATGAAACAAAAACGTTTACATTTTTAATTGGTGAAACTATAATACCACCCAAAGGATTAAAGGCATCACTGCGTGTGTTTTCAACTTCAGAAAGCGTTTCGGTAGAGCTGTACCGAGCGCCTAGAAAAGTTTTAAGCCAAGTGTTCCAAGAAATCACATCCTGTGCAACGAAGCCAAGAGAATTGGTTTTTCCGCCGTTTACATTTGCCTCCCCTAGGGTTACGTTTGGTAATCTATGCTCTATATTTTGAAAAACATCAATGGTGTCAACAACTCCAGCAGATTGACTGCGGGTGCTAAAACGCGAAGAGCGATAGTCGAACCCAACTTGGAAGGTGTGTTTTATAGAACCGGTATAAACATCATCGCCAATCAAGTCAAATTGCAGCACACTATTGACATCGTCGCGCGAAGAAGTCGAATAGGTACGCTGACGTACATTATATAAAGCAGTTTCATTCTCCTCGATGGTTTTACCCAATCCCGCACCTTTATCGTCCAACTTTAAAGAGGAACTGTAAAAGGCACCTTTCAATGTAAGTTTGTCATTTAGTTCACGATCCATTCTAATGGCATAGGTAGTATTTTGGGTAATGGAACGGTCGTTTTCAAAACCTAGAAACTGCGAATGAGGGAGGTCATAAATTGCATTAATATCATTTTCAGCAAGATTTACCGTTCCCAAATCGGGCGTTCGGCTGTCATAATAATGATCCAACTCCAAAGTAACCGTAGTTTTAGTATCAATTTTCCATTCAAAGGAAGGATTGAAATAGAAGCTTTCTTTTTCAACCAAATCCCTAAAACTGTCTGCTCTTTCCAAAGCACCATTTAAACGAAAAGCAATATTTTTTTCTTTGTTGAGAGGGCCGTACACATCAAAGGTTGGGCGAACTTGACCGAAACTATCTCCACGAAGGCTCACACTTCCGCCAGTTGTATATTTTGGTGTTTTTGTTACGATATTTATAATTCCACCGGGGCTTCCCAAATCTGTAGCAACCCCTTGGGTTATGGAAGCCGCTCCTTTCAAGACCTGAATATTGTCAACGCCTTGCATATCGGTCAAAATACCAACGCCTCGAAAATCGGAATGTACGCGCACGCCATTTTTTAGAATAGGAATTCCTCTAAATCCACGGGATGACATACTTTCGCGCTTGTTACCGTATGTGGCAAAAGTGTAAACTCCGGGAACGTTTTTGGTAGCTTCAGAAATTGTTAGGGCGCCTTGGTCTTCAATTAATTTTTCGGAAAGAACCGAGATGCTTTGTATCTGCTCATATGGTTTTAAAGGCAATCGTGTTATGGATTCAATCTTATCCGGATGGTCGTTTCTATTTCCAAAAACCTCTACTTGGTCAAGTTGGTTGTCGTGAGCGAGTTGAATAACGATACCACTCAAAACAGATTCGTTTGGATTTATTGTTAAGGTGAAAGTTTTGTAGCTAACTGCACTTGCGGAAAGTTGCCAAACGCCGTACGGAATATTATTTAGGTTGAAATTTCCTTCCGCATCTGCTGCAGTACCTTTTTTAAGTTCGGGGACATAAACACTGGCAAAAGGAATGGGATTGTTATCAATATCTGTAACTGTTCCATTGATTTTCGCTACTTGCTGTGCTAAAATTAGCTGTGCACTCAAGATGAAAAATAGGGTAGTGATGAGTTTCATTTTAATGTTATTTTTATTTGGATTGATTTTAAATTGAGTGCAAATCTATTGTGAAAATTTATGATTTCAAAAACTATTTAGAATTGTTTTAAATAGTAAATTATAATATGCTGGAAGCAAAAGATATGCAGGCGAAATTTTTTTGGAAATTCGCTCAAATCTCTCTCTTTTGTACAGTAAATCGATTAAGTCTAGCTATTTTTGAAGCTATAAAAATGGGTAGAAACCTTCGTTTGGGTATTTATGACTGAGATTCTTGAAAAATATATTCCGCAAGCTTCCGTAGCTTCTGCTTTTGAATTAATAAAAAATCACAACGTACATCTGAAAATTGTTAAAGAGCGTGTGACAAGGCATGGAGATTACCGGAAAATGCCCAATGACCAGCATCAAATAACCGTTAACGCTTCGTTGAACAAATACAGATTCTTGATCACACTTGTGCACGAAATAGCACATTTGGAAGCATTTACGAAATACGGAAGACGTATAAAACCGCACGGATTGGAATGGAAACGAACCTTTCAACTTTTGATGCTACCGTTTTTAAGGCCTGAAGTTTTTCCAAACCAATTATTGCCCTTATTGGCTCGCCATTTCAAAAACCCGACAGCTTCTAGCGATACCGATGCTAGCCTAGCGCTCGCCTTAAAGCAGTTCGACCCTGAGAATGATAAAAACTATATCTTTGAAATTCCCTTTGGAGGACATTTCAGATTGTACAATGGAAAAATTTTTAAGCGCGGAAAACAACGTGTAAAACGCTTTGAATGTTTGGAAGTTGCCACGGGAAGAACGTATCTTTTCAATCCAAATGCAGAAGTGGAATTTTTGAAGTGAAATGAATCACGAAAAAGTAAACTGAGCGAAGATTGATTGTTAAAGGGCGAAATAATATTAATTTGAAGCTGTCGTGGGTCGCTTTAGTCTTGTGTCAATAAAATTAAAATATGAATAAAAATTATTACGCAGTGATCATGGCCGGGGGCATCGGCTCACGATTTTGGCCCATGAGTACACAAGCTTTTCCTAAGCAATTTCACGATATGTTGGGAACTGGCCAAACGCTGCTGCAAAAAACTTTTTCAAGGCTTAACAAAATTATTCCTTCGGAAAACATTTATATTCTCACCAATGAAATGTATCTGGAAATTACGCTGAAACAATTGCCGGAAATTTCAGAAAAGCAAGTGGTTTTGGAACCTGCAATGCGCAATACCGCACCTTGCATTTTACTATCAGCTTTAAAGATTAAAAAAGAAAATCCAAATGCTTTAATGCTCGTAGCACCTAGTGATCATTGGATTGAAGATGAAAAGGCCTTTGCAAAAGATGTTCAGGCTTGTTTTGATGCTGCGAAGCGTGAGGATATTTTGTTGACTTTAGGCATCCAGCCCACATTTCCAAACACAGGGTACGGGTATATCGAAAATGATAAAAATACTACTTCGGAAATTGGAAAGGTAAAGCAGTTTCGTGAAAAACCAAATTATGAAACCGCCAAAGAATTTCTTGCTGAGGGAAATTTTCTTTGGAATGCTGGCATCTTCATTTGGAGCGCAAAAAGTATTATTGCTTCTTTTGAAAAATACCTCACTGAAATGAATTCATTGTTTTCGGATGGAATAGGTGTTTTGAACACTTCCGAAGAAAAACAATTTATTGAAAACCATTATTCCGAAGCTGAAAATATCTCAATAGATTACGGAATTCTCGAAAAAGCCGAGAATGTTTTTGTGAAAAAAGCCACTTTTGATTGGAATGATTTGGGCACTTGGGGCGCTCTTTACGATAAAATGAATAAAGATGAGGACGGCAATTCTTCGGTAAATGCTGAAACACTTTTAAAGGATTCCAAAAATAATATGATTTTTACCTCCTCCAAAAAACTAGTTGTTTTGGATGGTATTGAAGATTATATTGTTGTTGATAAGGAAGGCGTTCTATTATTGTTTCCTAAGAAAAAAGAACAAGAAATAAAAGAACTTTTGAAAGAGGTTTCAACTAAATTTGGTGAAAAATATTTGTAAATGGAGAATACAGAAAACAATAATGACATAAAGGTAACTCCTAACGATGAGGAATTTGAGAACGTAAAGCTCAATACTTGGGAGAGCATCAAGAAATTTTTATTTGAGTTGTTTGATATCCGTACAGATTCTGACCGTGATGCTACGATTGAAGCCGTAAAAAAAGATATTCCCTTTAAAGGGCATACGGCTTGGATCCTTATTTTCTCCATTTTTGTTGCATCTATCGGCCTCAATGTAAGTAGTACGGCAGTTGTTATTGGGGCGATGCTTATTTCACCCTTAATGGGACCAATAGTTGGTATTGGTTTATCTGTGGCAATTAATGACGTTGATACCTTAAAGCGGTCACTTATAAATCTTGGGGTCATGGTTTTTTTGAGCGTGTTAACTGCTTTTCTCTATTTTAAACTTTCACCATTAACAGAGGAAACTCCCGAGTTAATCGCAAGAACGTATCCCACGATTTTGGACGTAATGATAGCTATTTTTGGTGGTTTAGGACTGATTGTTGCTAAAACCAAAAGTGGTACTATTGCCAGTGTAATCTTTGGGGTAGCAATTGCAACTGCGTTAATGCCACCGTTGTGTACCGTAGGTTATGGTTTGGCAATTGGCAATGCTTCCTATGCAGGTGGTGCGCTCTATCTATTTTCCATTAATGCGGTTTTTATAGCGCTTTCAACTTTTATTGTTTCAAAAATATTGCAGTTTCCGTTGGTTCGTTATGTTAATAGCAAACGGCGCAGACGAACCGCTCAAATAGCTTCCTTAATTGCCATAGCAGTTATGGTGCCGAGTGTTTGGTTGTTTATAAAACTATTGGACCAACAAGTTTTCGAAAATAAAACAAAGGAATTTGTAAATACCGTTATAAAATATGATGGTGCTGAAGTTGTAAAATTTACACAGGATTATAAATCGAGAGATATTGATGTGTATTTAATTGGTCGTCCTGTTCCGCAGAATAAAATAGATGAGTGGTTGGCAAAATTGGATAAAACCGATAAATTGGAAGAAACCCATTTGCGTATTTATCAAGGTGCAGATCAAAGTGGCGAAATGGCAGCGAAACTTTCTGGTGAAATAAAGGCTGGAATACTTGAGGACCTGTACGTTAAGAATGAGCAGTTAATTCAGGATAAGGATGAAAAAATAAGTTTTTTAGAAAATCAAATTGCACTAATAAAGGTGCAAAATGTTCCTTTTAAAGAGTTGAGCGAAGAACTTAAAATTAATTATGAAGGGGTTGAAACTTTTAGTTATTCAAACAAAATTACCACGAACTTTAAAAAAACCGATACTTTACCGGTAATCAATATTCGTTGGAAGAATGATGTTTCTTCAAAAGAAAGAAACGCCGATTTGAAAAAAATAGAGCAATGGCTTAAGTTTAAATTAAAGTTAGATACGCTCCAAGTTTCCGAATATCCATAAAAAAATCCCAGCAGATTTGCTGGGATTCAAACTTGTTCTGTGCCATGAGTTCGCAAATAAATTTTAAATAAGAACTTGTGTATGCTTGATTATATTAATTCTTAATGAATTTATAGCTAGTGATTTTCTTTTCCACTTGAAGCATGGCAAAATAAGTTCCAGTTTTTAGGGAAGAGACGTTTATAGATCCTTCGGTTGAAACTTTGCTGTTCAGCACTATTTTTCCGTTTACGTCAATTATTTGTACTGGAACATTTTCTAGTCCTTTCATTGAAAAATTCAACAAATCTGATGTTGGATTTGGATAAAGACTTATTGAGTTGTTATCAAAATCATCTACATTTAGAATTGTGCTTCCTTCTTCAACAATTATGGTTTGATTTATGTTTGGGTTTTGAATTACATCTACAGTTCCTGAAGGCCATTCAATAATTAGGGTTTCAATTGCGGTGCTAGTGCCAATACCGAAATGGGCCAGCAATGAATTCATGTGGCTAAATCCTTGTCCAGAACGTACTTCACGCATCTGTGTACCCCAGTCGCCAACAATTTTTACTCTGGCGCCGATTCCATTTTTATTACTGTCAATACCTTCTAGGCCAATTTTTATCCAGTTGTTGCCGTTGCCATCATTTATATAAAGATTTCCATCATTCACAACATCTAGAAAACCATCGTTGTTAAAATCGCCAATACCTCCTTCGTCAAAATCAAGATCTTGTCCTGTAAAGGTCATATCGCCATTGTTGAGGTAAAGCTCTTTGGACATTTCAGAAAAAATATCCACAAAGCCATCGTTGTTGAAATCACCCGATTGATTTTCCCAAGCACCAAGGTCCGTTGGATTTATTCCTGACCCGGCAATAACATCCGTAAACATTCCTGTTCCATCGTTTTCCATCAAGCGATTTTGGAAATCGTGGTTTACGATAAAGGCGTCAAAATCGCCATCGTTGTCAAAATCCTCAAAAACGGTTGACCAGGACTGTGCATTGTCACGCATGCCAATATCTAATCCATTTTCAGTAAAAGTACCATCTCCATTGTTGGTGTACATGGCATTGTCGCGGTTTGGGTCACCGGGCAATGCACCGCCTCTACATTTGGTTAAATACATATCTGAATCACCATCGTTGTCATAATCTACCCAAATGGCGGCATAATTTCCTGGACGGTCTAATGTTTGAATTAAAGTCTGGTCAAGAATCATGTTTTGATTTCCAGCGTTTCGGAAGGGAAAACTTTGATCAACATCGTGACAGATAAAAGCGTCAAGCTTGCCATCATTGTTGATATCGGCCAAGGTGGAACGCTGGGAAAAAATGTAATCTGGTTTTGTGAGTTCGGAATAGGCTGTGCCATCTGCATTTGCAAATAGAAAGGAAACTCGCGAAGCATTCCCCAGAAAAAGGTCATTAAAGCCATTGCCGTCAATATCGCCTGCGGCTATACTCCAGTCTGGAATATTCTGTATTGGCATTGTTATAAATACAGAATTGAAAGTATGGTCGGGAAGCTGATAATCTATCCCAATTCCGTTTTCTGAAACCCGGACGTAGTCATCAAGGTAATCGCCATTCATGTCCACGGCGACCTCAGAATAATCTGGATAATTTCCGATGAGACCATTTTGGTTGGTAAATGTAACTTGAGCTGTTAAAGCAGCGCAGAAAAATAATGTGTTGAGGAAAAGTAATTTTTTTATCATAATATTTTAATTTGGATACTAAAAATAGATTAAAATATTTGATAATCAGGAATTATTAAGAAAAAAACTACCCTTCCTTCAATTGGACTTCCCTTATTTTTTTAAATAAATCGGAAGAGTATACAAAGTTCGTAACGTCCTCATTGTCTGTTTTGAAGATTTCCTGATTGGTTCCCTGCCAAACCAGTTTCCCGTGTTTAAGCAATACCACTTTTTCGCCAATTTCCATCACTGAGTTCATATCGTGTGTAACTACGATTGTGGTAATATTGTATTCGTGAGTAATTTCTTGAATTAAGGTGTCTATTAAAGTGGCTGTTTTTGGATCAAGACCAGAGTTTGGCTCATCACAGAAAAGGTATTTGGGTTTGTTAACGATTGCTCGGGCTATGGAAACCCTTTTTTGCATCCCTCCAGAGATTTCGGCAGGAAATTTTTTGTTTACGTGTTCAAGGTTTACCCGTTTTAATACTTCGTTCACTCGTGCCAGCATATCGGTTTTGTTCTGTTTTGTGAACATCCGTAGCGGGAACATAACGTTTTCTTCAATATTCATAGAATCAAACAAAGCGCCACCTTGAAAAAGCATGCCTATTTCTTCACGAAGCTTACGCTGCTGTTCATCATCCATATCTTGGATCGCTTTGTCTTCGTAATATATCTTTCCCTGTTCAGGTTTGAATAATCCAATAAGACATTTTAGGAAAACCGTTTTTCCACTACCGCTTTGGCCAATAATAAGATTGGTTTTACCCCTTTCAAATTCGGTGGTGATTCCTTTTAGGATTTCTTCACCCCCCAAGTTTTTATGTACATCTTCTACTTTTATCATTAACTGAGCAATAATTGGGTTATTATGTAATTGGCCGCAATAATAAGTACACTGGTCCAAACGAAAGAGTTTGTACTTGCCTTTCCCACTTCAAGCGCACCACCTTTCATATAAAAACCTTGCCAAGAGGGCACAGTAGCCAATATGAATGCAAAAACAAAGGTTTTAAAGAACGCGTAAAAAAGCTGATAAGGTATAAAACTATCCTGTAGCCCTGAAATAAAAGCTGTAGAACTGGAAAAACCTCCATAAACACCAGCCACCCAACCACCTAGAATACCTAGGAACATAGCAATAACTATAACGAAAGGGTAAAACATTAATGCTACAATTTTTGGAAAAACCAAATAATTAAGTGAATTGATACCCATTACCTCAAGTGCGTCAATTTGTTCCGTAACTCTCATTGAGCCAATGCTTGATGTAATAAAAGAACCTACTTTCCCAGCCATAATAATTGAAATGAAAGTAGGTGCAAATTCTAAAATCACAGATTGGCGTGTAGCGAACCCAATAAGACTTTTAGGAATTAGTGGATTGTCCATGTTAAGGGCAGTTTGAATAGCTACAACACCACCAACAAAAAAGGATATAAAGGCAACAATACCCAAGGAGCCAATAATTAGGTCGTTGATTTCTTTAAAGATAAGATGCTTTAAAACGGATGTTTTGGTGAAACTACCAAAAACCTTTTTTAACATCAAAAAATAGGAACCAATATCTTGTAAATACTTCATAAAAACGATAGCTCTTGCTAAAATACTAAAATTAGGTCACTGTTCTTGGAAAAAGCATTTTTTGGCTTTTATTTATCAAAAAGCATCATCATTTTAGAATAAATTTCATTGCTTTCAAAAATTCCATTGAAAAGTGAAGCGCCGGGGCCTTCAGTGAAAACAGGAACCATGGTTCCAGAATGACCGTTTGTGGAGAAAGAGGGCTTTATCTTGTTATAATCTTTTCCATCTGATGCCAATGTATAACCGCCAGTTTCATGGTCTGCAGTAACAATTATAAGTGTTTCGCCGTTTTGTTTTGCAAAATCCAAAGCCACACCCAAGGTTTTATCAAAATCCAAGAGCTCTTGAATTAAATATTCCGAATCATTGTTATGGCCGCCCCAGTCTATTTGGCTTCCTTCAACCATTAAGAAAAATCCTTTTTCATTCTTTGATAATTTTTCCAAAGCAAGTTTAGTCGCATTGGGCAGAAAATCGCCACGGCCTTCCGTCATTTTGGGCATGCCGTCTTGAGCAAGTAATATGATTTCATTGCTTTCACTAGGAATTTTTGGTAGTTGATCAGTGATTACTTCATATCCTTTGGCTTTCATTTCCATTAATAGGTCTTTTCCGTCCTTTCTTTTATTGAAAAATTTTAACCCACCTCCGGCAAAAAAATTTACGCCGCTATTGGGTGCAAAAGCTGTAATATCTTCATACATGCTTCTGCTTTTTACATGTGCGTAAAAACTGGCCGGCGTGGCGTGTTGAAGTGATGATGTTGCAATAATCCCCGTAGCCAAACCTCTTTTTGATAATTGCTCAACAATAGTTGGCCTCGGAATGGTATCCATATCAACAGCAATGGCACCGTTATAAGTTTTCGCTCCCGTTGAAAAAACAGTTGCACCAGCAGCAGAATCAGTAATTAAATCACTAGCAGAAGAAGTCTTGCTTAAACCGATAGTATGGAAGCGCTCGAAATTGGGTTTGCCATCTTTGTAATAAATAGCCGTAGATACTTGACTCAACCCCATGCCATCCCCGATAAGAAGAATGATGTTTTTTGGTTTTTTTACTTCTGCAGGAATTGCTGAAATAGTATTCTCTTTGACTTGCACTGAAACACAGGAAGTTGTAATTGTTGCAAAAGACAAAAGAATTAGGAATAGGGAAAGCTTGATTTTCATTGAAAATTTTTATTTGCAAAAATAAAAAATATAAACCTTTAGCGTGTTAATTGAAGGTTGTTAAATCCTGAATTAACCAATACCTAGTTTCTGTCGAATTTTTCTCCATCGTAGGTTTTTGATAAATTCGCCTTCTTTTTCGGAGACTATAAAATCCATATTTTCTTTCTGGGCTTTATAATACCCTTTTATGCAATCCATAAAAAACTGAAAACTATTTTTTTTGGAAGCCAGTTTGGCAGAAGCAATAAATGTGAGCCAAAACCCATAACGCATTTTATAAAAAGCCTCGCCTTGTTTGAATTTTGATGCTTTTGAATAAACCTTCCCCGTGGGTTTTAAATGTTTTACATGGAGTGAAGTGTCTGTCTTTATTCTCCAGCCATGATATTGAGCCAAAAGCTCATCGACTGTGTCCCAGCCAATGGATTTTTTGAGACCGCTGATTTCTTCAAAACACTTTTTGCGGTATAATTTTATGGGACCTCGCACTTTTGTTTTTTCTGAAATGGCTTCAAATTCCCAGCCATTTTCTTTTTCAATAAATAGATTGCCGCCTGCAATTCCTATTTCTTCATCGGAAGCAAATAGTTCTAAAACTTTTTCAAAATAGTCACTAGGCAAAATAAGGTCGGCATCAAATTTTCCGATGAAATCAAAATTTTCATCTAGAGTTTCAAGCCCCTTATAAAAAGCATTAACTACCTTGCTACCTGGTTGGTGGTGTCTCTCGGAATTGTGGGTGAGGGTTTCAATGAAGGAGTATTTTTCTGAAAATTGCTGAATTATACTTTGAGTGCCATCGGTTGAGGCATCGTTTACTACAACAACTTTTTTTGGAAGAATTGTCTGTTCAACAATGGATTGAAGCATATCGCCGATAAGTTTTTCTTCGTTATGGGCTGGTATGACGATATAAAATTCCATTAAATTCTCTCTGCATAAACCAGATAATATCGTGGTGTAATTCTACGAAGAATAGGCCGTATTCCGATTTTCTTAACGGGGTTGGTAAATTTTTCACTTTTTACGATTCGCCAACCTGCTTTTTCGAGCAGCCAATCAAATTGCCAATCCTCAAACTCGTGATAGTGGCGGTCCCATTTGTCGATTTTGCTTTTGTAAGCCGATGCAAACCAAAGGTTCAAAGGAATGGAAGCAACCAGTTTTTTAGCTTTTATATCTTTCAGAACGTTAAAAGGAGAAACTAGATGTTCAAAAATTTCAAAAGCGGTAACCACATCAAATTCATCCGTTTTTACAACCTTGGTTACAAGGTCCAAATCTTCGCCTTTTGTATTTGTAACGTTAAAACCTTCTTTTAAAAGTATTTCGGAAAATGGATTTGGAACACCTAAATCAAGGATCTTTGCTTCTTTGGAAATAACTTCATTTAGAAAACGAAGGGTGTGTTTGTATCTTTTCTTCGGGAACTTACCTTCGTACATTACACTTTGTAAACTATCGAATTAATATTCATGCCCGCACCCACACTTGCAAAAATAACCACATCTCCTTTTTGGATGGAATGTCCTTTCAGTTCACCATTTAAAACTAAATCATAAAGCGTTGGAACTGTTGCCACACTGCTATTGCCCAATTTGTCTATGCTCATAGGCATAATTTTTTCGGGAGCAGACTTGCCGTATAGTTTATAAAAGCGGTTCACGATGGCTTCGTCCATCTTTTCATTTGCTTGATGGATAAATATTTTTTTCACTTCATCAATTCCAACACCGCTTTTGTCCAAACAGGTTTTCATGGCGTCTGGCACATTATTCAGCGCAAATTCATAAATCTTTCTGCCGTACATCTTAATATAGCGACGGTTGTCTTTTTTCTTAAGGTTATTGCTTTCGCCAAAAAAGATGAAATGTGCTTCCTCAAAAGCATAGGTCGCGCTAAAGTGATTCAGAATACCTCCGGGCTCGTCACTTGATTCAACCACAGCTGCGCCAGCGCCATCACTGTAAATCATAGAATCGCGATCGTGGGGGTCTACCACGCGTGAAAGCGCTTCTGCACCAACTACTAGGCATTTTTTCGCCATTCCGGCTTTAATAAATGCATAGGCTTGTATCATTCCTTCAATCCAGCCTGGACATCCAAATAGCACATCGTAGCCCACACAGGTAGGATTTTGAATCTTAAGGTTGTGCTTTACACGTGTTGCAATGCTAGGTACGGTATCACTTTGTACGGAACCATCTTTCACATCGCCATAATTATGGGCAACAATAATATAATCGAGTTCTTCTTTGTTGATTCCAGAATTTTTAATAGCGTTCTCTGCCGCAAACGAGGCTATGTCTGAAGTGTTGAGTGTTTTAGGAATATAGCGCCTTTCATTAATACCGGTAATAGCTTTAAACTTTTCAATAATTACCTGATTTTCATGGCCAAAAGGGCTGCCGTCCTCATTGTAAAAATGATGGTCTCCAAAATGTTCGTTTTTTGCAACTTCACTTGGAATATAACTTCCAATGCCTGTTATCTTGACATTCATAAATTGAAAAGTTTCGTTAAAAATACGGAAAATTCAGTAATTCAGTTTTCAGTCTCAGTTTACAGTAAATCTGTTTACTAAAAACTGCGGCTGCCAACTTTTTTAGGCTTCCATGTAAGCTTCAATTGGATTGCAGGTGCAAACTAAGTGTCTATCTCCATATGCATCATCTACTCTTCTAATAGAAGGCCAGAATTTATTATCGGAAATATATTCCAAAGGAAAAGCTGCTTCCTGTCTGCTGTAAGGGAAATCCCATTCATCTGCAGTCAACATTTGCAAGGTATGTGGCGAATTTTTCAGAACATTATTGGGTTGTTCTTTATCAGCCGCTTCAATTTCTTTTCTGATGGAAAGCATCGCATCACAAAATTGATCCAAAGCCATCTTGCTTTCGCTTTCCGTAGGTTCAATCATCAATGTTCCGGCAATCGGGAATGATACCGTTGGGGCATGAAAACCATAGTCCATCAATCGTTTTGCGATATCGGTTACTTCAATTCCCTTCGCTTTAAACGGACGGCAATCTACAATCATTTCGTGGGCAGCGTGGCCGTATTCACCTGCGTATAGCACTTCATACTGACCATTAAGTCTTTCTTTAATGTAGTTGGCGTTCAAAATGGCGTATTGGGTAGCTTTTTTCAGTCCATTTACACCAAGCATACAGATGTAGGCGTAACTAATTAAACAAACTAGCGAGCTGCCGTAAGGTGCTGCTGAAATTGCGGTAATTGCTTTTTCACCTCCTGTTTGAATCACAGGGTTTGAAGGCAAAAATGGAACCAGTTGCTTGGCTACACAAATTGGTCCAACACCTGGTCCACCGCCCCCGTGAGGAATGGCAAACGTTTTATGAAGGTTTAAGTGACAAACATCAGCACCTATAGCGCCAGGGTTGGTCAAGCCAACCTGTGCGTTCATATTTGCGCCGTCCATATATACCTGGCCGCCGTTTTCATGAATTATACTGGTTATTTCGCGAATAGCAGATTCATAAACTCCGTGTGTTGAAGGATAGGTAACCATCAAACAAGCAAGATTGTCTTTGTATTTTATTGCTTTTTCGCGTAAATCATCCACATCAATATTTCCCTCTTCGGTAGATTTTGTTACAACCACTTGCATACCCGCCATTACTGCACTAGCCGGATTTGTTCCGTGTGCTGAAGATGGAATCAAGCAAATATTTCTATGTTTTTCACCGCGAGATTCGTGATATGCGCGAATAACCATCAAGCCAGCATACTCGCCTTGCGCGCCACTGTTTGGCTGAAGGGAAGTTCCTGCAAAACCAGTAATTTCGGTAAGTTGTTTTTCAAGTTTTTTCAGAATGATTTGGTAGCCTTCCGCTTGATCTACTGGAACGAACGGATGCATATTGCTCCACATTGGGTCGCTCAATGGCAGCATTTCTGCCGCAGCGTTCAGTTTCATAGTGCATGAGCCCAATGAAATCATTGAATGTGTAAGTGAAAGATCTTTGCGTTCCAGTTTTTTGATGTAGCGCATCAAATCGGTTTCGCTGTGGTACTTATTGAAAACTTCTTGCTGAAGAAATTCGGTTTTACGAGCAACTTCTTTTGGAATTTTATTGCCAATTTCCAAATCGGTGATTTTTTGAAAATCCTTTTTAATCGCTTCAGAAAAGATTGCAACAATTTTGTTTAAATCTTTTATGGTCGTAGTTTCATTTATTGAGATTGAAACCGTCTCGTCGTTTGGATAATAGAAATTTACTTCTTTCGCTTCTGCCAAAAATTTGATTTTGGTAGCATCAGTTTTAATTGCGATGGTGTCAAAATAGGTTTCATTTATTTGCTCAAAGCCTAATTTTTCCAAAGCGCTTGCGAGTGTTACAGTACTCTTGTGCACTTTTTTGGCGATGTATTTCAATCCTTCTGGGCCGTGATAAACGGCATACATTCCAGCCATAACGGCCAATAAAACCTGTGCGGTACAAATATTTGAGGTTGCTCTGTCGCGCTTAATATGCTGTTCTCTGGTTTGAAGTGCCATACGTAGGGCACGGTTGCCGTCGGTGTCTTTGGTAACTCCAATGATACGTCCTGGAATGCTGCGTTTGTACTCATCTTTTGTGGCAAAGAAAGCCGCGTGCGGCCCACCATAACCCAATGGAATTCCAAAACGTTGTGTGGTTCCAACAACTACGTCAACACCAAACTGACCAGGAGACTCAAGCATTACAAGGCTCAGAATGTCTGCAGCAACTGCAACTTTTATTTGATTTTCATTCGCTTTTTTAATGAAATCCTTATAGTTGTAAACTTTCCCAGTTCTGCTTGGATATTGAACAATTGCTCCAAAAAATTCATCAGAAAAGTCAAAATCTTCGTGATTTCCTACAACTAATTCGATTCCCTGTGGGATTGAACGCGTTTTGAGTACCGAAAGAGTTTGTGGAAGTACTTCTTCCGAAACAAAAAATTTAAAAGCGTTATTTTGTTTCTTCTCCTTTTCGCGAACGTTATAAAGCAATGCCATTGCTTCTGCTGCTGCGGTAGATTCATCCAAAAGAGATGCGTTTGCAAGCTCCATTCCCGTTAAATCACTGACTACGGTTTGGAAATTTAGCAAAGCCTCCAGTCTTCCTTGTGCAATTTCAGCCTGATAAGGTGTATAAGCAGTGTACCATCCTGGGTTTTCCAATATATTTCTTTGGATAACTGGTGGCGTGATGGATTGGTTGTAGCCCAGCCCAATATATGTTTTAAAAAGCTTGTTTTTTGTGGAAAGTTCGGTGATGTGCTCAAGATATTCTTGCTCACTCATCGCTATGTCCAGATTCAGTGGTTTTTTTAATATAATATCGTCTGGAACCGTTTCGTAAATAAGTTGGTTAATAGAGCTTACACCAATGGTTTTAAGCATTTCAGGAAGGTCGTTTTCCCGGGGACCGATATGCCTTAGAGCAAAAGAATCTGTATTCATTAATTTGCGTTTGAAATTTAGGTTGCAAAATTACAATATTAAACGTGAATTAGCTTCTTTTTAAGCATTTGAAAACTATAATTTTTCAACTAAATAGCAAGGTTATAAACACTTTGGTTATTTTTGGTATTATGAAGTTTCTAAATAGTGTTTTTGCTTTCTATATAAACAGCAGTATTCATGTTGCCTTAGCTGTTTTGGCACTGTTGGCGATTTCAGTTTTGGAATTTGATTTAAAGATCCCAAATGAGCTTTGGGCATTTGTTTTTCTAGGTACTTTAACGAGCTATAATTTTGTGAAATATGCAGCGATTGCAGGCTTACATCATAGAAGTTTAGCACAGTCTTTAAAAGCCATTCAGATTTTTTCAGGATTATGCTTAGTATTGCTCTTTTTTATGGCGGTTAAACTTTCCATAAACACCCTTTTGGTAACGGGAGCGTTTGGTCTAGCTACTTTTTTATACGCTGTGCCGTTTGTAAGGCATAAAAACTTACGAAATCTATCAGGTATAAAAATATTTATAGTTGCTTTTGTATGGGCTGGCGTAACGGTAATTGTTCCTATGATAGCTTCTGAGACACCTATATCTGGTGATATATTGCTAACTTTTTTTCAAAGAATTTTGATTGTTGTAGCCCTCATTCTACCTTTTGAGATTAGAGATGTGCCCTATGATTCCTTAAATTTAAAAACAGTGCCTCAGCAAGTAGGTATTAAAAGCACAAAGTTGATAGGCCAAGGTGTTTTGCTGCTTTGCTTGGTTTTTGAGTTTTTTAAAAATGATTCAGACGTTGCCTATATTATAAGCCTTTTGACCTTTTGCGTGGTCTTGGGATGGTTGTTGGTCATTTCAAAAACCCAGCAAACCCGATATTTTTCTTCGTTTTGGATAGAAGGATTGCCAATATTGTGGTTGTTTGTTTTTTTGTTTTTTGAAAAACTTTAGAATTACTCCTCGTTATCTATTTCTTCCTGAATTCGAACTTTTAATATTTGCTTTTCTTTTGGCTGTAAGATTTTAATGTTAGCAGATTTTATAGTTTTTGTTAGCTTTACGTTCCGTTTAACATGGCCACGGCATAACTTGCACATAAATAGGTGCATCTTTAGCAATAGTTTTTCCAGGAAGCTAGCTTCGTTATATTGACTTTTATCGCACACGTGCGTGGCTTCATCACATTTTAAAAAAAACTTCATACTCATTAGTTAAACCAATTTTTTTCCAAACACTCAGACAGTGATTTTCTTGCTCGATGTATAATTACCCATAGGTTAGACGGCGTGATATTGTATTCTTTACAAATAGCTTCCGTATCAAAATTTTCAACGGTTTTCAATTTAAAAATTGTGGCTTGCTTTTCAGGGAGTTTCTGTAAACAATCTAAAATGGCCAATCCCAGTTCCTTGTTTTCCATTTTATCCTCTGCTGTTTTATCAAAGGGATCTGCTGCATTTTCCTCGAGCCAGTCGCCTTCGGCATCATCGTCTCTGTATGAAATGTGAACTTCTGCTTTTCCTTTTTTGGAGTTTATCTTTCGATAGTAGTCTATTATTTTTCGCTTTAGGATTGAAATAAGCCATGTGCGTTCGGTTGCTTCGCCCTTAAAGTTTTTTTTCGATTTTAGTCCCGCTAAAAAGGTTTCAGAAATTAAATCTTGAGCCACTTCATGGTCGTTCACTCTTACAATGGTGTAATTGTAAAGGTAATCTGCATATTTGTCGACCCACATGTCCGGATTCAGTATTTCCACATTGCTACTTTTAAGCGCCTCCCAAAAATAGGGAAGTTTCTATAACATATACGAAGAAGCTAACTGTTTAGTTTAAAATATTTTGACAGAATTGGAGTCTTGAGCACATAATATGGAAGTTTACCCTAAAGTAAACCAGCCCTTTTCAGTAATGCTTCTGGGTCGGGTTCTTGACCTCGGAATTTAATGTAAAGTTCCATTGGATCCATCGTTCCTCCTTGTGAAAGTACAAAGCCTTTAAACCTATCGGCCACTTTCTTATTAAAGATACCTTCTTGTTTAAATAAGGCGAAAGCGTCCGCATCCAAAACTTCAGCCCATTTGTAGCTGTAATATCCTGCTGAATATCCACCTTGGAATATATGCGAGAATGACGTGCTCATGCAGTTTTCTTTTACATCTGGATATAGTTGTGTGTCGTCAAAAGCTGCAATTTCAAAGGCTTTAACGTCTTTAATTCCCGAAGGATCACTGCCGTGCCATGCCATATCCAACATTCCAAAGCTTATTTGACGTAGTGTTGCCATTCCCTCTAAAAAGGTTGCGGATTCTTTTATCTTTTCTACATATTCCATGGGTATTACTTCGCCTGTTTTATAATGTGTAGCGAAGAGTTCCAAGGTTTCTTTTTCATAACACCAATTTTCTAAAATCTGACTGGGCAATTCCACAAAATCCCAATAAACACTTGTTCCTGATAGGCTAGGGTAGTGGGTGTTTGCAAGCATTCCGTGAAGTGCGTGACCAAATTCGTGGAAAAGTGTTGTAACCTCATTAAAAGTTAACAACGAAGGTTTGCTCGCAGTTGGTTTTGTGAAATTGCAAACAATGGAAATATGCGGGCGGTCATTTTTACCGTTCTTTATTTGTTGTGGTTTATAGGAGGTCATCCACGCGCCATTGCGTTTTCCTGCGCGTGGGTGGAAGTCTGCGTAAAAGATTGCGACCAACTCGCCTTCATCGTCTTTTACTTCGTATGTTTTTATATCAGCGTGGTATTTATCGATGTTTTGTACTTCATCAAAATGAAGTCCGTAGAGTCTTTCAGCAACGGTGAAAACGCCATTTATAACATTTTTTAATTCGAAATATGGCTTTAGCTTTTCGTCATCCAGATTGAAAAGCTTTTGTTTTAGTTTTTCAGAATAATAAGCACCATCCCATTTCTCTAAATGGTCAATGCCGTCCAGTTCTTTTGCGAAAGCTGTTAACTCATTAAATTCTTTTCGAGCGGCGGGTTTGGCTTTTTCAAGCAACTCATTTAAAAATGACTTTACCTTTTCGGGTGTTTCCGCCATTCGTTCTTCAAGCACAAAATGGGCGTGGCTTTTATAGCCCAACAGATTTGCTCGTTTATGGCGAAGTGTTGCTATTTGCAAAACGTTTTGCTGGTTGTCCAATGCGTCATTATGAAACCCCTTTGCGCCAAAAGCTATTGCCATTTTTTTACGCAGTTCACGGTTGTCCGCATAGGTTAAAAACGGTACGTAGCTCGGGTAATCCAATGTGAAGACCCAACCCTCTTTTTCTTTTTCCTCAGCGGTTTGTGCAGCGGCTTCAATTACACCTTCTGGAAGGCCGGAAAGATCCTTTTCGTCGGTAATTTGAAGCTCAAACTTGTTGGTTTCGGCCAAAACGTTTTCACCGAAAGTGAGACTTAACTTTGAAAGTTCCGTATCAATCTTTCGCAGTTCTGTTTTCTTTTCTTCAGAAAGGTTAGCACCGTTTCTTGAAAAAGCCTTGTATTTTTTTTCGAGCAGCATGTGCTGTTCTTCGGAAAGGTTTAATGATTCTTTTTGGTTGTAAACTGTCTTTATTCTCTTGAATAACCCCTCGTTCAATAACATGTCATTACTAAACTCCGTAAGCATTGGTGAAATTTCCTGTGCTATTTTTTGGATTTCGTCATTCGTTTCCGCACTGTTGAGGTTGAAGAAGATGCTCGTAGCCCTATCTAATTTTTCACCCGTATTCTCCAAAGCTCCTATTGTATTTTCAAAAGTAGCTGCTTCTGTGTTGGAAGTAATTGCATCTATTTCCGTTTTTGTTTCCTCAATCAGTTTGCTGATTGCGGGCAGGAAATGTGCATTTTCTATTTTCGAAAAGGGGGCGGTGTTGTAGGGTTGTAATAGAGGGTTATTATTCATAATTTATTACTAGTTCTGTGTCTGGTCGAGCGCAGTCGAGACCTAACTACTTGTAGATAATTTTTTACTTAGAATGACCTCTCGACTGCGCTCGAGGGGACATTTATATAATATTTAAAACTGAATATTGCTACTGACCACTGCGAACTTTCGCAGCACCTTCTTCAACCTTTGTTTTAAGACTTTCCTTATAGGCAATAATTCTGTCTAAAACGGTTTTATCTGAAGACCCGATAATTTGTGCAGCTAAAATACCTGCGTTTTTGGCGCCGTTCAATGCAACTGTTGCAACTGGTACGCCGCCAGGCATTTGGAGGATGGAAAGAATGCTATCCCACCCATCAATGGAGTTGCTTGATTTTACGGGAACGCCAATAACTGGCAATGGCGACAACGAAGCAATCATCCCTGGAAGGTGTGCCGCTCCACCTGCTCCTGCTATTATTACTGAAATACCGCGTTTGTGTGCGTTTTTCCCGTAATCAAAAAGTTTGTCGGGGGTACGGTGGGCAGAAACGATATCCACTTCCACTTCAATATTGAATTCTTTTAGAATATCTACTGCGTCCTGCATTATTGGCAGGTCGCTGGTGCTTCCCATTATTATTGCTACTTTGCTCATTGGTTTCAAGTTTCAGGTTGCAAGTTTCAGAATTAGTGAATGAAACTAGCAATTCATATTAAGTATGATTTTTTATCCAATCAATTATTTCATCCGTGTTTATTTCTCCTTTGGAGATTGATATTATAAAATTATAAATATCATTTTCTGAAGCTTTGAGGTCATAACCGTCTTCAGCTAACAATAATCGCATAAAGGCATAGCCCATTCTTTTGTTTCCATCTATAAAAGGATGGTTTATTATAATGCTTTCAACTATTGCTGCGGATTTTTCTATAGCGGTGGCATATAAATCTTTTCCGTCAAATGTTTGGAAGGGGCGGTTAAGCGCTGATAACAAACTTCCAGCATCACGAATTCCCGCTGAGCCGCCTGATGCTTTGGCAATAATCTCATTTAATTCTTTTGCTAATTTTAAAGAAATCATTGTGCCAACCTGTCAAAAAGATTCTTCTCTTTGTTGAGCAAATCCGTTACATAAACTTTGCGCTTTTCATCTTGGCTTATAACTTTTTCAATAAGATAAAGTGCTTCATCCACTTGCTCATCAGATAAGGACTCTATGGCCTTTTTAAGTCTTTTTTTTTTCTCTAATAGTGTCATTTCAAAACTTTTATGAAAGATACAAAAACTATTATTTACTTATAACCTCAATAGTCTTCTTAACCTCTTCCGCAATTTTTCTCGCTTTGCTGAGGTCTTTGTTTACTATGGTTACGTGCCCCATTTTTCTAAAGGGACGGGTTTCTTTTTTGCCGTAGATGTGCGGCGTTACGCCTTCCATCTTTAGAATTTTTTCAATGTTTTTATAGATTACCGGACCGGTGTGGCCTTCGGCGCCTACTAAGTTAACCATAATGCCACCAACTTTACTATTGGTATTTCCCAAAGGTAAATCTAAAATAGCTCTTATTTGTTGCTCAAATTGGTTGGTGTAACTCGCTTCAATACTATAGTGGCCACTGTTATGGGGGCGAGGGGCGACTTCGTTTACTAATATTTCATCATCTTCTGTTTGGAACATTTCTACCGCCAAAAGCCCTACGTGCTTAAAGGCTTCGGATACTTTGGTCGCTACTGCCCTTGCTTTTTGTGCGACTACTTCTTCAATTCTTGCGGGACAAATTACGTATTCCACTTGGTTGGCTTCGGGATGGAATTCCATTTCAACAACCGGATAAGTAGTTACTTCTCCTGAAGGGCTTCGGGCAACTATTACTGCCAACTCATTTTTAAAAGGAATTAGTTTTTCGGCTATGCAAGCGCCTTCTGAAAGCGGAATTACATCTTCGGCGGTGCGGATAATGCTTACGCCTTTTCCATCATACCCGCCAGTACAGCTTTTCCATACAAAAGGAAAATGCAACTCTTTGCGGACAATGGCTTCGTTTAAATCGTTTTTGTTATTATAAACCTTGAAAGGTGAAGTAGGAATTTGGTGTTCTTTATAAAACTGTTTCTGCACGCCTTTATCCTGAATATTTCTAAGCGTTGCAGCACTGGGATATACTTTTATGCCTTCGCTTTCTAGCTTTTCCAATGCTTCAATATTTACGCCTTCAATTTCAAAAGTAAGTACGTCCACCTTTTTTCCGAAGTTATAAACGGTTTCAAAATCCATTAGGTCGCCTTGCTGAAAATTATCTGCGGCAATGCGGCAGGGGGCTTCGGCACTGGGGTCTAAAACGCTGGTGCGGATGTCCCATTTTCGGGTTTCGTAGAGCATCATTTTGCCCAACTGACCACCGCCAAGAATGCCGAGGGTGAAGTTGGTGGAGAAGTAGTTCATATCTGTTATCTGTTTTCTGTTTTATCCACCTTCGCTAAAAGCTTTAGTGGACAAGTTTTGATTTTACAAAGATAGTTATTTCGTTTTTCGTTAAAAGGGTAATTTTTATCTTAAAAGATTCCGCGGATTATTAAAAAGAAGTGAAATTGAATTGTGGCTTTTGGCAAGTAGTGTTAGTGATTATTTCTAAATTTGAAGAATTAGCTTGAGGTTGAAAAAACAATAAAAAAAAGCTCCAAAACAATTTAGCACTTCTTCAAACCATGCATGTTGTTACTTTAAAAGAAATTATCGAGACGGAAGTTGCGGTTGCTGTGTACTTTTCTGCACCCAATTGTGGTGTGTGCCATGCGTTAAGGCCGAAAGTTGAGGCCTTGTTTTCTGAAAAATTCCCTTTAGTAAGATTCGTTCATGTAGAAATTGAAAAATCGCCTGGCATAGCTGGAAATTATGGCGTTTTCTCCGCTCCAACTTTATTGGTCTTTTTTGAAGGAAAAGAATTTTTACGAAAAGTTCGGTTGATGGGAATACAGGAACTTCAGGAGAAAATAGACCGGCCCTATAAAATGTTAATGGGTTAAACGAAACGGTTTCTATCCAATTTTCGCTTTCAATAGCTATTTTTCAAATATAGATTTTTCTTCTAGTTCTTTAATATACTTTGGGCAATCTGTATTTCTAAGGTTTCTATTTTTAGGAATGCAGTTTATATTCTAACTCTTAAAAAGAGGTCTGTATCTTTCTTTTTCAAATGCTACTAAGATGAAATTTAGTGTAGCAACAACCAAGGCAGGAATAGCGTCTAAAAAATCTTGGTTTGATATACTAAAGATTAAAAATGCTACCGATAATGGAAAAAGGGCCAGTAATAAAAAAGGGGTCCACTTGTTTAGTATAAACAATAATCCTAAAATAATTTCAAAAATAAAGAGGATGGGGAGATATATTGCCACTGCATATATAAAATTCATTGCGTCTTCAGGCATTTTTCCATAGCTAGTAGGCAGAAAACGCAAAAATTGATTTAGTGCATATACTATTAAAAATAAGCCAAGTAAAACCCTGAGCCAGGTTTTAAGAGATTGATTGTTCTTCATTTTATTGAATTTTGAAAAGCGTAAAGGTAAAGTTTCAATAAACAAAATTATATGACAATTGTCAACCCGCTTTGGCACGCTAAGGCCTACGCCCTGCATAGTAAAAATGAAGATGTGCCTAATTATCTTCTACTGTCAGGCGTAAGCTTGATTAATAAAACCTATTTCCTAAAAAGAGGCTTGTATTTTTCTTTTTCAAATAGTAACAAAGTGAAATTTAGGAACGCAACAACTAACGCAGGCCAAGCATCGGAAAGGTCTTGGTTTGAAATACTAAAAATTAAAAACGCTATGGATAATGGGAAAAGGACCAATAATAAAAATGGTGTCCACTTATTAAATACTAATAACGATCCTAAGATGATTTCTAAAATGTAGAGCATTGGAAGGTATATTAATACCGCATCTAAAAAATCCATTGCATTTTCAGGCATTTTTCCATAGGAAGTAGGTAAAAAATGGAAAAATTGATTTAACGCATATACTATCAAGAACAGGCCTAGAAAAATTCGTAGCCATGTTTTAGGTAATTGATTGTTTTTCATTGTATTAAAAATTAAAATGATTAATAAGAAATAAATGTAGGGTTTCAAAAAAAGATTATATATGATAATTGTCATAAGCCGAAAAGTTAATTCCTCTGACGTATAAAAGACGACTTAGGGGCAATTTAAATGTGCGATCAAGTTGGAATCCTTTCAGAAGTTGGTTTCAGAAAAGTACAATGAAAGTAGTTTGAGCGAACCCGTACTTTCATATAAATCCGGAAAACTCAACTTGGTGAAATTTAAACACAAAACAGGAAGCAGACATCAATTGAGCAAACCGTTCGTTTAATGACTATTTTTTAATTGAAATCCCCGAAATTAAGGAAAATCCTTAACTTGTACGGCAGTTATAAGGCTTATGGGTAAAGCAGATTAAGTTTTGAAATACGTCCCGTTTGTAATTATAATTAATCAAGCTAAAAATAAGAAACCCGAGTTGGGTTGGATTCTTCAAAAATTAAAAAACCATGAACCACAGCGATTTGTACAAGAAGAGCATCAATAATCCAACTGAATTCTGGGCTGAACAAGCAAAAAACATTGATTGGCAAACGATGCCAACTAAAATAACATCCAAAGATATCCACGGTTATACACAATGGTTTGAAGATGGAATGCTAAACATGAGCTACCTGTGTATAGATAAGCACATCAATGATGGTTTTGGGGAGCAGGATGCTATTATTTATGATTCCCCTGTTACAGGTGTAAAAGAACATATTACCTATAACCAACTTAAACGTGAAGTTGCCAGATTGGCTGGAGGCTTAAAAGAGTTAGGTCTTGAAAAAGGAGATACGGCTATAATTTATATGCCCATGATTCCACAGGCTGTTTACGCCATGTTGGCTTGTGCACGAATTGGTGTAATCCATTCTGTGGTTTTTGGAGGTTTTGCGGCGCATGAATTAGCGATACGAATTGATGATTGTAAGCCCAAAGTAATTATCACTGCTTCAAGTGGTATTGAAATAAAAAAAATAATTCCATACAAACCACTCGTTGATGAAGCGATTGAAAAAGCTAATCATAAACCAAAGAATGTAATACTATTTAATAGAAAGCTTGGAGTTATTTATGAAACACAAGCTCATGACATTGATTATAAAACCCTGGTCAATTCGTCTAATGAGATTGAGGCAAAGCCTTTTAATTCCTGCCATCCATTATATATTCTCTATACCTCTGGAACAACCGGAACGCCTAAAGGTATTATTCGGGATACGGGAGGATATGCCACAGCTTTAAAAATGTCTATGCCCCATATTTACGGGGTGAACCCAGGCGATGCCTTTTGGGCAGCAAGTGATGTTGGCTGGGTTGTTGGCCATAGCTATATAGTTTACGCCCCGTTATTAAATAGAAATACAACCATTTTATTTGAGGGCAAACCAATTAAAACACCAGATGCCTCAACATTTTGGAGGGTAATTAGCAAATACAAAGTAAAAGTTTTGTTTACAGCACCTACGGCAATTAGAGCTATAAAAATGGAAGACCCGGGTGGCGCTTTTATTAAAGCATTTAATCTAAGTTCTTTAAAATACCTATTCTTGGCAGGGGAGCGGAGTGATACGGCCACTATTAATTGGGCCGAAGATCACTTGAAAGTACCTGTAATTGACCATTGGTGGCAAACCGAATCTGGGTGGCCCATGATTGCGAATATGGTTGGGGTGGAAGAAAAGCCTATTAAATACGGATCTTCGTCACAGGCAGTTTGGGGGTATAATATTCATATTTTAGATGAAGACGGAAATGAAGCTGAACCCAACACTGAAGGATATATTGCCATTAAATTGCCGCTTCCTCCCGGTTGTCTTTGCAATATCTGGGGAAATCCTGATAGATTTAGAGATGGGTATTTAAAAAAGTTTAATGGATACTACTTTTCAGGTGATGGCGGGTACAAAGATGAAGACGATTATATTTTTGTCACAGGCCGGGTAGATGATATAATCAATGTGGCGGGTCACCGCCTCTCTACTGCTGAAATGGAGGAGATTGTAGCCTCTCACCCCGCTGTTGCTGAATGTGCTGTTTTTGGCGTACATTGCGACTTAAAAGGTCAAAAGCCTTTGGGGCTTATCGTTAAAAAAGCAGAGATTAACATTGACGAAGAAGACCTAACTAAGGAAATAATTTTAGAAGTACGAAAAGAAATTGGAGCCGTAGCATCTTTTAGGGATGTTTTGATAGTCAATAGATTGCCAAAAACAAGATCGGGAAAAACCTTACGGAAATTATTAAGAAGCATAGCCGATGATACCGACTATAGCATTCCATCTACCATTGATGATATTGAGATTGTTTCAGAAATAGAAAATGTTTATAAACACTACAAAATCGGGAAGTTTAATATATAGAAGTTTATCTTCTTAAATGGCTTGAGGAAAGGTGTAAAGCTATTCGGAATTTCAAAATTTGAATCTACAGCTTGAAATATGCAATGAGCCATAACGGAGACTTTCATAACTATTTAATAAAAGCATCAAACCAACCGAAACCCATATTGTTCCCAAGCTAGAAACCCCTATTCGACTCCAAGAATATGGGGTGGGTATTTTCCAGGCAGCTCCAACAAAATCTGCATTAAAGAAAGCGCTAAAGAAAAAGTATATTACGGTTAATGGCGTTATTGCTACTTCGGCTACGTTTATAAATGGAGGGGAACGCATTTGTCTATCCATTTTGGAAGAAGTAATTCCGAAAAGAAAACTTGTTTTTCCGCTGGAAGTATTATTTGAAGACGAGTATTTAGCTGTAATTCATAAACCAGCTGGTATTTTGGTGAGCGGGAATAGTTTTAAAACCATTGCCAATGCGCTAGATCAAAACTTAAAAAGAAGCAAGCTCCTTGATGCAACAACACCACAACCTGTTCACCGATTGGACTATGCTACCACGGGTGTATTATTGGTTGGGAAAACCAATAGTAGCATCCGTGCATTAAATAAATTATTTGAAAACAGAGGCGTTGCCAAAACCTATTATGCGGTAACTATTGGGGAAATGGATGAGGAGGGGGAAATTACTTTAGAAGTTGACGGGAAGAAAGCACAATCAAATTATACGCTGTGTGAAACTGTGCCTTCAGAAAGATTCGGGAAGCTCAACTTGGTGAAATTAGAACCCCAAACAGGAAGAAGGCATCAGTTGCGCAAACACCTCGCTGCTATTGGAAACCCCATATTAGGTGATAAGGAATACGGAATTGAAAATCTAATTCTAAACGGGAAAGGCTTGTATTTGCACGCCTATTCCTTAAAATTCACCCATCCATTTACAAAGGAAGAAGTTTTTTTAAAAGATGAACTTCCACAACGGTTTATGAAGTTGTTTAATTAGCTGAAGGCTGAAGGCTGTAAGCTGTAAGCATTGGCTTTCGACCTTGGTTTATCCCCAGCCTGCCGAAGGGCTCAACCAGACATGAACAGCGTTGTCACAATAACCCCTTTCCCATCCTCCAAAACCACAGCTGATAATTGTAGGTGGTTAACATCCCCCTAGCCCCCTTCAAAGGGGGAATGCGTCTTGGGTTTTAGTTTGTTTATAGTTGCAGAAGTGTGGTTACGATAATTCCTTTGTCATCCTCCAAAACAATAGCCGATAATTGTAGGTGGTTAACATCCCCCTAGCCCTACTTCGGCAAGCTCAGCACATCGCCTTCAAAGGGGGGATGCGTCTTGGGTTTTAGTTTGTTTATAGTTGCAGAAGTGTGGTTACGATAATTCCTTTGTCTTCATTCAAAACGACCGCCGATAATTGTGTTTTTTCTTTAACCTTAAAATTAAAGGGTGGTGCCAGTAGGTTTACACCACTATGTTTTTTCAGTCTATTTCCCTGTCCGGAAATGATTTCTTTGTTGGGTGTAAAAGCTTCTTGGGGGAGATGTTCTGTTAGAATAATGTATTTATAAGCAGCCAACTTGTTCAAGATACTTTGTATTTCGGCATTGGATAGGTGTTGAAGCACCTGCCGTAGTATCGCACAGTTCCCAGCAGGCAAATCGGCTACTGAAATGTCCAGACACTGGAATTCTAAATTGGGTGCTTTAAATTTTTCTTTATTACGGGCTATTAGGCTTGGCACTATGTCTACTGCAACATACTTTTTGGTATGTGGTACCAATTCTTTGCCTACATTAAAATCGCCACAACCTAAATCGCATACCGTTAGCGGATTTTCAAACGAAGTTAAAAATGTGGTTACCGCAGCTATATATGGATTTACTATTTCGGGCTGGTGTGATCCCTCTCCTGAATAGAAATCTGCTTTGTTGCCACCCCAAAGGTTTTTTTCATAAACCTGTTCCATGACGTTCTTAGTTGGCCAAGGGGTTTTTGTTTTTTTGGATTGGTTTTCTTTTTTGTCCACAAATAAAAGTATCGATATTCAAATGTACTATTAAAAATGCTCTGTTGCTTGGGTTCTATTATTGGACGAAATAGAAGTGTAAAATAACCTTTTATTGATAAAAGAAGCGCTTTTTATGTAAGGGGTGAAAAAAGGTGTTTTGGGACAGTTTGTTCGGCTTTTGTTCGGTCTTTGTTCGGTGTTTACTGGGAAAAAGGGTGGTTTGTCCGAACAACGTCCGAACAAAGGTGGGAAAAGGGCGGGAGAAAACAAGTATAAAAGGATGGGGGTCTTGGTTTTAAAGTGTTTGTAAATTAGCTTAGTTATAATTCACAATATAGCCTAAAGCCTAAAGCTTACAGCCTACAGCTATTAAAAAAAACCCTATATTTGAAACTCTCCCCGATTAAATAAACCCCCTTTACGGTTTTCCGTACTTGGTGGGGTTTGACTTTTATTACATTTGGAAATATAAAGAGCTAATTGCCGATACCTATAATATATGCTATATAATATGTTGATACAATTATATTATTAAAAAAAGAAAATTATGTATATAGATTATTCTACTTGGGAAACATTTGAATATAGCTTAAAAACATTACAGCTCGATTTGAATAATCCAAGGATTAAATATCGAGGTGATAGTTTAAATCAAACTCAAATATTAAAATTTCTCATCAACAATGAAAAGGTTTATGAATTAGCAAAAAAAATTTCTGAAGAAGGTTATTTTGTTGGAGAAGAGCCTATTATTTGTATTGAAAATAATAAAAAAGTTGTTCTTGAAGGGAACAGACGAACTGCAGCATTAAAGTTATTACAAGACCCAAAAAAATATCTATCTACAGCGAAAGCAAACACATTATTACAAAACATCCTAAAAAATGACTTTCCTGTAGATAAAAAATTAAGATGCTATATAGCGCCAAATCGACTTTTAGCTAATCCTATTATTTACGAAAGACACAATGGAGCAACTTTACAAAGATGGAAAACAGGAAATCAATATGCTTTTGTGGCAGAAATGTATTATGAAGATGGCTTAGTTGTCGAAGATATTTGTGATGTTTTAAATGAAAGTAGAGCTAAGATTCTCAAACCATTGAAGGCCTATAATTTATTTTATGAGGGTAAAGAAATTCTTGAAAGGCAAGATAATATAGTAATTGACATTGCTGATTTTGACTTTACCAATTTAGAAAGGTTTTATACCTATGAACCCGCAAGAAAATTCCTTGGAATTGAATTTGATAATGAAAATGGTGAACTCCTAATAAATATTGCAAAAGAGGAATTTGAAAAAAGGCTTCTAGAAGTGTTTAAGATTCTAATTGATGCAGAAAGATTTTCACGAGATTTCAACAAAGAGGATGATAAAAAGAATTTCGTTCAAAAATTGAATGATAATCCTAGTTTCGATTTTGCGAAAACGAAAGAAGAGACAACGGAAAGCAAGACTTCTAAAAAGAAAACTGATTTAGAAACAGAAAAGAAAAAAGTTACTAGAAGAAGAAAAAGGTCTAAGAAGAAAGCTTATGATAATCGAATTATTTTGGCCGAAAAAGAAGTGATTTTTGATAATGACAAGTTGGATGATATTTTTTTCGAACTAAAACATTTGCCCATAGATAGAATTTACTCATTCGCTGTATTATTAAGAACATATTTGGAGCAGTCTCTTTACTTCTATTTGAAAAAGAAAAATCTTATAGATGATTTGAATTTAAAGACAAATTTAGAAAATGAAAAAAATAGCCTGAAAAAGGTCGAAGGTCTAATTTCTTACATTAAAGGAAAGCATTTTATAAGTGAAGAAATTGATTCCACCCAGATTATGACACTATTACGATTTAATAGCAATAAAGATTATTCAAGTGCTTCCTTAAAAATAATGCTGGACTACGTGAAAAACTATGAATTGGATAATCACTTAGATACCAGCCAATTAAAAAATTTAAAACATTATATTGATCGAATTAAAGACGGTTTAGATTTAGCGGTTCATAATCTAGAAACAATTGTGGATTTAGAACATAATAAAAGGGCCTGGAAACATTTAGAACCCTTATTTGATATATTAAGTAATAATATAGACGATGATAATAAATAAGATTAAAATTAAAAAATTCAGGGGATTCCAAGATGTTGAATTTGAATTAGGAAAGTTCATTACAGTAATTTCGGGACAAAATGGAACTCAAAAGACTACAATTTTAGGTATGTTGAGTCAATCATTTGCGATTACCGATGATGACAATCCAATGAAAGATGAAAGGCCATTGTCAGGAGGGAATTACAAATCATCCTTTGCAGATAAATTTAGATTATCCGAAGAATTTGATAATGCTGGTGAACATGAATGGACTTTATTTTTCGTCGATAATAGTATTCCTCCATATACAATTGAAAGTATTCATAGAGAAAAATCAAAGGGTACAATTAGATTTTGGAAAAAAGGTGATAAATCAAAAGGGTCTGGATTTATTCAAATACCTGTTATTTACCTAAGTCTTAAGCGTTTATTGCCTATCGCAGAAGATGATAAACTTTCAATTGATACAAAAAAAATTCTATCAGATGCTGATTTTGATTTTTACAAAAAATGGTTTAATAAAATCCTAATATTAACAAGGCAGAAAGATCAAGTTAAAAGTTCAAATTATTTAAGTAGTACAAATAAACAAACACTTGGTGCAAATACCGATCATTATGATTGGAAATCAAATTCTGCTGGTCAAGATAATTTAAGTAAAATATTATTAGCAATATTATCTTTTAAAAATTTGAAAGAAAAGTATAAAGACAAATATCCTGGTGGCATACTTGCAATTGATGAAATTGATGCTAGTTTTTATCCTGGATCACAAAAAATCTTATTTGATGCCTTAATTCAATTCGCTTCTAAATTTGAAATTCAAATTATTTTTACAACACATTCTCTTACAATACTTGAACAAGCTAATGAACTACAAAATGATTTAAAAAGAGAAAACCAAATTAAACTAATGTTCTTAACTAAAAGCGATGGTTTAATTAAAATAAAAAATAATACCAGTTACGATTATATAAAAAACCATTTAAATAGAACTTTAACCGGTAAAACAATTAAAAAAAGAATAGACCTTTACACAGAAGATAGAGAAGGAGCAATTTTTGTAAAATCAATAATAGGACAAAAAACCAAATATTTTAATTTTATTGATGTGAGTTTAGGTTGTGGCAATTTGATACAACTCGCTTCCTCTAAAGTGCCTTCATTTACATATCCCAATTCTCTGATTATTTTGGATGGTGATGTTAAAATCAACAGACAACAATTTAAAAAAATAAAAAAAATAAAAAATGTTTTACTATTGCCATCAGATAAGTCTCCTGAACAAATAATTTCAGATTTTTTATACAATCTATCAGACGAAGACCCTTTATGGACTTCCATTGATGAAACTTTTGATCATCAGCTTTGCTTTGCGCAATACACCAATGAAGAAATACAACGAGACAGAGAAAAAGCAAAAACATGGTTTAATAACCACTTACCTATTTGGGGTAGAAATGCATCAAAAGTTTTTAATCCATGGAAAAAAGAAAATGTTGAATTAGTTGAAGAATTTAATACTAATTTTGATAAATTAATTATTGAATTGAAAAATAAAACAGGCATTTAAAAATGATCTATTCACCTTTAAGATATCCGGGAGGAAAAAATAAATTATCTGCCTTCATCGCAAAAATTTGCGTTGACAACAAAATAAATGGTCATTATGTTGAGCCTTATTCGGGAGGTGCCTCGGTAGCTTTGTTTCTTCTATTAGAAGGTTTTGTGAGTTGGATTACAATAAATGATAAGGATAGGTCAATATATGCTTTTTGGCATTCAGTTTTGAATAATACTGAGGCTCTATGTGAGATGATTGAAAATGTTGAACTAACTGTAGAAGAATGGAATAGACAGCGAGAAGTTCAGCATAATAAAAAATCGGCAGATTTACTAACTTTAGGTTTTTCAACGTTTTATATGAATAGAACAAATCGGTCTGGGATTATAACTGCGGGCCCCATGGGTGGAATGGACCAATCTGGAAATTATTTGATTGACTGTAGGTTTAATAAAACAGAGCTGATTTATAGGATTAAAAGAATTGCAAAGGAGAAAAAAAATATAAGGCTTTATAAAAAAGACGCAATTAAATTAATTGATAAAATTCAAAATGAATCAGAAAATAACAATGTTGTTTTCTATTTTGACCCCCCATATTATTTAAAGGCAAGTAGCCTGTATATGAATCATTATGAAGATAAAAATCACAAAATGGTAAGTGATAAAATAAAATCAATTCAAAATATTCGTTGGATTGTTTCCTATGATAATGTACCAGAAATAAGAGAGTTGTATGCTGATTGTCCTAAAAAGGAATTTGAGTTCAAGCATACAGCGTATGAAATTAGAAAAGGAAAAGAGATTTTATTTTTTAGTGATAGCTTGAAACAACCAAGTATTGAAAATTGGAATCCTTTAGGATTTAAATTAAAAAGAAAAAAAAATATTGCTAACATTATATATCGTACATAGAGTTGGGCTTTGACTTGTATATATTGAAATAACATTCAGTTTAATTTTTTTAATCCCCCGCTAGCGCGAGCGTCCCGCTACTATCCAATCCCAAAAACCCACCTCTTCAATAGCTTATAGTTACATCTGTTTTAATTCATCAAAGCAACCCTTAACGCTTTCCACTTCCCGTCTTCGTCATGCTGAGCTTGTCGAAGCACACGTCTCACTTCTCACGCTTCACACCCCTAAAAATATCGGCTTCAGGCTATGATTTTTTTTGAGAATTTTTATTTTAGCAATTCAAACTAACCATTTTATAATGAAATACACCCTTAAAATCTCCCTGATTTATGCATTTATCATGTTCTTCGCGCAACCTGTTTTTAGTCAGGACTACCTTAAACTTGCAAAGCTTTATTATAAAGACCCTAAACCAAGTCTATCGTTATATTTAATAGGAGTTGTTCGTGATAACAATGCTGAACAATTGGTGATAGACTATCAAAATCTGGAATCAGAGAATACACAAGATATTGACGCTACCGTTCAAAAAATAGAAGATCTGAAGCAGAGTTTTGAAGATAACTATACAAATCCGGAAGATGATAGTGATTGTCAGAAAATGCTGTACTATCAGAAACAATTAGAAAATCTAAATGTCAGAATTACCATCTTAGCATCGAATGTGGAAATAGCCAGGAATGCCTATGATAATTGCCCTTCCAATTGTGATAGCAAAGTAACAAATTTTAACCAACAGCTTGCTTATTATAATGAAGCTGTGGCAGAGTGGGAAGGCCTGAAGGAAAATTATGATGCCTATAGACCCGCTTGTGAGCAGGCAGATAAAATTTATGTCGATGCTGCCAAATATTATGATGCAAAACAAGAAGCTATTTTACAACCCCATAAGGCAAGAGTGACTGCCAGAAATGCAAGGATCAAGGCATATAAGAAGCAATTGAATGAAATAATAGAAAATACACCCATTCCCCACGAAGAATTTTATGACAATGGTGTTCTAAAGAAAGAAGGCTATTTAATACGAAAAACGAAAAAATATGATGGCTCCATAAGGTCATATTATCCTAACGGCAAATTAGAATGGAAAGGAACAATAGTAGATGGCGAATTTGATGGAATGTATACCAAATATTACGAAACGGGTGTAAAAAAAGCAGAAGCAGAATACAAAGACGGGGTCGTGATAGGGTCCTGGAAAAATTATAATGAAGAGGGGGTAGACGAGCAAGCCGAAATGAATAAGAGAATATTAGACCACTGGGATGAAGAATTTGCAGCTGATGATAAATACTACGCAGATATAGACAACAGTTCGGTTATAGAGAGCATCGCCTCTAACCCAATTAGAACCATAAAAGAAGATGGCGTAGAGCTTGTAATAGATTTTAGTAAAGCCTCTAAAGAAACTATTAATTTCTTTTTGGTAAGACCAGATCATGAAAAATCAAAAGAATTAAGAAAAAAATATATAAATGACATTCTTGAAACTGACGGCGGAAAAGTTTCTCATAAAACTTTAGGTGATGACGAGAAGGTTAAACTAAAAGCAATTTATGACGGACAAATAATTACTATCACAGATTATCAGGAAGATGGAAGTTATACGCAATTAAAATACCAAAACAGAAACAAGGTTGGAATTCTTCAAAAATATGATAAAAATGGAAATAGAATAGAAAGTGAAGAAACAGGAGTAGATATTAATAAATTTTTGAGTCAGAAGAATTTTTATATACCTGCTATGATGTCTCGTAAAGTAATCATTGAAATTGGTGATGGAATCTGGAAAGAATCATGGGAAAATTATAAATCTGATGATCTTTATGCAGCATACAAAGCTTATGAAGCAGGGAAAGAACAATATACATCATCTAAATATTCCTATAAACAAATAAGTGACACACAGTTTGAATTAACATTTTTAGAGAGTAATGACAGTATTAACAAGTATCAAAAAGGAGATATATTTATTATTGAGTTAAATTTTGTGAATACCAAAAGTAAGTTCTATCAAATAACAAAAACTTCCAATACAAATTCTGGTTCAATTCTAGAAAAATACTACTATTAGTAATCGGTTCCATTCTAAATTAAAACTAAAACCATGAAAAAACTACTATTATTTACAACCTTATTAATATCCTCTAACCTGGCATTAGCGCAGTATACAGAGCTGGTAAACATCGCTGAAGAAAACAATAAGCCGAAAGAATATATAGAATATCATGACAATGGAAATATAGCTGCGAAATCGTTTAAAGATAAAAATGGTAATGTAAACGGTAAGTTTACTTTTTATTATGAAAGCGGGAATATACAAGCCAAAGGACAAATGATTAATAATCAAATGGAAGGAGATGTTTATATATTTGAGGATCAAAAGACTGAAAAATTAATTTCAATAAGAACTTTTAAAGACGGTGAGCTACTATCCAGTAAATTACTTCATGAAAACGGAAAAACAAAAAGCATTACACCTGTTGTAAATGATAAAATTGAGGGAGTTTATTATGAATATTATGAAGATGGTACTTTAAAAGCATATAGACAGTTCAAGAATGATATGCGAAATGGAATAGATAAGACGTATCATAAAAATGGCGAATTAAGCGCAATAGGCAGTAATGTTGACGGAAAAGCAGAAGGAACATGGAAGTATTATTACAATAATGGATCACTCGGCGCTGAAGTAGTTTTTAAAAATGGAGAAGTAGTTTCTGAAAAAAAATATAAGAAAGAAGAAGAAGAAGAAGAAGATTTTTGGGAAGGCATATATTTTGACTAATCAAAAATAAATAATAATATTTCCTTAAATGAAATGATGGCTGAAACAAGAGCTTTACTTTCTTCAAAACTCAAAAACTTATGAAAAGTTCCATTCAGAAGAATGCTCTTATTATCTTCTTACTGCTGTGCTCCAATGTTATAAAAGCGCAACAAAAAGTCTCTGATAAGCAAATCCTTAAACACCTCAAAGCAAAACAGATTGAATGGATAGCTGGTGAAAGTAACTTGGCAAAAGTAAAAATGAAATCCACCAAAAAATGGGGGATTTACACTATAAGTGCATACTATTATTCAGGAGAACCAATTATCGAAATTGATGAGGTGGTGGCCCCTAAATTTGATTCAATAGGTTGGTTTAAAAACATGGAACCGTTAACCATTGTGAAGAATAAAAAAAATTACGGCATTCTTTTGAATCCTTATGAGGTAGCTGATGCTGCAAATAAGGCAAACTGTAAATACGATGCTATTTTAGTTAAGGAACTAGATGGACGCTATTATACACTTGTAAAAAAAGACAATCTTTGGGGATTGGTAGATTGGTTTGAAGGCATCTATTTGGTAGATCCTTCTTTTGAAAATCCAGCAGATGTTCCACTAGTATGGATAGAATCTTGGGCAGTAGATACCTTTAAAGAATCAAAGAAAAAATTAAACGCAGACATTCTTATTTTTGACGAAGGCAATGGCGATGGTGTTTTTAAAGCAAGAGATAAAAACTCAAAAAAATGGGGTATGTATCAATCGCTAGATTCAGAAAAATTAACAACGCTTATTCCAGCAAACTACGACAGTATTAATTTTTTTCCTTTTAACAACAAGTATACAACGGTCTATAACAATGACAAAGTAGGTATTTATCTATCGTATTGGAGTTATCGCGATAAGGCTAAACAAACCGTTCCGTGCAGCTATGAAGACTATAAAATGTATGATGCAGATGGTGTGCCGAAGCTTGCGGTACAAAAAAATGGAAAATGGGGTTGGGTCGATTGGCTAACCGGAAAAGAGAAATCGGAGTTTACTTATGAAACTCCAAAAGACCTTCCATATCCACATTATAAACAAGAAATCTTCCTAGAAGAATAGCGGCTAGAAATTCAACACCTAAATACAATTTTGTGAGCAGTACAGACCTACAACCCTTAAAAATTCCATCAGGCTGGTCTGTGGAGTGGAACTTGTTAACAGAAACGGATCCTACCAAAGCTAACATTCACGAGTTTACAGGAAGCTCTTTGCTGTTGCTAAACTCATCTTCACGATTAAAAGCCATAGACGTTTCCTGGCGACCAGAAGGCGATATTAGTGGTGCATTTCAACTACAAGTTATTTGTTTGCGTCCAACCTTTAATGCCAAAACCAATACCATGGAGTATGATGGATTGTGGGAGACTCCAGAACTGGAATTCCAAACCAAAGACCGTTTGGAGCTGGTAGCTAAGATTAATCATCTGATGTTTTATTTGCAGCCATACACAGACAATCGTATTATGCTGAAACCCGGTGTTGTGGATGAATCAAATGAAGGTATCAGACAAGAATTGTTCAAGGGGTTAACATCAGATGTAGCAACCAAAATTATGGCATCGAACCATAAGGAACTTCAAGATTTACTTTTAGAACATTCAGCCGTTTCCAAAACGATGGTTGAAGAACTAGCACATTCTGGAGCGAGTAAAGGCATCAGAAATAAGGCAAAACAACTATTGAATAGTAAACGCTTTAAAAAATGAGCGCTGCTATGGGAACAAAAAAAGAAGATGGAAAGGATGAATTAAAGTTCATTACAGCCATTACGAAGAAGATGATAGTAATGATAGCCGATTTGCAAAAAGAAAAACCTAAAAAAGAGTTTACGCTAACTGTTTATGAACCCAATATGTATTGGTGCGTGAATTGGAAAAGCACGAAACGTTGGAAAACTGAACACTTTTTGAAAGAGTTTTTTCAAGTTCGGGTTTATGAAGAAGATGAAAAATATTCCATACTAGGCGAACATATGGTCAAAGATGTTTTTGAGCATTTATCCGACACCCATTTTCTGATTAAAAATAAGACTGTTAAAGAGTTATTTGAAATGACCAAGGGAATGGTTCAAAAAACGAAAGAGGCTGTTTTAGAGGCTTTAGATAAGGAGTTTGATCCTAGTTTTTAGCTTAAATTAAGTAGGGATGGGGAAACAACACTTTTATAGCTACTTATGAATAGAAGAGTCCTCCAGCTGGCTTGAACTTCGTGGGTCGTGATTCGTGGGTCGTGAATCGTATTTCGTCGCTCGTCGCTCGCACTTCGTATTTACTCCTTCAATCCTCGTAACTCTCTATGTAATATCAATGCTTAAAAGATTGTTTGTAAACAAACTATAGTGTAGTTTTATGTCTAATAAATGACAGAACAACTAACACACTAACCAAAACCACTTCAAATATGTCTTTCACTTTTAAAACACCAAACCTCCAAAAACTAAAACCGTACTATCTCTTTTTTGCACTGCTATTGGTCTTAAGCCAAGGCTGTAATGAAAACAAACCCAAAGAAAAGGAAGTAGTAAAAAAAGAAGCAGATTTTTCAATGATGGAAAATTCCGCTATGGGAGCTGATAATAGAGTATCTTTAAAGTTAAACCCAATGCAAAAGGAACATCAATTGATGAATATGAGAGATCATTTAGATGCAGTTCAAAATATAGTTACCCTTTTATCTGAAGAAAAATATGATGAAGCTTCAAAAATTGCATATACTAGATTAGGTTCAACCACAGAAATGAAATTAATGTGTGCATCCTTTGGCGATAAGGATTTTGAAAGTTTAGGATTAAAATTCCACGAAAGTGCAGACAAAATGAGCGAAGTTTTTAAAAGTGGCGATAAAAACAAATCATTAAAAGCATTGTCAAATACAATGAATTTTTGCGTGCAATGTCACGCAACATATCGTCAATAAAAGTAGGGTAGAAAAAATCTAAAAAATGAAACTTTACACCTTACTTCCAAAAGGGCTAAAACCCTTTTACGAAATAGAACTAGAAAAGTACCGAAAGGAATACACAGCTAGAAATTTAAAAGCTGCTTGGAACCATTTGGAAAGAGCCCATATACTCGGACAAAAGTATCCGTTCGCCCACAATTTTGTGCATTGGAAAATGTTGCAATTTGGGTTTGCAATTAAAAGCGGAAAGGAAATCTTAGGACAAATACCGCGTTTGGTTTTTGGGGGCGTGAAGTCTTTTGTTGGAAAAATTCCCGTTGGAAATCCGGGCGGAGCAAACGTACCTCCCTTAAAGCCATTTCCCATAGAAAAAGAGCTGCAGGATATTTTTTTAAAAGCAGGCATTAGTTCAATGCCTGCCTAAACGCAAACCTTCAACTGTCACACTGAGCGCAGTCGAAGTGCACAACCCACAACTGACAACCCAAAACTGATAACCAAAATGAACTACGCTGTAAAGGCAGAAGCATCCTCAAAAAGCAAGGCTTCCATTCACATTAAGCAATCGGAGATAAGTTTTGGCATTACTCCCGAAACTGATGATACCTTGGCTAATCCAGCTGAGCTTTTTTTAGGTTCCCTTTCGTCCTGTATTCTTAAAAACGTGGAACGCTTTTCAGAATTTATGAATTTTGAATATTCACATGCCGAAATAACAATCAATGCTACCCGATTAGAGAAACCGCCGCGAATGGATGAAATAAATTATGAGCTGCTCATTTATAGCCAAGACAGTAATTTGAATCTTGATCTGCTGAAAAAGAATATCGAAAAATTTGGTACTATTTACAATACAGTCAAGATTTCTTGCAATATCACAGGGACTATTAAAAAGATAGCGGAATAAAAAGTTGTTGTTTCGTTTTAAACAAACTGTCGCTTATCAAAATACCGCTTAAGCATAGGAATCTGTACGCATAGCATAAGCGCTAATAGCATAACTGCATAGCCTGTGATTTTTGAAGGTGTAAACACAGTAAGCTCTTTTGAAATGGAGTTGTTTTTCATAAAATCAAAAGATAGCGTAGGCAAATCTAAGGGCGCGGGCTGAATCAAAAACCATAGATAGGCTGTTACACTGAGAATAGCTATAGTAATGGCAACCCAAATATATTTTGGAATCAAAGGACGGTAGCGAATGGCGACACTTTGCTGTTGCGCATTTACCGCTGCCATTACTTTATCAGTAAACTGGAAGGAAGGCGTTTCCAAAGTAGATTTTCGCATCGCTTTGGCTACCAAATGCTCTAACTCTTTATTTTCGTTCTCTTTCATAACTTTGTATTGTTTCTGGTTCCAGCTTTTCTTTTAACAGGCTTGCCAGTCTCTTTCTGGCTCGGTGTATATTTACTTTTACCGTGTTTGCCTCCATATTCACAATGTGTGAAATCTCTTCTAAAGATAGTTCTTCAAAATAAAATAAGCTAAGCAAAAAACTGTCTTTGCTTGCTAATTGTTGCAAACAGTCTTGAATGGTCTTTTGTTGTTCTTTTTCTTCCAAAGCATCCAGCGCATTATCTGCGGTTTTTATTTGATGTTCCGTAAAGGAATCTATGGCTACATCATTATAATGCTTTTTGTTCTTTTTTATCCGGTCCAAACAGCTGTTATAAGCCACTTTATAAATCCAAGTTGACAGTTTGGAATCACCCTTAAACTTCGGTAAAGCCTTGTAAACTTTTATAAAAGTGTCTTGGGAAACTTCTTCGGCCTCTTCACGATGCTTTAGCATTCTAATAGCCAAAGTAAACACCAAGTCCTTATAGCAATCCACCAACACAGCAAAGGCTTGAGTGTCTCCTGCATTGATTTGATTGATGATAGTTGTTTCCTGGTCAGTGGTCATTTGGTGATAAGACGACGGGGTGCAGGGTTAGGTTACAGGGTGTATCAAAATAAAAAAATTGGAAAAAGGTGTAACCTAAACTAAAAAGGTGTCGTCATAAGCTATGAACGCATTAAAAATCAATCAATCAATTAAAAACGAACAATTATGGGAGCAGAATTTGTTATCATGCCGTTGCTAATCGCAGCCTTCTTCGGAATCTTTTATTTACATTATTCCACACGCAACAAAGAACGCATGGCGCTTATAGAAAAAGGGGCGGATGCCAGTATTTTTGTTAAAGGGAAATCGAAAACAGGGCCTATATGGAAAATACTTATTTTGAACTTGGCGCTTTTGTTAATGGGTATAGGTGTGGGTATTTTTATCGCTTCACTGCTACACTATAATATGGGTGTGGAAGAAGAAGTGGCCTATCCTGGAACTATTTTCCTTATGGCGGGTATTGGCTTGTTTACTGGCTTTAGCATGACCAAAAATTTAGATAAAGAGTAAGTTGGAAATATTGCTATTTCTACTTAAAGTTGAAAAAGTGTGACTTTGCCAAAAGCACACTTTTTTTTGACACATACCGCGCTTTTTCCAATTGACTTCAAGCTTTTAAGGGGCTCTCTAAATTAAAGTGTAGCACCTACCCTTATGCTTCGTCTTATTTACAATCAAAATAATTCATCAATCAAAATCAATCAAATCATGAAATCAAACAAAAACACCTTCCACAGAATTACCTTTTTTGTGGTCATTGCCTTTATTGCAACACTCACGGTTAGTTTTGCACAAACAAAAACAGCACAGCTAGATGATCTTTTAAACAAATACAACGAATACGGGCAATTTAACGGTTCGGTATTGGTGGCAGATCACGGGAAAGTTATTTATAAAAAAGGCTTCGGCATGGCGAATATGGAATGGGATATTCCTAATGCGTCTGATACCAAACATCGCTTGGGGAGCATTACCAAGCAATTTACTTCCATGCTCATTATGCAGTTGGTGGCTGAAGGGAAACTAGACCTTCAGGCAACGGTTTCCAAATATTTACCGGATTATTCCAAAGTGAATGGGGATAAAATTACCATCCACCAATTATTGACGCATACTTCGGGCACGCCCAATTATACTTCGTTTCCAGACTTTTTTAAGAAGCTGAGCCGGGATCCACACACGCCAACAGAGATGGTAAAAATGTACGCTGATTCTACCTTGATCTTTACACCTGGGGAACAGTTTGCGTATAGCAATTCGGGCTATATTACCTTGGGTGCTATCATTGAAAAAGTTACTGGAAAACGGTATGAACAGGTATTGCAGGATAAAATATTAGACCCCTTAAAAATGAATAATACAGGCTACGATCACCACAACACTATACTTAAGAAGCGTGCTGCTGGTTACGAAATGAATAGAAGCACCCTTGAAAATGCGCCTTATATTGATATGTCCACACCCTATGCAGCGGGCTCCATGTATTCCACGGTAGAAGATTTGTTTTTGTGGGACCAAGCCTTGTACACTGAAAAATTGCTTCCGAAGAAATACAGGGATATGCTATTTAAAAAATATGTGCCTGCCTTTAAGGATTTTTATGGGTATGGATGGTCAATTGGCTCCATGCCTATTGGTAGTACCGAAGAGAAAGTTGAAATTATTGGGCATGGTGGTGGAATCAATGGATTTAGCACAATTATTACCCGTATCCCACAAGATAAATCCTCCATCATTTTGTTGAATAACACCAGAAGTGCTCCCTTAGGCGAGATAACCGTTGCAATTTCTGGAATTCTTTATGGGAAGCCCTATGAATTTCCGAAGAAATCTTTATCCGATGCGGTGTATAGTGAAATTATAGATAAAGATCTAAAAGCTGGCCTTGCCTTTTTTGAAAAGAACAAGGAAGCCAAGGAATATTCTTTTGACGAAACTGAAATGAATGTTATAGGCTACCGTTTGCTACAGGCTGGAAAGAAGCAAGAGGCAGAAGCGGTTTTTAATCTGAACATGGAAGCATTTCCAACTTCTTTTAATGTGTATGATAGTTATGCCGAGGCTTTGATGGAACAGGGCAAGAACGAGCTGGCGATTGCCAATTATAAGAAATCTGTTGAAATGAATCCTAACAATCAGAATGGTATTGATATGCTGAAAAAGTTGGGTGTTGAAATTGATGGCGTAGTGAAAGAGGTGGCCGTGCCGGATGCTGTTTTGGCAAGTTATGTGGGTAACTATGAACTAAAGCCAGGCTTTGTTCTTACAATTACCAAAGAAGGAAGCCAACTGAAAGCAAAAGCAACGGGCCAGTCAGCGTATGATATCTCTCCAAAATCTGAGACTGAGTTTTATGTGAAAGCGATTTCGGCACAAATCACTTTTAATGTAAATAGTGCTGGAGCTGTTGAAAGCTTAACCCTTTTTCAGCGGGGAAAGGAAATTCTTGGGAAGCGGATGGAGTAGTTTTTTAGTGATGAGTAGTGAGTAGTGAGACAAAAATAGGCAGTATTCTTGAGTTTGGAAATATTGATGCTTAATTTTTAAATTAGCTTATGGGTTACTTAAATTGTGCCTATAAGCTTTTTTATTATTGTGGATATTGGGTTGATTAAGGGTTTTAATTGAATGCCATTTTGTATTTTTATTGGCTAGTGACCAATCATTTAATGATTTTAATAAAACTTAATCGAGATAAATCAAACACCAATATTATGAAGAAAGCATTCGTATTAATCACATTCTGTCTTTTCACAATTGCTTGTGGAAATTCTGAAACTTCGAAGGATGAAAAGACCGAAACCGAAGCGATAGTAACTGAAAAGGAAGCCACTCCCGAAATAACTGAAAAGGCAAGTTCGCCCTGTGCTTTTATTTCGGAAGCAAAAATCAAGGAAGTATTGGGTATACCCGCAGATGCTGTTACAGAAATGAAAGATGTGATGCGCACCTACCCAACCTGTTTTTATAAATGGGAATCAGTTATGTTTTCAACCAAACGAACTATTGCTGGCAAAGAAGTAAGCTTGGATTTTCCTGCTGAAGTAACCATTGTGTTGGTTAAAAATGCTTCGGATAAAATGTTTGAGACTTCCACAAAGGTTTATAGCGATGGGGAAGTTCAAGACGGTATTGGTGATATGGCAATGTGGGGCACTCAAATGTCGCAACTTACCTTTTTGGCGAAGGGTACAATGATTCATTTACATGTAAAAGTTTCTGGTGATTTAGCTGCTAATAAATCAAAGGCGCTAGAATTGGCAACTTTAATTATTGAAAAGCTCTAAAAACTTCTTTCTATTGCAGGAAATAAACCAATCAAGAAGATGAAAATCCACATAGAAACAGACCGATTGCTTATGCGCGACTTGATGGATGAAGACGTGCACGGCCTGTTTGCTATGGATTCTGACGCTGAGGTGCATAAGTATTTGGGGAACAAACCTATTGCTTCTATAGCTGAAGCCCAAAAGTATATTGACTTAATAAAACAGCAATACGTTGAAAATGGCATAGGCAGATGGGCGGTTGTTGAAAAGGAAAGTGGCAATTTTATTGGTTGGAGTGGCTTTAAGTATAATACCGAAGTTTTAAACGGCAGAACAAATTATTACGACATTGGTTATCGATTGATAAAAAAATATTGGGGAAAAGGATATGCTACTGAAACCGCTGTGGCTTCATTGCATCATGGTTTTGCAGCGCTAAATTATGATGAAATTGTGGGTATTGCCGATGTGGCAAATACAGCCTCTAATATTATTTTAAAAAAAATAGGTTTAATTAAAAGGAACGAATTCATTGACGATAAAACACTTCTTAATTTCTATTCGCTTAGCAAAGCAGAATGGCTGGATGGTGATACCTAACAATTTTATGTCCTATTAAACCCTATCTTAATAAAATAACTATTATTAGTCTTTTGGTATCTTATTATCAGCTATTTATATAGCTAGATTGCTTTTAAAACTTTAGTAATATCCTTTAAATATGAGTAAAAAAATATATAAAACCCCCGGAGTTTATATAGAGGAAGTCTCTGCTTTTCCTAATTCGGTGGAGGGAGTTCCTACAGCGGTTCCAGCATTTATTGGATATACGCCACAAGCCAATCATCTTGGTACTGACTGTATTTTTGTGCCCACCAAAATAACTTCCTTTATAGAGTTTGAACGTATTTTTTGTTTTCCGAATAGTCTTGACCATGTTCAGCAATATAGTCCGCAGTATTATTTAGTTCGTGAAAATTCAAAGCCCCGAACTGGAGATTTTCTACTAATTGGCAGTGAGTATTACTCAATAGTTCCAGATGCCTATACTATTTATTACCTCTATAACAGTTTGAAACTATTTTATCAAAACGGCGGCGGAGATGCCTATATCGTCTCGGTTGGGGGGTATGGAAAGGCTTCTGGAGCGGCAATGCAAGTTGGAGCACCTTTGGTGAACCCGAATGTACAGCTTGCAGATTTGTTGAAAGGCTTGGCGGCATTGAAATCTGAAGAAGAACCCACGATGTATGTATGTCCAGAAGCTACTTTGCTTTCTGTTGCAGAGAACGGAACACTCATGCAAGAAATGCTTTTGCAGAATAGCGAAATGAAGACCGCAATCAGCATTTTTGATATTATTGGCGGAAACCGAGAAAATCCACTTGGAAATAATGCGGAAATAGAAGCATTCAGAAACCATACAGGAACTAATGGGTTGGCTTTTGGGGCTGCCTATTATCCTTTTGTGGGAACTACTATTCTAGGGAAGCACGATTTGAACTATACTAATTTATTTGGTGGGAACCTTAGGACTTTAACTACAATTATAAGTTCCCAGAATCCGCCTGAGGAAACAACACTGGAATTATTAAAATCTATTTATAATGCTGACAATTCAAAGTCAGTAAATGAAAATCACCGGGATCTACTTTATATAAGCACTACATATAATGCAATTATTTCGGCTGTTTTGGAGGTAGCGAATATACTGCCCGCCAGTGGAGGAATGGCAGGTGTTATAACGATGGTTGATAACAGCAGAGGGGTGTGGAAAGCTCCTGCTAATGTTTCTATGGTAGGGGTCGCTACTTTACCCATAAAAATTGACCAAGCAGAGCAGGAACACCTAAATGTAGATACCATAAGCGGAAAATCCATAAATGCAATTAGAGTGTTTCCAGGTATGGGAATTCTTGTGTGGGGTGCTCGAACGTTGGATGGAAATAGTCTTGAGTGGCGTTATATTAACGTAAAAAGAACTGTGATTTTTATTGAGCAATCCTGTAAAAAGGCCTGTAAGCCATTTGTTTTTGAGCCCAATGATGCCAACACTTGGGTGCGGATAACTTCGATGATCGAAAACTTTTTGACCATTTTATGGAGGCAGGGTGGTTTGGCGGGAAGTTCCCCGAGGGATGCCTACTTCGTTAATTGTGGCTTGGGGGTTACCATGACCACTGATGATATTTTGAATGGACGCCTTATCGTAAATATTGGAGTTGCCATTACAAGGCCGGCAGAGTTTATTATAATTTCTTTTAGCCAGCAACAGATGGTTTCTACATAATATTAGTTTTCTTTTGAATGGAATTATTTTTGTGATTTATTGACAACTGATTTCTTAAAACCAAATTATAAATGGTTCGAATTGAAAGAGAAAATGATAGTTTTATATTTGAAATTGTGGGTTTACATAAGCTGTGGGCGCTAACAAGTAAACTTATAATACCAATTGCTCATATTATGGATGCTTATCCGAATGAACAACGATTGGATTTTATACCTGGGCTACGAATGCCAGGAACACATATCCCTGGACTTATAGCTGCAGGAACCTACATATTGAAAGACGGGATCATTTTTTGCGATGTTGTAAACCATGATAAAAGTATTGTAGTAGAACTTCGCGATGAACATTATAGAATGCTGGTCATTGAAGTGGAGGATCCATGTATGGCAATTCGCTTTTTAATGAACAGGTAGCATTGTCAATTCTAGATTCTGAATTAACAAATCTCGAAATCACGAATCCCCAATTTTAATTTCGTAAATTTGCATCTTCGTTTTTTTATTTATTAAACCATAATTATGACTAATATAATTTTGTTCGGCCCTCCCGGTTCAGGAAAAGGTACACAGGCTAACTTTTTGAAAGAAAAATACAATTTGGTGCATATCTCTACAGGAGACGTTTTTCGGTATAACATTAAAAATGCTACGGAACTGGGCACTATGGCAAAAAGCTATATAGATAAAGGCCAGTTGGTGCCAGATGAGATAACGATTGATATGTTGAGCAATGAACTTGATAAAAATAGTGATGCCAACGGTTTCATCTTTGATGGTTTTCCACGAACAGAAGCACAAGCAGAAGCTTTAGGACATTTAATGGACGACAAAGACTCACAAATTGATGCGATGGTTGCTCTAGAAGTAGATGACGAAATACTAGTGGAACGTCTCTTGGAAAGAGGAAAAACCAGTGGTAGGGCAGATGATGCCGATGAAAGCATTATACGAAACCGTATAAAGGTTTATTATGATGAAACAGCCATTCTGAAAGATTATTATCAAAAACTAGATAAGTTTTATGGAGTAGATGGAGTAGGTAGTATTGAAGCCATAACCCAACGTTTGAGTGAAGTTATAGACAAAATTAGTTGATAGTTGGCAGTTGATGGTTTTTAGTTTTAAGCCATCAAAATATTTCCAACAACAATCAACTAAAAACCAACAACAAAACAATGACTGAAGGCAATTTTGTAGATTACGTTAAGGTTCATGTTACTTCTGGAAAAGGAGGGCAGGGCAGCAAGCACATGAGGCGGGAAAAGTATATTCCCAAAGGTGGGCCAGATGGAGGTGATGGGGGTCGTGGCGGACATGTAATCGTTAAAGCCAACAAAAACCTTTGGACGCTCTACCATTTAAAATTCAAAAGACACTTTAAGGCCGAACATGGCGAACATGGAAGCAAGCAAACCAGTACAGGCGCAGATGGTGCCGATGTTTATATTGAAGTGCCGCTAGGCACGGTTGTTCGTGATAAAGAAACCGAAGAAATATTGTTTGAGCTCACCGAGGATGGTGAAGAAAAAATTGTAGCTCAAGGCGGTCGCGGTGGATTGGGAAACGCACATTTTAAAACTGCAACCAATCAAACCCCGCGTTATTCGCAACCTGGTGAAGAAGGAGCGGAGGTAGATGTTATTCTTGAACTTAAAATACTAGCCGATGTAGGTTTGGTAGGTTTCCCCAATGCTGGAAAATCTACGTTGCTTTCTGTGATTACTGCAGCCAAACCGAAAATTGCCAATTACGAATTCACCACCCTAAAGCCCAATTTGGGAATTGTGGAATACCGTGATTTTAAAACTTTTGTAGTTGCCGATATTCCTGGAATTATTGAAGGCGCTGCCGAAGGAAAAGGGATTGGACATAGGTTTTTAAGACATATCGAACGAAACTCTACGTTATTGTTTTTGATTCCAGCAGATGCTCCTGATATTAAGGAACAGTATGAAGTTTTGGTAGACGAATTGCGCCGTTACAATCCGCAACTTTTAGATAAGGAACGCTTGGTAGCCATCAGCAAAAGCGATATGCTGGACGACGAACTGAAAGCAGAAATGAAAAAGATCCTTGACAAGGAGTTTAAAGACATTCCGTATTTGTTTATTTCTTCCGTGGCCCATCAGGGATTGACGGAGTTGAAGGATAAACTTTGGGCGATGCTGAATTAGTTGTTGGTTGATTGTTATTAGTTGTTAGTAGTACTTTTCTTAAAATTTTCTTAAATAAATTTTTGTAGGTCGTTTTTTTCCTTTTTCTTACAGCCATTAAATAGGCGTTATGAAAAAAGGATTACTCTTCTTTTTGTTATTAGTTTCTTTAATTGGGGTTGGGCAGTGTCCAACAGATGATTTTTATATAACTACGCAAAGTGAAATGGATGCATTTGCCTTAAACTATCCGAATTGTACCAACCTGATATACTCTTTGAATATACGCGGAAATGATATTGTTAACCTGCACGGGCTATCACAAATAGAGGATGTGGGAGGAGGTTTAATAATAGACCTTACTAATATTGAAAATTTGCAGGGCCTGGAAAATATTCAAAATTTAAGCAGCAGCCTTATAATTACGTCAAATTATGCTTTGGAAAGTTTTGAGGGGCTTGAAAACCTAGAAACGATTGCTGGTCAATTTGCAGTTGCTTTCAATAGTCAAATAATTGATTTTACGGGTTTCAATTCACTAAATTCTGTTGGCAACAGTTCTGATTGGGGAATGCATGTAGCTAGCAATAATAATTTAGTTTCTTTAGTAGGTCTTGAAAACCTTACCCAGATACATGGAAGTTTTCGTATAGATTGGAACGATTCTTTGGAAAGTTTAAATGGTTTGCAAAATCTGGATTCCGTTTACGGTTGGATGGGGATACGTGATAATGATGTGTTACAAACATTAGAAGGTATAGAAAGTCTAACATATTGTGATGAGTATCTATCAATTATTGAAAATGAATCTCTTAATTCAATATCCTCTTTAAGAAATTTAGATGCATCAGATATTATTGGTGTGATCATTGAAGATAATCCATCTCTTTCATTTTGTGCTGTAAGCCCAGTTTGTGATGCTATCTTTAGTCCAAATACGGCTGTTACTATCAATAATAATCTTACTGGTTGCAACTCCGAAGCCGAAGTAGAAGCCCAATGCCAATTAACAATAACCGAAACAGATTTTTCAGAAAACCTCTCAGTGTTTCCAAATCCAGTAATTTCTGTTTTAAACATTGAAACCTCAAATATCCTTTCCTTCAAAAAAGCAACTATCTATTCCACTTTGGGGAAATTAATTCTTGAAACTTCAAAAAAAGAAATCAATTTGGAAACCCTTTCCACAGGAATCTATTTTGTTGATGTATTTACTGATAAAGGTAGTGTGATAAAGAAAATTGTTAAAGAATAGATTATGAAAAAATTATCAGTTTTATTTGTATTTTTTGTTTTAACAAATATAGCTTTTGGACAATGCCCCTCTGGGCTCGTTACCCTTTCCTCACAAGCTGATGTAGATGCATTTGCAACAACTTATCCCGGATGTACGGAACCACATGGATTGATAATAAGCGGTGCTGATATAGTTGACTTATCCCCACTATCTGTTATTACACAAATTGGAATTGTAAATCAAGGGGGTTTTGAAATAAAAAACAATCCTTTATTAACCAATTTAAGTGGTTTAGAGAATTTGGCTTCAATTACTTATGGAAACTTCGTTATAGAAAATAACCCACAACTCACAAGCATAACTGCGCTTTCAGGTTTAACCGGAGAAATAGGTTATTCTATAATTGTAAAGGACAATCCATCACTAGTAAGTTTAAATGGTCTGCAAAATGTAACGCAACCGGGAGATGATGACCTTCATATAGAGAATAATGATTTATTGACAGATTTAAACGGCCTTCAAAATATTATTGGGGCTGATGATTTATTAATAATCAATAATGATGGATTAACAGATTTGACTGGTCTGAATAATTTTTTAAATACTGGTAGTGTTATAATCAAGAATAATATAAATCTAGAGAATTTCAATGGTATCCAATCCCTTACAACCATGGTTGGGCTTGAAATCGAAAACAATCCAGTTTTGAATGATATATCTGTATTTACTAATACAACACTTTCTGAATATGGAAATTTAATGATAAGTGGAAATCCAATGCTTTCCGAGTGCAGTATTGCCCCAGTTTGTTTTATTCTTGCAAATAATCAAGGGGTCATAAATATTGAGAATAATGGAGTAGGCTGTAATACGCAAGCCGAAGTAGAAGCAAATTGCCCAACGTGCCCAACTGATGCGATTGTTTTGAGTACTCAAGCAGAGATTGATAATTTTGCCAACACCTATCCAGGTTGTACAAACTTTCTTTTCGATATTAAGGTTGAAGGGCCAAACATTACAAATCTGCAAGGATTGGAGCAAATTGAAAGCTGTGCGGCTTATTTTAGAATTCAAAACAATCCACAACTGCAAAGCCTTGCAGGTTTAGACAATCTTACTTCCACATTTCAGATACTTACTATTAATAACAATCCATTGCTGGTAGATTTACAAGGATTGAATTCCTTTACCGGAGGAAGTATTTATTTGTTGGAAAATGACGGCTTGTTAAGCTTGGACGGATTAAATTCCTATACAAATGGACAAACTACGTTTGTTGATTTTAATGATTCACTGCAAGATATTTCAGCTTTAAACGTGATCTCGAATTTTAGCCAATACTCCCAAATTCGTCTTACAAACAATCCCAATTTAACCCAATGTGCAATTGATGCGGTATGTGCTGTGATAGCCTCAGAAGGAACTGTTACTGTAAATGATAATGGTTCGGGATGTGAAAATTACGGCGATGTTTATGAAGTTTGTGTAGGCTGCCCTTTTGGTCAATATGTACTATCTAGCCAAGCAGATGTTGATGCATTCGGTGTTAATTTTCCCAACTGTACCGAAGCGGATTTATTAATTTCAGGAGCAGATATTGTGGACCTTAGCCCGTTAATTAATATTACAAAAACAAAAATCCGGGTTCAGAATAATCCATTGTTAACCACATTAGAAGGTTTAAACAATGTTACAGATTGTAATGAAATTTTAATTCGAAATAATCCGCTTTTAACCGATGTGAGTGCCTTGGGCAATATAAGTTCAGTTTTTAAAGTTACTGTGGACAATAATAATTCCTTAGAAGAAATTATTGGTTGGAATTCATTAACAAATGTGTCTTTGGAAATTGAAATCACACAAAATGAACAGCTTCAATCGCTTGAAGGATTGCAGAATATAACCAATACAGAAGGTTTAACAATACGACAAAACGCTAATTTGGAAAATCTCAATGGACTTGAAGGATTAGAAAGCGTCATCAACCTGAATATTGAAGAAAATGCCTCGTTGAACGATATTGTTGCACTTTCCAATTTGCAGACCAGTTTAAGCACCTTAATAATAACTCAAAATCTACAATTAGTTAACTTAAACGGTCTGGAAGGAATTCAAAATATTTATGGGTTGCTGTGGATAAAAAATAATCCGCTTTTGGAAAACATCAATGGCTTGTCAAATGTTTCAAACGCGGGACTTGGGTTTAATTTATCATTACAGTTAGAATTTAATGATTCTTTAAATGACATTAGCGGACTTGAATTTATAGATCCAACTAGTTTTCAAGATGTACTGGTTAATTACAATTCCAGTTTATCCAACTGTAACATCCTGAGCTTTTGTTTGCCACTTCAGGCTGGAAGTACAAGTATTTCTTTCAATGGTAATGCTCCCGGCTGTAACTCCAATACGGAAGTTTTAGATAATTGCAATGCTACACTCAATACTGTTTTTGGATCTATTAATTATGATTTCAACAATAATGACTGTGATGAAAACGATTATCCTTCCGGAAATCTAGTTGTTGTCGCGACAAATGCCGCTAGTCAATCTACAAGCACAACTACCAATAGCGACGGAATTTATCAATTGAAACTGCCCGCGGGATCTTATACAATTGAAATACTCCAAGCTTCCCTGCCAAATAATTATATTTCAGATCCACTCACCCAACAAGTTATATTTAGTGACGTTGGTGAGGTGGAAGTAAAAGATTTCTGCCTTACGGCATCACTGGTGTATAACGATCTTAAAATTACCCTGCTTCCAATCAGTGGTGCAAGACCCGGATTTTTATCAACTTATCAAATTATATATGAGAATATAGGGACTACAGTTTTGTCTGGAAATGTAAGCTTACAATTTGACGATTCAAGACTAGAATTTTTGGAGTCTCTTCCTCTCGAAGACGGCAACAACGGAAACATTTTAAGTTGGAATTATACGAACTTATTGCCATTTGAAATTCGTAGGATATATGTGAATTTTCAGACTTTTATTCCTCCTATTAATAATTCTGGAGACATCTTAGCATTCGAGACGATAATAAACCCCATAATTGATGACGTAAACCCCGAAGACAACACCTACAACCTTGAACAGATAATTGTAAACTCTTACGACCCCAACGACAAACAAGTAAACCAAGGTGAGGAAATCTACGAAAGCGAAACAGGAAGTTACTTAGATTATATAGTCCGTTTTCAAAACACAGGAACGGCAGATGCAATAAATGTTCGTATTGAAGATGTGTTGAGTGATAAAGTGAATTGGGACACTTTCCGTCCCTTGTCCGCAAGTCATAATTACAGAGTGGAAATTCTTGACGGAAACAATGTTTCGTTCATTTTTGATGATATCAACTTGCCGCCAGAGGTGTCCGACCCCGAAGGAAGCAATGGTTTTGTGGCTTTTCAGATAAAACCAATTTCAAATATTGCTTTAGGAGATGTAATAGAAAATACAGCGGATATATATTTCGATTTTAATGCAGCCATAATTACAAATACGGTTTCAACAACGGTTGTGGAAAATCTTGGTGTTGATGAATTCGGTTTGGATAGAATGATTCAACTATATCCAAACCCAGCTTCTTCAAGTCTTCAAGTAAAAACCTCAAAAACCATTTTCTTCGAAAAAGCAAATGTTTATTCAACATTAGGCAAACGAATCATTGAAACGAAACAAAACCAAATCAACCTCGAAACCCTTTCCGCAGGAATCTATTTAGTGGAAGTGGTTACGGACAAAGGTAGCGTTACAAAGAAAATTGTTAAAGAATAGCAAAGCATAAAATAAAAGGAGCTTTTTGCGTATTTTTATTAAAAAGAAAAATGCAATGAAATGCCTATTAATATATTGCCAATTTTTAGGAGTTAATCGATTGGGCATTCCATCTTCCTATTTCTCAAATTTTTTATACAGATGAAACTCCTGTCAATTTTAGCAGTATCCATGCTCCTGTTTTCCTGCGGAGCCACCGTTGCGGTGGATTATGACAGGCAAGTAGATTTTTCGAAATACAATTCCTATAATTACTTCCCTACCATAGATTCTGGGCTCAATCAACTGGACGATGGCCGTATTATGAAAATAACAGATAATCTGATGCAGCAACGCGGTTTTGTAAAGAGTGAAACACCTCAAATCTATGTCAACTTTTATGCACGGGAAAGCATTTCTAACTCCCGAAACACTATTGATATTGGAATTGGTAGCGGCGGAGGTAATGTGGGTGTAGGTGTTAGTGGTGGGATTCCTATCGGTGGAAATGTACTGAGCCAACAGTTAACCTTGGATTTTATAGACGTTGAAAAGGACGATCTTATATGGCAAGCCGTGGCCGAAGGCGAAATGAAAGAACGAGTAACACCACAACAGAAGGAAGTCTATTATATTTCGGTACTTCAAAAGATTTTGGCTAAGTATCCACCAAAGAAATAATTGCAATCATTTATTTGGTAGTTTTTAGTGCTATTTTTAACCTGAAATCTCAAATTTTGAACAAAAATATTTTATTTCTTCTTTTATTGTTTCCTTTCTTTGGAAACACCCAAACTGCATACCAGCAGGCAGAGGAATATTTTAAGGCTGAAAACTTTAATAAGGCAAAACCTATTTTTGAAAGCCTTTTTAAAAAGAATCCAAGCGATATAAAAATCTGTGAATATTTAGGTGATATTGCTTCATACGAAAAGGATTGGGACACTGCACTAACTTACTATAACAACTTGGTAAAGATCGAAGAAACCAATGCCAACTATCATTTTAAATATGGTGGTGCCCTTGGGATGAAAGCGTTGTCCATTAGTCGTCTTCGGGCGGTTGCATATATTGGTGATATAAAGTATCACTTGGAACGAGCTGCAGCCTTGGATGCAAAGCATATAGAAGTGCGTTGGGCGTTGGTGGAATTTTATATTCAACTACCAGGAATTATTGGTGGGAGTGAAGATAAGGCAATAGCCTATGCCGATGAATTGGGAGTGATTTCCAAAGTAGACGGTTATCTCGCCAAAGGTTATATCGCAGAATATAGCGGTAGACCAAAAGATGCAGAGCGGTTTTATAAAAAAGCCATCGAGGTTGGAGGTTCTCCACATACCTACGACAAGCTTTCCAAATTATACGAGAAGAATAATCAGCCCAAAGAAGCTATTGCTACCACTTCAGAATCTCTAAAAAAGCACAAACGCAATCAGCTAAATTACCAAATTGGCAAAATTGCTGCCCAATATAATCTAGAACCAGAATATGGCATTGAATGTCTCAGCCAATATTTGGCAAATTATTCCGTAAAAGATGGCGTTCCGAAGGATTGGGCATACTTCCGATTGGCACAGATATATAAAAATCTAGGAAAAAAAGAAATAGCACTTACTTGGATAAACAAAGCCTTGGCAGACCGTTATGATTTTGATGAAGCACGAAAGGAAAAATCGCTCATTTTGGCACTTTAATTCTGAATTCTGAATTCTAAATTCAGAATTAGAAAAAGTATCTTTACAAAACTAAATGTCACCCTAAGCATGCCTGCACTGAGCGCAGTCGAAGTGCCGAAGGGTTAAATATTAAATCCCACATGAGAATTCATTTTATAGCAATTGGCGGCAGCGCAATGCACAATCTAGCACTGGCATTGAACGAAAAAGGAGATAATGTAACCGGAAGTGACGACGAGGTTTTTGAACCCTCAAGAACGAGGTTGAAAAACAAAGGCCTGTTGCCCGCAGAAGAAGGTTGGTTTCCAGAAAAATTGACTTCCGATATTGATGCAGTCATCTTGGGAATGCACGCCAAAGCAGATAACCCCGAACTTTTAAAAGCAAAGGAACTCGGTTTAAAAATCTATAGCTATCCCGAATTTTTATACGAACAATCCAAAAACAAAACACGTGTGGTTATTGGTGGTTCGCACGGAAAAACTACGATTACCTCTATGATACTTCACGTTATGAACTATAACGGAAAAGAAGTAGATTATATGGTTGGAGCACAACTCGAGGGGTTTGACACCATGGTTAAAATTACCAAGGATAATGACTTTATGGTCATTGAAGGGGATGAATACCTGTCTTCACCAATAGACCGACGTCCAAAATTCCATCTTTACAAACCGAATATTGCTTTGCTAAGTGGTATAGCTTGGGATCATATAAATGTTTTTCCAACCTATGAAAACTATGTTGAGCAGTTTGAAATATTTCTGAATGAAATTACAAACGGCGGTGCAATTATCTATAACGAAGAAGATTTAGAAGTAAAACGAGTTGTTGAAGCCTCTACAAATCACATAAAAAAATATCCCTACCATACACCCGAATATACTGTGGAAGACGGAACCACACTTTTGAACACTCCGGAAGGCCCCATGCCTGTAGAAATATTCGGCAAACACAATTTGAACAATTTAGAAGGCGCCCGATGGGTTTGCCAATTGATGGGCGTAGATGCCGACGATTTTTACGAAGCCATTGCCACCTTTAAAGGTGCCAGTAAACGTTTGGAGAAGATAGCTGAAACCAAAACTGCGATAGCATTTAAGGATTACGCACATTCGCCAAGTAAAGTAAAAGCAACTACTGAAGCGGTAAAAGCCCAATATCCAGACAGGAAACTGATCGCTTGTTTGGAACTCCATACCTATAGCAGCCTAAGCCCCGAGTTTTTGAAGGAATACAAAGGAACAATGGATGCAGCAGACAGCGCAGTGGTTTTTTACTCTCCACACGCAGTATTGATAAAACAATTGGAAGAAATAAAAGGCGAACAGATTGACGAAGCCTTTGACCGTGAAGATTTGATAGTCTTTACCAATCCAGCCGATTTTAAAACCTATCTTTTTTCACAGGATTACGACAATACGTGTTTGCTTTTAATGAGTAGCGGAAATTATGGAGGTTTGGATTTTGAGGAGGTGAAAGAGTATTTAAAATAGACGCAAAATCGCTTTTATGTTTTACTCATATATATCATTCCGTAAGTATAATTTCCTTTCGGTAATCTATTTCGAAAGTCTGCAAAATATTTCCATAAATTGAATTCAGAATTTATTGCATTTAGGATATTCCGGACATTTTTAATTTCAGACATTTCTGGGTTTTGATATCTTTCATTTTCTGGCTCCCAATATGAATAAACACGTCTTGTTTTTCCGTTTCCAATTTCAAAAATATAAGTCTTTCCGTCAGACCCTTTGGGATAATTTTCAATTTTGGAACAGTCTTTCAGTGTTTCAATATTTTCTGATCTAATCGATTTGATTAATTTTTCAACAGTTTTATTTGGGATTTTTATTCTCTGATAAACAATCTCGTTTTTTTTCTTACTTTTTCTATGAGTTACAAAATTTGTCAAAGTTCCGTTATATGTAGAATCGTTTATTTTAATCAATTCTACAACTTGATAATCAGTCCAAATTCGGTATGCTTTTTCAAAATTCAGGCTGTCAAAATGTTTTAATCCAATTTCTATTCTGTCAGATTCGATGTAAGGATTCCAAAAGGATTCCTTTTCGGTTTGTCCAAATGTGAAAGTCGAAATTAGACTGAAAACAAATATGTGGATTAGGTTTCTCAATTATTTGCTAACGTGTAAATATTATCAATAAATCCCGAAACATCCTTTCTGGATTTGTTTATTAATTCCTCTTTAGCATTTTCAAAATCCTGCGAAATTTTATCCTGCGAAAGTTTGAATTTCCCTTCCCAATTGGTGATTTCAATTTCAAAGGCTTGAATGTAATTAATGAGCCGATCCATTCGCGGATCGTCATTTTTTAAAATAAATTTTTGTGCTTGCCCTTCCAAAAACGCTGTCATATCAATCATTGTTTTTTTAATAGACTCTGGTTCATTTATCAGTTGAATGATTCCAGTAACGTGAACAATGATGTAATTCCAAGTGGGTAATTGTGGCGTAGTATAAATACTAGGTGAAATATAGGTGTCTGGCCCCTTAAAGACCACGGTAATTTCCGCGCCATCTTTTAAAGTTTCAAGCTGCGGATTGTTTCGGTCTATATGTGCAACCAGTTTTTTGGAGATCTCGTTGTAAATAAACGGAATGTGGGTGACAAATGGATTTCCATCTTTTGCTGTAACTAACATTCCCAAAGGGAAATGTTTGATTACAGAAATCATTTTGCCAATTTCATCTGATTGATGATGTGGGGGTGGGTACATAAATGTATTGTTGAAAACACTAAGATACTAAACTGTACCCCAAATTTTGAAATGCGCTATTTATTCTTTTGAAGTATTGGCGAAATGTTTTTGCTCTTCTTCAGAAAAAAGCCTAGATAGAATTATAAAACGAAGTCCCAAAGGTATTTCAAGCGAAAAGCTAGCACCTCTCCCTTTAGTAATATCTATGGTCAAGTGGGTGTGTTTCCAATATTCGTATTGGTCTTTGTTCATGTAGAAATTAACGCCTTCCACTTCGCCTAATAGTATATCGCTTTCGTCTAGATAAAGGTCGTCTTTTTCCAATAGCATAGGGGCAGAGCCATCACAGCAACCACCGCTTTGGTGAAAGATTAATGCTCCGTATTTCTCTTTTAATGAGCGTACTACTTCAGCAGCTTGTTTTGTTATTTCCACTTTTTTATTTGACATTTTTTTGAAGTTGATTCCATTTAATTTTAAAAAAAGGTGCCTTAACTTGGGGATTAGTTAAAGGCACCCTGCTTAATTAAATAAACAATCAAAAGAAGCCTAGTTTTTGTTTGTCGTAAGAAATCAACATGTTTTTAGTTTGTCTGTAATGGTCGAGCATCATTTTATGGTTTTCACGACCAATTCCAGATTTTTTATAGCCTCCAAAAGGAGCGTGTGCTGGATATGAATGATAGTTGTTTACCCAAACACGTCCTGCTTTCACTTTTCTGGCAACTTGATAGGCTTGATGCATATCACGTGTCCAAACGCCTGCACCAAGACCGTAAAGCGTGTCATTGGCTATTTCAATAGCTTCTTCTTCATCCTTAAAAGTCGTAACACAAACTACAGGTCCAAAAATTTCTTCTTGGAAAACCCTCATTTTATTATTGCCTTTAAATATTGTGGGTTGAATGTAGAAACCACCTTCCAAGCCTTCATTGTATGCTGGCTCACCGCCTGTAAGCACATCACATCCTTCTTCTTTTCCTATTTTTAGGTAGTTCAGGATTTTTTCATATTGATCATTGGAAGCCTGAGCACCCATCATAGTTTCTGGATCTAAGGGATGGCCTATCTTTATTGCTTTGGTGCGTTCAACTACACGAGCCATAAAATCATCATAAATGCTTTCCTCTACCAATATACGCGAGGGACAGGTACAAACCTCACCTTGATTAAAAGCGAAGAGTACGGCGCCTTCAATGGCTTTGTCAAAGAAATCATCGTCGGCATCCATAATGCTTTTAAAGAAAATATTGGGTGATTTTCCACCGAGTTCCAAAGTAACTGGAATGATATTTTTTGAGGCATATTGCATAATAAGTTGACCAGTAGTAGTTTCACCCGTAAATGCAATCTTATTGATTCTAGAGCTAGAAGCCAATGGTTTTCCTGCTTCCAAACCGAAACCATTCACAATATTCAAAACACCTGCGGGAACAATATCCTGAATTAATTCTGCTAGAATCATAATACTTACCGGAGTTTGCTCAGCTGGCTTTAGTATTATACAGTTTCCGGCAGCAAGTGCTGGGGCAAGTTTCCAAGTAGCCATTAAAAGCGGAAAGTTCCAAGGAATTATTTGTCCAACTACTCCAAGAGGTTCCCAAATATTAAGCGACAATGTATTTCCATCCAGTTCGCTGGCGCCGCCTTCTTCAGCTCTTATAGCACCTGCAAAATATCTAAAATGATCTACCGCCAATGGAAGATCTGCGGCAGTGGTTTCACGAATGGGTTTTCCATTGTCCCAAGTCTCGGCTCTTGCAAGCAAGTCTATATTTTTTTCTATTACGTCAGCAATTTTAAGTAGCATATTGCTTCGTTCGGTTGCAGAGGTATTGTTCCAGCTTTTTGCGGCTTCCCAAGCAGCATCTAACGCTATATCGATATCTTCTTGAGTGGAACGAGCTACTTTCGTAAATGTGTTTCCGTCAACGGGAGATATGCTTTCAAAATATTCTCCTTTTACGGGTGCTACCCATTTTCCACCTATAAAATTGTCGTAAGTATCTTTAAACTTTGGTTTTTCAAAAGTCTTTCCGGTATCTGTCTGAATATCGCTCATAATAATAATTTTAGAATGTTAAACTGTGAATTATATAATTTCTTTAAAGATATTTTGATAATATCTCAATCAATTGAACAATTCTATTAAAGAGTAACACATTTCCGTATTTATGAAAGAAATAGGTGTTTTTTTCGTAATATTGAGTATGGAGCACTCATTGCGAAAACATAGGGAAAGCCGAAAAATATATACGTTGGTGGAAAACCGGACGACCTATAATGCGGAGTATGCTGAGTTAAATATTTTTGAAACCCACCGACCCGCTGAAAAGGTCTCCCTTACTTTTGATTTTCCTGTAATTGCCAGTATGCTTACCGGAAAGAAAATCATGCATTTAAAAAACCTTCCCGATTTTGAATTTCTTCCAGGCGAATCGGTTGTAATGCCTGCCAATGAAGAAATGGTTATTGACTTCCCCATTGCAAGAGAAGACAGCCCCACCCAATGTTTAGCTCTGGGTATTGATCCCGAAAAGATTAGTGAAGTTGCTTCTAAATTCAATCAATTGGTTTCCATTGAAGAAGAAAATAACAATTGGAATTTGGATAAAGGAGCTGCATCACATTTAACCAATCAGATAGAGGTGAATTATTTAATAGATAGGCTTCTTAAAACTTTTACCCATAATACTGCTTCAAAAGATGTATTGTTGGATCTCATGATTCAGGAGTTGATTGTTCGATTGTTACAGACAAAAGCCAAGCAGAGTATTTTGAATGATAGCTTGAATATTTTCAGTGATACTCGGATTGGAACGGTAGTTAAATTTATAAAAGAGAATTTGACGGATCGAAGCATCAGTGTGGATCAGCTGGCAGAAAAGGCTTATATGAGTTCGTCCAGTTTTCACAAAAAGTTTAAAAACACCTTGGGAATTTCTCCTATTGATTTTATGAATTCTGAAAAAATAAAGTTCGCCAAGAAATTGATGAAGGAAAACAAAAACATGCTTATCTCTGAAATAGCCTTTAAGTCTGGCTTTAACAATGTGAGCTATTTCAACCGTCAGTTTAAAAAGTTGGAGTTAATGACACCACAACAGTTTATTTTTTCTGTTCGAAAATAATCTAGTGGGAAGATTTTAAAGAGGAAAAAAATACAAATCCAAACCCCAAGAAAAGCATTAAGTGAAACGGAAACAATCCAAAATCGCCGCCTTGGTCCCCCACTACAAAAGCACTGTACATTCCAAAAGCAAAATAGAGCATAAGTACGCCTTCAAAAATCACGTTGGGCGAAATGTTTTTAGTTAGGTATTTATTGCCTTTCCAACTTTCTTTTAAGTTGCTGATATTGAACTTTGGAGTTCTAATGAATTCACTTTTCTTTCCAAAATGTCCTTCCAAAACTGCTATAGAATTGTGGAGCGAAAAACCCATCGCCACTGAAAAAAACGTAAAAAACATGGCGGAATATTTTAAAAAATGTTTAAAACCACCGCCGTAAATCACTTTGTATGTAAACCAATAACAGATAAAAAAGATAATCGTGCTTGCCACAAAGAAGCTCATTACATAAAAATACATTTTCAGATGCTCGTATTCGTTTTTGATGTAAAGCATTGGGATACTTAGGATAGCAACAATCAAAATATTTAGAAACATAGTGCTGTTCAGCAAGTGAAGGAAACTATGTATTTTGGTTTTGAAGGGAATATCGTGGCTTTTAAAAACACGCCAAGCCATTTTTTGAAAGTTTTCGGCTCCGCCTTTATTCCAACGGAATTGTTGCGAACGGGCTGCACTAATTACCACGGGAAGTTCCGCAGGTGTTTCCACCTCTTCTAAGAACTTAAATTTCCAGTTTCTGAGCTGTGCCCGGTAGCTGAGATCCAAATCTTCGGTGAGCGTATCGCCTTCCCAATTGCCTGCATCCAGAATACACTCTTTACGCCATACACCTGCCGTTCCATTAAAATTTATGAAATGACCTTTGCTATTTCTTCCAACCTGCTCCAAAGTGAAATGTGCATCGAGCGCAAAAGCCTGCACACGTGTAAGTATGGAATAATTTCGATTTAAATGCCCCCAGCGAGTTTGCACTACACCAATTTCTTCATCTTTAAAATAAGGAATGGTATTTTTCAACCAGTTTTTCTTCGGAAGAAAATCTGCGTCAAAAATCGCAATGTATTCCCCTTTGGCAGTTTTTAAACCTTCTTTAAGTGCACCCGCTTTAAAGCCTTCGCGAGTTTCACGAGTTACATGTTGAATATCCAATCCCGTTTTTTGAAGTTCCTGAATGTGTTTTGCGGTTTCTTCAAAAGATTCATCAGTACTGTCGTCTAGTACCTGAATTTCCAGTTTATCCTTGGGATAATCAATTTCGGCAATATTGTTCAGTAAACGATCCATTACATATAGCTCGTTATAAACTGGAAGTTGAATAGTTACGTATGGAATTTCTTCTTCTTTTGAAAAATCAAAAGTTGGGGAAGATTTATGTTTTTTTCGAGCGTTTAAATAGTTGAATAACAGGTTCAATTGCGCCAATGCGTACATAAAGATGAGGAGCAAGGCGATTGAGTATATAGTAATGATTATGAATTCAAGAATCATTTTTTGAAACTGTATTTAAAGATCCAGCTTAGGATTTTCACGCCAGCAAATATAGCACCTTTTACCGTACCCGAAACTTTTGAGACACCAATGCGGTTTTTATATTTTACGGGAACTTCGGTATATGTAAAATTCTTTTTCAAAACCTTCAGTTGCATTTCTACCGTCCAGCCATAGGTTTTGTCTTGCATATTAAGCTGAAGTAACTTTTCATATTTTATAGCCCGAAACGGCCCAAGATCGGTAAATGTTGAATTGAAAAAAAGGCTCATTAATTTGGTTGCCAGTTCGTTGCCGAAGCGTTGCGGAAAGGTCATAGATCCAGTTTCGCGTAACTCTTTTACTCGGGCACCCACTACAAAATCGGTATCGTTCTCGATAATAGGTGCGATAATTTTTGTCAATTCCTCAGGATAATCACTATAATCTCCATCCAGAAAGACCACAATGTCTGGTTTTAAATTTTCTTCTGAAATGTATTCCATTCCTTTTAAACAAGCATTTCCATAGCCAGCATTTGGTTGAAAAAGCACGGTTGCTCTAGCTTTTTTGGCAACCTCTGCTGTGGTATCGGTAGAATTGTTATCAACCACAATTATTTCTGAAACGATACTTGGAATTTCAGCAATCACCTTCCCAATAGAATCTTCTTCGTTAAAAGCGGGAATGATTACTTTAATATTTTTTTGCATTAAAAACCTGTGGAATTTGTGGAGTGCGAATTTCAGAAAAATTTATGACAATATGTTGGACGCATATTAATGCAACACCTAACAGGTTTCAAAAACTTTTTGGTTATTATTTGTTCACATAACTCATTAAGTCTAGGTCATTCCCAAGAAGAATTTCGTTGCTATTGATACGTTTTTCAAGTGATCCATTTTCGAGTTTTAAAACTCCACGAGGGCAAACTGCTGAGCAGATTCCGCAGCCAACGCAACTGGAACGCACAATATTTTCACCTTTTTGAGCATAAGCGCGAACATCGATTCCCATTTCGCAATACGTGGAGCAATTTCCACAACTAATACATTGCCCGCCGTTGGTAGTTATTCTAAAACGCGAAAACAAGCGTTGCTGAAAGCCAAGTATTGCAGCCATTGGGCAACCAAAACGGCACCAAACGCGACTGCCAAAAATAGGATAGAACCCAACACCAATTACTCCGCTAAATACAGCTCCAATCATAAAACCATACGATTGACGCAAAGTTTCGGCTTCAATAAGAAACAAGGTTTTCCCCGTAGTATAATGTAGCGCAATCAATGCAATTATAATTACGAAATAAGCAATAGAACCAATTCGGGCATCTTTTTGTAATTCTTCTCTTTTAAAAATCCAAACACCTAAAAAAACAAGTGTTAAAAGGACGGCTACGCTAATGAGAAAGACATCTTTAGTCAGCCAATATTTTGAACTGTCATCGCCTAAATAAGAGTGAATCACTGCTGTGGTCATTAAAACCACAAAAACCAAAACGCTGTGAATTACCCAACGTTCCACTTTCCAAGCTACCTGCCTTTTATCGCTTAAATGACGAAAAGGATCCCCAGCGGTTTCTGCCAAGCCACCACAACCGCAAACCCATGAGCAGTACCATCGTTTACCGTATTTATAGGTTAATATTGGAGTAATTATAAAGATTGATACAATCCCAAAAATTAGAAGTCCTAAACCAATATCTCCAGCGGAAATAAATTCATCTACCCGATATTGTTCAAAATTATAATAATTGAGGGGCCAAATATTTTTCAGGTCGTAATATGGTAATTTAAAACTATCTGAGTTTAAACGGGACATAAGTTCCGGTATTAAAAAAGCAAAACCCAGTTGAAAGAACATAACTGAAAACGTCCGAAGTTTTTCGTATTTGTTGTGGCGGTATTTTAGAATGAATTTTATTCCAAAAGCCAGTATAGCTAAAGTGTAAAGGGTGCCATAAACAAACCATTGACTTGCAGGCCCACCGTTCAGCAATTTGCTCAACGGGTCAAAAAGAGAAACAATGCCCTTATTTTCACCATCCTGAACCAATCCCAAATACTGCGGAAACCAATAAAGCACAACATAGAAAAGTGTGACGATTATTCCTAAAATCCAAGCCCAAAATCCACGGGAGGATAGCGACTTAAAATAAACCCCATCATTTTTTATTCCTTCGTGTTTATTTAAATACGCTGCAGTGGAAAACCAAATAATTCCAGTACCGATCATAACCAAAGAAAGGGTTAGCCACAAAGGTTTGTTTGGAAAATTTAGGTTGAAAAATGCTAAAAAAAGTACCGCTAAGCCAATAAGACCAATGGCAGAAGCAATTTTTTGTTGGGTATTGATTGTTTTTGGCGGCTCGCCCGTGAGTGACATATTTCGTTGAACAGTGCTCATAAATTATACAGTTACAGGTTGATTGGCGTATGCTGCCTGAATTTCCTTTTCATAATTCTTGAAAAATTCAGGATCAAAATTGGCTTGTTTTAGGTTTTGGATTACGTAATCCACACTTCTTTTTTCATTAAGCCACCTATCAAAGACCTCGTGTTTCATTCGAATTCCGAAGGTGTTTATCCCCAAAAATTTACCATTTTCTTTTTTATAGGAAATGGTTATACACCGAAGATCGCTCTTGCATTTCCAATGAAATTGCGCTTCGTACTCTTTTTTTCTACTGTCTGAAAAAACCCAGCCGTAGGTTTGGTATTCAATATCAAAAAACTTGGCACTATTAAACCAGTTTCCAGGATTGTATTCAAATGGTTTTCCGCAAATTGTTTGTGCCAAAGCTTCGCCCATCATCCTTCCCGTATACCAAACAGCTTCCACAGGCGGGCGATTCCCGATAGCTTCACGTTGTTGCGCACAGTCGCCAATGGCATATACATTTTTAATATTGGTTTCTAGTAATCGGTTTACCAAAATACCTTTGTCTGTTTCAATTTTTGAATTTTTCAGAAAAGAAATTTGTGGTTTTACACCCGTAGTAATTCCAACTACGCCACATGGAATTTCTTCTCCCGTTTTAGTGACAATGGAACGAACGTGGCCTTTTTCGTCGGCTAAAATTTTATCAAGCTCTGAATTATGCCGTAGATCTACACCGTGGGAAATTATGTGGCGCGAAATCATTTCTGCATCTGGTTTTGGCAGTGTGCCTGCCCAAAAAGCAGATTCGCGGACGAGCATTGTTACTTCAATATTTCGGGTATGCAGCATTTCGGCCATTTCTACACCAATCAGGCCGCCGCCAATAATTACAGCACGTGGACATTCTTTATTATTTGGGGCATATTTTTCCAAGTTTTCCAAATCCTGTTTGGAAACCAACCCTTGTACTCCCTTCAAATCTTGGCCCTCCCAATCATAGAAACTTGTTGTAGATCCTGTGGCAATTATCAACTTGTCATAACCGATGTTTCCGCCCTCTTTAAAGTAAAGCGTTTGAGTGTCGGTGTCAACTTTTTCAACATACCCTTTTTTAAGTTCTAGGCTATTTTTTCCCCAAAACCAACTTTCATAGGGTTCAATATCGCGCCAGCGCATGTGACCCATGTACACATACATTAAAGCGGTACGGGAGAAAAAATGGTCAGCTTCTGCTGAAATTATAGTTATCTTTTTGTCGGAAATTTTTCGAATATGCCGCGCTGCGGTAATACCTGCAATACCGTTGCCAATAATGACGATGTGCTCCATGATGTTGAAGATATTTGATTGGTGTTTTCTTCAGTCGTTTATAAATTTACGCAATTACAGTTCGGGGCGTTTTAAAAGGGGTATTAAAGTTTCTATAAATTCTAAATAAAGTACTACATTCATTGATAATTTATTTTTAAAATGAAAATATCACTTCGCAAGCTAGTTTGTGTTTTCCTTTTTCCATTTCTTTTGGGATGCCTCCAAAAGCATGATTCTTCTAAAACAATGGCTGATAATAAAGTTGAAAAAGAAAATAAACATTCATCGGTTTCAAAAATAAACGGAGTGAGTTTTGTTGCTTCCAAAGACTCCATTTTGCAGAAAAATATAGCCCCGTTAAAAAATGTTTACGCAGACTATGCGGCTATCATGCCTTTTGGGTTTATTAAAAGTCTGGAACATCCTGAAGTCATTTACAATCAGGAAAGACAATGGTTTGGGGAAACACGCGAAGGTGCAAAGCAATACATAGCGATGCTTCATAAAAACGACATTAAGGTTATGATGAAACCACAAATTTGGGTGTGGCACGGCGAGTTTACGGGATTGCTGAAAATGGCTTCAGAAGAAGATTGGCTTGAACTTGAAAATTCATACAAAAAATTTATAATCGATTTTGCGAAAGTTGCTGAAGAAGAGGATGTGGAAATTTTTTGTATTGGTACGGAATTGGAAAAATTTATTGAACACCGTCCCGAATATTGGCGAAATCTGATAGCTGAGGTTAAGAATGTGTATAGCGGAAAACTCACCTATGCAGCCAATTGGGATGAATACAAGCGCGTACCGTTTTGGAATGATTTGGATTATATTGGCGTGGACGCCTATTTTCCTGTTGCAGAAAGTAAAACTCCAACGGTTGAGGAGTCGCGTTCCGGATGGCAAAACTGGAAGGAAGAATTAAAAAGGGTTTCAGAAATAGAAAACAAAAAAATTCTATTTACCGAATACGGCTATCGAAGCGTCGATTTCGCAGGAAAGGAGCCTTGGGAAAGCAACTATAAATTAACTTCTATTAATTTTGAAGCGCAGAACAATACGTTGCGTGGTTTGTATGAAGAAGTTTGGAATGAACGATGGTTTGCGGGTGGATTTCTCTGGAAATGGTTTATTTCTCATGACAGCGTTGGTGGAGAAACGGACAATCAATTTACACCACAAAACAAACCTGCAGAAGTTATTGTGGCAAAATATTATAAAAAGTTTGGAAAATAAACCAGTATTGTATTATCGGTGCTTTTTCATTTCTTCCAGATAATCCTTGGCAATAGCTGTTTTTTGAGTTTCAGAGAATACCTTTCCTGCAAGTTGAAAAAAACTGTGTTCTTCATCGTCAAGATGATGCTCTACTTTTTCACACAACTGTTTTGCATATACCAACCAAGCTGGTGAATCCATATCTGTTTCGTTTATTTTTTCTATTAATTCATCCATCTCATGATGTTCGGCAATTCCGTGGCGCGCATGTTCCTGCATCATGTCGTTATGGATTAAGGGCGAATAGAAAGTACGTTCCTCTGCGTCAGCGTGAATTTGTAGTTCGTGCTTTAATTTCTCCCACATCTCCTTTCTACCTTTTGAATCACCCGAAGTGGAGGTTACCAAACGGCATAATTCGCGCTGTTTGTCGTGGTCTTTTCTAATGGCTTCAAAAATATTCATAGCTGTTTTTATTATAGAATTTTTCTACAATATCTAAAAAATATTCTAATTAAAGAAGTCGAAAAGTGAAATATGTAAAACCGTTTATTTTTCAGCTATTTGCCTGGAAAGTTTTGACCTGAAAATTTTGTAGCGTTGACTTCTTTTATGTTTTTCAAATAGTAATTATACAATTCATCGGCATCTGCCCCCATCCATCGTTTTACATAAATAGCCCAAAAATGATATTGTAAGTTCCAAACGCCTTTTTGTTTATAAAGACGTGCGGAAGTGGTGATCCATTTTGGGATTACTATAAATTTCTTGCGTTTGTAGAGTTCATTTATTAGAATGTTGTCTTCGTAGATTATATAAGTCTCGTCAAATCCGCCAATTTCCTCAAAAAGTTCTTTGGTGATAAACTGACTTTGGTCACCACCACGGCAAGCCCGCCAATTAAATTTAGTCAACCATCCTGCCAGTTGCAGCCACCAATGGTTACTGTCAAATTTCATACGAAAGCAACCAGCCGGATTTCCTTTTTCAATTTCTGAAACAATATATTGATCAAAATTTTTAGGAGGAAAAGAATCTGCGTGCAGAAAGTATAGAATTTCGCCAGAAGCTTTGCGGGCTCCTTTGTTCATCTGTTTTGCGCGGCCTTTTTCTGAAGTTATTAGCTGAACGGAAATTGAACGCGCTTCGGCAAAATCCTTAATGATTTTAGGAGACCCGTCAATACTTCCCCCATCCACCAAAATAATTTCCCACTCGTTTTCCCCAGAAATGTTTTCCGAAAGATGGGTCAATAGTTTTTCAATGGTAGCGGCTTCGTTTAAAACCGGGATGATGATACTTATCATTAAAAAGTTTCAGTTTCCTTTAAAATATAATTTTTTTTAACAGATAACTTATTTCTGCTCATTCAAATCCCAATTATAATCTTTGTAGGTAATTTTTGCGTCCGTATTTATCTTGGTTTTGGAATATTGGTTAATAAAACCAATTACATTCTGCTTTCCGCCTACTTTAAAATCTTTCTGATACCAATCAAAAATGGAGGAAAGTTTAGGGTTTGAAGCGGAAATATCGTTTTTATCACTATTGATAAATTCTTTTGTGGCATTATCCAATTGCTCATTGATTTTAGCGGCTGTATAGGCTTCGTTCATTAATTTAGGACAGGAAATAGAAGCACAGTTTATGGCGAAGTGGATACGTGGCTCGTTCATTTTCCGAAGAATTCCGTTTTCAATTCCGCCCAACGAAAGTTCTTTATTTCCGACGCTAACACGACCTTTGGTCCAAGCGCCATCAATATCTTTTATGCTTTTGAGAGGATAATTTTCTACAATTAATTTTACGGTTGCAGCATTGTATAGGTTTATGTAATAAGCTAGTAATTCCTGTACACTCCAATCGTCAGTAGGTTTTTTTTCAGAAAGCATCTTAAGGTAATCGTCCAGTTTTGCTTTGTCACTTTTAAATCCCTTGTAATCAACAAAACCAGCATTGTTAACGTATTTTTTCAGCAATTTGTCCCATTGTGAATGATCTACATTTACTGGGGAATTAGCGGTTGTTGAAGTAAGTTCCGTTTTTACTTTTTTTGTTGGTTGCCCCTGACTGCTCACGCCTGCCGCGGAAAGAAGATTGCAACTTTGCAAAGTAAATACAACAAGGGCTAAAGAGGTAAAGTTACGTAGCGTTTTCATTTTCATTACTTTTTTGTACAATTTATTTACGACAAAAATCAGATTTTGGTTTTGATAGGGTATAATTCCTGCGAAATAAAATTTGAAGGAAATTGCTCATCGCCATCAAAGCCTAATTCAATATCTCTGCCGTCATGCGGAATATGATTTGTTTTGAAAAGGTAGTCCCAAACACTTAAACTGATTCCGAAATTAACACCGTATTGCGTATTCTTTGGTAAGACTTTGGCGTGGTGCCAGATATGCATTTTCGGGTTGTTGAATACATATTTCAAAATTCCATAATCCCAACCAAGATTGGCGTGGTTCAAATGTCCAATGGCAAGTGCGGTAAAATGTACTATTGCCACACTTTGAATGTCGAAACCACCTATAATGGCGAGTGGAATATAAAGCAAGGATTTATAAACAATGGGTTCCATCCAATGGTAACGAAGGTGTGCCGCAAAGCCCATTTCCTTTACAGAATGGTGCAATTTGTGAAAATTCCAAAGCCACGGCACGCGGTGAAGTAAACGATGTGTGTTCCACTGAACAAAATCAGTTACCAAAAAGAAAATCAAAAGACCTAGTCCAAAAGGAAGTGCTTCTAAATTTAAAAGTTGAAAATCTGAAAGCTTCAGCCCCATTAGTCCCAAGAAATCATTGAACAATTGGGCCGTTGCATTTGATAGAAAAATTAGGACAATTAGATTCAAAAGGAAGAAGTTGAAGAACATATAAAACGTATCCAGCCAGAAATCCTTTCGAAATACTTTTTGGTTTTTCCGCCACGGAAAAATTAGTTCTAAAGACCATACCAATAAAGAAACCAATATCAATCCGTAGAAATAGTTTTCCCAATGAAAATGCGTTATTTCACTCCACAGATAGTTGAAATATCCGTGATAAGAATTTTTAAAGATTTCAATGTATTTTTCCAATTTAAACTTTTATAAATTGTTAGACGGAATGCTTTTGTAAGCATTACATAACTAGCAACAGCCTCCACCATCATAATGATATGTGGACTCGCTAATAAATATATCATTACGACCTAAACTCGCTAAAGCAGCTGCGGTTTTGTCGCAAATTGCCAAAGGTTGATTTTTCAGCAAAACGTGTCCTTTTTTATCATCAAAATGATTCTCTGTGCCATAGTAAATCGCTGCTTTTCCGGTGAATATACAAGGTCCATCTTCGGGCATCGGGTCTTTTATGGCTGCAACCTCAATAGATTCAATATAGATCAACTCATCCGTAGGGTAATTTTTAGGATCAAGAATTCGATAAGGTTTCCGAGCGCGGATTTCAATAGTGCCAAAACCAACATCGGTCAAGGCTTTTATGTATTCAGCAATTGGCAAGCTCCCACTAAGGCATAAAGCGCGCAAGCGAGCATCTTCCCGTAGGGTTTGGTTCATTTCCTGCTCACAGGTAGGATCGCTCATAACTAAGCGTCCGTGGGGTTTTAAAACGCGGTACATTTCTTCAATGGCTTTTTTTAGATCCTCTGCTTTAAAAATATTGAAAAGACAGTTTTGGGCAGCAACATCAATACTGTTGTCGTCAACAGGAAGATTTAGTGCGTCACCTTTTCTTAGGTCAACGAACTCACTTTTAAACCACGGATTTGCTTTTTCGGCTTCCTTGAAATTTTTTCTTGAAGCTTCAAGCATTTCATCTACGGTATCTACTCCTATAACACCACTTTCGGTTCTATTGAAATAGGAAAACTGCAGCAACTCCATCCCACCTCCAACACCCACATAAAGTATTTTTGGGCTGTTTGTAAGATCGCGAGCATTTACGGTGCTTCCACAGCCGTAATTCATCTCTTGCATGATTCTCGGAATTTTAAGTCCGGGTAGCTCCCAAATCGGGTTTGTGGTACAACAAAGCCCAACGTCTGGGGTAAGTGCAGCTTGTTTATACACATCGTTGGTTGTATCTAGATAACTCATAGTCTAATTTTAAAGTTGTTTGATTAATTGGGTAAACAGTGTAATCATATCAGGTTCTGCTTTGGCAGCCATTGCAATTATTTCTTCGATATTGACAGGTTTCAAATTATCCGGATCACATTCATCGGTAAGGATTGAAACAGCCGAAACGGGCAATCCTAGGTGATTGGCAACAATAATCTCTGGCACGGTGCTCATTCCCACAGCATCGGCTCCAATAATTTTTAGGTAACGGTATTCCGCTCGAGTTTCCAGTTGTGGGCCTACTACACTAGCGTAAACCCCTTTGTGAAGTTTAATCTTTTTTTCGTTAGCAATTTGTTCCAGTTTTTTATTCATTTCGGGATCGTATGGAGCGCTCATATCCACAAAACGTTCGCCCATTTTTTCGACACCACGGAAGGCGAGGGGGGAGTTTCCTTGCAGGTTGATATGGTCATCAATAAGCATAATTTCTCCTTTTTTGAAGTTGAGATTGATTGCGCCAGATGCGTTGCTAACCAACAATTGTTTTATTCCCAAGAGGTGCATTACTCGTACAGGAAATGTTACATCGCGCAGCGAATACCCTTCATAAACGTGAAAGCGCCCCTGCATAACCACAACTTTTTTTCCTTCCAAAGTGCCATAAATAAGTTTTCCTTTGTGAAATTCAACTGTGGCAGTGGGAAAATTTGGAATGTGGTTGTAGCTTACTTCACTTTCAATCTCCAGCTTTTCTACAATTTTGCCTAGACCAGTGCCCAGAATAATTCCAACTTCGGGGTTATCAAATCCGCGTTGTTTTAAATAGTCCGCAGCTTGTTCAATATATTTTGTAATGCTCATAATTATAAAAAGTTGTTGTCTAGCTAGGTGGCAAAAATTGTTGAAAAGCGTCCACGTTTTTTATGTCTTCATAATAGTCTACATCGTTTCTTTCGTCGAGCAGTAGGTATTTTTCGTCTTTTAAATCGTTCAAAGTAGCTTCCAAAACTTTGCTGGTGCCCCACGTTTTATTTTGAAAAATGTCTGAATTGAGTTCTTTCATTCCCAAAAGATAATAGCCTCCATCTGTTGCTGGACCTATTACAAAAGCAGTTGTTTCAAGTGCGTCGTAAGCGGTTTCCAGGTCATTTTTGGTTAGATCGAACATATCGCTGCCAATAATAATTGCTTTTTCATATCCCATTCCTAAGATGTCTGAAAACGCATTTTTCATACGTTCTCCCAAATCAGAGCCAGTTTGCAATTTCTTTCTGAAAATATCAGGATTCCACATATCATCGCGATGAATATTTTCTGAATAAAAAACGTATTTATCTACATTCAGTTTTTCTGTAATTTCCACGGTATGTTTTAGTAGAAACGTATAGATTTTTAATGCGATTTCATCACCAACCGATTTTGCCAACCGCGTTTTCACTTTGCCCAACTCGGGGTTGCGTGTAAAAATAATCAGTGCTTTTTTTGAAGTGGGAAAATGAAAGTCAAAAGCCATTTCATTGTCGCCACTGGTATCTTTTGAGGAAAGTAAGCCCATTTTAAGTAGTTTTCAGTATTTAGTAAACAGGATTTCCAGCCTTTAAATATTTACTCCACATTTTAGAAAAAGTATGGACCTTTTCAGTTTCATTTCCCGTAGAGTCAATAACAGGATAATCTTTGTTTTTCCATTCAAAGATACCGCCGTAAAGATTTTTCACATCGGTAAATCCAGCTTTTTTAAGCTTTTCGCCAATTTCTTCGGAGCGAATTCCAACGGAACAATAAACAACCACGGGTGCCTTTTTATTTAGTTTTTGAATTTGTTTTTCATCGGAAGTGAAATTATTGTATCCAACGTTTATAGCTGATTTTATATGGCTTACGTTAAACTCTTCAACTTCACGGGTATCAAGAATTATAACTTTATTATTCATTTGAAGCATCCTTAATTCTTCTACAGAAGTGTATGGGATACTATGGGTATTGTATTGTTTCAACAATTTGTTCAAAGGCTTTTGACCCACCGCAAAATTGGTGAACAATAAAATAAATAAAAGAGAAAAGCTTATTTTCATAACATCTAATTTTACACTTTCAGGGTCAGGCCTTTAATTAGCAACCGCGCCTTGGCAACTGCTTCCCGCACCTGCGGTACAACCATAGCAATGTTGCGAGATAATTATATTTCTATCATTTAAAACAGCTTCGTTGTATTCTGAAATGTGTTGAATTTTGCTCGCTACTTTCAGTTCAAGCATTTGGTTGAAATCGCAGTCGTACAAATAACCATCCCAACTAATGGAAATAGTATTACGGCACATTACGTTTTTTACTGCCGCTGGATTGTATGCTTCCACCAGGGAATACATATAATCCTCATAATTTTCTGAAGCAATCAAATAATCCAAAAATCTAGAAACTGGAAGATTTGTAATAGCAAAAAGGTTGTGGAAATGTATCCCAAAATCTTCCAATAAGGCTTTCTTAAAGTCCTTTTCCATACTTGCTTGGTCTCCTGGTAAAAAGGCACCACTGGGATTGTAAACCAGATCCAATCGCAAATCACTATCCGGCATTCCGTAACCAATTGCGTTTAATTCTTGCAGTGCTTTAATTGATAGGTCAAAAACGCCTTCGCCTCTTTGCTTATCTGTTTTTCCACGGGTCCAGTGTGGCATGCTGCTTACAACATGCACGTTGTGACTTTTGAAAAACTCTGGTAAATCGTAATATTTTTTATTGGCTCGAATGATGGTCAGGTTACTCCGAACGATAAAATCTTTAATTCCAGCTTTACTGGCTTCATCCACAAACCACCGGAAATCTGGATTCATTTCTGGAGCTCCACCTGTAAGATCTAACGTATGCGCGCCAGTGTTTCGAATAACTTTCAAACACTGCTCCATCGTTTCCCGGGTCATTATTTCTTTTCGGTCCGGCCCCGCATCTACATGGCAATGCTCGCAAACTTGATTGCACATATAGCCTACGTTTATTTGAAGTATTTCCAGTTTATTCGGGCGTAGTGGGAACTGGTCTGTTTCCTTTATTTTTTTTGAAAAAGTGGGAAGGTCACCATTTGCAAAGATACCGTTGGAAAGTTTTTCGAGTTGTTTATTTGCTACTGCAAGATCGCTGTGACTTTTATGAAGTGATTGTTGTTTTTTCTTTTTTTCTTTTAGCATAAATTTTTTTCTAATAGAAGATTTGGACTAAACTTTCTTCAAGTTTAAAGTCTGACATTCCTTTTTTTATTTAGTATAAAAGATAATATCATTAAGCTAATGCCAATACCGAATAAGCCTCCGGCAACAAAATCTGGGATACTAAAATAATTTTTGAAAATCAGTACAGCGGAATTAAAGATTAATCCGATGATTAAAAGTTTAAAATTGGGTTGATTCTTCATAAGTAATAAGATTAATATATTTTACTAGCAAAACGATAATGAAACACGTTTTTTTTAAGAGGATTTACATTTCTAACTTGTTTACTTTATTCATCATCATTACGCCATGAACTAATGTTGCACCACTCTTTATGGCTGCGCCCACATGTATTGCTTCCATCATTTCTTCTTTTGTTACACCACGTTGAAGCGTGTCTTTTGTATAGGCATCAATGCAATAAGGACATTGCTCTGTATGTGCTACCGCAAGGGCGATTAAAGCTTTTTCACGAGCTGTAAGCGCTCCCTCTTCAAACACTTTTCCGTAATAATCAAAAAATTTATCACCAAGCTCTTTACTCCATTCGGTTATGTTTCCAAATTTTCGAAGATCTGCAGGGTCATAGTAGTTATTAGAGGCCATAATGAGGTTTATTTATAGTTACGAAATTATAAGAGTTTTGGTTTTTTCAATTGAGGTAAATATAGGCAAGTAGTCCTTCAAATAAGATAATGCTTACATAAGTTTAACAATTTAATCGAAAGAGTAAACAAAGCCGCTTTCAAGATTGTACTGGGAGTTGGGAATGCCAATTGCGGGAGTTTCGTCATAAATAAAAGTATAAGTCGTTTTAAATGAGAAATTCTTAAAAAGATCAATTAGCAATGAGCTTTGGTTTGAAACGCGATAATCACCAAAATTTTTTAATTTAGGTTGATAATAAGTGGTGCTTATGATACTCACAGTTTTTGTTGGATATAAACTGAAGGAAAGATAGGAAGTACTTCTAAAATCTCTTTGAATTGGTGTAAAACCATCGCTCAGTTCTTCCTGTTCGTACATTATATGAGTTCCTAAATAGAACTTGTAATTTTCAGATGTAGTTAGTTTGAATCTTGGGCCAGTGCCTAGTATCCCTCTAAAATCTATTTTTGAAACTTTATTGTATTGTGCTTGTACAAATACTTCCCAAGCAATTCGATGATGGAATTTATAGTTGTACCTTAGGTGTGTTATGCCGGCATTTTCAAATTTATTGCCTTCAATGTTTTTCAATTCAATATCATTCTTTAGCAAAACCAAATGCTTATTCATTTTATATTGAATGTGAATACTGCTACTGAAACTAAAATAATTATTCACATCCCGTTTTAGCGAAAAATTAAGGCTGGAGGAACCGGAAAAACCCGAAGTGTCTGTTACTTTGCGAAGTGATTCGGCATTTAGTATCTGAGATTTTGCAGTAAATGAAGCAAAAATTAAAAAAAGTACGAATATAAATTTCATTGTTTTTTAAAAATTGATTGGCTATTCTCCCCACTTTGAGATTTCTTCTTTTGACCATAATTCAGGAAAAAACTTGCGTTGCTGATATTTTGGATGGAGGTATTTTTGCCAATCAGAACCACCTGTTGCAGCTTTGGTTTCGCCTTTGCTGTTTAAATAATGATTGGCGGTATCTAGATGGACAATGGGCCAAGCAACATTGTAGAAGTGATCGAATTGTTTTAATTTATCTTTTAATTCTTCTGAAGGATTTGGCATTTGTGCTACGCGTTCTTCAAGTGTTTTTCCTTTGGTTTTTTCAGCCAAAGTTTTAAAGTCGCCTTCATATTTTTCGATAAACTGGCGTAGTGTTAAGGTCATTTTACCGGTTTTTCGGTTGTACCCTGCATCTTTCCAATAAATATTTTCAAAATAATCATTTGCAGAAGGATTGTTCGGCAATCGCCCTCGGCCTTGGTTGTTTACGAGGTTTTCAAGTTTGGTGCAGTAAATTTCTAAAACGCGAAACTGTGCACTCTGAAATCCACTGGCGGGAGTAAGGGTCGCGCGGAAGATATTGTAATCGTCATAGCTCATGCCGTCTTTCATAATATCAAACGATGTGATGAGCATGCGGGTATACCTTTTTAATCTATCAAGTTTTGTCATCCAAATTTCTTCGGAAAGATTTTCGCCATCTGAAAGTTGTTTTATCTCGTGGATCATCATTTTTAGAGTAAGCTCCGTAACTTGATGATACATAACAAAGATCTCTTCATCTTTAAAATCAGTTCTTGTTTTTTGTAGTGAAAGTAAAGTGTCAACCTGAATATAATCCCAATAATTAATTGGTTTTGCTTGTAGCAACCCTTTTAGATAGGTTTCTGGGTTTTCGCCAAGACTACTATATTTTTCTTCAAGCGCCTTAATGATTTCGTCGTTGATCATTTTATTTTATTTATTAATATCTTTTAAAAATAAGAGATATTTTCTGTTTTTCTAAAGTAATTTGAAATGAGTTTTAAAGAAAAAGCCTTGTTGTAAATTTTTACAACAAGGCTTTTTAAACGATAAGTTTTATTTTCTTTTAATAAAAATTAGCTCTATTGTCTTCAATATCGGCTTTCTTTTTAAGGGCGTTATAAACCGCGCTTGGTGCACCAGGAGCTGCTTTTGTGCTCATTTGGTTTGCGTAGTTTACATATGATTCCATTTTTGGAGCTGGATTGAAAGCTGTTACTTTTATCATATATACACCGCCTTTGCCGTCTATTAATGGAGTAGTTTCACCTGGCTTAGTGCCAAAGGCCATACCAACTACTTTTGGTTCGTTATTGTTAGCTATTATAGGATTGGCCATACTGATTCCAGTTGCGGTTTGAACCACTACATTTTGGCTTGCAGCTATTTCTTCAATGGTGGTCCCTTTTATTGAGTCACGAATTTTTTTAGCTTTTTTCTCGTTACGCAAGATTGGAGTAACGGTAGCAGAAGCTTCTTCAACTGACATAAGACCTTTTGGGTTTTTACGCGTAACTTGAGCAATAACATAACCATCTGGCACACTGAAGCGCTTAGTGTCGCCCACGTTGGTTTCTTCATTGAATGCCCAGTTAACAATGGTGCGGTTTTGGCCTATTCCTGGAATATTGGAATCCATATTGCCTAGTTTGTTAACAGGTTTTACCTCTAAATTTTCTTTTTTAGCCAATTCGGTAAAATCGCCATCTTTTACAGCAAGTTCAAACTTTGAAGCATTTGAGAACACTTCATTGATTGTTTTGTCTGAAGGTTCAATATTTTTTACAACAGTTGCAAGTTTAACCGTTTTCTTAGGTTCAGATTGTTTTCCAACTTCAACAATATGAAAACCGAAATCAGTTTCAACCAGGCCTATTGTTCCTGTTGGATTGTTGAAGATGAAATTGTCAAATGGCGGTACCATTCTGCCAGGAGTTGAATTTCCAAGGTCACCACCATTATCTTTAGAGCTATCATCAGAAAATTCAGATGCAAGAGCAGCAAATTTGGTTTTGTCTTTTTTCACAACACTCAAAATGCTATCGGCTAATTTTTGAGCTTCTTCTTTCGTTCTTGTAATTGTTTCAGGAGCACGCATTGTACCAACGTAACGAATCAAAATATGTTTTGATTCAGAAGAGTCTGGCATTTTTTTGGTGTCCATAACTTTAGAAATGTAAAGCGCATTGTCTACTGAGTATGGTCCATAAATAGCGCCGCTATTCAAATTGATAAGTGTATCCGCAACAGTTGGAGGAAGATCTTTTTTAAACATCCAACGGTCGTAATACGGTACATCTGAATTTGCGTTTACAAATTCTTCATAATTGTTTGTGTTTCTAAAACCGGCAATAGTATCGTTCGATTTTGTGTCTTGGTTGAATTCTACTTTATCGTTTAATAAAGATAAGGCAGCTGTTTTTGCTTCCTCAGTATCAATTTCAGATGGTTTTTCAGCAAAAAATACATATTGAATATCAGCTTGGGCATCCACTTGATAATCGTTGGGATGAGCAGAAACGTATTTTTTAATTTCATCGTCTGAAACTTTTACATCCTCATCTGCAATCTTGCTGTAAGGAATTTGTAAATACTGAAAGTTTAAGTTGTCATTCTGAAAGTGGTATTCTTGCTCACCTTCAGCAATTGTGGAACGAAGTCCACCTTTTATCATATTGTAATAGGTGGTTTGAAGCACACCGTCTGCAGTGTTTTGTTCAAACTTAAGCCATTGCTTGTACATTTCAGGAGAAGAAGCTTTAATACTAGCAATGTATTCTTGAATTTTGCCTTCATCTACTTGTCCTGCATCGTTCAGGAAGGTTTGGTTATTGGCTAATGAAGTTTTTAAGGCGTTATCAATTTGGGCTTTCTCTACTGTAAGTCCTGCATTTTCAATCTGTTCGTCCATAATGACACTGCGCAGTTCGCGATCCCATACCATGTTCATGGCTTGTGTGGTATTTCCGTTTGGCCCCATGCTGCGCTGTGTGGCTTCAACCTCTTCCATAAAGGTCTGTCTGGAAATATCGGTGCCGTTAACTGTCGCAATAGTGTCCTGTCCTTTTCCGCCAGTGTTACCTTTGGTCAATACATCACTTAAGATAAAGGCAAAAAGTGCCAATGCAATAATAAGGATAAGGAATATCCCTCTTTTTCTAATACTGTTTAAGATTGCCATTTGATGTTCAAAATTTATATTCCTTTTCGTTCGGTTTTCCAAACGAAATAGGCTTTGGTTGTGAATTCCTTTTATCCCTTAATGTTAATCAAGGTTTTAGAGGATTTATTTTTTAGATTATTTAGGTGGCGAAAATACCATTTTCCTACCATTAATAAAAAAGTAAATTGAAAAAATTAAGGAAATGTTTAAAATCTAATCTTCGTGAAGAATTTTAAGCTCTACCAGCTCAATTTTTGTATTGGAAACTTCTAAAATCGTGAAGATGAAATTATCTATTTCAACGGTTTCGCCTTTTTCAGGAATTTCCTCGGTATGGTTTACAATAAGGCCACCAAGGGTTTCGTAGTTTTCGCTTTCCTCTAAATCAAGTTTATAGGCTTCGTTTAGGTAATCCACTTCCAAACGGGCGGAAAATTTATAATGGCTTTGGCCTAGCTCTTCTTCAATAAGTGCGATGCTGTCATGCTCGTCTTCAATATCGCCAAAAAGTTCTTCAATAATGTCTTCAACGGTTATAATTCCACTAGTTCCCCCATATTCGTCAATAACCACAGCAATACTTTTTCTTTTTTTGCTTAGGATGCCAAGAACATCTTTAACAAGCATGGTTTCAGGCACAAAAACCACGGGCATCAATACCTTTTTGAGGTTTGCAGGTTTTTTGAATAACTCAAAAGAATGTACGTATCCTAAAATATCATCTATGTTTTCTTTGTAGACTAATATTTTTGAAAGGCCTGTTTCGGTGAAAAGCTTGGCAAGCTCCTTTGGCGATGTGTCAATATCTACTGCTACAACCTCTGTTCGCGGGATCATGGCTTCACGCGATTTTACTTCAGAGAAATCCAATGCATTTTGGAATATCTGTATTTCTGAATCCATTTCTTCTTTGGTTTCGGCTATTTCCATTTGTTCCGAAATGTAATTGCCAAGTTCCAATTTACTGAAGCTAAGCTGCACGGTATCGCCCTCGGATTTAAAAATTAATTTAAGGACCAGGTCTGATATCCAAATAATGAACTCAGAAATCAAAGAAAATAGGACATAGAAGAAATATGCTGGAACTGCAAAGATTTTAACCAAGCTGTTCGCATAGATTTGGAAGAAAACCTTTGGGAGAAATTCCGCAGTCAATAAAATCACCATTGTTGAAATTACAGTCTGTACTAATAAGCCACTAAAACCAGCAAGTGGAATATATTGCATTAAAAGGTCACCCATAAAAAAACCATAGATCACGAGTGCAATGTTGTTGCCCACAAGCATTGTGGCAATGAATTTTGAGGGGCGCTTGGTTATTTTTTTTAGAATTCCAGCCAAGAAGTTGTTTTGCTTCTTTTCAATCTCAATATGTATTTTATTGGAAGAAACGTATGCAATCTCCATCCCCGAGAAAAAGGCGGAGAGAATAAGCATTGTTAGTATGATTAAGATGCTATAATCCATTTATAAATTCAAAATTCTGATTCTTTGGCTCTAAAAACTATTTATTACCTTCATCCATTTTCTTTCTGAAGTTTCTTTTAAAGAAAAACATAAAAATGGCAACAACTACAAAAAAAATGAAAAGGTATGCGCGATTGCGCTCCGTGCTCCAGTTGTTTATTGCTTCGTAAGCAAAAAACACAGCAATTACAAGGTATGCATATTCAAAAAAACGGTACACTTTACTTAACATCTTCTGTTTTGGTTTTGTCGATTAGTTGGACGCCTTGGTTTTTTCTGGATAAAAAGATAGTGAAATCTTGGTTGCCATCAAACCTTGCTCCATCATTATAGGAGCCGTCCTTGAATTTTATTTGGTAGGGCTGGTCTGTAAAGACCCACTTATTTTTCTGGTCCCAATAGAGTTGGTTAGCTTTTAGAACCACGCTATCTGCGGTTATCAAGACCACATTTTTGCGCAAATCTACTAAGCCCGTATTTTCATACTGAATAGCATAATCTGAGTTTACTGTACTTTTCTTGCCTTTTTCGTCCCAAAAGCGAACTTCAATCCCATTAGGAAATTCTTTATAGGGAAAATTTAAATTGGAATAATCCAGTAATTTATCTGCCAATAGGTTGGTCACCAGCTTTCCAGAATCTGTGTATTTGAAGTTGATGCCTTTTCCTTCAGCAATTGGTGCACCATCAGATAGGCTTAATTTTTTTACGTTTTGGTAATTACCTTCACATGCAAAAAGCGTGATGGTCAATATTAAGACCATCACGCTTTTAAACATATTTATTGAGGTGTACATTCTTATAAGTTAGGAACTCTTACGCTTCCACCAACCCAACAATTAAATTTAATTGTTTTGCCAGCCATTCCTTCAGCAAAGATATCACTTGGCTGGGGAGCGCGTTGTCTGTAACTGCTTGCGGCTGCTCTTGCATTTCCAGCAACAGTTCCATCTACTCTAGCAGCTTTGTCCATCATATCTGCAGCTAACCAGTACATTGCTCTTTTTTCAAAAACGGTAGTTCCACAGTTATTTGCGCTGTCTGCATACATTGTGCCTATTTTATAATAAGCGATTCCTGCAGAAGGTTTTGCGTCTAGCATTTTATTGTAGTAATTTCTAGCAGTGCCGAAGCTTCCTTTTTTGCGGTAGTTTTCAGCAATACTATAATAGATACGTGCTTTTTTAGAATTGTCTTTTTCAAGATCTGCCGCTTGGTTAAAGTATTCCAAAGCTTTTGATGCTTTGCCTTCAGATTCAGCTTGTTTACCCAACAAGTATGCAGAAGTTGAGCTTGGCTCCAACTCGTGAAGACGAACGGCTAATTTGTTTGATAATGGGCTTTCACAGTCTTTAGCGTCAAGCCTGTTACTTGCGGCTTTTAACCAATCGACATCATTCTTTTTAGCTTCAAAATCTTTTTCATAAAGAGGGATAAGGTTTGGACAATCTGCCAACTGACCCAATTTTCCGTTTACACTTCCTTCAACTGTTGCGTATACGCCTAAGTTGTTTTCATAAACATCTTTTGCACGTTTTTCTTTATCTGTAAGGGCAGTACCAGCTTCTTCCTTATCCATTAAAGGAGTAAGTTTTGATGCAAGACTGTTTTTCTCTGTGTCAATTTTGTTGATCACCTCGTCATAAAGGTCAAAAATTTCTTGAAGAGTTTTTTCACCACTACTCTGTAAATCTACAGCTAGAGAGAAATAGGCATAAAGACTTTTACCGCTAGTGAAGTTTTCAGGGTCTTTCTTGAAAGCTTCATCAAATGCCTTAAATTGTTCTGCTTTTGAACCAATATTGTTGTCAAATTTTATTTGGGCAATAGTTGAAAGCACGTCACCTTCCTTGGTTTGTTCAGGGAAGTTCTGTAATCTTAGTTCCCAAGCCTGAATAAGATCCTTCACTTTACTTTTGTCGCCTTTCTCTTCAATAAAGTACTCAAACATTTTCACCCCATATTGATAGATAGCTAAATTATAATTTGCGCATTCTTTTATCAATACTTCATAATAGGGAAGTGCAGCCTCGTAATTTTTTACTTTAGCAGGTTCAGTAAAATAGGACAATGAAATTGCGCAGTCATCAGGTGCTTGAGCAATGGCATTTCCAGAAACAGAAAGCAGGGCAATTGTAAATAGTAAAATGAATTTTGTTTTCATGGTATTGATGTTAATAGTATTAATCGTATAATCTTTTTTCGAACCAACGGTCGTTAAGTGAGAAACTCAAATATGTATTAAAAAAGTTTTCCTGTATTAAACCAAAATTGTTGGTTCCGCGTTTTCCGACCTCAATCCCTAGGTTCATATTAGAGAATAACCGTCCGATAGGTAATCCTACTCCAAAAGATATGCCAAACTCATTAATGTCGTGTCCATCTACATTTAAGCCAGTTTGTTCAAACCTAGCTCCACCTCTATAAACCACTCTCTTAAAGTAATTTCCGAAAGAATTATAGTTGGGAATATAAAAACCACCCAATCTAACTTTTGAAGCATTTTTATAAGTAACGTTTTCAATAGTAAAAGAACGATTTGTAAAATTACTGGTTTTTTGATTGACGTATTCTAGTCCAAGCCCCCAGTTTTTTGGTTTGCTTATCCCAGCCCCAATAGTAAATTGTGATGGAAATGTAAAATCTGTATCTGGTACTGTAATTTCTCTTTCATCCACAGTATATATACCAGAAGGTAGTATGGAAATACTGCCGGTTTTTCTGTAATTCTGGGAGGTAAAATTTGTTCCTGGACTAAAGGTTAATGAACCGGTGAGCTCCAGGTTTTCATTAATCATTCGTTTGTAAAGTGCCCCAATATTAAAATTGAATCCCGATAGGTCAGATCTGTTAATGACTCGTGTTCCATATTCAAGATTTGATTTTTGGGTAATCGCAGTATTTTCAATTTTCCCAAAATTATAATTGGCATCCACACCAAGGCTCAACTCTGGTGTAACTTGATATCCCAGAGATAGGAAAGCTTTGTTCAATCCTCCGGTTCCGGTATATTGTGTAAGGCCGTCGGGCACTTCAGAATAAAAATCATATCCTACAGAAGTGTAAGGAATTAGGCCAAAACCCATTCCAAATTTCCCCATAGGAATACCCATTGCTAGATAGTCCAGCGTTGTAGTGGAGGTGTTTTGGCTCTCAGAATCATTTTTTTGTGTTAGCGCTTTATGACTAGCGCCCACAGAAAAATTAATTAACCGCAACCCCGAATAAGCAGCAGGATTCTGAAGATTTATATGAATGCTATCTGAGAAAACTCCCAGACCCCCCATAGATCTATTTTCAACAGTACCGCGAAATTTAATTGACCCAATACCGTAAAAAGAGTAGGGTGAGGTGGTTCCTTCCTGGGCCAGTGCGGTACTGGCTATAAGTAAAAATAAACCAATTATTATTTTTCTAAACATCAATGTTTGTTATATTCTAAAATATGGTTCAATCCCTCCAATAAAAAATTTGAGTTGGCAAAGATGTCATTTTTTATACTATCTCGCAAAAAATGTGCGTCTCCTCCTGTTAAAATAACTGTTAAATTGTCGTAATTTTTTTTATAGTTGGCTATAAAGCCATCAATTTCGTACAAAACACCATTTATAACTCCTGAATGCATAGAGGCTGATGTGCTATTTCCAATTAATACTTTCGGGTTGTTTGCATCAAGTAACGGTAATTTTTCAGTAAATGTATGCAACGATTTATACCGAAGCGAAATACCAGGTGAAATGGCTCCTCCTAAATACTCACTCTTTGAAGATAAAAAATCATAGGTAATACATGTTCCTGCATCAATCACCAATATATTTTTATCAGCATATTTTTCTGCAGCGGCACTTATAAGAGCAATGCGATCTACACCTAGCGTTTCTGGTGTTCCATATTTATTTATAAAAGGAATTTTGGTATGGTTGTCCAAAAATAAGACCTTATACCGTTGTTGTAATTTTGAAGTTTGGTTTTCAGTAAAATTGCCAACAGAAGAAACAATAACATGCTGAATGGCAGGATTGGTTTCAGAAATTTCTGCTAGCGTGTACAAAAAATCCTTTTTAATGCATGTTTTTTTTTGCTTGAGTTTTCCAAAATCGAACACTCCAAGCTTTACAAGAGTATTCCCGACATCTATTACAAGATTCATTTTTTCTTTTAAGTCGTTAAAAATACAACTTGAGGTAGCAACTAATTGTTAAGACCTTATTAAATTGAAAAAAGATTATCTTTTATTTTTTTAATTAATGTTTTGCGAAAACGAAAATAGCTTTATATTTGCCGTCTCAATAATGGTGCCTTAGCTCAGTTGGTAGAGCAACGGACTGAAAATCCGTGTGTCCCTAGTTCGATTCTTGGAGGCACCACTTAAATCCCCAGACAGTTTGTTTGGGGATTTTTTGTTTTAAGTATGCATTCTCTCTATATAATTCATTCCGCCACGCTTGATAGCTATTATGTTGGCGAGAGTCCAGATGTACAAAGAAGGCTTAAACAGCACAATGAATATTATTTCAAATCGAATTTTACCAAAGGCGCGACTGATTGGCAAATTTCAATGAAATATGATTGTGCAAATAGGGCAGAAGCGTTATTTCTTGAAAAGTTTATAAAGAAGATGAAGAGCAGGGTGTTTATTGAAAAGGTTTTAGACAATCCCAAAATACTCTCAGATATATTAAAAAGAAAATAGTCCCTAGTTCCCCCGATGGTTCGGGGTTGGAGGCACCACTTAAATCCCCAGACAGTTTGTTTGGGGATTTTTTGTTTTTAATTTATTTTAAATGAGGTTGTTAAAGTAACATTTCTTTAAAAGGAACAATAGTTTTAAAGCCTTTCCTTTTAAAGTAATCCATATTTGAAGTGTCTCCCGTTGCCAAAACGAAATCACCGCCCCAAGCACCCAAACTTTTGATTGTGTTGGGATAATCGCTAAAAAGTTGTTCTTTGATTGTTGGAAGATTTATAATTTCTGAAATAATTTCCTCGTGAGCATCCATCAATTTTTCAAAATCTGAAAGGGAATAACACATCAAAAGTTCATTGCTTATATCTGAAATTCTTTGGATGGATTTTTGATCAACCGAAGCATTTCTATATTTTGCAATTCCTTCTTTGCTATCTTGTTTTTTATTCAAATGGACAAAAAATATAAAATCTTTAAAATTCCAAGAAAGATGAATTTTCCTGAATTTCGGATTGTTATTTATCAACTCATATAAAATAGGAGAGTCATTTTGTGCAGCAGCAATATCGTAACCGCTTCCCCCGAAGCTATTTTTCAGAAGTTCAAAAGCACCCACATTTGCCCATTGCGCAATATTGTTTATCAATGTAGAGGAAGATCCCAAACCCCAATTGCGAGGAAAATCTAACTTTGTTGAAACTGCAAACCCTTTGGAGTCACCAAGAAAATAGGGGTTTAGCTTTTTTGCTTGTATAAGTATTTCTGATAATGTTTTTGAAAAAGTATTTTCTGGATTGAAACCTTCTAAATCATTCAGATTAAAAACTTCTTCAAACCAAATTAACCCTTTCTCATCGTAACTTTTCCAATGAATCCCGTTTTTAGTTGAAAACTGAACTTCCAAAGATTGTCCGTGTTTTGTTGGAATGGACAAGGCAGTGGCTCCATCGAGAACAACGTATTCGCCGGTGAGCAATAATTTGCCGTTGCTGTGGAACTTCTGCATAACTACTGTCTAAGGTTTTCCAATAAAGAAACTACCGAACTATGCGAAACAGCATTCTCTTTAAAAAATTCCATTGCCACATTTTTTTCTTCTGTTGAAGCTGCTAGCTGGTTTAAAATATTCATTAAGTGCATTTTCATATGCCCCTTTTGAATTCCCGTGGTCACCAAAGAGCGTACTGCTGCGAAGTTTTGGGCTAAACCGGCAACGGCCAGAATTTTCATCAGTTCCTTTGCATCGGGTTTTTGAAGAATCTCAAAAGCCAATTTTGTTAATGGGTGAAGTGAAGTCAATCCACCAACGGTACCAACAGCCAAAGGCAACTCAATCCAGAAAGTAAAAATACCATCTTCAATTTTTGCGTGTGTCAAACTTCCGTAATAACTATTTCGTGCGGCATAGGCGTGCACGCCAGCTTCTACAGCACGAAAATCATTTCCCGTTGCCAAAACAACTGCGTCCACACCATTCATAATTCCTTTATTGTGGGTAACAGCTCGTCTAGTCTCGGTTTTTGCGATTTCAATGGCACGGACAAATTTTTCAGCAAAGTGTTTTCCTTCGTAGTGTTTTGTTGTGAGTTCTTCCACTTTACAGCTCACTTCCGCCCGAACCAAACACTCCGGAACATAGTTGGAGAGAATACTCATTACCACTTCTGGATAGATTTCAGCTTTCTGAAATGGTTTAAAATCCCTGGCTTCTGCCTCAAAAGTATGCGCCATTTGCTCCAAACAACTATTGATGAAGTTGGCACCCATGGCATCCAATGTTTCAAAAGTAGCGTGAATGTAAAAATAGCCTTCCAAGATGTGCGATTTGTCTACTAATGATAGCTCTAAAAGACCGCCGCCACGTTGTTTCATATTTTTTTCAATGGATTGGATGCTGTCGCGCAGTTTAGGATTAACCTCTTCAAAGAAGTCTTCAATATCCTTTTCCTTTCCATAGAAATTGAAATGAATCTGACCATTTTTTTCTGTGGAAATCACTTCGGCTTTAAATCCACCACGTTCCAGCCAAAATTTGGCAGCATTACTCGCCGCAGCTACAACGGAACTTTCTTCAGTAACCATTGGCAAAGCATAAAGCTTTTCGTTAATTAAAAAATTTGGCGCAATGCCAAAAGGCAAATAATAATTGGAAAGGGTATTTTCTATGAAATCGTCGTGAAGTTGTTGCAATGATGGGTTGTCATTCCAGTAATTTTTTAAAATTTGAACGGATTTTGGATTGCTTTGCAAGTAATTTTCGGCAAGCCATTCAATTTTTTCAGCTTTGGATTTTTTTGAAAATCCGGTGACGGGTTGGTTCATTTAAGTAAATATCATTAGGTTGCAAAGATAGCGTTTCAGTATAGTTTCTTCGGAATCATTTAAAAAAAGAAAAGGATTTTAAAAACTAAGCTCTGTTTTTAAAATCCTTTTTCATTCAACTTAAAACGAAAATCAATCTATTTTAAGCTTCTTTTTTTTGTGCGTCTTTGGTCGGTTTTGGACGGATATTGAATTTTTTTCGTCGCGGTCTCAATTTTCCAAAACTGCCAATATTAATCTTTCCACGTTTAGTTTTTTTATCACCTTTCCCCATTATTTTTTATTTTGTTGTTTCTTGATGATTTTTTCATCTAAATCAAAATCATTTGTCTTTATGTTTCTGTTCCCAGTTGGGTTTGTTGGGGTTTTCTGTTCTTTTGATCTTTCAAATTTCTTTTCCATAATTTCTCTGCGTTTTAATTTAAAATTAATTTTAAAATAAAAAATCCAAATCATAAATTTTATTAAACCCTTATTAAATAATGGTTAAACCCTTATGATTGAACTAATAAAGCTTGTAATTCCTCCCAAACCTTTTTCTGAAAGCATTTTTATGAAAGCGCTGCCAATAATGGCGCCATTAGTATTTTTTGTGGCTTGTTGAAAAGATTTTGAATCGCTAATTCCGAAACCCACAATTAGGGGGCTATTGAGTTTCATGGAAGCGATTCGTTCAAAATAATTTTCCTGTTCTTCTCCAAACCCGTCGGAGCTTCCAGTAACGCTGGCGCTACTCACCATATAAATAAAACCTTCGGAAGCAGAATCAATTTGTCGAATCCGTTCTTCGGAGGTTTGGGGCGTGATCAAAAAGATATTGATTAATTCATATTTTTTGAAGATTTCAGCATAATGTTCTTCATATTCTGCCAAAGGGAGGTCAGGGAGAATCAATCCATCAATTCCAACTTCTGCACATTTTTTACAGAAATTTTCTACCCCAAATTGAAGCACGGGATTAAAATAACCCATAAGTATCAATGGAATAGAAACAGTTGCTCGAACGTCTTTTAATTGCTGAAAAAGTAGATCGGTTGTCATTCCATTTTTCAAAGCCTCTTGTGAACTCGCTTGAATAGTGGGGCCATCAGCTAAGGGATCGCTAAAGGGCAAGCCAATTTCAACCAAATCGACTCCACTTTTTTCCAATTCCTGAAGTATTTCAACCGTATCATCCAATTTTGGATAGCCTGCTGTGAAATAGATGGAGAGCAGTCTTTTGTTTTCTGAAAGTTTATTTTGAATTTTGTTCATCTTATAAATTGAAATGTTTGATATAAGTATCTAAATCTTTATCCCCACGTCCGCTCAAGTTCACAACAATAACATCATCCTTTTTAAATTTTCTAGTTTCAAAAATGGCGAGCGCGTGGCTGGATTCAATAGCAGGAATAATACCTTCCAGTTTGCAGAGTTCAAGTCCCGCTTCCATAGCTTCGTCATCGGTTATTGAAATAAATTCCCCGCGCCCGCTTGCAAAAAGACTGGCGTGCATAGGCCCAACACCCGGATAATCCAGTCCTGCCGAAATGGAGTGGGGTTCGGTAATTTGTCCGTCGGCAGTTTGCATCAACAGGGTTTTACTTCCGTGAATAATCCCAACTTTCCCCAAAGCTGAAGTTGCAGCGCTTTCCCCACTATCAATTCCCTTTCCTGCAGCTTCAACGGCGATAATTCCAACTTCCGGAGTTTCCAAATAATGATAAAAAGCACCGGCCGCGTTACTGCCGCCACCAACACAGGCTACCACAAAATCCGGATTTTCACGACCTTCTTTTTCTTTGAGCTGGGTTTTTATTTCTTCAGAAATTACACTTTGAAATCGCGCAACCATATCCGGGTAGGGATGTGGCCCAACCACACTACCTATAATATAATGTGTATCCACCGGATTATTTATCCAATCGCGAATTGCTTCATTCGTGGCGTCTTTTAAGGTTTTACTGCCGCTCGTTGCAGGAACCACTTTTGCGCCCAGCATTTTCATTCGAGCAACGTTTGGCGCTTGGCGTTTTATATCGACTTCCCCCATAAAAACGATGCACTCCAAACCCATTAAGGCGCATACGGTGGCAGTTGCAACTCCGTGTTGCCCAGCGCCTGTTTCGGCAATGATTCGTGTTTTGCCCAATCGTTTCGCCATTAAAATCTGCCCAATGGTGTTGTTTACCTTATGTGCGCCTGTATGACAAAGATCTTCTCGTTTTAAATAGATTTTGGTATTGTATTTTTCTGAAAGACGCTTCGCAAAATATAGGGGAGTCGGTCGCCCCACATAATCTTTCAGCAATTCGTGAAACTCTTTTTGAAAAGATTCTTCCGCCATTACTTTTAAATAATTCTGCCGAAGCTCCTCCACATTTGGGTAAAGCATTTCAGGAATGTACGCTCCGCCAAACTCGCCGTAATAGCCTTTTTCGTTTACGTTATAGTTCATATTTTGAGTATTGAGTATTGAGTATTGAGTATTGAGTATTGAGTCGTGTTCGGGTTTGCCATTAGTCTTGTTTCATAGTAGAAATGAATTTCTTTAAAGCCGAAACATCTTTCAATCCCGGCTCAATTTCAAACTTGCTATTCACATCAATCGCGTGAATGGGAAGGTTTGTTTTTAGAATTTCTATAAGGGAGTCAATTTCTTCCAAACCTATACCGCCGCTTAAAATGAAAGATTTCTTGGAAGTGTAATTTTTTAAAATCTCCCAATTGAAAGTGTAACCATTTCCGCCTTTTTCTTTTCCTTTTGTATCGAACAGGAAATTATCAACAACATTTTCATAGGATTGTAAAACTTTGAAATCGAATTCATTTTTTATCGAAAATACTTTCCATATTTCAATTTTAGAGGCTTCGACAAGCTCAGCCTGACATTTCGCTTTTAACTGTTCGCAAAAATCTACACTTTCATCGCCGTGCAATTGAATTACATCCAACTTATATTTTTCAACCTTTACTAAAATTTCTTCCAAAGTTGCATTTACAAAAACACCAACTTTTTTAATTCCAGCCGGTAACTCAGGAATGACTTCGCCGTCAAAAAATCTCGGACTTTTTTCATAAAAAATAAAACCCAAATAATCTGGCTGAAGTACTGCAACTTCAGCTACATTGTGTTTCATTCCACAGATTTTTAGCAATGTTTTCATCTTAATTTTTCAATAAATTGCTTTGCAGTTTCGCCGGGATTTTCGGTTTTCATAAAGTTTTCACCAATTAAAAAACCTTCGAAACCGTATGTTCTCAATTCTTTAATGGTTTCAACATCACTGATTCCGCTTTCGGATATTTTTACAAAATCGGTTGGAATTTCTTTTGAAAGCTTTCTGCTGGTTTCAATATTCACTTTGAAGTTTTTCAGATTCCGATTGTTTACCCCAATCATATCAACATTCGGTAACAAAGATTTTTGAAGCTCTTCAGAATTATGAACTTCCAGCAAAACGTCCAGTTTTAAAATTTTTGCCAAATGCGAAAACTGCTTCAGCTCTTCCACAGAAAGGCAGGCGGCAATCAATAAAATGGCATCTGCACCATAAGCTTTTGCTTCATAAATTTGATAGGGATCAATTATAAATTCCTTCCGAAGAATTGGGATGGAAACCGTTTTCTCCGCCACCAATAAATCGTCCAGCGAGCCGCCAAAAAAGTTGGAATCCGTTAATACCGAAATTCCTTTGGCGCCAGCAAGTTCATAGCCAGAAACCACTTCGTGTAACAAAACCTTATCGTTTATTACCGATTTGCTGGGCGAACGGCGTTTGTGTTCCGCGATGATACCGGTGGTTGAAATGCGCAACGCTTCCGCCAACGATTTTGTTTCTTTCGCAAACAGCGGAAACTTTTCAAGCAAGCGTACTGGAATTGCTTCTTTTTTTGCGGAAACTTCTTTGAATTTGTAGGCAGTTATATTTTCTAATATTGTCATTTCGTGATTTATTTTGTCCGGTCGAGCGCAGTCGAGACCTCTCTATTAGTTCTCGACTGCGCTCGAACTGACATTTATTTATTTATTGATAGGACCTGCAATTTTTTCAATGAATTCAATGCTTTTCCGGATTGCAATGATTCTTGCGCTTTTTCAAAACCTTCTTTTATCGTGCAATTCTCCACTACTGAAATTGCCATTCCAGCATTTGCGCAGACTACGTTATTTTGGGCTTCTTTACCTTTTCCGTTTAAAATATCCATAAAAATTTCTGCAGAATCTTTTACCGTTTCGCCACCAAATATTTCAGATTCCTCAATTTTCTTCACACCGAAATCTTCAGCGTTCAAAATACTTTCTGAATTTTTTGATATCACTTTCACGGGGCCGGTTAGCGATATTTCATCATAACCGTCAATTGCGTGCAGGATCGCGTAATTTTTTTCGCTTTTTTGATAGAGATAGCCGTACATTCTGGCTAATTCCAAGTCGAAAACCCCAACTAATTGGTTTTTTGGAAATGCTGGATTTACCATTGGCCCAAGCATATTGAAGAAGGTTTTTACGCCTAATTCTTTTCGGATGGGAGCTACATTTTTCATTGCGGGGTGGAAGAGTGGCGCGTGCAAAACGCAAATTCCTGCTTCATCCAAACAGCGTTTTAAAAAATCTTCTTTGTTGCTGAATTTTATGCCCAAAGCTTCCATCACGTTGCTGCTTCCGCTAACAGAAGAAACGCCGTAATTACCGTGTTTGGTTACTTTCAAACCTGCGCCAGCTGTAATGAAAGATGCCAAGGTTGAAATATTAAAAGTGTTTTTTCCGTCTCCGCCCGTTCCGCATAAATCAATGGTGTTGTATTCGCTGAAATCTACTGCCAAACACAGGTCTAGCAAGGCATCGCGAAAACCTTCCAGTTCTTCCAAACTTACGTTTCGCATCATAAAAACCGTCAAAAAAGCAGCAATCTGGTTTTGGTTGTATTTTCCTTCGGAAATATTTACCAAAACAGTTCTTGCTTCTTCTTTTGAAAGCTGCTCATGATTTATTAATCTGTTTAAAATCTGTTTCATTTAGCTTTCAATCCAATTTTTAATAATTTGTTTTCCCATTGGCGTCAGCACACTTTCGGGATGAAATTGTACCCCGCAAACATCGTATAGCTTATGCCGAAGCGACATAATTTGTCCGTTTTCATCTATGGAAGTAATTTCCAGAACTTCCGGGAAGCCTTCCTTTGATACTACCCAACTGTGATATCGGCCAATTTCAATTTCTTTCTCAAGTCCTTTAAAAAGCGGTTCTTCCTCTGAAATAATGTAAGCTTTGGTAGAAACACCGTGAAAAACTTTGCTCAAGTTTTCAAGTTTTCCGCCAAAAACTTCACCGATTGCCTGTTGCCCCAAACACACGCCCAAAATAGGTTTTGAAGTTACGTATTTTTGAATCACAGCCTTTAGTAATCCAGCTTCATCTGGAATTCCTGGGCCTGGTGAAAGAAGAATTTTGTCGTAATTTTCAGCTTCTTCCAAATAAAATTTATCGTTTCGCCTTACGGTTACCTCACAATCTAATTCCTCTAAATAATGAACCAAATTGTACACGAAACTGTCGTAATTATCTATTACTAATATTTTCATCTCTTTTGTTTGATTAACCCTTCGACTGCGCTCAGGGGGACAATAATTATATACTTTCAGCTAATTCCAGCGCTTTGGTGAGTGCGCCCAATTTGTTATAAACTTCCTGTAATTCGTTTTCTTCATTGCTTTCGGAAACAACACCGGCGCCTGCCTGATAATGTAATGTGTGGTTTTTGCTTACAAATGAACGAATGATAATTGCGTGATTAAAATTGCCGCTGAAATCCATAAAACCTATCGCACCTCCGTAAAATTCACGACTTCTATTTTCGTATTTTTCCAGCAGTTGCAACGCTTTGTGTTTTGGAGCACCGCTTAAAGTTCCTGCGGGAAACGTATCTGCAACAATCTGCATTGTTAAAGTTTCTGGATTTTTTGTAGCCGTAACCTTGCTCACCAAATGAATAACGTGTGAAAAAAATTGAACTTCGCGATAGGTTTCCACTTTTACATTGGTTCCGTGACGACTTAAATCGTTTCGTGCCAAATCAACCAGCATTACGTGCTCGCTATTTTCTTTTTTGTCTTCGGAAAGTTTTTTGGCTAGTTCTGCATCCTGTTCGTCATTTCCGGTGCGTTTAAAAGTTCCGGCTATTGGATGGATTTCGGCTCGATTTCCTTTTACAATTAATTGCGCTTCGGGAGAACTTCCAAAGATTTTAAAATTTCCGTAATCAAAATAAAAAAGATAAGGTGAAGGGTTTACGCTTCGTAGCGCTCTATAAACGTTGAATTCATCACCAGTAAATTTTTGGGAAAATCGTTTGCTCGGTACAATTTGAAATACATCGCCACGCTGGCAGTGTTCCTTGCATTTTCGAACCAAAGTTTTAAAATCTTCGTCGTTTAAATTTGTTGTTCGCTCGCCGTTTCTTTTAAAAGAATATTCGGCAAAACTTTTCGATTTTAAGATTTGTTCAATCTGCGGAATGTTGTTTTCAGAATTATAACAGTGCGCAAAAATATAGGCTTCGTTGTTGAAATGGTTTATTGCGATTATATTTTGATAAACTGCATAATATAAATCTGGCATTCCAAGATTTTCTTCTTTTTTGTGAAGTTCAATATCTTCAAAATACCGCACTGCATCAAAAGCCATAAAGCCGAAAAGACCGTTGTTGATGTACTTAAAATTGCTTTCTTCCGAAGAAAAAGAAGAAGCAAATTCATCTAAAAATTTTGGGACATTTGTACTTTCAGTAATTCTAGTTTCAAGACTTTTTCCATCCGGAAAATGCTGAAATATGGTTTCATTTTCAACTTTTATGGAAGCAATTGGGTTGAAACAGATATAGCTGAAACTATTGTCGTTGGCGTGATAGTCGCTACTTTCCAGCAAAAGACTATTTGGAAATTTGTCGCGCAAACGCAAATACACGGACACGGGCGTGAGCGTGTCCGCCAATAGTTTTTTTGAATGTGTTTTTAAGTTGTATTTCATTTTAAAATTTCAATTTATCCAATAAAAAAAAGGCTTGTCGTGATTGACAAGCCTTTTCGTATATGTTTAATACCATAGGTGTTCAGTTCACGACGTTTTTCGTAAAGTAGACCACCACCAAGTATTTGTTCTAAATGTTTTCATTATTTCGAGTTCAAAGATATATTATTTTTACAATAATAATTTTTTTTAATGAAAATTTTAAGATATTGGAAAGACTTAAATGCTTTTAGTCTTATTAATGATTCGTTAATTTAAGTTGCAAATAGATTGGTTTTCAATATTTTTAACGGATGAAATTACTTTCCCTTTTTCTTTTTCTTTTGGTGCTTCAAAGCTGTTCAGGTAAAAAATCTGAGGCGAAAATAATTGAAACCACTTCGGAAGTTGCTATGAAAGAAAATAGGCAAAGCGAAAGTGATAACTTCAGTAGAGAAAAAATAGCTTCTCTCAGTTTTGATGAATTGGAACAGCAATATTTTCAAAATAAAACGGATACCACTTATGTTATAAACTTTTGGGCTACGTGGTGCAAGCCTTGTGTTGAAGAGCTTCCTGCTTTTGAAAAAATAGCCTCAGATTATGCTGGTAAAAAAGTAAAAGTATTATTGGTAAGTCTTGATTTTCCTGATAAAATTGAAGGTCAAGTTATTCCGTTTATGAAAAAAAATAAAATACTATCTGAAGTTGTTTTACTTGATGATGCCGATGCCAATGGTTGGATTCCAAAAGTTTCTCCTGAATGGAGCGGTGCAATTCCCGCCACGGTTATTTACAAAAAAGACAAACGGAAATTTTACGAACAATCGTTTACTTTTAAAGAGCTTGAAACTGAAATAAAAATATTTCTATAAAATTTTAAATTATGAATAAGATACTTACCAGCATGTCATTTGCAGCCGTTGCATTAATCGCTCTTAATAGTTGTAAGAACGAACCGACAGATAAAAGCGAGGAGTTTGCCGTAAACGAAATCGTTCAGCCGGAATTCTCTGAAATTGAATCAGAAACCGAAACGAAAGGATACACTGTCGGCAATGAGGCTACAGATTTTAAACTTAAGGATGTAAACGGTAAAATGGTTTCGCTTTCCGATTATAAAGTTGCCAAAGGGTTTATTGTAATTTTCACCTGTAATACCTGCCCATTTGCAGTTGCAAGTGAAGAAAGAATTGTTGCTTTAGACAAGGAATTTAAACCAAAGGGCTATCCAGTAATTGCCATAAATCCAAATAACCCAAAGGTTCAGCCAGATGATACGTATGAACTGATGCAGGAAAAAGCAAAAGAAGCTGGGTTCACCTTCCCGTATTTGTACGACGAAAGCCAAAGGATTTATGCGAAATACGGAGCTACAAAAACACCTCACGTATATCTGTTGAAGAAAGAAAATGATAAGAATATCGTAAAATACATTGGCGCCATTGACGATAATGTTCGCAATGCATTGGAAGTAAAGGACCGTTTTTTGGCAAATGCCGTAAATGAATTACTTGCTGATAAGGAAGTTTCAGTAAAAGAAACCAAAGCAATTGGCTGTTCTGTTAAGCAGTAAAGTAATTTAGAATGATTTTTTTAAAGCCTTGCTGGTTACAGCAGGGCTTTTCTTTTTAACATAATTTTTAGAAAATTCTTTTATATTTGAAACCAAACGAAAGACCCCAATGTCTATGAAACAATTTTACATTTTCCTCCTTTTCATATTTTCTTTTTCAACGATAGATGCGCAGATTATTAATTTTCCGGATCCATTTTTTAAATCAAAATTGCTGGAATCAAGCCCTTCCAATACAATTGCCAGGCATATTTCAGGAGCATATGTGGCAATTGACTCAAACAATGACGGTGAAATTGAAGTAAGCGAAGCACAAATGATTGCCGGAATAAATATAACTTCCGGTTATGTAGCAGACTTTGCGGGAATTGAAAATTTTACAAGTCTGAAAGATTTACTGTTATCCTTTACGGAAATGACCACTTTAGATTTAAGGGCACTTTCCAATCTTGAAATGCTGCGATTGTATAACAATTATACTATGCAGACCTTATTTATTTCAGGTTTGGCAAATTTGGAGGGACTTGAACTAGTGGATAATGTTAATCTGCTTTCATTGGACTTAACCAATACGGGTTCAAGTAATTTTGAAACACTTAACGTAACAAATAACGATAATCTTGCTTCTATCATAAATTTAAACGGAATAGCTTCACTAAAGAATGTTGATATTTCTGGAAATACTATTGGTGCCATAAATCTTCAAGGATTAAATTCTCTGGAAGTACTCAAAATAAGGAATAATAATCTTACAGAAATAGATGTATCAGGTTTAGGTATGCTAACGGAACTATGGGTTGATGGAAATACTATTTCAAATTTAGTTGGCTTAAGCGATTTAAATAATCTGCTCGTTCTTATGGTGGGAGGGAATTCTCTTAATGAATTGATTGGATTGTCTGAATTAACCAATATTACAAGGCTTTCTATTGATGGCAATCAATTTACAGAATTGGATATTTCTAACTTACAGCTAATAGAGAAACTCGAATTTTATGGTAATAATATTACAAGTTATACTGTTGATGGTTTCCAACATTTGGAATATTTGGAGTTTGGAGGAAATAATATGACAGATATTAACTTGGTTAATTTACCAGCATTAACCCATTTAAGAGGTTCGGAAAACCAACTTTCTTCCATTGATATATCTGGCGCGCCAAATATTACGAAAATTTGGATGCCGAACAATGCGATAATGGAATTGGACCTGCGGTCGTTACTTAACTTACACAGTCTTTATATCACGAATAACCAACTGACGTATTTGTATATAAAAAATGGCGACAATATTGAAGACCATATAAGTCCCTTTAATATGTTTAGAATAGATGATAATCCAAATTTGGAGTTTATTTGTGTAGATGATGATGAATTAGAATTTGTTCAAGATGTAATTGATAATTTGGGCTATACAAATACAGTGGTAAGTAGTTATTGCAGCTTTATTCCGGGAGGTGAATATTTTACCATCCAAGGAAATTCAAAATATGATTTGGATGCGAATGGATGTGATGGCAACGATCTAGAGGCAGGATTGATGATATATGAAATAACAAACGGTTCCGAAAGTGGAAGAGCCATAGGAAACATCACTGGCGATTATTCCATTTATGTTGGTAACGGAATTCATACAGTAGTACCAATTTTGGAAAATTCAAATTATTTTAACGTTTCTCCAAATGAAATTACAGTTGACTTTCCCGTGGATCCAAGTCCGTTAGAACAGAATTTTTGTATCACAGCAAATGGAAATCATCCAGATTTGGAGATTGAATTGATTCCTTTAGGGGCGGCTCGTCCAGGTTTTGATTCTTATTATAGAATTCTTTACCATAATAAGGGCAACCAAATTCAATCAGGTACCGTAGATTTTATTTACAATGATGATTTGATGGATTATGTAAGTTCAGTTCCGTTTTATGACCATCAAAACACAAATCGGTACAGTTGGGACTTTATAGATTTAAAACCTTTTGAAAGTAGGAGTATTGATATAACTTTTAACCTAAATACGCCAAGTGATACCCCGCCCTTAAATATAGATGACATTTTGATTTATGTTGCCACTATATATCCAGTTATAAATGACGAAACCCCTGACGACAATAGTTTTCAGTTAAACCAGCAGGTAGTAGGCTCACTAGACCCCAATGACAAAACCTGCCTTCAAGGCGAAAGCGTTGGCCCTGAAACTGCTGGTGAGTATGTGCATTATTTGATCCGTTTTGAAAACACAGGAAATTATCCTGCGGAAAATATTGTTGTGAAAGATGTAATTGATACCGATAAATTTGATGTTTCAACCTTGCGGGCTTTAAACGGCAGCCACGAGTTTTATTCCCGAATAAAAGATAATGTAGTTGAATTTATATTCGAAAATATCAACCTTCCTTTTGATGACCAGAACAACGATGGTTATGTGCTTTTCAAAATAAAAACGAAGCCACAACTGCAACTTGGTGATACCTTCAGTAACGAGGCAGCTATCTATTTTGATTACAATTTTCCTGTAATTACAAATGAATACATTACAACCATTGAAGAACAACTGGGAACACCAGATTTTGAGTTCAATAATGAATTTGTGCTTTATCCCAACCCATCAAAAAACATTTTGAATATTAAAAAGAAAGGAACTGCAGAAATCACTTCCGTTGAGATATATAACATGCTGGGGCAGGTTGTGCTTGCAATTCCCTCAAAAACCAATAGAATTGATGTTTCAGCGTTGCAAGTTGGAAGTTATTTCGCGAAGATCAATACTAATGCAGGGAGTGCTTTCTCTAAGTTTATTAAAGAATAGTTTTATTTAAAATTAATAAAATCGAAAAAGTGTATTTATTGTTTTCGGTTTTTTATTATAAACCTCATGCATTTAGTACTTTTGCAAAAAAAATACTTATGGCAGATTTGACTCAACAACAATGGAGTGAACAACTTGAAAACGATGATAATTCAGTAATAATAGACGTTCGTACTGATGCAGAACTTGAAGCAGGGTATATTCCAGGAGCAATACAGATTGATATTTTCAATGGTGCGGAATTTCTTAAACGCGCAAGAGAATTAGATCCCGAAAAGAACTATTATATTTATTGCCGTTCTGGTGCAAGAAGTGGACAGGCATGTATGTTGCTCAATTCTGTTGGCGTAAAAAATGCCTACAATTTGAAAGGTGGGTTTATGGACTGGGAAGGTAAAAAAACAAAATAAATATTATGAGAAAAATAGCTTTACTTATTGGACTTACCGTGGTTCTTTTTTTCACGGCTTGTAATGACAATAGCGTTGCACAAGAAATTCATGTTTTAACACCACTGGAGTTTCATGATGTAATAGCAAATAAAAATGATGTTCAACTGGTTGATGTTCGCACGCCAGAAGAATTTGAAGAAGGACATCTCGAAAACGCTGAAAACATAGATGTTTTGGAAACTGATTTTATAACCAAAGCTGAAAAATTAGATTTGGAGAAACCTATCTATATTTATTGCCGAAGCGGAAAAAGAAGTGCCAAAGCAGCCTTGATTCTAAAAGATGTTGGTTTTAAAGAAATCTACGATATGAAAGGCGGATATCTTCACTGGCAAATTGACGTACTTGAAGAGAAAAATTAGCGCATTTTTTTTACTTGCTTAATGCTTTGATTTTTTTAAATCATCATACCCAAAAATACTTTTTGGGTATGATGATTATTTCAACGTTAAAATAATTTTTTAGTTGCCTACAAATTTAATGCCTGCTGAAATAAGACTGTAGTGCAAACCGCTATCACGTTTGTAGTAGTCGTATTTTAAGTCTACATTTTTTAGTCCAAAACTTGCTACTTTTAGTTTTGCAAAAATATCTGTATAACTAACTCCAAAACCGTATTGGTTTGCTGAAAATTTAGAAAGGTCATAATCTGAGGTATAAAATTCGTACGAAGATAACGCTACATTATATGGGTAAAAATAATCGGCAGCAGTCTGATTGTAAAAACGGTAGCTCGGGTATAGTGTGAATTTATCGGTGATTTTTATGGGAACTTCAATGCTAGCTGTATGTGAGTTTATTCCCCAGTCATCTGAATAGTAGCGATAATAAGTTCGCACAACAAACATTTCATTTATAAAATAATTTAACCTTCCCCCAATTGCCGTTTTAAAACGTGTATCGGGCAAGCGTTCAATATCATCAGCCAGTTGAAAATTTTCACGAAAACGATCTGGAAGATCACTAAAATAAACCCTTTGGAAAGGAGTAGATAGTAAGCCTTGCTGTTGAACTAAATCTAAGGAAAGCGCTCCCTGAAGTTTTTTTGATAGTATTTGTGAAAACCCAAAACCAACCGAATACGAATTTCGATTTGTCTTGTCTAGGCCGTTAAAACTTGAAGACTGACGTAGCTCTATTGGGTATAATAATTTCCACGTATCTAAATAAGCATTTGCATGAATACTAAGTTCTGTGTTCTTTTCATTAAAAAGTTTGGTGTAGCTTCCTCCGAAACCAAAGGAAAAATAATCGAATTCTGAAGAAACAGAAACCTTGGCGCTCACTATATCGTTTCTGCTATCGCTATTGTGGGTATAGCTAGCGTTTCCTCCAGCCCATACGTCACTAGATGAAGCTCCTGAAGAAGCTACATAAGGATCTGCTGCTCCGCTACCATCAAAAGGATCAATATTACTTGATGAAGCCGAGGTGTATGCAGAAACGCCCGCATCAATCGACAAAACGTCATCTGCATTAAGGGGGATCGCGACCACTATTGTTGGGGTAATATCAGTTAGTTTTTCTGAGCCTATACCACCACTTACTGCAGCATTGTCACCGTCTTGACTGTAATAGCTCGCAAGAAAATCTACTTCGGGGGCTTCAAGTACTCGTTTTTTGTAGGTGGAAGTAGAGTCTTGTGCAAATACTGTTGCCGAAAACAGAACAATAAATAAACCAAATATATTCTTCATGATAGTTTAATTAATTACAGCCGCAACCGCCGCCTGTTTTACCTCCGTTTGCACCCGAAGCAGCTTCCCGATAAGCTTGTGCATTCGTTTTAAATCTATCAACGGGCTTGTCTCCTAAAACCATATCGGGATCGTTAATATTTACTTTTTCGTATTCCTTAACCACAGTACAGGAATTGAAAGTTCCCAAGACTATAATCAATAAGATCAATAGTGACTTTTTCATAATATATAATAGTACTAGTTTTTTAAAGTTTCAATCTTAATATTCTTTGAAGTGAAAATCTCGCCTTTTTCATCAATAACAATGCATTCTATTTTTGGTAATTGATTAATAAAATCAATACCAACGTCCTTTCCCATTACAAAAATGGAAGTTGCTAAAGCATCGGCTATTTCGGCTTTTGGGGCAAATACTGTTGCACTTATTATTCCGGTAGCAGGATAACCCGTTCGTGGATCAATTATATGGGTATAACGAATACCATTAAAAGTAACATATTTTTCATAATTACCAGAGGTAACTACGGCATTATCTTTTAACGGTAGTAATGCAAATGCTTTATTTTTGTCCATTGGGTTTGTAATGGCTACTTTCCAAAACTCTCCGTCAGGTTGCTTTCCCCAAGTATTCATATCGCCGGAAGCGTTTATTATACCTGCGATAACCCCTTTTTGCATCAATAATTTTTTAGCTTTATCAGCTGCATACCCTTTGCCAATACCACCAAAACCTATTTTCATTCCCTCTAGTTTTAAAAAAACAGTGAGGTTTTCAGGATCGAGGATAATATTTTCATAACCTACTTTTGCAACGGATTGATTAATGGCTTCTTTTGAAGGCATCTCGGTCATACTGCCATCAAACTTCCAGATTTTATCCATTGAGGCGAAACTAATATCGAAAGCGCCCTCGGTCAATTTCGAGATCTCAATGGCACGACTAATTAAATTGAAAAGTTCCTCATCAACTTTTACGGGTTTAATGCCTGCATTTCTATTAATCTCTGAAGTCTGTGAGGCTGGGTCCCAAGAAGAAATGAGCTTTTCAATTCGCGTTATTTCGTCAATGGCTAAATCAATATCGTAGTTTGCTTCGTTTGAATCTTTAGCAATGACGGTAATTTCGAAACGGCTACCCATCAATTTAAGTGTGCGCTTGAAAATTTCCTGCGCAAAAATTGAATTCACACAAAGGATTGCTGTAAGTATGAGGAGCGACTTTTTCAAATTATTTTACGAATGCCTCCAGTTTTTTAATATAAGCTGTTGGTGAAGTTTTTTCATAGCCCGCTTCTCCTAAAACGTTTCCATCTTTATCGAGAACTACTACAAAAGGGAAATAGCCTTGTTTGTTATATTTTTCTGCAAGTTGATTGTTTTTTTGTTGTTGCTCATCGGGAAGGGCGTTCATTTTTTTTCTCGGAAAATCTGCCTGCAACATCACAAAATGATTTTTAGCGTAGTTTTTAAACTCATCAGAGCTCCATATTTCCCGATCAAGCTTTATACAGGGAGCACACCAATCACTTCCTTGAAAAACAAGAATTATGGGATGGTTTTCTTTGGACGAAATTTGTTTGGCGGTTTCAAAATCGGTTTGCCATTCTTGAGCGGAGACTGTAACTGAAAATGCTATAGCCACAAGTAGAAAAATTATTTTTTTCATAAAGGTTTGAATATTATTTATGAACGTTGCAGGTTGATTATTAGTATAAATTTAGTCTTTAAACTTTTTCAAAACTTACACTACCAAAATTAATTCTTCAGAAGGAAATCAGTTAAATTTGCATCCTAAAATTTTCACAATTGGCAAAACAAATAACAGATACAATCGTAATGATTCGTCCCGTAGCGTTTCGCATGAACGAACAAACGGCAGTAAACAATTTTTTTCAGGAAGACATAGCGCTTAAAAATGCTGAAATCAATAAAAAGGCACAGTTAGAATTTGACGCTTTTGTTCAAAAACTGCGAAATGTGGGCGTAAATGTAATCGTTGAAAACGATGATTTGCGAATGGATACACCGGATTCTATTTTTCCGAACAATTGGGTTAGTTTTCACGAAAACGGCGATATAGGATTGTACCCAATGTTTGCTGAAAACCGTCGCCGCGAAAGACGTGAAGAGATTTTGATACGTTTGGAAAACGAAGGTTTTAAAATCAACAATATTTACGATTACACACCCGCCGAAGATGAGGGTTACTTTTTGGAAGGTACCGGAAGTCTTTTGCTAGATCGTGTAAACCATAAAGCTTATTGTGCACTTTCTCCACGTGCCGATGAAGATTTGCTTATTGAATTCTGTGAGGATTTTGAATATTTGCCAGTAATTTTTACAGCAAACCAAACTGTGGACGGCAAACGTTTGCCCATTTATCATACAAATGTAATGATGTGCCTTGCAGAAAAATTCTGCGTGATTTGTTTGGACTCTATAGACGATGCCGCTGAAAAGAAAAATGTTACTCAGCATCTAAAAAAAGATGGAAAAGAAATAATTGCAATTACCGAAGCACAAATGCACCATTTTGCAGGAAATATGCTCCAACTGCAGGGAAGGGGTAAAAAATATTTGGTGATGAGTGCCGCAGCTCATAATAGCCTAAACAAAGAACAAATTGCAGCTATCGAAAAACATTGCGAAATCCTGAGCAGCGATCTTACAACAATTGAAACCTGTGGTGGCGGAAGCGCCCGCTGTATGATGGCCGAAGTATTCCTGCCGAAAGCATAGCTTTAGGAAACAATATCTGCCTTAGCAATATTGCGAATCATTCCTCCAAAGATAAAATAGTGGAAAGGAAGCATTAAATACCAATATAATCTTCCCCATAAACCTTTTGGGCGGAACGTGGCAGTTTGTATTAATTCATTTTTATCGTTAATGCAGAATTCCAACCACGCTTCACCAGGCAGTTTCATTTCAGCAAAAAGTAAGAGTCTTTTACTTTCCCTGTCTGCATAAAGTACACGCCAAAAATCCAATACATCGCCCGTATAAATTTGATCAGGATGTGTTCTGCCGCGGCGTAAACCAACCCCGCCAAAAATTTTATCCATAAATCCCCGAATTTTCCAAAGTGAATTTCCGTAATACCAACCGCGATCTCCGCCGATAGCCCAAATGTTATCCAAAACCTTTTCAGGGTTGTCAATTTTCAACACTTTTCTGTCTTTTAAGCATCCGAATGTTGGTACTTGAATATATTCTTTCAAATTCGAAATTCGGCCCGCCACTAACGAATCTTTCCAGCTTGAAATAACAAGATTTTGCTCAATCTTAATGAAGGCTAATTTAATGGCTTCTTCATAAGAAATGGGTTGGATGTTTAGTATTTCCTGCAGTTTGTTGTCTCTGGCAACAACTTCCATTTTCATGCTATCCACAAGGTTTACGGCAAGTTTATAGGAAGTTGAGGTTACGAAATAAAGCCAATACGAAGAAAGACGGGGCGACATAATCGGCACGGAAATTATCCAAAGTTTTAAACCGCGAATTTTAGAATATTTCAGCAGCATTTCTTTATAGGTTAAAACGTCGGGACCGCCAATATCAAATGATTGATCGAAACATTTTTCATTGTTCAAAACTCCGTAAAGAAATGCAATCACGTCTCTAATAGCTATGGGCTGAATCTTGGTTTTTAACCATTTTGGAGCGACCATTACGGGTAGTTTTTCACATAAATCCCTGATTATTTCAAAAGAAGAACTACCGCTGCCCACCACAATTCCCGCTCGCAATACTGTTAAATGATAATTTCCCTTAAATAAAATATCTTCTACTTTTTTTCTTGAAGCCAAGTGTTTGGAAAGTTGTTCTTCATTTACAATTCCGCTTAAATATATAACCTGCTTCACAGCGGTTACCGCCATATATTTATTGAAATTTTCTGCTGCGCGCGCTTCAATTTCATCAAAATTATTGTCGGCACCGCTCATGGAATGAATCAAGTAATACGCAGCATTTATATCTTTTGGAAAAGATTCGGTGTTCACCTCTTCTGCAAAATCAACCTCAACTACGGTTATTTTTTTTGTAGTTTCTGGATCCAGTGGAAGCCTGTTCTTATCACGAACCGCACATATTACTTCATGTCCGTTCTCTAAAAGCTGTGGAAGCAATCGCATTCCTATATATCCGTTGGCACCTGTGAGTAGAATTTTCAATTTTTTAGTTTTGTTTAAAGATAATTTATAATTACTAAACAATGGTTAAAAACCCGTTAACTTATGGCTTGCGTTATTTTTCAAAACGGTATCTTTAAAACTTGAACTAATCAAATCCAGAATCCATGAAAATATTAAAAGTTGTGTTGCTAATTGTGGGCGTAGTTCTAGTTATTTTTGGGCTTTACAACGCTTTTATACCCCAGCAAGTTTTGGATATTGGCCCTTTGGAAGTTAACGCCAAAGAAGGCCTGACAAACCAAACTTTAGGGATGATTGGTATTGGCGTTTTGGCGCTGATTGCTGGCGCACTTCTTAAAAACCGTCGCTAATTTTTAAAGATTTATTGTTTTAAAAATAGAAATCACAGCTGCGCTGATGTATTCCACACCTATGGAAATCACTATAAATCCAACAATACGCGAAATAGCATTAATGCCGGAAGCACCTAAAAATTTGCTGATGTAATGCGAGCTTCTCAAAATGATAAAAGTTGCCAAACCAACTGCTAATACTGCTAAAACAATCCATAAAATATCATTAGTATTTTGATACTTTTGATTAAAGGTAATTAACAATGAAATAGAGCCCGGACCTGCAAGCATTGGGATTGCAAGCGGGGTCAATGAAAATTTTTCCCGCTTGTCCAAATCTTTCTGTACCCGTTTGTTCTTCATCCCCTTGTGTTTTGAAAAATTTCCCGTTAACAGCGCAAAACCAGAAGTAACAATGATCATTCCGCCCGCAATGCGCAGTGCATTCAAGCTTATTCCGAAGAAAGCCAATAAATAGGTCCCTGCGAAGAAGGAAATGATTAAAATGACAATCACATTTATCGTGGTCAGAAGCGAAGTTTTATTTCGCTCCTGCGGAGTCTCATCACTAGTTAAACCTACAAATACGGGTACCGTTCCCAAAGGGTTTATCACCGAAAATAGCGCTGCAAAAACATATAAAAAAATGTCCATAGTTTTTTCGGCAAAGGACGATTGGTTTTTCTATTTGAAGTTTACTGAAGTGTTATCATACTATTACAATTGGGTTTTGTTAAAGATCTTCCAAACGATCTGGTGTCGCGGCATTTTTTGCTTCCATCAATTTCTTCATAAAATTGTGGACCGATTTGTCATTTGCCCGCGCTTCAAATTTGAAAAAATAATTGTCTTTATAAATTGAATATTCTTCTGCTTTGCCTTTATAAAGCACCAATTTATAATAAGGAATAATCAATGCGTAAGAGTTCAATCTGCTTCTGAAACCCACTATAATGCCTTTTGGCCGTAGCTCAATATTGCAAACGTTTCTGTTGTTGTCTAAATTCATTAAATTACTTATTTGAATGCTGGTCTCATTTAGGATCAGTTTTGGTGAGCCAATGCCGCCCATTTTAAAACGTTCGCGTATGGTAAATGGTTTACCGAGTTCGGTATCTATTTTCCGGGTTATTTCTTTGTCGTTGTAGGAAACTTGAAGTAGCATTTTTTTCCTTTAAAGATAAGTTTTTCACAAATACTTCAAATTTAAAAACGTGTATCTTTGTTCCCAAAATCTGAAGTTACAGCAACGGATTTCGTTTACTCTTTAAATATTATATTGATGACATTTCAACAGATACTGGAAACCCAAATTAAAAATGCAGTCGAAAATTTGTACGGCGCAAAACTTGAATCAGTAGAATTACAGCCAACCCGCAAAGATTTTGAGGGCGATATTACAGCCGTAGTTTTTCCGATGCTCCGCGTTGTTAAAGGAAATCCTGTACAGATTGGTGAGGCCATTGGTAATTATTTGGTTGAAAATGTTTCAGAAATTGAAAAATTCAACGTAGTTCAAGGTTTTTTGAATATTGTGTTGAGTGATTCCTATTATTTGAATTTCTTTAATTCAGTAGTCGATTTTTCTTCCTTCGGAAAAGGTGATCAAAATGGAAAAGCTGTGATGGTAGAATACTCTTCTCCAAACACTAACAAACCCCTGCATTTGGGTCACGTTCGAAATGTTTTACTCGGCTATTCAGTTGCCGAAATTGAAAAGGCAGCAGGAAAAAAAGTCTATAAAACACAAATCATCAACGATCGCGGAATCCATATTTGTAAAAGTATGTTGGCTTGGGAAAAGTTTGGAAATGGCGAAACGCCGGATTCTACTGATTTGAAAGGCGATAAGCTCGTGGGTAATTATTATGTAAAATTTGACAAAGAATATAAGAAGCAAATAGAAGCGCTAAAAGCGGAAGGAAAAACAGAAGAAGAAGCCAAGGTACAAGCCCCGCTTTTAAAGGAAGCACAGCAAATGCTTCTTAAATGGGAAGCAGGCGATGAAGAAACTGTTGCGCTTTGGAATAAAATGAACGGCTGGGTTTACAAAGGTTTTGAGGAAACTTATAAGTCTATCGGCGTAGATTTTGACTTTTACTATTACGAAAGCGACACCTATCTTTTAGGAAAGGATATTATAGAAGAGGGCATCAAAAAAGACGTCTTTTTTATGAAAGATGACGGCTCCGTATGGTGCGATTTAACCGAAGATGGACTGGATGAAAAATTGGTTTTGCGCAGTGATGGTACCGCCGTCTATATGACGCAGGATATTGGCACTGCTGTACAGCGTGTAAAAGATCACCCAGATGTTGGGGGAATGATTTATACGGTTGGTAATGAGCAGGATTACCATTTTAAAGTGTTGTTTTTGATACTTAAAAAATTGGGCTACAGCTGGGCCAAAAATCTATTTCATTTAAGTTATGGCATGGTGGATTTGCCATCCGGAAAAATGAAAAGTCGTGAGGGAACTGTTGTTGATGCGGATGATTTAATTGCACAGATGACCGATACCGCTCGGACTATTTCTGAAGAATTAGGAAAGATTGACGATTTTTCAAAAGAAGAAAAAGAACAACTTTACCGAATGATCGGTTTGGGAGCTTTGAAATATTATATCCTAAAAGTAGATCCCAAAAAACGAATCCTTTTCAATCCTGAGGAGAGTGTAGATTTTCAAGGAAATACGGGGTCGTTCATTCAATATACCTATGCACGAATACAATCTATTCTCCGAAAGGCTAATGAGAATGAGAATGTCATGCTGAGCTTGTCGAAGCAGATTACTTCTGATATTATCTTACAGCCTAAAGAAAAAGAACTCATTAAAATTATCCAGCAATATCCCGAAACGATTCAATTAGCAGCCGAAAATTACAGCCCTGCTTTGATTGCAAACTACACTTACGATTTAGTGAAGGAATTTAATAGTTTCTACCAAAATGTACCGATTTTGGCAACGGATAACGAAACTGAAAAAGCATTCCGTGTAAAAATTTCAAGAGCGGTTGGTGAAATTATAAAGAGTGCTTTCGCCCTTTTGGGAATTGAGGTTCCGGAGCGGATGTAATTGTTAAAACAAAACCTGAAACGAAAAGTTTGGTGTAATTCCCAAAGAAACTTCCTCAATTTGGTTTACGGTTATTTCATTGTTTTCGTCTCGTGCCAAAGCATAGCGAATGTTAATAGTGTTCTCAGTGTTCAAAAGGTTTAAAAGCGCTATGTTTATTTTGGCATCTATGGATGGAGAGAGTTTCCAAACATATTCCGCAGAAAGATCTGCGCGAAAATAATCTGGCAATCGCTGGTTATTGGGAGTGTCAAATTTAATAGTTGCTATGCCGCCTTCTGTGTTTGTTTCAAAATTTTCCAACGGAATTGTATAGGGTTTTCCACTGTGCCAATTAAGCCCTAAAGCTATTTTTAAAGCATTCCACGAATAACTACCTGCAAGTGTCGCGGAATGCTGAATATCCAGATTGTTTGGAAACGTTGATGTTTCGAGTCCTTCAAATTCATAATCGTTTTTACTGTACATATAACTTAGCCAAGTGCTGAATGTCTTTGTTTTTTTATTCACTACAAATTCAGCACCTTTTACAGTATAATTTCCAATGGCTTTAGAAAATTGAAACTGATTTTGTAGTCCTTGGTTTCCACTATTTATATCTTCCACAATTTTATAAAATCCTTCCACATTGATAAAAAGTCCCTTTTTGCTGTAAACTAAACCCGCAGAAGCTTGTTTGCTTTTAATTATAGGTGTGTTTTCTTCGTCAGCCAAAATCCATCTTCTTTTTTCAATACCGAGAAAATCACTTTCAAAGTCAATTCTTTGGGTAGTACTTTGGTTTTTGAATTCTCCCAAAACCTCAACAGCAAAACCCTTTCCAAACTTTTGATGTAAACTCAATCGCGGCTCAATCAAAATTTCTTCAAACTTCGAAAAATAATTTCCTCTCACTCCTCCAAAAATAGAGGTTTTTTGATTGGTGGACATATAATTCAATCCCGCAAAAAGCGCGTGTGTTCGCAAAACAATTTTTTCGTAATTGCGAAACCGCGGTAGATTTACATCTTGGGTGTTAGCAATGCCTACTTCAGAAAAATGATAGCCCGACTGCAATTTTAAAGTTTGCGAAAGCCTAATATTCGCGTCTAGTTTAACGCCAGTTTCTAAAACCTCGTTTTTTTGTATTTGTTCTTGGGTAGTGAAAATATCTTTATTGGTAGCATCTAGCAGATAATAGGTTCCGTAAAGCAAAGCAGTAGTTTCAATATTTTCACTCCACCTGCGATTCCAGGAAACGCCTCCCAATAAACTGCTTTGGTTCAATTCACTGGTTTTGGATTGGGAATTGGTTTCCAAAGTTTCAGTAAAATCCAGTGAATTGTCAATCGTCAAAAAATTGACGCGCAATTTGTCTTTTTCTGAAATGTCCCATAACAATTTGGTGCTGAAATCATAAAAACTGAAATTTTCATCAGTAGAAATTGCAACATTATTCTCCGTGTTATCAATATTCGAAATTTCGCTGTCCTGAAAAATACGTTTGGTATAATTTTTATAAATGGGAGATTCCCAAAGATGGTTGATTGATTTTCGAGCGGCAACTTGAATACCGAGTTTTTCCGAAACGGGAATATCCAAAAACCCGTTTCCGTTAATCAAATTGAAACCAATTCCAGCTTCAGTTTCAGATGAAATTTTGTTTTTTGAATGCATATCTATTACACCCGAAACTGCTTCGCCATAACGAGCGTTAGTTCCGTTTTTATAGATGCTTACATTTTTGGTGATGTCTGGGTTTAGGGCCGAAATGAGCCCAAAGAAATGTCCGCTTTGGTACATTTTTATATCGTCCCAGAGTAATAGGTTTTCATCATGCGTTCCCCCCCGAATGTTTATGTTTGAAATGGTTTCATCTACACTTTCCACACCAGGAAGGGCTTGTGCAATTTGGAGTACATCGTTTTCTACTTGCCCAGGAAGCAACCCAAAATGCTCTGTTGAAAGCAAAATGGACCCGTCCAGATTTTTATCGATTCCTTTAGTGAAAATATTTTGGATCATAACGGCTTCCAATTCAGCCACCGATGGAACTAAAAGCAGGGCAGAACATTCAATGGATAAGCTGGAAGTGTTCTTTTTAATTGGAGCATAGCCAACATACGAAACCGTATAGTTTACATTTTTGTTTTGCAGGGGAATATAGAAAAAACCTTCCACGTTTGAGATTAAGTTGAACGAGTTGTTTTCTGAAACAATAGTCGCACCTTCTAACGGTAGCTGCGTTTCAAAATCAATAATTCGCCCACAAAGACTGCCTTTATTTTCTTTGGAAGTTATGGTAATATAGCGTTCGTTGATGCGATTGTATAGCAAAGGAGTGTTTTCCTGAAGGTAGGAAAGAATGTTTTCTATGGAGTTTTCACTTCTTGAAAGTGGCTTTAATATAATAAGTTCCACTTCTTCTTTTACGAATGAAAACCGAACATTGTATTCCTTTTCCAATGATTTCAAATAGGTCAATAGGGGAGTGTTATCAATTTCCTGTGCTACGGATTTGGTTCCGAAAGCACAGAAAAATAATAAGAAAACAAGGATTTTGTAGCTACTTGCTATTTTTGGCATGAATGCTTACGACTCCGTTTTTATTTATATTATAGTTTAACTGAAGGGGCTCACAAATGGCTTTTAATGCAAGGTCAAGATTTTCGTGGGTGAAGCTGCCTGTGAATCTTTTTTCAGAATCAATATCTTCTAAATTAACCTTAACAGGATATTGTCTTTCAACTTCTTTCAGAACAATTGGCAGTGGTGCGTTTTCAAAATTGCTTTCGCTGGCAAGCCATATAGGTGAAGCGTTTTCAGCAGTTTCATTAATTGCTAACTTTCCGTTTTCAATTTGTATTTTGCTTCCTGCGGGCACCTTTACAAGTGTATCATTGAAAGCTACACTAACCAAACCTTCGTAACAGGAAACCTCAAAAAATCCATCTCTCGCAAAAACATTGAACTGCGTTCCTAAAACACTTACAATACCTTCAACGGTTTTTACGCTGAATTTATTTCCTTTTTTCACTTTGAAGTATGCTTCGCCATCCAAAGAGAGCTCGCGAGAATCAGACCAATTTTTTTTGTTGTATCTGATTTTTGAACCTGCGTTTAGCACAACTTCAGAATTATCTGGCAATGAAAAAGTTTCGGTCTGAGCTATTTCAGTTTTCACTGAGGTGTCTAACGTAGAAATGTAATAATAGCCGCTCAGAAGAACTGCAAAGATCGCGGCAACTTTCCAAACAACTGAAAATATGTTCGGCTTATGAAGTTGGCGAACAGGTTTTAGCTGGTTTGAAATGGCTTCAAAGTTTGCTTCACTGTCCATTTTAGGTACTCCAAAATTAGAACTGGCAGTTGCAATTTGAACATACGAAGCATATTCTGGATCAGCTTTTAACTGTTCCAGTTCCTCGGGAGTGGCTTCGTTGTTCAGCCATTTGTGTAATAAGTAATCTTTCTCCATATTCTTTGTATTCATAAGTGAAACAGCCGAAGTGCGTGTTACCCTACCTTAAAATTTTAAATATTTCCTATTTCTTTCCGAAGTGTTGCCAAAGCTTGGCTCATACGCTTTTCCACTGCTTTCACAGAAATATTCAACATTTCCGCGATTTCAGCATATTTTTTTCCTTCTATTCTATTTAGAAGAAAAGCAGTGCGCTGAGCTTCGGTAAGATTTTCAAGTGAATTTTTTAGTTTGTTGTGAAATTCTGTTTCTTCCATTAAAAATTCTGGAGACTGGAAATTTGTATGATCGGTTTGAGTTTTGGCATGTTTTAAAACCACTTTTTTGTGTGCCACTTCATTTAAAAAAGCATTGTTGCAAACGGTGTATAAAAATGATTTTGCTTTTTCTTTCGTTATCTTAGCACAGTTTTGCCACAACTTTATAAAAGCCTCCTGCACCAAATCATCTGCTTGCGCACCATCACCACATTTAAAATAGATAAAACGCCAAACCGGCTTTCCATGAGTTTCATAAAGACGATTGAATGTGTTTTCATTACAAACATTTTCAGGCTCTTTCATAAATAAGTTTGATTGAATTCAAATATATTTAAAACTTTTTCAAGTTGGTGGGTAGGGTATCTTTTAATTTATTTGTTATTAATATAACGACTCAACATGTATTGTGTGAAAAAAATATACTTCCTCCGTTTTTTACTTCTGCTTTTTGTAAGCATTGTTTTTTTTTCTTGCCAAAAAGAGGGAAAGGAATATATTGATGAAACTCCTGCGGATACCATAACTACAGGCTCTCCATTAACTGGTCTGTTATTGCGCACCTCGCAAAATCCAGGCAGTTACGATGATATAATTGACAAAAATGGTTGTGCTTCTGTAGTGCTCCCTATTACGGTTGTTGCAAACGGACAACAGCTAACAATCAATATTCCCGATGATGTTTTATTGATTCAACAAGTCTTCAATCAGTTTCCAAATGATACTGATACCTTAGAGATAGCCTTTCCAATCAGCTTACAGTTGTTTGATTTTACACAAGTAATAGTTAATAACCAAGGTGAACTAGATGCCTTTGCCGCCACTTGCGGTGTAAATGATATTGAAATTGGCTGTTTGGATTTTGTATTTCCTATTTCTTTTTTTACTTACAATTCAGATCAACAGCAGACAGGCTCCGTAGTAGTGAATAGTGATTTAGAACTTTTCATTTTTCTGCAGAGTTTGGGACCGAATGATTTTATTAGTTTGGATTTCCCAATTTCGGTAATTCTCGCCGATGGTTCAATTGCAGAAGTGAACAGCAACCAACAGTTGCAAACTTTGATTGCAGACTGTGTTGCAAATACAAATAATGACCCTATGGATATTTCACAGTTTGAAGAAGATTTGACAACTGGGAATTGGTACGTTGAATACTATTTTAATGATTATGACGAAACTGATAATTATGCCGGATATGAATTTAACTTCGGTCTTGACGGAACTGCACAAGCGATAAAATCTGGAACTACCATACCTGGAACTTGGGCACTCGTGAACGATTTTAAATTTGATCTTTTCTTCGGAACAAATGCTCCGTTGGATAAATTGGACGAAGATTGGGAAATACTTGAAGCAACTTCTGAGCTTATTAAGCTGAAGCACATTAGCGGAAGTGATGGTAGCACAGATTATTTAACGTTCGGCCGCAATCCTAATACTGGTGGAAATAATACAGAGTTAAATCTTTTCATAGAAAATTTGAGTACGGGAAGCTGGTTTGTGAACTTTTTGGAAGAAAATGGGACAGACCACACTGCAAATTTCAATGAATATGAATTTACATTTTTACGAAATGGTTCTGCAGTTGCTGTAAGTAACAACAATACAATCAATGGTTTTTGGACTGCTGAAATAGATAGTGGCAATTTAGATTTCATTCTAAATTTTGAAACGACCACCAACAACAATTTTGCAGAACTGAACGACGATTGGGATGTTTTAGAAGCTACACAAAGTATTATTCGCCTTTCTGACGTGAGTGGGGGTGGAGGTGGAACAGATCGCCTCACTTTCGGTCGGGAACCAAATGGCGGTGGCGGAGGTGGTCCAGACCCGCAGGAACTTCGTAATATTCTTCAATCGGGCACTTGGTATATTGAAAAGTATTTAGACGATGGCGATGATGAAACTTCAGATTATTCCGGTTTTGATTTTACATTCTTTAGCAATCAAAATATTTTTGCCACAAATGGATCACAAAATGTGGATGGAATTTGGATTGTAACAGTGACGGGCCAAGAGTTAAATTTTGAATTGGATATGGACAGTCCCATAAATGGTGCGGATGATGATGAATATAAGGCATTGCAATATTCGCCATACTCAGTAACCTTTATCACCCGAAATAGCCAAGGTGAAATTGAAGATACTTTGATTTTCAAAAAAAATTAAACAACAATATTTTAATCAAATACTAATCGCAAAATATAATAAACTATGAAAACCCTCTTAAATGCAATTCTTGTAATTTTTATTTACACTGGTCTTGCAATGTCTTGTAATAAAGATGATGACAACAATCAACAGCAAAATACAACTGTTGAACAAACCATAAATACTGCACAAAGCGGCACTTGGAAAGTCACTTACTTTTTTGACTCTGATCAGGATGAAACTGATCATTTTACAGGTTATGCTTTTACTTTCAATGAAAATGGTTCCTTGGCAGCTATAAAAGGAAGTACGACAATTACAGGAACTTGGTCTGTAACGGATAGTAATTCTAGTGACGATGGTGGAGGTTCAAGTGGTGCCGATTTTAATATTTTCTTTGCTTCGCCTCCAGATTTTGAAGACCTTTCTGATGATTGGGATATTATTTCAGTGAGCAATTCAAAAATTGAACTAACCGATGTAAGTGGCGGCAATGGCGGTACAGATTTTTTAACATTTGAAAAAATCTAAAAATCACTTTCATCATCTAAAAAAACCATCCAATTCTAGGGATGGTTTTTTTATTCCCTTTTTTCAGTGAATTTCTCTGTTTCAAATAAAAATTATAAATGTATGGTAGGGTTTTCTTTAGGTTGTCTGTCTTAATTATATAAAACATAAAAATAAACAACCATGAATAAATTAATCAAACTCACATTTTCAGCTTTCTTATTAATTTTTTTAGTAAGCTCTTGTACAAAGGAAGATTCACAACCTTTTGATGATTCAAACACTGATATAGTAGCTATAAATTCCGAACTAGGGGATTTATTGCTTCGTACTTCAGACAATAACAATACTTCTTCAATCGATTGTATAGATTTCGTTTATCCGCTTACTTTCTTTATCTACAATTCAGATCAACAGCAAACTGGAACACAAACGGTTAACAACGATGGTGAGCTTCTTGCTTTATTACTTTCCTTAGAAAATGGAACTTATATGGCTCTGCAGTTTCCCATTAATGTAATACTGCAAGACGGTACTATCGTACAAGTTAATAGTAATACAGAATTAGTGACATTAATTTCCGGCTGTTCATCCAATGGAGGAGGATTTCCTTCAGACTTTGAAAGTATTTTGACCTCTGGTGCTTGGTTTGTCACTTATTATTTCGATGATGTAGATGAAACAAGTGATTTTGAGGGCTATGAGTTTACATTCGCAACAGACAATACCGCCCAAGCGGTAAGTTCTTCCAATTCGGTGGATGGAACTTGGAGCTTGACAAATAGCAATACCCCTGATCTAAATCTTTTCTTCGGAACCAATAATCCTTTTGATGAGCTTGACGAAGATTGGGATATTATTGAGGCAACCCAAGATATAATTAAATTGAAACACATTAGCGGTGGCGACGGCAGTGTTGACTTTTTAACGTACGAACGCAATCCGAACGGCGGTGGAGGCGGTGGAAACACTACTGAATTTACTGATAATTTGACAAATAGTGTATGGTATGTAAACCTATTGGAAGACGATGGGAATAATGAAACCTGTGATTATGTTGCTTATGAATTCAAATTCAACGCCAATGAAACAGTTACTGCTACAAGCACAAATAACACGGTTAATGGTACCTGGACAGTTACCAATAGCAGTAGCGGAATAGACCTTGTTTTGAATTTCGAAATTACGGGCAGTAATGATCCTTTTGATGATTTAAATGATGATTGGGATGTCACCAGTTTTGACGCCCAAAACGTAAAATTAATTGATGTTAGCGGCGGTAACGGCGGTACAGATTATCTTAATTTTGGAAGAAATCCATACGCAGATTGTAATGGTGGAGGAAACACTTCAGAGCTGATCAATATCCTAAACGATGGTCAATGGTATGTGCAAAGCTATATAGACGATGGTAATGACGAAACCAACGATTACATTGGGTATTTACTTACTTTTAACACAGGTGGAAGCGTGATTGCAGAAAACAGCAACAATACAATAACTGGGACTTGGAGTGTTGTCAATAGTAGTAATGGTCTTGATGTAATATTAGATTTTGGAACTGCAATACCTTTTAACGAGTTTAATGATGATTGGGATGTTGACACCTACACAAACACCCGAGTTGAGCTCTTTGATATTAGCGGAGGCAATGGCGGAACCGATTATCTAACTTTTGAAAAACTATAATTGCCTTTTTTTGATCCCCTCAAAAAGCCATGAGAAATCATGGCTTTTTTTTGTTGTCATAAAGTGCTTTCCCAGCTTTTTCATATTTATCGCCGCTTGTCCAAGTTGGAGTTTCGGGATCGTTGGCAATTAACCTTCCAGCCAGAACATAGCTTTCAAAAAATTTCAACAGATAGTCATAATCTAATGTGTTTGCTTCATCTCCAGCTTGATGGTAATATTTAGTTACATCGCCGTCAAAAGATGTGAAACCCAATGAAAAAGTAGGAGCGGGGATGCCTTTTTTGGCAAACATTACGTTATCGCTTCTGTCAAAAAGATTTTGCTCAGGAGCCGCATCATCAATTGCGTTTAAACCAAAACTTGTAGCGGCTTCTTTTATGTTTGCAGACGCTGTGGTTCTCTGTAACCCAACTATTGAAATTACAGAAGTATCATTATAACCAGCATTGTCACTATTGAAACAATACACCATTTTGTTTAATGGGAATAAAGGATTTTCTACGTAGTATTTACTTCCCAGCAATCCTTTTTCTTCGCCAGTAAAAAGAATGAAAAGTGCCGAGCGTTTGGTGGGGTATTTCGCCATGTTTTCTGCCATGCTCAAAACTGTGGTCGTTCCAACAGCATTGTCGCGTGCACCGTTATAAATTTCATCGCCAGTTGCATCTGGTTTGCCAATACCTATGTGATCGTAATGTGCGGAATAGATTATGAATTCGTTTTTTAATTGTGGATCTGTTCCTTCAACCATCCCAATTACATTTTGAGAAATGACAGTTTCCTTGTCTTCTCCTCCCATCATAAGTTTTGCGCTCAAATTATCTTTAGATTCAAATGCTTTGGCCTGGATGTTATTTTCATCGTGAACCCAAAGATAGGCAAGGCCTTTTTTTACGTCTTTCTTCTCATTATCATCAGCAATTTCAATTCGGGCACTATTAAAATTATGATCAATAAAATCCCAAGTCTTTTCATTGGTATCCACAAGTTCAATTACTGCAACGGCTCCATATTGTTTTGCTAATTGTTCCTTTTGTTCAATCAAACCAAATGCCGCTCGGGCATCAGTAACTTTTGGCGCACCAGACCTTACAATTACAATTTTTTCAGAGACATCTTTCCCTTTATAATCATTTTCAAGGCCATAGCCAAGATAAATAGCTTCACCTCTAAACTCCATTTTGCTTGGTTTTAAGACCACTTTTTTCTTGAGTTCCTTACCATCTATTGCTAATAGCAAACGAGTTACGGGGCTAATTTTGTTCAATTTTATTTCTTGATAATAACTTTCGGTATTTGATCCGTTAAGTATGTTTTGCGAAGCTGGTTTTACACCGTATCCTCTAAGGGTGTTAGCAAGATATGAGGCAACAATTTTATTTTCGGGAGTTCCTGTTTGTCTACCTTTTAATAAATCATCAGCGAGAAAATATATATGACTTTCAATTTTGTTTTTGGTCACGGTTGCTTCAACCATTTCTTTGTCTGATTGAGAATAAAGGGTACTTGCGCTAAGTACTATTAAAAAAACTATAAAGAAATATTTCATAATAAATTTTGAAGGTTATAATTGGATCATAAAGATAGCTTTTGTAGCGAGATTGCAAAATCCATAAATTTAAAAATATTGTTTAAGTTTTAACATAAAAATATAAACAAAAGTTAAAGTTCTTTTTGAAGGAGAGTCCATGTGATAGATTTGCCACACAGATAAAAACTTAACAATAGAAAAAATGAAAAACTTAATTAAAATTTCTTTATTCGTTTTCATCGCATTAGGCATCATGTCTTGTAGCGATGACGATAATCCAAATCCGGATCCACAAACAAATACAATTGCAGATTTTGTGGCATCAAATGATGATTATTCTTCCTTAAAAGCAGCTTTGGACAAAGCAGGACTTACAGCTACACTTGCCGGACAAGGTGAGTTTACTGTTTTTGCTCCAAATAATGATGCATTTGCAGCATTTTTGACAGCAAATGGATTTGCCACTTTGGATGATGTTCCTGTAGATTTGCTTACTAATGTATTACTAAACCATGTTGTTATTGGAAAGCTTATGGCTGCTGATTTAACTACAGGTTACGTTAATACGTTAGCTACTGAAGCTTCTACTGGTTCTAATTTGAGCTTGTATGTAAACACATCTTCTGGAGTAAAATTAAATGGAGTTTCTACCGTAACAACTGCAGACGTAGCAGCTGATAATGGTGTAATACATGCTGTGAATACAGTTATTGGTTTACCAACAGTTGTAACTTTTGCAACGGCAGATCCAACTTTTTCTACTTTAGTAACTGCTTTAACCCGAGCCGATCAGCCAGATTTTGTGAGTGTTCTTTCAACACCTGAAGGAACGAGTCCAACGCCATTCACAGTTTTTGCACCTACTAATGATGCATTTGCCGATTTGATTACTGAATTGGAAATTAATGGTTTGGCTGATATCGATGGCCCGACGCTTACGGCTGCACTAAATACACATGTTATTGCCGGAGCAAACGTTCGCGCTGAGGATTTAGTGAACGGAACGGTAAGTACTTTGGGTGATGATTTAATTATAAATGCACCCAATGCAACCATAACCGATCCAAATGGACGCGTTAGCAATATAATAGTAGTCAATGTTCAAGCCGCAAATGGCGTTGTACATGCTATTGATAAAGTATTGCTTCCTCAATAAAAATAAAGGTATTTAATAATAAAAATGCTGCCTTCTTAAAAAGAAAGCAGCATTTTTTATTTTAAGGAAACTTCTAATCTAGATGATAAATTTCCATTATGCCTTTCAGCACTTTATCAAAATTAATTTTTAAATCAATCAATTTTCCCGTTTCCATGTCCATTACCCAGCCATGGACTGTTAAATTTCTATTTCTATAGGCAATTTGTACGTCTGCGGTTTTAATAACATTTACACACTGTTCCTGTACATTCAGTTCTACAAGTCGACGGTATTTTTCTTCTTCTGTTTTTAATTGGTTGAGCTCTTGATTATGCAACCTATATACATCCCGAATATTTCGCAGCCAAGGGTTCAATATTCCTAAATCCTGACTTTGCATAGCGGCTTTTACACCACCACATCCATAGTGGCCACAAACAATTATGTGGTTAACCTTTAAATAGCTAACGGCATAATTGATTACGCTCATAGCGCTGAGATCCAAGTTGGAAACCATATTGGCGATATTCCGCAGGATAAAGGCTTCCCCCGGTTTGGCGCCCATAATTTCCTCAGCAGTAACACGACTATCACTGCAGCCTATATACAGTACTTCTGGATTTTGGCCTTCGGAAAGATTTTTAAAATAATTAGGATCCAACCCTAATTTTTCATTTACCCAAGCTTGATTGTTTTTAAAAATTTGATCGATATTCATGATTTTTCTGAAGTTTTTTTTCAGTATTTAAAGATATAGAAAAGCCTTTGTGCCCACAAAGTGGAAATTGAAAATTTAACTACTAAACTTTTTGAAGTTTGTAAACTCAAATTACCTGTTTTGTGTTTTCTATTCCTTTCAAAACACGTAACCTACCGGGTCCAATTTTTAGGGCAAGCTCGTATTGTTCTGCAGCTTCCTCATTTCTGTTTTGGGTGAGCAACCAGTCTGCATACAACTCGTGGGTAGGTTTTTGAATAGAAGGTGGCCCGTAACTATAACTGATGCTGTTTTCAATATCTATTGATTTTATAAAATGTTCTTCCGCCAATTTTGTGTTATTTTCAAGCTTGGCGCGAAGTGCCAATAATTGGTTTTGCCTGATTTCCGCTTCTTTTAAATCCATATTTGAAGCTTCGTCACGACTTACCCCTGAACAGAGTTTGGAACTGCCTTCCGAAATAACAAATGACTCCCTTTTATGGTCTTGTTTCATAGTATTAAGTATGCTGTCTAATCTTTGGATATTACCTGCTTTATAAGCTTTCATCCCTTCCAGAAACTGATATTTGGAGCGGACGGAAATATTCAAATCGGTTATTTCCACAGGTATATCTGCAATTTCGCCTTCCCACTTATCAGTTTCGGTTAAATAAGTTCCTTTTAAAAACACCAAATATGCCCGCGCACTTTTTGATGGGGTTTGTGTGGCATACTTTTTCATATCTAGCAACATTTTTTTTGCTTCCTCATAATTTCCTTTTTGAAGATATCCGTACTGCAACCAATGATAAGCGTGATAGCCACGGGCATCATTGTCTAGTTCTTTTTTCTCCATTCGGTTAATACTTGCTTGGTAGGAATCAATATTCGAGGAAATTACATTATCCCACATTCCCATTGCAACATAAATGTGTGAAGGCATGTGCAGTGCGTGGCTGGCATCTGGCGCTACTTTTGAGTATGTATTGGCGGCATCTAAGGCAAGGGTAGCACGATCGGGATCGTCATAAGAATGTATTAAATAATGTAATGCACCCGGATGGTTTGGGTTTTCCTTTAAAATACCTTTTGCAATTTTTGCGCCTTTTCCGTAAACAATATCATCTCTTCCTTCTTCAACTGAGCCTAGTAGTGACAATGCATAAAATGCGGCCACTTCTTGATTGGCTGGATATTTTTTGTACAAACCTTCCATAAAATTTGCACAAGCAAAATCTCGTTGGTTTTTTTCTGTTTTTGGCTGATAAAGTATGTGTACAGATTCAATTAAATCTTGTTCAATTTCGCTTGTATTATTTTCTAAATTTAGCCTACCGAGTTTTGCTAAAACAGTTGATGCGGCTTCATAATCTTGTTCGTGCCACAAGCTGTGGTTATAGGTCATTGCCTCGCCCCAATAGGCCATCGCCATTTTTGGATCTTCCTTTTGTGCTTCTTGAAAAGCCTCGCGAGCGTCTTCATATTCAAAGGAATGCAAAAGCAATAATCCTTTTTCAAAGTGGGGTTGGGCACTTTTTTTTCCACTTACAGAAATATTTATAACACCCAAGTAACTTTTTTCTGGTTCTTTTTGTTTGCAGGAAACCACCAATACTAACGCTAAAACAAATGTTATGTATTTCATAAATAATAATTTAGTAAGTTGTTTAAAGATAGCGATTTCTACTCAATTTTAATTTTAACGATTTATTATTTGGCTATTAGCCACTTAAGTTATTTGATTGTGGTTTATTGTTTTACTGCTTTTTTCCAATTCCGCATCCAACGAATATAAAAGTTGCGTCGCCATTTCTTTTAAAAGAGCAACACGTTTTTTGCTGTAATTGGCAAGAATACTTCGGTATTTTATTCGATTTATGAGCTTTAATTGGTTTTCTGGATTTGCCAATAGGTTTTCAGCTGTAGTTTTTACCATATCATTTTCGAAAGGTTGAAGACCAAGTTCTGAAACTAAAATTAATAACTCATCTGAATAGGTAGCAGACGAGAAAGCCGTTAGGTCCATAATATCTGGAATCATCAAATTGTCAATAAGGTTGGTGTTGTTGTTTTGAATATTATCGGAAGCACGTTCGGTGGTTTGATAAAAACCTACGATTTCTTTTTTGAGGTTTGGGTTGCGTATAATGTTGATTTGCCCTGTATTATTGAGTTCTTGAAAGGTTGTGTTATTTATTCGAAGTGTGTATCTAATGGTTAAATCGTTGATTTTAGAATTGATGCTGTCCAAGTTTTTGAAACCCCCGTTAGATTTAATGTGTTGTAAAATATCATCTACGTCTCTAATAATAATGGATTCAATTTTTAGGTTGAGGTTAAATGTTATTATTTGGGAAGCAACATCTTCACGCAGGTTTTTTAAATAGGCAATTTCTTTGGTGTTTTGTTTTCGTTGGTCGTTCCAATTATTGATGCTTAAGGCAATCAAAATCCCAATGACCACAAGTATTATTTCACCAATAGCATACTTTAGATAATTTGAAGTCTTTCCTTCAGTGATAAGGTTTTTGCGGATGTTTCTAAAAAGTTTAATCATTTTTTTTGTTTTGTCTCCTCGAGCGCAGTCGAGAGGTTAAACAATAGGTCTCGACTGCGCTCGACCTGACAATACCGTTTTTCTAAAGAGCATTATCAAACCGTTTTCTTTTTAAAAATTTTAATAGCGAAAAAAATAAGCGATAATACAACTATGACTATTGCTGTGCCAATCATCTCATTTGCCGAAAGGCTTGATAAAAAGTATAGAATTATGGCAATAGCTATAATGGGGACAGTCCATCCTCCTGGAATTTTAAACCCTCCAGAATATTGTTCTTTAGAATTGCGCAACTTAATTACAGAAAGTGCTACTCCTAAATAAAGAATCAACATAGCGCTACTAGCAATAATCACTAATTGTTCAAAACTGCCTGTAACAGCTAAGATAAAACCGATAGTTGCATATAAAATAATGGCAATGTGTGGTGTAGCAAAAGATTTGTGAATTCTAGATAATGCATTTATCGAGATTACCTTATCCCTGGCAAGAGCGTAAACTATTCTCGGGCTATTCAGAATGGTTCCACTCATATAACCAAACATCGAAATAACTGCGCCAACAATTAAAAGCATATATCCAAAAGGACCAAAAACTACCCTAGCGGTTTCAGCAAGTGGAGCTGCTTTAAAATTTGGCAAAGCATCGCCCAAAACACCTTGAGAAACTGTCTGGATTAATACATAAACAACTACAACTGTTACAATACTTATTAAAATAGCCCTTGGAATATTGCGTTTTGGATTAATAACCTCTCCGCCAACAATAATACCTGTTTCACAACCTTGAAAGGCAAAAAATAAAATAAGGGATGTTTCACCTAAAGTTTTAACACTCGGAAAATGTTGAAAATACAAATTGCTTAAGGAAACATCCTTAAAGCCGATGAAAATCAGTAAAAGCAAAGGTATTAGCTTAATTATAGTATTAAATTTCACTAAACCCATCCCTTGTTTTAAGCCAATTACATTTACGTAAACTAGACCGTAAAAAAGAATAAATAAAAACAAAAATCGAGGCCATCCATTTTCAAATATGGGATATGCCGAGGCAACAACATTTACTAAAGCATTAGAAACAGCGGCATCTGCAAACAAATTACTTCCAACAGCAAAAACACCAGCAACAAAGCCAGGATAATCACCAAAAGCTGTTTCAATATAGGTGTAGGGTCCTCCGGTGTTTGTTACTTTACTGCCAGCTTCTGCAAAACAAAGCATTATCATTGCCATTAACAGTCCGCAAAACAAATAAGCAATGATGCTGGATGCTCCCATATAACTAGCTACAATTGCAGGTAGTACAAAAATACCAGAGCCAATAATAATGTTAATGATGTTAGCCGATAAACCTAGTGCGCCAACTCTTCTTTTTAATCCTTCGTCTTTTTGAATCATAATATTATTTTCTAATTATAAATAACTCAACCACCATTTATCCTTATTGTTAGCTTTATAGATCATGTATTTTTTGCAGAAAGGGTAGAGTAGAAGCACTACGCCAATCCAAACCAGATAAACAACAAGCAGGGAATAACCATAGTTAATAAGGCTTGCATTACTGAAATTTTCCGCGGTCAAAATCATAGAATGCCAATCTCCACCAAAAATTATCATCCCTACAATTGCAAAAACGTGGATTACAAAAACGTGGAGGAAATAATAAAACAGTGGAACCCTTCCAAAAACCAAAAAGAAATCCGTTAGCTTATTTTTTGTGTTTTCAAATATGTAAAGGAATATAAATGCCGGTCCCATTGTGATGCACAGGTATAATAGCGAAGGCGGATATTTGGTTACGTTAAATATCGAAAGAATCGTTTTGGTTGCGGTATCTTGAATTGTCCAAGGAACTAGATTGCCATAAACGTTCACTCCCCTTAAAACAAAAAATAGAATAAGCGCACCAAAGCCTAATAACAGCAACCATTTTCCACGAACCATTGCATTAAAATCCTTTTGATAAAATGTGCCGAACAAATAGCCCAAAGCCATCAGTCCTATCCATGGAATTAACGGATAATGTAATATAACCAAAGAATTTGGCCCGAAAACCAAACCGTTTTCTTGGTGTAATAGATACCAAATGATGGCCTCAAAGCTTTTGCCTTGCATCACAAAGCCGTCCAATAAATTATGTCCGGCAATCAGAACAATTCCTATTATAAGAATAATTTTTTTCGGTAAATAAATAAGAAAGGAAAGGCAGACCATACTGAATCCGATGGTCCAGATAACTTGAAAAATATTAAGGCTATACGTTAAATCAAATGTCCAAATAAGATTATTGACAGCGATTTCCAAAAAAATGAGCCAAATACCACGGGTAAACAGAAATTTAAAAAGCTCTGGTTTTGTTTTTTTGCTTCCATATAGAAAGGCTGAGGTTCCAGCTAAAAATACAAATACCGGGGCACAATAGTGTGTAATGAAGCGGGTGAAAAAGAGCATTGGCGTTGTAGTTTCCAGATTGGTTGGATCTGAAAAAAAAGCCCCATAATGAAAATAATCGCGCACATGGTCTAAGGCCATGATTACCATCACAACGCCACGTAGGACGTCAATGGATTCAATTCGGTTGGTTTTTGGTATCATTGGTTGTTAGTTAGCTGATTTTACAACATCCTTATTTGAATTCTCCTGTATTCACATCTTTAATAAACTTTATCAATCCTGGAAAATAAGTTTGCGGGTCATCATATTGTGAAACGTGTCCTGCATTACAGGTGAGGCTTCTACCGCGTTGCACTTGGGTGCTCATCCATTCCATATATTTTGGATCCATGGTGTCGTATTTTCCCCCAATCATTAAAGTTGGAACAGTCAATTCCTTTAATCTATCGGAAACATCCCAGCCTTTTAGTGTTGCATTTCCAGTTACACCAAATTCACTATGGCCCTGCATATAGATATAAATATTTGGGTTGAGGTGCGAAAAGCCGCGATTGATGAACTCTGGCCATTCATCCAAAGGTTTGCGGAGGATGTGCTCTGTGTAATAATTGTTCATCACCAACTCGGCATATCGGGGATTTGAAAAATCTTCCTTCGCCTCCAATTCCTTAATTTCTTTATAAATTTCTGGAGGAAGTTGGGCTCCCAATACTTCAGCATATTTTTCGTATTCCGGAATGCTCGCCATCATATTTGAAATAATCAAGCCTTTTAGATTGTCTTGATATTTTAGTGCATATTCCATCGCCAAAATTCCGCCCCACGATTGCCCTAGTAGGTAAAAATTGTCTTTGTCCAGATTTAAAGCTTTACGAACTTGCTCTACTTCTTCCACAAAATGTTCTGTTGTCCAAAGCGTGGAATCATTAGGTTTATCGCTGTAATAACTATCCAGTTGATCGTAATAAATATATTCAATTTCTTCATTTGGAAGATAGCCGTCAAAACTCTCAAAGAATTCATGCGTACCACCGGGACCTCCGTGAAGAAGTAAAACCTTCATTTTTGGGTTGTTGCCCACGCGTTTTGTCCACACATTGAAAGTTCCTTTTGGAGTGGTGATGGGAATCATTTTGATGCCGCCAGTAATTTGGTCATCACTGTTTGAATAATCCATGTAACTGGATTTGCTATCGGTTTCGTTTTTTGTGGTTTCCTTTTTTTCAGCACAACTTAAAAGAAAGCTTGCTGAAATGATTAAAAAGTAAATTGCTTTTTTCATAATGGTTGGTTTTGTTTGTGAATATTTCTTTTAGTTTGATCATTAATTATTACCTGCTTCTACTTGATAGATATTTTGCCCAATTTGACCAGTTTTTGTAAGTGATGCACATTCATCATTTCTTTCAAAAATAGCTTTTGTTGGTTTTACGGCTCCGTTAGCCATTGTAGGATAATCGTAAATAGTGTTTGTATAGCCAATGCTACTGCACGGGTGCCTTTTGCCATCTTGTGCGCCCCAATATTCAGTGAAATTATAGGATGTGTTTTCTAGCCATTGCCAAGATTCTGGAACCAATATTTTACCAATAAATTCTTCTTTTTCAGTTGTCATATCCATAACCCAAGCTCCCCACCAAGTTCCGCTATCTGGTGCTTCTGCGATACCAAGTTCCCAAACCCTTACACGATATTTTCGCCCTTCCTGCCAATTGTATTTTATCCTGCAAGAATAGCCACTGCCTTCGTGCCCAAATACTTCCGAATAACCATTAGCAGCACTCTGCGCACTTTTTGCATCCCAAATAGAAAATATGGCAATTTTTGTTTGCTCTCCTTTAAATGAAGCTGATGTTTGAAGCCCCATATAACCTGTTTTGCCATTTACAAACGAATATTGATGTGCCCAATAAAAATTAGGAGCCTCTTTTTCTACAGTAAGAAAAAAATCTAAATTATTATATCCTTTACTGTTAGTAGGCAATTGAGGCCAGTTAAATATTGCTGAAGCAATATATGTTGGTGATTCAAAACTTAATCCGCTGTCGCCTAGATTATTTTGGCATATTAGAAAACTGTTGCCTGTAAAAAATAATAGGATGGCTGAAATGTAAATTTGTTTGCAATTTTTCATAACGAATGATTTTATGTTAGTGGGTCTCATTAGCTTTTAAAACCCGAAGCAGGTTTCCGCCAAGAATTTTATCGATATCTTTTTCGCTATAGCCTTTTTCCAATAATGCTTTTGTAATCTTAGGATAATCGGTAACATCATCCAACTGGCTTGGTGGTAAAAAGATTCCGTCAAAATCGGAACCGATACCTACGTAATCTACGCCGACTAAATTGATGACGTATTCAATATGTTGAATAACAAAATCGAAAGGTGCGCGAAGTTGTTGGGATTCATCTGCATATTTTATGTAGATACTTTCTTGTGCGATAAATGAATTCATCCCAGCTTGCGTTAATGAATCTATTTCGGTTTTGTGTTTTTCCAGAAATGCACTTTCCCTTGCATCCACAGATGGATCTATAAATCCCGAGTTAAAATTTATCTGAATTACACCCCCATTTTTGGCAATTGCTTTAATTTGGTCGTCTTTTAAATTTCGCTTGTGCGGGCAGAGGGAATATACGGAACTATGCGAAGCGATGATGGGTTTAGTAGTCGTGGCAATCACATCCCAAAAGGTTTGCTCCCCAACATGCGAAACATCTACCAGCATCCCCAAACTGTTCATTTTTTGGACTATTTGTTTCCCCTTAGCCGTAAGCCCTTTTTTGCCTTCTGAATTTTTTGCGCCTTCTGGATTGGTTTCATCGGAAGCGCTTGTTGCCCAAGGAGTAGAATTGTTCCACGTAAGTGTGATATAACGAACACCGCGATTGTAAAGCGCTTCAAGTTTACCTAAATCATCCTCAAATTGATGGCCGCCTTCCAAACCTACCAAAGTAGCAATTTTCTTCTGATTAACAGCTTTTAGAAGTTCTTTTAAATTGGCGACTTTCACAATTTTATCAGGATTTCGTTTTATTACGGCATCCAAACTATCTATTTGGCGGTTGGCAAAGGCATACGGATTTACCCTTTCACCATCGCTCCAAACAGAAAAGAACTGAACATCTACGCCACCTTCCTTCATCCTGTTAAGGTCGCTGTGGGTTTTGCCTTTCAAATCGGTATCGAAAACAAAATTTTTCTCCATTGTTTGGGTGAGAAAATCGTTGTGCGTGTCCACTAATATCGCTTTGTTATGAATTTTTTGATAGCCCTGGGCGCTTAGTTGAAGCGTTGTGATTAAGCTGAAGAATAGTAGTTTCCTTTTCATAATATAGTTATTGATTGTTAGCTTTTTCTCATTTAGAAAGTTTTTGTCGGATGTTTTTAAATAGTTTAATCATTTGTTCAATTCGGTTTTAATTAAAACAATTAAATGCTTAATTTCTGTATCCAGATTTTCTCGATAATTAATCACATCTTGGGTAAAGGTCAATTTCATTCCCAAGAGATTTCTAACTCTTTTAATTTTTAATAAATCTTCATAGTTGTTTTTTGGCTCGCCTTCAATATTAATAGTAGGTATGTTGGATTTTATTAACGGAATGAAATTTATATCGTTTTCCAAAATATCATCTACTCGAATTTGATGGACACTTAATCGGTCTGCAAGTATATCGTTGAGCCTCTTTAGACGAAATTCCAATTCTGTAAACTTTTCATTTATTTTTTTGCTTTTAATTAAACTCAGCTTATTGGTGTTTTTTAAATTGTTATAAGCATTAAAAGTTGGCTGGTCGCTGTTTAAGTCCCATACTGCACTTACAAAAATTGAATCGGGAATTAATGAAGCGTTCGTTGAAGGATGGTTTGAATCAATTCTAAGAATTCGTATAAGTCTTACTTTTAAAGCGTCTTCTTCAGAAATCAATTCTTCTGACTGCTTTTTTGCTACACTTAGATTTTCTAATAAACTTTCTAAAACTGCTTTTCCCTCATTGGCATCTTTTCTGTTTTGATTCCAATTATTGATACTCAACGCTATCAAAATCCCAATGACCACAAGTATAATTTCGCCGATTGCGTATTTAAGGTATCTTGTGGTTTTGCCTTCTGCGAGAAGGTTTTTGCGGATGTTGCGGAAGAGTTTTATCATTTTGTATAGTCGTGATATGTTAAAGCCTAACTTACTTCCTATATTCAATTCTTATTGAAAGTTAAAGAGCAAGGCTTTTCTACTATTTTTGAATACCGTTTAATTCCCGATGACGGCTTTTATTGTTTTTTTTAAAGAGGTCACAAGAAAAAAAACCAATCGTTAAACATTTACTTGCGTTTATACGTTAATCGGTCTCAATGCGGTATGCCTTTTCTGCGCTTCTATGCATGCTGGATTTTCTAATAATTCTTTAAACTTCATCCAAAGAATTTAATCAATCCATAGATGATCGCAACTAATATGATTGCTCCAATAGCCAATATTGTATATGCTCCTTTGGTTATATCTGCAATTGTCTTTTTAATTTCTGCGCGATCATTTACATTTGGAAACTCAGAATTTGGCACTTCAACATCTAAAAATTTGCAAAGTGGTTCCCATCCCTGATCTACTGTAAAGATTAAAAGCTTTTCTTTAGGAATTGCAGCTTTCACTTCTTCTATATGTTCATTATAGCATGCAATAGCCAATGTTTTATCATTCATTGTCCCCTTGTGATTTCGTTGCCAAATTAATTTCGCGCTCATATTTCCCATTTTTCTACCGAATGAGGTGAAGAGTTCAAGGACTTTAAACTGCCATCGGTTTTCGGTAAAATAAATGGTTGCTATGGTGCTTTCGTACCAGGCCTCGGGTCCGCGCGGATGCAAAGTGAGTAATACTTTTGCATCGGGGTTTGCTTCATACAATTCACGCCATACACAACACGCCGGATTATCTACAGTAGCGTTATACTTTTCAAATACTTTATCCCAATCATGTTGCTGGCCAGCCTTTGCATTAGCCACATCATTCCAAAAATCGAGATGCCCTTTATTTTCTTTATTAAGAATTACTTCCGACATGTGGTAGCATGGAAATCCCAATTGCTTTAATGCGGTAAATGTTGACATGGTACCTGTTCGTCCATATCCTGCTCCTATTATTTTTAGATTCATTTATTATGGTTTTAGAATTTCTGTCTTATAGGTTTGCATATAGAATTCTTTGTTATTTTGATTGTTAACTTTTAAAATGTTTATCCTTCAACACTTCCAACAATCAGCGTTGCACCACCAGTTGCAAAATTGGCCAAGTCTGCTGCTGTGGCCTGTCCCTCAGGCGAACCCATGGTAGTCTGCATAGCTTCTGGACTGGAAAACCAAAATTCCGCCATTCTGTAATAGGCAGCTTTTGAACCATCTGGAGCACTTAAAAATTTGGTGAGTTCAAGCTTTGTATGCCCTTTCATTTTTGCAGCTTTTGGCAAGTGGGTATTGGTGTAATGATCTTCAAATGCGTTAATGTCTGTTGGGTGTCCATAAAGGACAGTTAGTTTAATCATGTCATTTGTTTTAGAGTTAATAGTTTTATCTTGATATTATTCCGCCTTATGCACTTCCAACTCTATTTCAATCAAAAATTCGGGAAGCGCCAATTCTTTTACACCAAGCCAAGATCCAGTTGGGAATTGTTTTTTGTAGATTTCATTTCTATATGCGGCAACTTCCAAGAACTTAGGCATATTGGTAGTGAACACATTTTCAACAACCACATCGTCAAAAGTGCAGCCGTAATGTTTTAGGATCTTATCTAAATCGGCATAACAGTTTTTCATTTGCTGTTCAAAATCGCCTACTGCAGTTGGATTACCTTCATCGTCCATACTCACAGCGCCAGAGATTTTTATGTCGTTGCCTATTTTTACGGCATGCGAATAGCCATAGGCTTTTTCCACTTCTGGACGCAGCAGAAAATAGTCTGGGGTTTCATCTGCAACAACAGTTTCAGTTGGTTTTGGTTTTTCTAGAGTTGTTTCCGTTTTGGTTTTCTCGTTGCAGCTGGAGAATGATATTGCTGCCACTAAAGCGATTGCTAATGTTGTTAATTTTGTTGTCTTCATTTTTGATTGTTTTATAGTTGATTTATAATTTAGGGTTTAATCATTAACACCATATTTAATCTGCCTGCTATATTCTTCATCATCAAAAGTCCCTTTCGATTCTTTTATTAAACCGTTGTCATCCAATTCCCAAAGTTCAAAACCGCTTATGTTTACTTTTTTTCCTGTTCCGTTTGCACCTGTGTTGGTTCCAGTTAATGTCCAATGAAATTCGGTGTCTTTTGGAGTTTTTACCAAACTGTCAAAAGCCACAATCATATCATCGGGAAAGGCATCTATAAAGGCTTTGGCAGATTGGGTAATGGCTGCCCTGCCAGTAGCGGGAGTGCCATTATTTATATTAAGGGAGCCATCTTCGGCATAAAATAAAGCCACATACTCGGGTTTCTTGCTGCACCATGCCTGTGCATAACTCTTAGCGAAGACGATTGGGTCGTAAATTCTTTCAGTTTCTGGAATACGGGTGGAGGTGAACGAAATATTGATAAACTTCTAAGCTTCATTTTCTTTTATCAATGTGAAATAATCAATGTTGTGCAAAAGCGGAACTCCAAAAGCATGTAAAACAGCATCGGCTTTTACGAATGCCAAATGTCCATCGCTTAGGTGGATTGTGTATTCTTTTACGGGTTCAAAATAAGGGCGATTTGTTCTGTTTTTTGCCGCTTCAAAATATTCGCTCATTAACATGGTTTCGGTAGTCCATTTGCCATCCCTTAATCTTATGGTTGCTAGATTTGCATTATCTGACATCATTTTTACCATGGCATCCAAGTTGTAATTGCCTGCCACAATTAGAAATTGTTCAACAGTTGCTTTTACATCAGCTTCGTCTTGGGTGTAAATTTTTAATATTGCGTTTGTTGTTTGTGAATTTTTCATTGCATCGGAATTTTGACCAATAGCTTGATTCATATGCATCAAGCCGAAGGCAAGACACATCAGCGAATAGTATTTTAAAGTGGTTGCCATTTTTGTAATTATTTGAATAGTCGAAATTTTTAATTTGGGCCTTTGTTTTTTCATCTTTTTAATGATATTTCTTTACAATAATTGATTTTGTTGAAGCCGAATTCTCCCGTAATTTCGCAACGGTTTTGTATTCTTCGGAAGTTGTAAAACTCTGAAGTTGTTCTATGGATTCCCATTCCAGGATAATGAATCGGTTTGGGTTCCAGTTTCCTTCCACGGGTGTCACTTTTCGGTCGGGTTCCGGGTCAAACGCCATCCCACCTGAACGTACCAAATAGATTCCGCCATATTTTTCAATAAGTGGTTCCACTTTTGCCCGATATTGCTGGTATTGAAGTGAATCGTTCACCGTAATATCCAAAACCATCAATATTTTTTCTGAAGGCATTCCAGTTATATGCGAATCAACACTCCCATGGGGGTCACTGTTTTGGGCGTTTACTGTATATATGCCCATAAATAGAAATATTAGAAGTTTAAGTATTTTTGTTTTCATTTGACTTTATGGTTTTTTGAACTAGGTGTCTCTTCTTTTCTTGCTGTTCTTTTTTTCAATAAATTATATTTTCCAAAATTCTCCCAAGATTACTTTCAGGCCTGGCTATCTTTCGGTCTGCAGCGAACACTTGCTGAATTTCATTTTTCAGTTGACATAGTTCCAGTTCAGAATATTTATGCCATTCTAAGGCTTCTTGAATTTTTTCTAGGCTTTCATCTTCACCATCATTTTGTAATTCTCGATACATTTTGTCGAAAATTTCAGCGGAAGTTTTGAGTTTTATGAGCTTTAATTCCTCATCGTTCTCTATTTTATCTGCTTTAGCGCATAACAGAAGTATGTATATTTTCAGTTCTTCTTTGCTCCAAGATGCTGCGTTAGTTTTCATAATCTTGTTTTTAGATGAATTCTTTTAAAGTGAAATGCACGGCTCAGCATAGCCATACCGCGCATTCAACTTCTTTGTGCTATTTTTAATTGGCAACTTTTACATCGCCATTAATACCACTTAAATCTGGACGGAAAATCCAAATTTCGGTTTCGCCGCCATTGGTTACATCCATCCAATCTTTTATAAATTGAGCCCAACTTCCTGCACCTTTCATTTCGTCATATTTTTTTGCTATGCTATTGTCTTGGCCCAACCAAGCAGATTTATCAAAAAATGAAATGACTGCTAAGTCTCTTCCTTCCTTGGTACTTCCAAATTCGTTGGTATAAATACCATAAATGTCGGTAGGAGATTTTTCGGCATACACATCGTGGACTTTTTTCACGAGTTTCATGGCATCTTCATATTTACCTCTTTTTATGTCCCAATAATCCACTGACATATTTTTTATGGTAAAATCTTTTGGAAAACGCGAAAGTTCAGGATGACTGCGCCAGTAAGTTTGCGCACCACTATCGTTCAGCATATATGGAGCTACATTAGTGTTCCAGTCGGCATCGTGGCCTTCTTTTTGGGCTGGTCTGCTATCTAAAGAGCTCCAAGGAAATGGTCCCATAACCCATACATAGTTACCCGTATTTGGACCGTTAGAAATCCAGTAAACACGCACGCCATAAGGGCCGTCGCTATGGTACTTTTTATTGTGTGCCGTAATTCCTTTTTCAAATTGGGTTATTTGGGCTGGGTTGGGCTTTAAGAGTGCGTTTTCGAATACGCCGTATTCGGTATTGTTTTGCGATATTGCTAAAAAAGGCAATAAAAGCATTGTAAGAATTATTTTTCTCATAATATTTAATTTGTGTTTCCGCCCAAGGCGAAAACGGGTTAGTATTTAATTTTTTGGCATAATAAACTGGGGATTTTATAGTGAAATTTTTGTGGCTTAATCCAATAATTTCGGGTTATAATAAGCCGTTTCCGAAGTGATTTTTCCTTCTTCATTAAAATTCATTTGATAATGAATTGGCATGGTAATCGCTTTTTTGTCAGCTTTGCGGATAAAATTTATATTCCACCAAGAAAGAACTACCCCCATATCACCCATTTCATAATGTAAATAGTCTGGATAGCCTACCATGTCTATACTGGAAACATCATATTTCTCTAAAATCTGTTTGTCTATTTCTTTTTGTTCTGTTAAGGAAATGCTTTCCATAGTAGGTGAACTGGAATCTACAAACTCTACATCTTTATCATAAAAACTGTAAGCTTTGTCCCAATCATTGAACTCTATGGCATACATCATTTTACGAACAGTATTTATGTTTTCGTGATGGTTATAGATGGTTCCGTTTTTCCTGTCACTAAAACTTTGGCGAATTTCTGAACCAATATTGGCGTTGCTATAGGTTATAATAGTTTGTATTTTATTGTTTTTATTCACTATAAACAATCGGTGCATAGGTTGGTTTATCTTAACTCCTGTCTTTTTATGCACACCTTTCATATCTTCCCAAGTTTGTACCCACATTACATCTTTTTGGTTATCGTCTTTGTATTCCAATGCATCAGGATAAGCCCCTGGGGAACGGCTTATTGAAAAATAATCAAGGGCGTCGTGCCAACCTTTTGCTGAATTTGAAAAACTTTCTTTATCCTGTCCTTTGTCATTTGAGTCGATACTCGTACCGTTATAGGCTCTAAAGTCATCGGCCAGATAGCTCGCTACTTGTTGGGTGTCGCCTTTCACAAAAGCTTGTGTCATGGCCTCCACTGTGGTAATAGCCGGATGTTCTACGTAAATAGTTCCGTTCTTTTTTTGCGAATAGGTAATGCAAGCAATAAGCATCATTACCGAAAGAATTGTTGTTTTCATTAGTTGTATATTTATTTGGTTAATATTCTGTTTTATTTTACTTTGAATAACTGTTTAAAGTGTCTTGAACAGGTCTGAATTTCATTCCCAAATCGTTCATGGCCAGTGTATTTTCATAAATTACCTTTGCTTTGTTTTTTGGGGCTTGGTGGTTCAGCATCAAGCTCATATCGCTAACCGGATAGCTTTCACTGCTCAATAAATAGTTTTTGCCGTGCAATCCTGAAATTGTAGCAGCTTTAAAAACTGCTTTTGCAACATCCGCGACATCTACCGAAGCCATTTCCGCATTAGTGTCATAGAGCATTTGCACAAATGGATTGGGGGCGATTTTGTTCTTAAACAGAAATTGCAACCCAGTTGAGGTGGAATCCTCCCTATTTGATAAAGATTTCCCCATAACTCCCACAGGCGAAACCGAAATGATTTCAAAAGAAAGCTTCGGATTTTCTTTTATGAATTTTTCTACAGTTTGGTTGGCTATAAATTTTGCTTGTGCATACGGATGGCTTTCTTCACTCATAAACGGCGTGTCTTTTTCGCTTAAAGTGTCATGTGGTTTTTTACCTCCAGCAGGCAAAGGGAAGTTGGTGTTATATGATGCAACAGAGGCTATAAAAATAACTTTTTCAATCAACGGTGCTTGTTGGATGGCTTCCAGAAAATTTTCTGTTCCTTTTATGGTTGGGTCAAAAAGCTCTGTTTGTGGATCTTTAACGTCTAGCTGAAATGGCGTTCCACCATGGATTACGATTTCGCAATCACTTATAAAGTCTTTCAAAGTTTCCAAATCCTCAACTTTTAATGCGCTGATATTAAGATTGTCTGAATTTTCCAAATTAAAAAGATGTTGGTACTTTTCACTCTTTTTAATGTCGGTTACAGATACTTTTACATTGTATCCTTCTTCTAAAAATTTCTTGGTTGTATGACTTCCAATAAAGCCAGAACCACCTATGATGCCTACTGTTTTCATTTCTTTTTAATTTATGTCTGTTCGAGCGGAGTCGAGAACTCTTTTAAACAGATTGATTGCTGCGGTATTAATTTTTGTTATTCTTCAGAAGAGGTTTCTTCTATCATTGCATTTTCTTCCGAAGTACTTTTTTCGGCTTCCTGCATGGCTTGCATATCCAACATAAGTTTTGAAAGATCCCAATAGCCATCTTCTCGTACAATTTTGCCGTCAATAAACTGTGCGGTTATGTGTGCTGGAATTACATAGGTTTTGTTATTTGCTAGCAAAGTCGCTACCCAATTCCCCCAAAAGTTTACCCATGTCTGGCCTTTATCTGTAACCACCATTTCATATTCTACGCTCTCAGGATCGTATTTCCATGAACCGAAGTGAGTGGCGTCATCTTTGTTCATTGCAATCAATTCATTAATTGAATGTGCATTTTCCATGGTAGCATTGTTCAAAATCTTTACAGTATCAGCATAATGGCTGGCTAATGCGTCCCAGTCTCGGTTTTCATATGCGGCAATTATTTTTTTGTAGGTGTCAATTTCGGGTGATTGTTGGGTGTAGCGCTTTTCTGCTTTTTGGCAAGCTGCCATTGAAAGGACTATTGCAAGTCCTAAAAAGAATACTCTTTTCATAATTTTAAATGATTTAAATTGGTTAGTTAGTTGAAAAAAATTCTGGGGAGTGCATCTAAGTAACTGACAATCAATAAAAATTAAAAGAGATTTAGGACGAGCAGGCTTGATTTCTGTCCGAAAGGATGTTTTTTGTTGCCGAAGCTTTTCTGGAAGAGAGTCAATAACCTAACTTAGGAAGTTAAGAAATCCATTTCCTGTTTTGGAGGGTTTTAAAAGTGTTCCGTACTTAAAGGTCTTCTAGATTGTTTGTAGACGTTTAAGCAGTTCTGTGCGCATTGCTTTGCTCATTGGGATGGCTTTTTTTGAAATAACCACGTGCGTACCGGCAACTTCATCTATTTGGGAAATATTGATAATATAGGAACGGTGTATTCTGAGAAAATGGTTCTGTGGAAGCTTTTCATCAATATCCTTTAATGTCATTACCAAAAGATATTCTCTATCTTGTGAAAAAATACGGCAATAGTTGCGATCGGCTTCAATATAGTAGATGTCTTTAATATCTATTTTTAGCATCTTTTCGTTATTGCGAACAAAAATGCGGTCGTTTAATATGAAATCGGTAGTATTTCCGTTGGTTGCTGCTGTCTCGCTGCCATTTCCATTGTCATTTTCTGAAGATTTTTCCAATGAAATTCTATCAACCGTTAATTCAATAGCGCGCTGCAAATCCAATTTTTTGAAGGGTTTTGATATAAAAGCATAGGGATGTGTTTCCTTGGCGCGATTAAAATGAGCTTCGTCTGCGTTTGCGGTGAGATAAATGATTGGGATGTTATATTGCTTTTGTATTTCGTGCGCGGTTTCTATTCCGTCCAGTTCGCCTTTTAGCTGAATGTCCAATAAGACTATATCTGGTTTGTCTATTTTTATATGCGAAAGGGTTTCCTCCCCACGGGGCAAAATTCCTGTTACTTCATAGCCCAATTCGGTTAACTGCAAAGAAATATTGGCTGCAATGATCATTTCGTCTTCAACAATCAATATTTTTATTGCTTTCCCCATTAAGCTATTTTAAAATTTTTAAAGTTGAAAAATACTGCAGTGCCGTTTTTATAGTCTTCGGAAATAGTTCCGTTCAATTGTTGGGTCAATAACTGAATTAATTGTGTGCCGAAGCCCGTGCCTTTGGGTTTTGAACCTTCCGTTTTGCCGATGCCGTTGTCTGTAACCTTTAGCAGGAGATCATTGTTCTCTTTAACAAGGCTTATATTAATCTGCCCTTTAGTGCCTTCGGGAAAAGCATATTTTAGTGCATTTGTTAAAAGTTCGTTTACGATAAGCCCAATAGGAACGGCGGTGTCCACATCTAAATTTAGATCTTCCATTGCACATTCAATTTTCACTTTTTCTTCTGCATTAAAAGTATCCAGCACGCCTTCGCTTAAATTCATAAAGTAATCTTTCATTTCAATACTGCCCAAATTTTCGCCTTGATACAATTTTTGGTGAATAATACCCATACTCTGAACGCGGTTTTGGCTAGCGAGCATAGCTTCTTTGCTGGCGCCGTCTTCCAATTTTGCCGATTGAAGTGCGATAAGGCTTTTCACCATTTCTAGGTTATTTTTTACGCGGTGGTGAATTTCTTTTAGCAACAATTCGTTCTGTTTATTTTTAGCGTCGAGTTCTGTATTTAATATTGCTAATGACTTTCTCTTTTTACTGATGTTTTTCAAAGTAAAATACATTCCAAAGAGAATAATGGCAAGCAATCCAGCAATGCCAATATAAAGAATTTGTGTTTTGCGTTGTTGCGAAATTTTCGCCTGTTGATCTATAATTTCCAAATCTTTTTTGGCAGTTTCATATTTTACCTGTAGCTCACTATCTTTACGGGCAATAATTGTGTTTAGGTATTCTGTATGGCCTTGTTCATAAAGTTCGTGATATTCCAGCGCGTTTTTATAATCGCCTAACTGACTGTAAATATTTGAAACATGCATATAGTTTTCCCAAAGGTTTTTGGTGTTGCCAATGCGTTTCATAATCTCTATTGCCTTTAAATTATAAAGCAGTGCTTCGGCATATTTTCCCTGTAAAATATACACATGGCCAATATTTGCAGTAGGTGGCATCATGTATCGGGTAAACCCAATTTTCTCGGCACCTTCATAACAGCGGTTGTAATCTGCAATTGCTTCAGGATATTTTTCCATATATTTATAGATATTTCCCCGACCATTATAACAGGCCAAAAGCGGTGGTCCGTTTTCGCCAATTTTTTTATAGAGACTTATGGCTTGGTTCATATTTGCCAAACTTTCATCCAGGTTGCCCAAAAACAATTGGTTTTCTGCGAGCCGCCGATAGGAAAGGGCCAAATCTTCGTCATACCCATATTTTTCTTGAATGGCGATAGCTTTTTTGCAATATTCAGCACCTTCTGCATAACTGTCTGAATAGTAAAGTAGATCGCTTATTTTTGTATAGCATTGTGCAATTCCACGTTGGTCGCCCGTTTTTTCATAAAGAGCCAATGCTTTGTAAACAGCTTCAGAGCCTTTGTCATATTCAGCGGTGCCACTATAGTTGGTTGTTAACAAAAGATAGGCGTCTGCCAAGGGTTTTGACATTTCCTGTTTCTTATATACAGCAATCGCCTTTTGAAGATAAATTATAGAAGAATCCAGTAGTGTGTGGTCTTCATGCCATTTTGCCAAACCGATATAAGCATTTCCAAGAGATTCAAAATCTTTATTTTTTGTGGAAAGTTGAATATTTTTTTTAAAGTTGATATATTCCTGAAGCGTGTCCTTAGCTTTTGAAATATTTCTTTCCTTTTCTAAATAGGAATTTTTTAGTGTGTCTTCTTGTGTTTGGGAAGAAGTTTGGGGAAGACTACTCCACGAAACGCAAGCTAATACTGCAGTGAGTAAAAGTCGTTTCATTATTGTAAGGATTGGCTGTTAGTTGTTTATAAATATAGGGAGATTAATGTAATAATCAAATCTATTACTCTCCCCAATGCACAAAAATGGTTTTTACGCTTTGAATATCTTTATTGTCCGGAAATTCTTTTTCAAGTTTTGTAATAAGTTGCATTCCCTTTGCGCAATTCTCAAAATCATACTGGCACTGGTAACTATACCCCAAAGCTAATCTGTAATTGGCTTCAAAATCTGAAGGATAAAGGGCTACCGCTTTTTTATACTGAAATACTGCGTTGTAGTAATTTCTTTTTTTTAGCCACTTATCGCCGTCTTCCAAATAGAAATAATACTTTTCCTCATCATTATTTTCAAGAGATCTTTCTTGGGTAGTTTTTACATTGGGGAAGCCAAACCGGAAATTCTGGAAGGTAAAATAAATGCCCAAAACAATCAGCGGAAGACCAATGCCTAAAAGAAGAAGAAATCTGCGGGCTTCCTTTTTGTGCTTTTTGATAATCTCCTTTCTTATCGCGAGTAACTGTTCTGGATTTGCTTTTTTTATATTGAAGGCATCACCCACGGCATTATAATACTCGTTTTTTATAGCACCGTAATCTCTATTTTTAAAAAAGGACCGTTTTGCAGGAAGCAAATTTTTGTTGTTACGGAGCGTAACAATCATATGGTTAATACTTCCAAAGCCGCCGAGCATGATGTAGAATTTAATACAGTAATCAAGATACCCTTTTTTATATTTATTGCCAAATTCACAATAAAAACCTCAAGGTAGAAAATTAGCCGTATCTTCGCACCTTATTAAAACCGTCTTCTTAGTTTTAATGGTTTTTAAAAAGACCGAATTCTAAAAGCGCCGCGATATACTATCTCCAAGCGCAGCGGTCTAAAAAAAAATAAATACAGCTTCCAATAAACAATGAAATGTCATCCTGAGCTTTTCGAAGGAATGCAACTTGGAACCTGAAACCTGAAACATTTTTATATGTCATTTAAATCACTTGGGCTGTCCGATGCCCTGCTGAAAGCTATCAGCAAAAAAGGATATGAAACGCCTTCGGCAATTCAACAAAAAGCAATCCCTTTAATTTTAGAAAGAAAAGATGTGCTGGCCTCCGCACAGACCGGTAGTGGTAAAACAGCTGGTTTTGCATTGCCAATGCTTCAAATATTAAACAATCAACCTCCATTGCGCCAACGGCCCGTTCGCGCATTAATACTTACCCCAACCCGTGAACTCGCCGCACAAGTGCAGGACGAGTTTCGAGAATACAGCGAATTTACGGATCTACGATCTACCGTTATTTTTGGTGGTGTAGGTGCCAATCCGCAAATTCGTGCCTTGCGTAACGGAGTAGATATTTTGGTGGCAACACCAGGTAGATTGCTCGATTTGGAAAACCAAAATGCACTTTCACTTTCAAAAGTGGAAATACTCGTTTTGGACGAAGCGGACAGAATGCTCGATATGGGTTTTCTGCGTGATATTAAAAAAATACTTGCTTTGCTTCCCAATAAAAGACAGAATCTTTTATTTTCCGCAACCTTTTCAAAGGATATAAAGAAATTGGCCAATGAGTTTTTGCACCATCCCGTTATGGTGGAAGCAACTCCGGAAAATACCACGGTGGAAAAGATTGACCAAACCGTTTATAGAGTAGATAAAGCCCAAAAGACAGATTTAATTATTAAACTTATTTCTGAGGGCAACTGGCAACAGGTTTTGGTTTTTACAAGGACCAAGCACGGTGCCAACCGGTTAAGTGAAAAACTTGAAAAAGCGAAAATCACTTCCGCCGCAATTCACGGAAATAAAAGCCAGGGAGCGCGAACAAGAGCGCTTTCAGGATTTAAGGAAGGAAAAGTACGCGTTTTGGTTGCGACTGATATTGCAGCACGTGGGTTAGATATTCCATTATTGCCACACGTTATCAATTTTGAATTACCAAACATTTCCGAAGATTATGTACACCGAATAGGCCGTACCGGAAGGGCAGGAGCCAGTGGTGAAGCACTTTCGTTAGTAAGCCTTGATGAGGTTGGTTATTTAAAGGATATTGAAAAATTGATTGGGGAGCGTTTGCAACCCAAAACTATAGAGGACTTTCAACCTACAGAAACCATGGCCGACGTAAAAGCAGCCGAGGAAGAAAAGAAACAGCAAAAAGCGCAACGCCACAGCCGTGGGCGGAATGCTGGGAATAGGGGAAATTCTTCTTCTAAAGGAAACAATAATAGAAATAGGGGAAGGAGATAAGTGTAATGGTTTAGTCTAACTTAATTTTATTAGAATCTGCACCCTGCTTTCTAATTTGCACAATGAGTGCGACAGGATACATAATAGCAGCGAAAAACCATAAATACTTAATTTTTTCCTTTCCCATAAAATAATAATCAAAAGTAACAACACTCATGGCCAAAAGAATATTTAGGATAATTATAATGTAATTTAGTGCTATGCGTTTTTTTGACGAAAGTTTTTTCAGCAACATAAACAGGTTGAAAAGCGCAGTAACAAATTGGAGGATGGCAAGCGCATACCATCTTCTAAAAGGCTTAATCAACCTAACAAAAAATAAAATATTTTTTTCATCCAAAGTCAAAACGCAGATTGGAGTACTACTAAAATATTTCTTTTCTGAAATACTTCTTCCGCAACCAAAATGAGACCCTTACCAATAAAATCAAAGCAGGAACTTCAACCAAAGGACCAATAACCCCAGTAAAAGCTTGCCCAGAATTTAGTCCAAAAACAGCTATGGCAACAGCAATGGCCAATTCAAAATTGTTTCCAGCCGCGGTAAAGGCTATGGAAGCGGTTTTGTCATAAGTTGTACCCATTGCTTTTGAAAAGAAGAACCCAATAAGGAACATTAGACTAAAATAAATAAGCAACGGCACAGCAATGAGCAATACATCCATTGGGATTTCCACTATCAATTCCCCTTTCAAAGAAAACATCACTACAATAGTAAATAGTAATGCAATTAGCGTCATTGGTGAAATGGTTGCAATGAACTTGGTTGTGTACCACTCTTCACCTTTCCACGGCACCAAAATCACTCTGCTCAATATGCCAAGCACAAAAGGAATGCCTAAATAAATAGCCACACTTTCGGCGATTGTGGCTATGGAAATATCAACAATGGCACCTTCAAATCCAAAATATGGAGGCAATACGGTAATAAAAATCCAAGCGTAAAAACTATAGGCAAACACTTGAAAAATACTGTTGAGCGCTACCAAGCCCGCACCGTATTCACTGCTTCCTTCGGCAAGGTCGTTCCATACCAAAACCATTGCAATGCAACGGGCGAGACCAATTAAAATAAGCCCTACCATATATTCTGGATAATCTCGAAGAAAAGTTACTGCCAATACAAACATAAGTACGGGACCAATAATCCAGTTTAAAATTAAGGAGATGGAAAGTACTTTTACATCCTTAAACACTTTTGGCAAAAGAGCATAATTTACCTTGGCGAGTGGCGGATACATCATTAGAATTAACCCGATTGCGATGGGGATATTTGTTGTGCCACTACTAAATGAATTTAGTATGTCCGGAAATGAAGGAACAAAGTAACCTATTCCTACACCTATAGTCATCGCTATAAAAATCCAAAGGGTTAGGTAACTATCTAAAAAACTTAATTTCTTGGGAGTTGCCATTTTATAAATTTATTTTTGAGAATACATATTTCATTTCGGTCGCAATCTGCTCGCTGCGCTCTTTATAAACTTTCTTTTGTTCTGAGGTTCCATCTGAAATTTTTGGGTCTTCATACATAATGGAAATACGTTTTTCAGACCCTGCTACAAATGGACAGCCCGCATCAGCCTGAGAGCAGGTCATTACTGCGGCAAAGCCACTTTTGGGGTTGGAATCGTCGTCATATTTTTTTGAAAAGGCAAGTAAGGGATCTTTGTTAGTGGCGTATGTAATTTGATAGACAGGATTTTCAGCTGAGGTTTCTTTGGAAATCTGAAATCCAGTATTTTCCAAAGTTTTCACTACCATTGGATAAACCGCGGTTGCTTCCGTGCCACCGGAATAGCATTCAATATCTGATATAGCGAAATATTCCGACATTGCCTGGGCCCAAATCTGTGCCAAATGGCTACGTCGGGAATTGTGGGTGCAAATAAAGTTTAACTGAATTATTTGATCTTCCTGTGTTTTGGAGTTTATATATGATATAAGAGGTTGTAGAACTGTTTTCCTTTCTTCAGAAAGAGTTTTAGTCTCCAATGTTTCAATGTAATTCTGGATTGGTTTTAAGAGTTTCATTTGATGTATGGTTGATTTTTTACGTTCCGACTATTTTACTTCGTCGCTCCAAAAGCACGTTGTCTTTCCACACGCCGTGAAGTTGTCCCACTTTTTCTTTATATCCAATTTCTCGAAAACCACACTTCATGTGTAATTTATGGCTAGCGGTATTGTCTCGAAAGATTCCTGATTGTAGGGTCCATATGTCATTAGCTTCGCTTATTTCAATTAAATTCTTTAAAAGAAATTCGCCTACACCTTTTCCTCTTGCAGATTCTGAAACGTAAACGCTTACCTCAGCTACACCGCCATAAACACAACGGCTAGAAACAGGGGAGAGGGCAGCCCAGCCTAAATACTGGTTTTCTTTTACAACCAGGATTCTTCCAAACGAAAGATGCCCATTGTTCCACTTTTCCCAATATGGAATGGTTGTTTCAAAAGTAGCTGTTCCCGTTGCTAAACCTTCGCCGTAAATTCTGGCGACTTCAGGAAAATTTTCTTCAGAAATATCAATCAACTTCATACTAGTTCATACTAGCAACAATTGCCGTCTGGCGAGCAACAAGGTTCATCGTTTATCTCAGCAAGTTTCACCTTCGTTTTTTCAACAGGAATACCACAATTTTCTTTTGCAAGACAATCAGTTTGTTTAGTGGTGAGTAAAAAGTTGGTGCCATCAAAGTCCAGCCCGAATTTACCAATCGTTTCGGCTTGGTATTCCACTTCAATTTCCAAATCTTTAAGGCCAAGTACTTTTTCCGAAAGCTCTATAATGTGAAGCAGTTTTTCGGGGTGCAAGCGGTGGTTGTAGTCGTCGGCATTCCAAAGTTGGAAATTGGCAACTTCCTCGTTACGGACCGTCCCACCGCAGTCAATAAAGTGTTTAGTGATTTTTCCCACTTCAGTAACGTGAAAATGACTGGGAACCAAATCGCCATTGGGCTGCATAAAAGTTATATGCTCAAGTTGTGTCAATTGTTTTTTAATTTCAGAGAGTTTCATAATTATATGGTTTTAACAACAGTTCGATTTATTTTCTAAGTCTTGATTTAAAAACTGGTTCATAACCGTTTTCATAGCTGTCCAGTTTTCTTGGTGAATGCAATAACAAATACTGGTGCCTTCAATATTTCCTTTTATCAAACCAAGGTTCTTAAGTTCCTTTAAATGCTGACTTATGGTAGGTTGTGCCAAACCAATTTCTTCCACCAAGTCACCACAAATACAAGCGTTAATTTTGAATAAATGCTGAAGAATGGCCACTCGTGCAGGATGACCAAAGGCCTTGGCAAAAGTTGCTACTTGATTTTGTTGATCCGTAAATATTTCTGTTTTGGTAATTCCCATTATTGTTATATATATTTATTGCAATATTACGATAAAGAATTAATTGCACATAATTAATTGAAAAAAAAGTGTGAAAAATTTTATTGATTGTTTTTTGATTCTTCTTTCTTATAAAACCATTCAATTATAAAGCAGATGCAGATTATTCCCACCGAAATCGCTGCGCCCAAAAAGTTTGAGGAGGTTTGTTGTACAATTAAAACAACAAAGGCAATGGCCGATAGTAAAGCGCCGATCAGGCTGATAGTTTTGACGGCGTTTATCTCTTTCGCCTTTCTAAAACTAACGTAATTTACTACTGCAAAAACTAAGAGAAACCCCGAGCTGCCCGATGTGGAAATACTCTCTAGATTTAGAAAATTTGCAATTACTAGGGTTAGTATTACCGTAATTATCAACCCTACCGGTTTATTCCAAAATTGATCTGTGAAGGAATGAGGGAGCTCATCGTCTTCTGCAAGTTCAAAACTTACCCTACTGCCACCGTAAAGTGTAGCATTTATAGCCGAAAAGGTGGATATAAGCGCGGCAACCGTCATTATTGTAAATCCAATTTGTCCGATCATGGGCTTAGAGGCTGCGGCCAAGACATAATCTTTGGCAGTGGCAATTTTATCAAAACTTAAAGAGCCAATAGTAACCATCGCTATAATTATATAGAGCAAAACCACGAATCCTACGGAAATAAAATAGGCGCGGGGAACATTTTTCTTTTGGTTTTCCATGTCCGGAACAGCGTTGGCGATCAGTTCAAAGCCTTCATAGGCTACAAAAATCACCATTCCACCTGTAAGAAGCTGTAGCGGACTCTCCCATTTTGCGGGATTCAGCTGGCTAATGTTTGCATTTCCAAATAAGCCATAAATTCCAATTCCTGCAAAAGCCAATAGAATAAAAAGTTTTATGAAAACGGCAATACTTTCAATTTTACCAACAACCTTTAAGCTGTAATAATTAATAAGGGTTGCCAATAAAACAACACCACTCACAAAAATATGAGTGTCTATAGCTTTGGTTCCAGTAATGGAAATTAAATTGGGAGCATAAGAGCCAAACGCACTGGCATAAAGGGAGAGCATGATGATATAACTAATCCACAAAACGTTATTGATGCCGCCGCTAAAAATACCTTTGCCAAATCCTTCATTTACAAACCGTACGGTTCCGCCTCTGTCTGGATAGGATAATGATAGTTTGGAATAGCTATAAGCTGTAAACAAGGCTATAATTCCCGCAAATAGAAAGGCTATTGGAGTCCCTCCTTTAGCTAGCGAAACAGCTAGTCCCAAAACCGCAAAAATTCCACCACCTACCATTCCGCCAATGCCTATAGCTATAGCGTCTTTTAGTTTTATAGTGTCGTTGGATTTTTTCATCGTGATGTGCTTTCTCTATAATTAATTTATAAATCCAGTAATTTTTCAAAAGTATCAAAATGATGTTTTTCTGTTCTAAGTGAAATAGTCAACATATCATTTCTAAGTACAATGGAATAGATTTCTTTAGAAATGAAAAGAGACTTTAGCCTTTGATTCAAACTCTCTATTAGTGAAACCTTATTTGTTGCATCATTAATTAAATAATCTTTTGATAATTTATAAATTTTTAGTTCTTTTTTGAAAAGCCTTTTCATCATACCAATACTATCTTTTCTTCTTATTGCGAACTCGGAGTTTTGCGACCCCACCCACGGAATTGACCATTCTGCTATGGTAAGAAGGCATTGTTTTTTAGAAGAAAGTATCAAGTTTCCTGTGGAAGTGTAAGTGGCTTTTTTATATTTTAAATGCCAAGGTTTTGGAGCCATTATCTCACCTTGTATAAAATATGACCAAGCGTTGTAATTCCCTTTAACTTTACCATTCTTGCTGGCAACATAATTTTCAAATTGTCTGCAGAATTCCTCATTCATTTTATAGAAAGGAGATGTGAGTTCCGATGAGGCAGCATTTGATTTTATCTTCATTTATTCTTTTCTTAAAAGCTTCCCAAAGCAAACGCTGTTTTCTACCCCAGCATATTGACCATAATTGTCTATAAATTTATAGCCACATTTTTTATAAAGTGAAATGGCCTCGGGTTGTTTGATTCCTGTTTCTAAAATACATTTTTTGTTGCCCAGTTCCATAGCCCAAGATTCAAGTTCTTTTAAAACTTCACGGGCTATTCCTTTTCCGCGTAAATTTAAAGGAACAAACATGCGTTTTACTTCCATGACGTTTGGTTCATATTGTTTTATGGCGCCACAACCTATGGCTTGATTTTCTTCATTATAAGCAACCACGCTAAATTTTATAGAATCAATTTTATTGAACTGGTCATAAAAAGAATGGTCATCACCATCACGAATAGCTAAGTCTGCATCAAGCTCTCTTACTAGCTTTATGAAGTCTTCGTTTTTTGAATTGGTACGTTTTAAAAAAATCATTTATAAAATTGGGAGTTGGTAGGGTTTTGCTTCAATAAAATCTTATACTTAGAATCTAAAGATAATAAAGGTTTTTTATCTTAGCCAATTCCTAAAATATTTAAAATTTAATTTTTACTCTTTCCATTCAATATTTTTTTATGAAATACTACATAGCCTTTCTATTTTCCTTTTTATTTTTTCTAAATATCAACGCACAACAGAAGGAACTGACCCTCAAAGATGCCGTATTGGAACAATATGGTAAATTTTACCCAGAGCATATCCAAGGTTTTCAGTGGATTCCCGGGACAACTTCTTATGCCTATCTTGAAAACGGAACCACGCTAAAAAAAGCGTCTGCAGAAAATAAAAACGAAAGCGAGAATCTTTCAATTACCGAAATAAACAAAACCTTGAATAGTGATCTAAAATGGTTTTCAGGGATGACATGGAAAAATGGAGATTCATTTTATTTAACGAATGGCAATTCCTATTATTTGTATGACTATAAGCAGAAAAAAGGCCTGCTAGTATCCAAAGTTGATGAAGCATCGGAAAATAGTACCCTCCAAAATGAAACTGGAAATGTGGCTTATACCGTTAAGAACAATTTATATATTCAAAAACCGGATGGTACAACGTTGGCAGTTACAAATAATTCGGATACAAATATTGTTTCCGGCCAAGCTATTGCCCGAAGCGAATTTGGAATTACTAATGGTATTTTTTGGTCACCAAAAGGAAATCACCTTGCCTTTTACCAAAAAGATGAAACCGATGTTGCAGATTATCCATTGTTAAATATCAACCCAACTCCAGGAGAGTTAAATTCAATTAAATACCCGATGGCTGGACAGAAAAGTGAACGCCCCAAAGTAGGAGTCTATAATTTGTCAACCAAGCAAACTGTTTTTATTTCCCCTACTGGAAATGTTGACGATTACCTTACAAACCTATCATGGACACCTGATGAAAAATATGTGGTAATCGCAGAACTGAACCGTGACCAAAACCATATGAAACTCCAGCTTTTTGATGCCACAACAGGAAAGTTGGAACGCACAATTCTTGAGGAGCGAAATGATAAATGGACAGAGCCTGAACACCCGGCCTATTTTTACTCTGATTCTTCCGAAGATTTTATTTGGATGAGCGAAAAAGATGGTTTTATGAACCTATATCTGTGCAATACCAAAAAGGGTTTCGTAAAACAGCTTACCAAAAATAAATGGGTAGCTGAAGAAATAGTGGGGAACAACACAAAGGAAACTGAAGTTTATTTTACTGGAACAGGCGAATCACCTTTGGATACCAAACTATATTCGGTTTCAATTTCCAATGGAAAACAAACTTGCTTAACAGAAACAAACGGAACCCATAATGCCAGTGTTTCCGCAGATGGAAAATATATTTTTGATCAATATTCAAATCACGAAACACCCAATGTTGCGCAGTTATTGGACAAAAAAGGAAAAACAGTTCAAACTTTCGTAAAAGCCGAAAATCCAATGGCCGATTATAAAATTGGAGGTGCTGAAATTGGAAAACTAAAATCGCATGATGGCTTTGATCTTTACACGCGCCTAATTAAACCATCAAATTTCGACGCTACCAAAAAGTATCCTGTTTTGGTATACGTTTACGGTGGTCCACATGCGCAATTGATTACAAATTCATGGAATGATGGTGCTTCCCTATGGATGAAATGGATGGCAGAAAAAGGATATCTTGTTTTTACTTTAGACGGAAGAGGTTCGGCAAACAGAGGTTTTGCTTTTGAAAGTGTTATACACAGACAAGTGGGTACTGAAGAATTGAAAGACCAATTGGTTGGTGTGGAATATCTAAAATCGCTTCCATATGTTGATGCAGACCGTTTGGCAATCCATGGTTGGAGTTTTGGTGGTTTTATGACGGTTTCAATGATGCTTCGAAATCCCGATGTTTTTACTACAGGAGTTGCTGGAGGACCGGTTACTGATTGGAAATATTACGAAGTAATGTACGGTGAACGCTATATGGATACACCGCAGCAAAACCCAGAAGGTTACGAAAGTGCAAGCTTGTTGAACAAAACACAAAACCTGACCGGAAAGTTGATGACAATCCATGGTTCGATTGATCCTGTAGTGGTAATGCAACACGATTTATCTTTAATCAAATCTTTTGTCGACAATGAAAAACAAATGGACTTCTTTGTTTACCCTATGCATGAACACAATGTTCGCGGAAAGGATCGGGTGCATTTAATGACCAAAGTTTTAAACTATGTAATTGATAATAATAAATAACGTCAATAGCGAGAAACACTGAAAACGGCGAGTTTAATACTGAATACTTTTTTTGATACTCCCTTTCAGAATGTTATCTTTGCAATTCTTAAAAAGATAGTAAGAATATGTTCGATAATTTAAGCGATAAGCTGGATAAAGCGCTGCACGTACTGAAAGGTCACGGTAGCATCACAGAAGTAAACGTAGCCGAAACTTTAAAAGAAGTGCGCCGCGCCCTTTTGGATGCCGATGTTAACTTTAAAACTGCAAAAGAGTTTACCAACACTGTAAAGGAAAAAGCCTTAGGCCAAAATGTACTTACTACACTTCAGCCGGGTCAGTTGATGGTGAAATTGGTAAAGGATGAGCTTACCGAATTGATGGGTGGAGAGACCGCAGGAATCAATTTGAGTGGAACTCCTACGGTTATTTTAATGTCTGGTCTACAGGGTAGTGGTAAAACCACCTTCTCTGGAAAACTTGCCAATTATCTTAAAACAAAAAAAACTAAAAAACCACTTTTAGTTGCTTGTGACATTTATCGTCCTGCGGCAATAAACCAGTTGCATGTAGTTGGTGACCAAATTGGAGTTGAAGTTTACAGCGAACCAGAAAATAAAAATCCAGTTCAAATTGCGCAAAATGCAATTGCACACGCAAAGCAAAACGGTTTTAATGTTGTTATTGTGGATACTGCAGGTCGACTTGCAATAGATGAAGCAATGATGACTGAAATTGCAAACGTTCATAAAGCTATCAACCCGCAGGAAACGCTATTTGTGGTTGATGCAATGACGGGACAGGATGCTGTAAACACTGCCAAAGCTTTTAATGAAAGGCTGAATTTTGATGGCGTTGTTCTAACAAAATTAGACGGTGATACTCGTGGTGGAGCTGCAATTTCCATTAAAAGTGTTGTAGATAAACCTATCAAGTTCATCGGTACCGGTGAAAAGATGGATGCCATTGATGTGTTCCACCCAGCCCGTATGGCCGACCGTATTTTGGGTATGGGAGATGTTGTTTCACTTGTTGAAAGAGCACAGGAACAATTTGATGAAGAAGAAGCGAGAAAGCTACAGAAAAAAATAGCGAAGAATCAATTCGGGTTTGATGATTTCCTTAACCAAATTCAGCAGGTTAAGAAAATGGGAAGCATGAAAGATTTAGTAGGAATGATTCCTGGAGCCGGAAAAGCTTTAAAGGATGTAGATATCGATGACGATGCTTTTAAAGGAATTGAGGCAATAATTCATTCAATGACGCCAACCGAAAGAACCCAGCCTTCCGTAATAAACGGAAGTCGCAAAAAGCGAATTGCAGCTGGAAGTGGAACAAGTGTTCAACAAGTGAATCAGCTTTTAAAGCAATTCGACCAAATGAGCAAAATGATGAAAATGATGCAGGGTGGTGGCGGAAGAAAAATGATGCAGGCAATGGGAAAGATGCGTTGATTTAGTTTTCAGTCTCAGTCTCAGTTTGGATCTCAATTGCAGATATAAGATATGACGTTTAGATAATTATGGATTTTAAAAAACTAATGGCCTACCAAAAATCATTTGATTTAGGAATGGCAATCTATTAAGTTTCAAAATCATTTCCAAATGAAGAAAAATATTCACTGACAGACCAGATACGGAGAAGTTCACGTTCAGTTTCTGCTAATATTGCAGAAGCTTATAGAAAAAGAATGTATCCTCGAAATTTCATTAGCAAATTATCAGGTACTGATGGTGAAAATTCTGAAACAAGTGTATGGTTGGATTATGCTTTTGCATGTGAATATTTAGATAAAAAAGTTTACAAAGAATTATGTCAGGAGAATATTGAAATAGGAAAATTGATCAATTATATGATAAATAATCCAGCTACATTTGGAGTAAATGAGGAAGGTGTTTAACTAAATTTTGACACTGTAAACTGCGAATGCAACTGAAAACTAAGAATATGACAATACTAGACGGAAAAAAAGTAAGCAATGACATTAAAAACGAAATTGCGGCTGAAGTTGATAAGATGAAAGCCAATGGCGAAAAAGTTCCGCATCTTGCAGCTATTATTGTAGGCAATGATGGTGCTAGTCTTACATATGTTGGAAGTAAAGTAAGAGCTTGCGAACGCGTTGGTTTTGAATCAACATTGGTGAAGATGCCAGATACTACCACCGAATTAGAATTACTAAAAAAAATTAAAGAACTTAATGAAGATGATAATATTGACGGTTTTATAGTTCAACTTCCATTACCTCCGCAAATTGACTCACAAAAAATACTTCTTACTGTAGATCCTTCAAAAGATGTTGATGGTTTTCATCCCGAAAACTTCGGAAAAATGGCGCTGGATATGAGCACATTTATACCAGCTACTCCTTTCGGAATTCTTGAATTATTTCAGCGTTATAATATTGAAACCAAAGGAAAACATACAGTGATTATTGGAAGAAGCCATATAGTAGGCCGCCCCATGAGTATTTTGATGAGTCGCAAGGGTTCGCCCGGAAACAGTACGGTTACGCTTACTCACAGCAACACAAAAAACATTTCAGAAATAACCAAACAAGCTGATATTATTATTTCGGCATTGGGAGTTCCCAATTTCTTAAAAGCCGAAATGGTAAAAGATGACGTTGTAATTATAGATGTTGGAATTACAAGGGTGGAAGATGCAAACCACCCAAAAGGCTATGTGATTACTGGCGATGTCGATTTTGAAAACGTGAGCAAAAAAGCGTCCTTCATAACTCCAGTTCCTGGTGGGGTGGGTCCGATGACCATTGCTATGCTTTTAAAAAATACACTTTTGGCGAGAGCGCAGCGAAAGGATTAAGCTTTTTCTCCTTCTGCTAAACGCCAATCTAAATATTTATGTAAATCTGTTTCTATCCAGCCCATGCTGATAGAGATTACTGCTAAATCATCAATGTAGCCAATACCTGGAATAAAATCGGGAACCAAATCAAAGGGGTTGAAAACATATAATAAAGCAACCACAATAGACGCAATGGTAAACCATGGAACATTTGGATAATTCCCTTTTTTTACATCTTTGAGCATTGCGAACATAATTTTTCCAAGTTCGGCATACTTTCTTAAAGGGCTGGCGTTACTCAATTTTTCTGAAATAGCTTCTTCATTGTCCATGACTATTTGGACATCTTCGTCTTTAATTTTAGTCACTTTTTCCTCTACATAATCCTCGTTAATTTTTGAGTCCATCATGGCTATAGTAGAAGGTTTTTTTTTCTTTTTTCTGAACAGCATAGCTTCTTAGTTATTTCTTTTAAAATTAGTGAATTGAAAAAGAAATACTTTTAAAATTATGTTATAAATGCTTTTGTAGTGGCTAAATAAATCTTTTAAAAATAAAACAATCTATAGCTTTTTTTCTTCCAGGATAGTTTCTGTTTTTCCATACTCATTCCTGTAAATACGAACTATAACCAAAAATAGACTGATAAGCAATGGACCAAAAATTAGCCCGATAAAACCAAACAAGGGTACGCCTACTATTACACCAATAAGTGTAATAAGCGGATGCACGTTATCCAATTTCTTCAAAACGTAGAGACGGATTATATTATCTGTAGAGCCCACTACCACAAAACCATAAATGAGTATTCCCCATGCTTGAAAGTTATCCCCCGAGGAAAGCGTGAGCACAAACACTGGCAGAATACCCACTAATGTGCCCACAAAAGGAATCATACTTCCTATGGTAACAATAACAAACCAAAAGAAAGGATCTTCAATTCCAAAAATAAGAAAACCAATAAGCGCTACAATTCCCTGTGCAACAGCTACCAAAGGAATTCCCAAAGCATTTGAGCGTACCATTGCCTGTACTTCTGAGCCAATTTCCTTTAGGTTTTCGCGGTCCATTGGTATGTATTCTTTTAAAGATTCTCTTAAATCAGTTCGGTTGATAAACATGTAATAGAGCATAAAATACATCAAACCAATTGCAATAAAAGCATTAAAAGTACCGCCCGCTAAATTTTGGAGATTTTCAGAAAGCCAACCCGTTATTGCAGAAGGATCAATCTGGGAATTAAGATCATAGCCTAATTTATCTTCCATTTTGCCCAATTGATCTTTAAGCGCATTTACAACTTCTTCAGAGTTTTGAACAGCTTTTCCAATTTTGTTGGTAAGCATTATAATTATTCCGGCAATAGGTATAAGAATCAAAAAAAATGATACAACCATTAAGGCAGTAGCTGCTAATGACGGATTCCAATTTTTCTTTTTTACCAATATTGACATCCAATTACGCATAAGCACATAAATGGTCACTGCACCCAAAACGCCTGTGAGATAGGGAAGAAGTTCTCTAAAAATAAGACTGCCCATTAATAAAATGAGCAAGATGACGAATATTTGTCGAATTATTTGAGGTGGTATTTGTTTGATCATTTGGCGAATAATTGCGTTAAATCCTTAAATGCTTTAAATTCTAACGAATTTCCAGCTGGGTCTTTAAAAAACATCGTGGCCTGTTCGCCTACTTGTCCCTCAAAGCGAATGTATGGTTCTATGATAAATGAAACGTTTTTTTGAATCAATTTTTCAGAAAAATTCTTAAAGGTTTTCATGTCCAATACAATCCCGAAATGTGGAATGGGAACATCTTTTCCATCCACAAGATTTGAGGGTTCTTTTTCTTCGTAAATTTTCTCTTTTAGATGAATTACAAGTTGGTGACCAAAAAAATCGAAATCTACCCAATGATCGCTACTACGCCCTTCCGAAAGTTCGAGAATATCTCTGTAAAAAACACGGTTTTTTTCAAGATTGTCTACTGGAATTGCCAAGTGAAAGGGTCTTAAGTTGCTCATTAATTATTTCTTAAAGCGTGAATAAGTTCTTTTTTCTTCATTTTTGAACGCCTCTCGATGCCAACGTTTTTTGCTTGTTCATATAGTTCGGTTTTTGTCCATTCCTCATAAGGTTTGGCTTTACCCCCTTTTTTTCCAGAATTTTCGGTGTTTGCGATACGGGCAGATTTTTGTTTACTATATCCTTTTTCCCGCAATGCCTCGTACTGTTCTTCGTTTTTTATTTTTGGATTTGGCATAATGATAATATTTAAATATAAAACCCTTTGATCAACAAAGGGTTTTAAAATTCATAATTTATGTTTGATCTGTATCTTTTCTGTTTTTAAGAAGGCCTATACCTGCAAAGAAGAACACGATACCTAAAATTATAAGAGCCCAAGGACTCATGCCAACATTCATACTACCAAAAGCGCCAAGCACGCCCATTACAAGACCAATTCCTCCAGCAATAGTTAAAATAAAACCTAAAATCTTAATCATAATACAATTATTTTGGATGGTTAATTGGATTAAAATTAAACGAAAGCATTCATTATTTAATGAATGTTAACAAAATCTTTGCAGGCTAAGTTTTATTTTTCAGAAGGTTCCCAGCCTATCATAAAATATTTAAAAGGGGCATCATCTGGTATCTGGCTAGCTTCAACTTCAAGATCCATGTTATATCGAAGTTCTTCAGGAAGACTCTTTTTATCAATGGTCAAATACACATCTGTATCTTTTAAGAATATTACAACAGCGTTGATGGTTGTTTCAATATTGTCAATTGTATAATTTGCCTTTACGTCTTTAAAAGTGCTTCCAGAATTTAACCCTTTTTCTGTTTTGTAGCGAGCATCAAAAACCTGAATGTTTGTTATTGTTGAATTCGGATCGCCCTCATCATTTGGTGAAAGTAGGAGAAGGCGTTTGCCTCCTTTTTCAAAAACTTCAACCTCACCTTGGGTTTCTAAAGCATTGGGAGATGAGTTTATTTTTACTATTGAATCTGCCGCAAAAATAGAATCGATTTGCTTAATTTTTATTTCCTTGTTCAAATTGCCAATAGCTCCGTTTTTAATTAAGAATGGATCGCTATCCTTTCCGCATTGAACAAATAATAATGCCGAAACGGCACCGATAAATAATATCTTCTTCATTATACTTTTTTTTTGAAATTTTAATTGATTATTTTAAATAGGTAGCGGTTTTATTTCATCAGTTTCCCTAAAATTCCCAAAACACTACGAATTACAGTTGGGCTGGAAAGTGTTTTTATCCAAGGATTTGCAGCACTTCTTCGGTTGGAGGAGCTTCTGCTGGAGGTGGTTTTTCTTGCCGCTTCTTTTTCCTTTTGTGCTTTTTCTTTTGCTTCTTCTTTGTTGGCCGTTTCAATTTTTTCTGTCAATATTTCGTAGGCACTTTCACGATCTATTATTTGGTTGTATTTTGGGATGAGTTTTGAATTTTTCAATAAATCTTTCAATTCGCCATCGGTTAGAACATCCATGCGGCTCATCGGTGCGCGTAACATTGTTCGCGCTAACGGAGTAGGGATTCCTTTTTCGTTCAAAGCGCTTACCAAAGCTTCGCCAATTCCTAAGGCTGTTAAAACTTCGTCTGTTTTATAATAGTCGGAAAGAGGATAGTTTTCGGCAGTAAGTTTAATTGCTTTTCTATCTTTTGCAGTAAACGCACGAAGGGCATGTTGAATTTTCAAACCTAATTGGCTCAAAACTGAATCGGGGACATCCGTGGGATCTTGCGTAACAAAATAAAGTCCAACACCTTTAGAGCGAATCAGTTTCACAATACTTTCTATTTGGTTAAGCAGTGCACTGCTAGCTTCGTTGAAAATTAAATGAGCTTCATCAATAAAGATCACTAATTCAGGCCTTCCGCTGTCACCTTGTTCAGGAAATGTGGCATAAATCTCGGCCAAAAGACTGAGCATAAAAGTTGAAAAAAGCTTCGGTCTATCCTGAATATCAGTTAAACGAAGGATATTGATATAGCCCCTGCCGTTTTCATCTATGCGAAGTAAATCATCAGTGTCAAATGATTTTTCGCCAAAAAACAAATCGGCGCCCTGCTGTTCCAATTCTACAACTTTCCGAAGAATTGCACCTGTTGACGATGAAGAAATTCGACCATAAGCATCAGCAAATTCCTCTTTTCCTTCATCGGTGGTGTATTGCAATATTTTTTTGAAATCCTTTAAATCCAGCAACGGCATTTTATTATCGTCGCAATATTTAAAGATTACCGAAACTATGCCCGATTGTACATCGCTCAGATCCAAAATTCTGGAAAGTAAGACTGGTCCAAATTCGCTTACGGTAGCGCGAAGACGAACCCCTTCTTGGTCTGAAAGCGAAAGTATTTCTGCAGGAAATTTTTTCGCTTCATAAGGAAAGCCAATGGCTGCGTGGCGTTCTTCAATTTTAGTATTGTTGGCTCCCGGTTCGGCAATACCGCTGAGGTCGCCTTTTATATCCATCAAAAGCACAGGAATTCCTTTTTCGGAAAGGTTTTCGGCAATTATCTGTAGCGTTTTTGTTTTTCCAGTTCCAGTTGCGCCAGCAATCAACCCGTGTCGGTTTAGAGTTTTTAGTGGGATTTTAACGTAAGCGTCTTTTACTGTTTCGCCATCAAGCATTGCAGCACCAAGGGTTATAAAATCCCCCTTTGTTGTATAGCCGCTATTTATGTAATCGAAAAAAGCCTGTTTGTCTGCCATCTCTCTAAATTTTGTCCAAAAGTAATAAATTATAAAGCACCAAGTTCCAAACACAGTAGTTATTGAAAGCTAATTATTAAGAATTTGGTTTCCATATTTTGAAATTTTCATATTTAATTGGGTTATTTTTGCGTCAATGAAAAAGGAAGTACAAGTTTTAGTTGATAAAGGAGTAATGCTCCCTTTGATGGAAGAGTTTTATACTATTCAAGGAGAAGGGTTTCATAAAGGAACAGCAGCATATTTCATAAGAGTGGGTGGTTGTGATGTGGGCTGCCACTGGTGTGATGTAAAGGAAAGTTGGAACGCAGAACTGCATCCGCCAACTGCTATTAAAAATATTGTTGAAAATGCTTCAAAGCATTCAAAAACAATTGTAATTACTGGAGGGGAGCCGCTTACTTGGGATATGGGGCCTTTAACAGAAATGCTTAAAGAACGGGGAATGCAGACGCATATTGAAACTTCAGGTGCTTATAAATTAACCGGGATTTGGGACTGGATTTGCCTTTCGCCTAAAAAGATGAAACTTCCAACAGCAGAAGTTTATAAAGCGGCGAATGAATTGAAAGTGATTGTTTTCAATAAAGATGATTTCCGATTTGCGGAAGAACAGGCTGCCCAAGTAAATGAAGATTGTATCTTATATTTACAGCCCGAATGGAGCAAGCGCGAAAAGATGAGTCCGCTAATTGTAGAGTATGTAATGCAAAACCCGCGATGGAAAGTTTCGCTACAAACACATAAATATCTTAATATTCCTTAGAAATATTCAGGGTTTTTTAAACGGAATTTCCACGTAATGGTCGTCCCAGCCAATCATTAAAGTTGTTCCTTTAGTATCCGTTTTAAAGATCATTGATAATGATTCAATAGGCGCCACAGCTTGCTCACAAGGAACGGTAATTCTTGCTACATCTTTTTCTTTTTTATAGCTAAAAGCGCCCCATACATTAGTGTCGCTATTTATGATAATGGTCCAATTTTCTTGATCAGGAATTGTGTAAAGCGTGTAAGTCCCCGGTTTTAATAGAGTTTTTCCAAATTTCAAAGGGGTGTAAATGGTTAGTTCTGTGGCTTCATTGGCACCAGTGCGCCAAACTTCCCCGTAAGGTACCAAGCCTCCAAAAATATCGCGTCCTTTTTTTTGTGGGCGACTATAGATAACTCTTGCAAGCGGTGGACTGTTTTTATCTGGCCTTGCCATTGATAAATCCATCGGCGAAGCATCCATTTTCGGGAAACTTTGTGCTTGTAAATTTTGAAAAGAAATGCCGGTAGTAATAATAAAAAATAGGAGAAATACTTTTTTCATAAAATTATTTTTGTGATTTATAAACGACTAAAATAGGGCAGATATTTTAATAAAAAGTTTAAACAAAGCTTAATATTTGATTAAAAATCATATCATAGAACGTTGAATTTGTCGAAAATAGTGCGCAACTATTACGCCAAATTCCCAATCATTCTTTTATGGGGTGAAATGTTGCTTTTTTCCACAGTAACTTGTTAATAACTTACGTCTTATAAATTACGGAAACCCTTAATTTTATTGGGGATTTGGTTATATTTGTTCGTTACGAAAAAAATCGAAAATCATTCAAAATAAAATATGAGCGAAGAACAGAAAAAAGGCGCATACGGAGCCGACCAGATTCAGGCTTTGGAAGGAATGGAGCACGTGCGTATGCGGCCCTCCATGTACATTGGAGATGTTGGGGTGCGCGGTTTGCACCATTTAGTTTATGAAGTAGTTGATAACTCCATTGATGAAGCAATGGGCGGTTATTGCGACACGATTGAAATTTGGATCAATGAAGATAATTCAATAACAGTAAAAGATAACGGACGTGGAATACCAGTTGACCTTCATAAAAAAGAAGGGGTTTCTGCACTTCAGGTTGTAATGACCAAAATTGGGGCTGGTGGAAAATTTGATAAAGATTCCTATAAAGTTTCCGGTGGTCTTCACGGGGTTGGGGTTTCCGTAGTGAATGCGCTTTCTGAACACTTAACTGCTACCGTTCATCGTGATGGTAAGATTTGGCAACAGGAATATGAGCGCGGTAAGGCATTGTATCCCGTTAAGTCTATAGGAGAAACAGATACGCGTGGTACTATCGTAACCTTTAAGCCAGACTCTCAAATATTTCAGCAATCGTTGGAATACAGCTATGATACACTGGCAAGTAGAATGCGTGAGCTTTCGTTCCTAAATAAAGGAATTACAATTTACTTTACCGATAAAAGGGAAAAGGATGAAAATGGAGAGTTTGCAACCGAAAAATTCCACAGTGAAGAGGGTTTAAAAGAATTTATCCGCTTTTTGGACGGAAATCGCGAACCAATCATTGCAGATGTAATTTCCATGGAAGGTGAGAAAAACGACATTCCTGTTGAAGTTGCAATGGTTTACAATACTTCTTTTAGCGAGAATCTTCATTCCTATGTAAATAATATTAATACCCACGAGGGTGGAACCCATCTTTCTGGCTTCCGTGCTGGTTTAACGCGTACGTTAAAAAAATATGCTGACGCCTCTGGGATGCTTGATAAATTGAAATTTGAGATTGCTGGAGATGATTTCCGTGAAGGATTGACGGCAATCATTTCGGTTAAAGTACAAGAGCCACAATTTGAAGGGCAAACCAAGACCAAGCTCGGTAACCGTGAGGTTACTTCGGCAGTGAGCCAGGCGGTCTCTGAAATGCTTGAGAATTATTTGGAGGAGCATCCAAACGACGCAAAGACCATAGTTCAAAAAGTAATACTTGCCGCCCAAGCACGCCATGCAGCTCGAAAAGCTCGTGAAATGGTGCAGCGTAAAACCGTAATGAGTGGGGGTGGATTACCTGGAAAACTTTCTGATTGTTCTGAGCAAGATCCTTTTAAGTGTGAAGTGTTCCTAGTAGAGGGAGATTCTGCAGGTGGAACTGCAAAACAAGGTCGTGATCGTAACTTTCAGGCTATCCTTCCGCTTCGAGGTAAAATATTAAATGTTGAAAAAGCCATGCATCACAAGGTTTTTGAAAACGAAGAAATACGAAATATTTATACTGCACTCGGAGTGACCATCGGTACCGAAGAGGACAGTAAAGCTTTGAATCTAGAAAAATTGCGCTATCACAAAGTGGTTATTATGTGTGATGCGGATGTGGATGGTAGCCACATTGCAACCTTGATTTTGACCTTTTTCTTTCGTTACATGCGTGAATTGGTTGAAGCTGGTTGCGTTTACATCGCTACTCCACCGTTGTATTTGGTGAAAAAAGGAGCCAAAAAAGAATATGCTTGGAGCGATAAAGAGCGCGATGCATTAAACCTACAAATGGGCGGTAGTGCTTCTATCCAACGATACAAAGGTTTAGGGGAAATGAATGCCGAGCAACTTTGGGATACAACAATGAACCCAGATTTCCGTACGCTGCGTCAAGTAACCATTGATAATGGAACCGAAGCTGATAGAATTTTCTCCATGCTTATGGGGGATGAAGTTCCGCCGAGACGTGAGTTTATCGAGAAAAATGCTGTTTATGCAAATATTGATGTATAAATAAATATTATTAAATCCAAAAAGCCCATTTCTGAAATAATCAGAGATGGGCTTTTTAGTTTTTAACCCTTTATTACCATTATTTTAAGTAGATATTGGTACTTTTGTAAAGCTTTTCAAGGATGCTTGAAAACTTAATAAAAACAATTCCGATTTTCGTCGGAAAAACTATAAACCATAAACATTTAATATGAAAGTAACAGTTGTAGGAGCAGGTGCTGTAGGCGCAAGTTGTGCAGAGTACATTGCCATCAAGAATTTTGCAAGTGAAGTAGTTTTGTTGGACATCAAAGAAGGTTACGCCGAAGGAAAGGCAATGGACTTGATGCAAACTGCTTCTCTAAATGGTTTTGACACCAAAATCAATGGGGTAACAAATGATTATTCTAAAACTGCTGATAGCGATATTTGTGTGATTACTAGTGGAATTCCGCGTAAGCCTGGGATGACTCGTGAGGAGCTGATCGGTATCAATGCAGGAATAGTGAAGGACGTTTCTTCAAACCTTGTAAAACATTCTCCAAAAACTATTATAATCGTAGTGAGTAATCCTATGGATACAATGGCGTATTTGGTTCATAAAACAGCTGGTCTTCCTAAAAACCGAGTTATCGGTATGGGTGGAGCATTGGATAGCGCACGTTTTAAGTACCGTTTGGCAGAAGCTTTGGGAGCGCCAATCAGTGATGTTGACGGAATGGTAATTGGTGGCCATAGCGACACCGGAATGGTTCCTTTAACACGTTTAGCAACAAGAAACAGTGTTCCTGTAACTAAATTTATTTCAGAAGAAAGATTAAATCAAGTAATGGAAGATACCAAAGTGGGAGGGGCAACTCTTACAAAATTATTGGGAACTTCAGCTTGGTATGCCCCAGGAGCGGCAGTTTCTGCTTTGGTTCAAGCCATTGCTTGTGATCAGAAGAAAATGTTCCCTTGTTCCGTAATGCTTGATGGCGAATACGGATTGAAAGATATCTGTATTGGTGCCCCAGTTATATTAGGCCGAAATGGAATCGAAAAAATCATAGAACTTGAATTGAACGATGCTGAAAAAGCACATATGAAACAAAGTGCGGAAGGCGTTCGTAAAACCAATGATTTGCTTGAAATATAATTTAAGTGAATTTATATAATAAAAAGCCGGCTCTTGCCGGCTTTTTATTATTGTATGTTTGAGCGCTATAGAACTATCCGCATTTTGAAGAGCCGCAATCTTTGCAAGTCAAGCAACCTTCTTGGTAGATAAGCGAAGTGCTGTTGCAGTTTTCACATTTCTGCTTTCTTGCTTCGGTGCCGTCTGCAACGTAGCGTTTTAGTGCACGTGCAACACCGTTTTTCCAAGTATTAATACTTTCGCTATCAAGTTGTAGACTGTTGATTAATTCCACAGCTTTTTCAATGGGCATTCCGTGACGAAGGGTACTGGAAATCAATTTTGCATAGTTCCAAAACTCTGGATTAAATTTATGAGAAAGTCCCTCAATAGTGGTTTTGTAGCCTCTTTTGTTTTTGTATTGGAAGTCGTAGCGTGAAGTTCCGTCCTCATTTCTGTTTTTAATAATTACCCCATTGTTCACCCACCGTGGAATTAAAATTCCATCTTCATCATCGGCAAAACCAGTAAATATTTCATAAGGTTTTCCGTCAATCAAACCGATAAACGCGATCCATTTGTCTTTGCTGTTTTGAAAACGAACTACGTCTGCTTCTAGAATTTCCGGACGTTTGGTTGGGAAAGCTGTAAGAGTTTCATTTTCTTCTTCCTTCTTTTCTTCGTTTGAAATTAAAACTCCTGAACGAGAACCGTCACGGTAAACGGTAACACCTTTACATCCTGCTTGCCAAGCTTCCAAATATAATTTGCCTACTAGTTCTTCGGTAGCATCGTTTGGCAAATTGATGGTCACGGAAATAGAATGGTCAACCCATTTTTGAACTGCTCCTTGCATTCGCACTTTGCTCAACCAATCTACATCATTGGAAGTTGCTTTGTAGTAAGGTGATTTCTTTACAATTTTATTAAGCTCTTCTTGACTGTAATTTTTATTGGTGTCTATACCACTGGCTTCCATCCATTGCTTAAAGCGGTGGTGAAATACCACATATTCTTCCCAGCTGTCACCCAGTTCGTCCACAAAATCAACACGTACGTTTTTGTCATTAGGGTTCACTTTTCTTCTTCGTTTGTAAACTGGAAGGAAAACAGGTTCAATGCCAGAACTAGTCTGGGTCATTAAACTTGTGGTTCCTGTTGGGGCGATTGTGAGCAGGGCAATATTTCTTCGTCCGTATTCCAGCATATCAAAATAAAGCTTTTCATCAGCTTCTTTTAGGCGAAGGATAAATGGATTGTTTTTTTCTCTTTCGCTGTCAAAAATTGCAAATGCGCCTCTTTCTTTTGCGGCATAAACCGAAGCACGATATGCTTCCAGAGCGATCATTTTATGGATTTCAACTGAAAAATCAATTCCTTCAGGACTTCCATATTTTATTCCTAATGCGGCAAGCATGTCGCCTTCGGCAGTAATTCCGATTCCTGTTCTTCTACCTTCCTCAGCTTTTCTTTGGATATTTTTCCACAGGTTTTTTTCTACGGCTTTTATTTCATCAGCTTGCGGATCGGCATCAATTTTTGCGATGATGGCATCTACTTTTTCCAGTTCCAAATCGATGATGTCATCCATAATTCGTTGTGCGATACCGATGTGTTTTTTGAAAAGCTCAAAATTGAAAGAAGCTTTATTAGTGAAAGGTTCTTCAACGTACGAAAACAGATTTATGGCCAACAGACGGCAGGAGTCGTAGGGACAGAGCGGAATTTCGCCACATGGGTTTGTAGAAACGGTTTTGTAGCCCAAATCCGCATAACAATCCGGCACACTCTCCTTAATAATAGTATCCCAAAAAAGAATACCCGGCTCGGCAGACTTCCATGCGTTGTGAACTATTTTTTTCCAAAGTTTTCCAGCTTCTATTTTCTTTGTGTTTTTAGGATTTTCACTAAAGATTGGATATTTCTGAATGTATTTTTTGCCATCTTTCACGGCTTGCATAAATGCATCGTCCATTCTAACTGAAACATTTGCTCCGGTAACTTTTCCCTGTTCCATTTTGGCATCAATAAAATCTTCGGAATCAGGGTGGTTTATGGAAACTGAAAGCATTAAAGCACCACGGCGTCCATCTTGTGCTACTTCACGGGTTGAGTTTGAATAACGCTCCATAAATGGAACAATCCCTGTTGAGGTCAATGCTGAATTTTTCACAGGTGAGCCTTTAGGGCGAATGTGCGAAAGATCGTGGCCAACACCACCACGGCGCTTCATTAACTGAACCTGTTCTTGGTCTATTTTCATAATTCCGCCGTACGAGTCAGAATCGCCATCATTGCCAATTACGAAACAGTTTGAAAGCGAAGCTATTTGGTACGGATTGCCAATTCCCGCCATTGGGCTGCCTTGGGGTACTATATATTTAAAGTCTTTGATGGTCTCAAAAACTTCATCCTCGGTCATTGGATTTGCGTAGCGTTGCTCAATTCGCGCAATTTCTTTTGCGATGCGGCGGTGCATATCATTCGGCGTTTTTTCATAAATATTCCCTTCGGAATCTTTCAGAGCATATTTGTTCACCCAGACGCGGGCGGCAAGATCATCACCTTTAAAATATTCAACAGAAGCATTAAAAGCTTCATCTTGTGTATAGGTTTGTGGGTCGGGGATGGTTGTTTTTATTTGCATATTCTGAAATGATTTTTGGTTGTTTTGAATTCTAATTTTAAAGTAGGTAAATATAACGAATTAGTAATGTCGATTTAATATTTAAAAATTAAAGTTGTCAATAGTTTGTTGTTAATTTACTTTAAACCAACTATTTAAAAATTTATCAACAGCAAAAAGTTGACAAATTTCGAAAATAGTTTTTTTTAGTGATGGATTTTATATTTCATAAATAATTTCAATGAATAATTACATAATATTCAAAGACTTTAGATATACAGTCTTTATTTTTTTATATTTGGCGCGTGAACTGGAGATGCTACATTGCTGGATTAATTATTGCGCTTGCTTTTTTTGGTATAAGCTTGGAGCAATCCGTGGTGCCCAATCAGGAAATAGTTGTTCAGTTTAACGCCAATTCCATAAGCGCTGACGAAGCACAACTTGCAATTTCCAGTATAAAAAACCAATTGAAGACTATTGGAATTGAGAATGTTCAGGTGTCTGAAATTCAAAATGGTAAATTAAAAGTAACGTATTACAGTACAATTGATGTTGCTTTAATAAAAGGTCTGTTTGATAAACAAGACAAAATAGAACTTGGTTATGTGGCTTTTGATAAAAAGGAAGATTCTTCTAAAATTCCTTTCGGCAAGGATTCTAATCCCTATAAGCTAGATGTTGTAAAAATTCAAAAAGATTATGATTCAGACTTGGGTCTTCACGGGTTACCAGTGGAGGTAAAGTCAGCAAAGGATCAATATTTAAATCCAATTGTATCATTAGGAGCTACTGAAAATGATTTCAGTTTTAAAAATGGCTTTGAAAGAGTAGGGTATAAAAACTACCGAGATGCGTCACTTTTAATTGACAATACGTCCCATAAAATTCCAGAGGTAAGGGCAGGGCCTTTATCTTAATGGAGATCTTCACAAAAAAGGTTTCGCTTTTCAAATTCCGAAGCCGCAAAATTTAATTTTTAAATAACCACTATAATTGTCAGATATAACAGCAAATCATATATTTGCCCGTTTTTAAAAAATCTGACCAAAAAAATATATCATGCAAAACAAAGGACTAATTACCATATTTGCCATCCTCTTTGGATTGGTGAGTATTTACCAGCTCTCTTTTACGTTTGTCGCAAACAAGGTAGAAGACAGCGCAAAAGAATTTGCCAACAGCAAATTTTCTGCAGAAGAACCTCATGAAAGAGATAATGCAGAAGCTCGCTACTTGGATTCTGTAGCTAACAATACCGTGTTTTTAGGGATTGATTATAAAACCGCCAAGGAAAAAGAATTGAACAAAGGTCTTGACCTTAAAGGTGGTATTAACGTAATCCTTGAGGTTTCCGTGAAGGACATTTTGAAAGGTCTTGCGAATAACACAAAAGACCCTGCTTTCAACCAAGCGTTGGAAAAAGCTACCGAGCTTCAGAAAAACAGTCAAGATACTTACTTAGAGTCTTTCTTTAAAGCATTTGAAGCGCTTCCTGGTGAAAACAATCTTGCTTCACCAGATATTTTCTTCAATAAAAACCTTGAAGATGTTATTAATGTTGGAATGACAAATGCACAGGTAAAACCTGTTATTGAGCGTAAAATAGACGAGTCAATAACCTCTGCTTTTGAGGTTTTGAGAAAGCGTATCGATAAATTTGGAGTTACCCAACCAAACATTCAGCGTTTAGGAAAATCTGCAAGAATCCTTGTGGAACTTCCAGGTGCAAAAGATGTGAGCAGGGTTAAGAAATTGTTACAGAGTACTGCCCAACTTGAGTTTTGGGACGTATATAAATTTGATGAAATGGCTGGCTTTCTTCAAGCTGCCGATACCAAAGCAGGTGAAATTGCAATGGCTAAAACATCAACAGAAACAAAGACAACTGCTGATACCACAAAGAGTGTTACAGATTCAACAAAAACAGAAGATAGCGACGTAAGTAAACTTTTAGGCGGTCAAGATGTAAAAGATTCGCTTGCTGATGATAACAAAACAAACCCAATACTTTCAAAAATGGTTTCTTTGGGTAGCCAAGGAGGTCCTGTTATTGCTACATTTAGATTAAAAGATACTTCTGTAATTGATGGCTATTTGCGCAATCCACAAATAAAATCTTTATTGCCAAACGAACTGCGTTATGCAAAATTTGTTTGGGGTTTACCTGAGGCTAATCCACAATTGGATGGTGAAGAAACCACTTCTTTATATGCTTTGCGAGGTAACAGAGAAAATGTTCCGCCTCTTGGAGGAAGCGTTGTTGTAGATGCTAGACAGGAATTTGACAATTTGAGCCGTGTAGTTGTATCTATGCAAATGAACGGGCAAGGCGCTAAAGTATGGGAACAGATGACAGGCGATGCCTATCAAAACCAAAGCCAAATTGCTATCGTTCTTGACAATATAGTTTACTCTGCTCCAGGTGTTACATCTGGTCCAATTGCAGGAGGACGTAGCCAGATTTCAGGAAACTTTACTGTACCGCAAGGGCAGGATTTAGCCAACGTATTGCGTGCGGGTAAATTACCAGCCTCTGCTGAGATTATTCAAGGTGAAGTAGTAGGGCCAACATTGGGTCATGAAGCTATAGATAGTGGTGTTATGTCATTTGTTGTTGCACTTCTTATCGTGCTTTTATGGATGATTGGCTATTATGGAAAAGCAGGTGCTTTTGCCGATGTTGCTTTGATGGTAAACATCCTTTTTATCTTCGGAATTTTAGCAGGTCTTGGAGCTGTACTTACACTTCCTGGTATTGCTGGTATTGTATTGACGGTGGGTATGTCTGTGGATGCAAACGTGCTTATTTTTGAAAGGATTAAGGAAGAGCTCGCAAAAGGCAAGGCTCAGAAAGATGCCATAAAGGATGGTTTCAACAATGCTTTATCTTCCATTCTTGATGCAAACATTACCACAGGTTTAACGGGATTGATTCTTTTAGTATTCGGAACAGGACCAATTCAAGGTTTCGCAACTACCTTATTGATAGGTATTGCCACTTCTTTGTTTACTGCAATCTTCATTACAAGATTGTTTATCGATAGTTATACCAAAAATGGAAAACCATTGCCTTGTTCAACTTCTTTTACCAAGGATCTGTTCAAGAATGTAAATATCGAATTCTTGAAAAAACGTAAGGTTGCTTATGTAATATCTGGAGTTATGATATTGATAAGTCTTGGATCATTGTTTACAATTGGTCTTAACCAAGGTGTTGACTTTGTAGGTGGGCGTACATATACAGTTCGTTTTGCAAAAGATGTAAACTCAAACGAAATCCAAAAAGATCTAATAAAAACATTTGGTAGTGCTGAAGCAAAAACATATGGTGGTGATAACCAGTTGAAGATTACCACGAAATATAAAGTAGATCAAACAGGTACCGATGTGGATGAAGAAATAGAGCACATGCTTTTCGAAACCGTTAAAAAGGATATGCCTGCAGATATGACCTATGAGAAGTTTGTAGGCGACCAAGACGGAAAAACCATTGGTAGAATGGAATACTACAAAGTAAGTCCTACCATTGCAGATGATATTAAAAAAGATTCTTTCTGGGCTGTATTTGGCTCTTTGGTTGTCGTTTTCCTTTACATATTATTGCGCTTTAGAAGATGGCAGTTCAGTTTGGGTGCGGTTGCGGCTGTATTCCACGATGTGCTTATTGTACTTGGGGTTTTCTCTTTAACCTATAAGTTTATGCCTTTCAGTATGGAGATTGACCAAGCATTTATTGCAGCGATTCTTACCGTAATCGGATACTCGCTGAACGATACGGTAATTGTATTTGACCGTATTCGTGAATATTTTGGTGAACACCCAACCTGGAAAATGAACCGTATTATCGATGTAGCTTTAAGCAGTACCTTAGGAAGAACCTTGAACACCTCCTTCACTACGCTTATCGTGTTGTTGTGTATGTTCTTCTTTGGTGCGGAATCTATTAGAGGTTTATTATTTGCGATTATCGTTGGTATTGTAGTAGGTACATATTCATCGTTGTTCATTGCAACCCCAATTATGTATGACACTGTAAAACGTAAAAAAATCGAAGATTTAATTGACAAAAAAGAAGAAGAGGCTGCTCCTGCATTGGATGCATAAGTCGTTTCTTTTAATAAATAAAAAAGCCCTTTCCGTTTGGAAAGGGCTTTTTGTTTTTGGAATGGAATACTTTGATTCTGAAATTTTAAAAAAAATAAAGCTTTATTTAATTTTTCGTAAACTGAATTTTATCTCCTTTCTCAAGCTTCCATTTGTCTGAAAGCCCTGCGTTTACTTCCAAAACATATTGCGAGGCAGCATCTGACGGCAAGGAGGTTTCATCAAATGGTTTTGCGTTTTTTTGAATACTTACAATTTTCTTTTCAGAGTTGCAATATATTATATCCAAAGGAATTTCTGTGTTTTTCATATAAAATGAGCGCTGTCTTGAATCGTTAAAAACAAAAAGCATTCCCTGGTTTTCGGCCATAGAATGGCGGTACATTAGTCCCGTTTGTGTTGAGTATTCGTCATCTGCAATTTCAATATCCAGCTTTGCGATGGTGGAATCAGAAACGGCTTTTTGTAAGGTAAGTTCTCCTTCCTTAGTAAAGGTAATTTCTTTGGTAAGGCTTTTGTTTTCTGAACTTGTGTTGTCTTTACAATTGTAAAAGGTAAGAATAGAGCCGACGATTGCGGCAGAAATAAGTATTTTTTTCATTTAAAGAAATATTAATGACCGTAAATACATGACTTATTATATAAAAAAATTATTCGTGTATTCGCGGTTGTTTTTTTATTCAGTAATTGGTTTTTTTGAAGCTTTCCACATAATATAGATTCCTGCTATTATGAAAGGAATACTGAGCCATTGTCCTGTTGAAAATACGCCAAGTGCAGACTCAAATCCCCCTTGACTTGCTTTTACGTATTCCACCAAGAAGCGGACCATAAAAAGAAGAATCAAAAACACTCCGAAAATATAGCCAATCTGTTTTCTGCGCTCTGTTTTCCAGTATAAATACCAGCACACCAAAAACACAATTACATAACCGGCTGCTTCATAAAGCTGTGCCGGATGACGAAAAGGAACAGCGTTCAGTAATTCTGAAAACTGTGGATTATGCACAATGGCATCGTAAGCTTTACTCGGTTCTTTAATTCCAGTTGCATTTACGGCATCCTGTTTCCGAATGCCTTCGTGTACAAAGCGAACCCCAAGCGGAAAGTCTCCCGAAGGTTTTCCGATGATTTCAGAATTCATAAAATTCCCAATTCTCACAAAAATACCACCAGCAGCCACGGCAATAACAATGCGGTCCATAATCCAAAGGAAAGGTTTTTTAATAACGTTTTTCGTGTAAAAATACATCGCAATTAAAATAGCAATTGCTGCCCCGTGGCTAGCCAAACCTTGAAAACCTGTAAATTCAAATTCTGGAACTGTTTGTATTGGTAAAAACACAGAAAGTGGATCTTGCACAAAAAGCTCAGGTTGATAAAAGATAACGTGACCCAAACGTGCACCCGCAAGTGTAGCAACAACCATGTAGATAAACAGACTGTCCAATTTTTCTTGTGAAAGACCTTCCCTTTCATAAATCTTTTTGGTGAGAATCCAGCCAAGCGTGAACGCGACAACGAACATTAAACTGTAAAAACGGATCATAAAAAAACCAAGGTCAATCCCTTCTGAAGGGTTCCAGGTAAAACTTAAATAGTGCATAATAGGGGTTTTATTGAGTAGGGTAAAGATAACAAAAGCGAAAAAGTATTATGACCCAAATATTTCATTTATCTATAATTTCTTTTTTAGGTGGAACAGGGTCATAGCCCGAGCCACCCCAAGGATTGCAGCTTGCTATTCGTTTTATGGCAAGCCACCCGCCTTTTAATAACCCGTGTGTTTGTAATGCTTCAACGGCATAATGTGAACAAGTTGGCGTATAGCGGCAACTAGAAGGCAATAGTGGAGAAATAAAATTTTGATATCCTTTTATCAATAAAACAAAAGGATATGTGATTATTTTTTTCACGAAAAAAATTAATTTAATGAAAAGGTAGTTCCGTCTTTCCCGTCTTTTAGTTGAATTCCTTTCGCTGAAAGTTCGTCGCGAATTTTATCGCTCATCGCAAAATCTTTATTGGCGCGAGCTTGGTTTCTCAATTGAATAAGAAGTTCAACCGCCGCAGAAAGTTTTTCGCCGTCCTGTGAATTTTCGGAAACACTATCTTCCAATCCCATAACATCAAAAAGGAAGTTGTCCATCGTTTGCTTAAGCAATTCTAAATCCTTTGCGGAAATGGTTTCTTTTTCTTCCTTTATTGAATTCACAAATTTCACTGCTTCAAAAAGATGCGCTATTAAAATTGGACTGTTGAAATCATCATTCATCGCGTCATAACAAGCTTTTCGCCAATTTTCAATGTCAACGCTACTTTTTTCTGAAGTAGTAATTGAGCCTAAAATTCTATGGGCATCCATTAACCTGTTGAAACCTTTCTCTGAAGCTTCCAAAGCCTCACTGCTGAAATCTAAAATGCTTCGGTAATGCGCCTGATACATAAAAAATTTAGTAACCGTAGGTGAGAAGGGCTTGCTTAAAACATCGTTTTCGCCAGTAAACATTTCATTCGGAAGAATAAAGTTTCCAGTGGATTTAGACATTTTTTTTCCGTTAAGCGTAAGCATATTGGCGTGCATCCAATAATTAACGGGTGAAGTATGATTGCAGGCCTCTGCTTGTGCGATCTCACATTCGTGATGTGGGAATTTCAAGTCCATTCCACCCCCGTGGATATCGAAGTTGTTTCCTAAATATTTTGTGCTCATTGCAGTGCATTCCAAATGCCATCCTGGAAAACCTTCGCTCCAAGGCGATGGCCAACGCATAATATGCTGAGGTTCGGCTTTCTTCCAAAGCGCAAAATCCTGCGGGTTTTTCTTGTCGGTCTGGGCAGAAAGCTCGCGCGTGTTCGCAATCATATCTTCTAGGTGTCTTCCACTCAGTTTTCCGTAATTATTGGTTTCGTTGAATTTTAGAACATCAAAATAAACAGAGCCGTTCCTTTCATAGGCAAAGCCTTCTTTGATTATTTTCTCGACTATATGAATTTGTTCATATATATGTCCGGTAGCTGTAGGTTCAATGCTTGGAGGCAATGCGTTGAATTTCGCCATGGTAGTGTGAAAGTCCACAGTGTATTTTTGAACAACTTCCATTGGCTCCAATTGCTCGATTCGGGCTTTTTTTAAAATTGGATCATCACCACTTTCTCCGTCATTCTCCAAATGGCCGGCATCAGTAATATTTCGCACATAACGAACTTTATAGCCCAAATGTTTTAAATAGCGAAAAACCAAATCAAAAGAAAGAAAGGTTCTGCAATTGCCTAAATGCACATTGCTATAAACCGTTGGGCCGCAGACATACATTCCCACAGCACCTTCATGGATTGGAGTAAATTTTTCTTTCTTTTTTGAAAGTGAGTTGTAAATATAAAGATCTTGCTGTTGATAAAGGCCCATTAATTTTCTTTTAGAATGCTATTGAAATTGGGTGTCTAATTTTATATAATCTAAAAATTCTCTTCTGGTTTCGACATTTTTGAAAGCGCCACCAAATTCGCTAGTCACGGTACTGCTGTCAATATCACGAATTCCGCGAGAATTTACACAAAGGTGTTTTGCGTCAATTACACAAGCTACATCTTCAGTGTTCAGGACCTGTTGCAACTCTTTTACGATTTGCATGGTCAAGCGCTCCTGAACCTGTGGCCGTTTTGCATAATAGTCAACAATTCTGTTCATTTTAGAAAGTCCAACCACGGAGCCATTAGAAATATAAGCAATGTGGGCTTTCCCAACAATGGGAAGCAAATGGTGCTCACAAGTAGAGTATAGAGTAATATTCTTCTCTACTAACATTTCCTGATATTTGTATTTATTTTCAAAAGTAGAAGCTTTTGGTCTTCTATCTGGGTGAAGTCCACCAAAAACCTCTTGCACAAACATTTTTGCAACACGTGTTGGAGTGCCTTTTAGGCTATCATCACTAAGGTCAAGACCCAAAGTGTGCATAATATTCTGAACGTCCTTTTTGATGCTTGCAATCTTTTCAATATCGCTCATCTCAAAGGCATCTTGGCGCATGGGTGTTTCTGTTGAACTTCCTATGTGGTCATTCCCCATTGCTTCAATCTCTTTAAGTTGTTTTTCTAAATCCATTTATTGTCTACTTATATAGGCTTGCAAAGATACGCAATAGCATTTAGGTATTGAAACTGTAAATTTTTATTTTAAGACTTATAATCCTTACGTTTTCATAAAATTTTCTTAATTTTCAGCCAATTTATTTTACAAACATGATTAAAGATTATTCCCCACGTATTTTTCTTATACTAGTTTTTCTATTTACATTTCCATTAATTGCTTTTTCGCAGGGTCCTGGATCTCTATTTGTTAATGCAGGTTCTGATGTTGTAGTTGATTGTAGTGTTGGTTGTACTGATTTAACAGCAGATTTTTTAGAGACTTTTGATACAGCAAGTAGTAGCTACACTGTCACTTCAATACCTTATTTGCCTCCATTTCCTTTTAGTGGACTTGCTAACTCACTGAACCCAAATATTGATGATGCGTGGTCTCCTGTAGATAATTTACCATTTGATTTTTGTTTTTTCGGAAACACTGAAACTCAATTTCAGGTAGGTTCAAATGGAGTGGTTCGTTTTGATGTTGACCCAGGTGATACAGGTCCAGCTTCAAACGCTTGGGATTTTGATGCTGACCTCCCGAATAATGTTCAAGAAGCATTGGCTGAAGCAAATATTTTTTTGCCGGCACACGATATGGACCCTACTGTTTCTAATTCAGAAGAGATAGGGTACGAGGTAATTGGCACATACCCTAATAGGGTTTTGGTGGTTGCTTATTATCAAGTGCCAATGTTTTCTGTCGGCGGGACCTGTGATAATCTTTTGGCAACACAAATGGTTGTTTTTTATGAGTTTTCCAATGTAATTGAAATGTATATTCTAAACAAGCCTACTTGCACAGGTTGGAATGATGGAAATGCAACATTGGGAATTCAAAATGACGCCGGTACCGTAGCCTTCGTTCCTCCTGGAAGAAACACATCTAACTCACCTTGGACAACTGCTAATGAGGCTTGGCAGTTTTCACCCGATGGAGCTCCATCTTATGTCTTTGAATGGTTGGATGCTGCTGGAAATGTTATTGGAACAACTCCAACAATAAATGTTTGCCCCTCGGGAACAGAAATATATACAGCAAGGGTCACCTATACTAATTCATGTAATGGTGATGTTGTGGTTTTAACTGATGATGTTGAAGTTTCTCTTCAAGCTACATTTTCTGTAGATTTGGGACCTGATATAGAAACTTGTGCTGGAGGACCTATTACATTGGACGCTGAAACGGGTGTTCCAACTGTAACATATCAATGGTTTTTTAACGGGGGTGCTATCCCTGGAGCTACAAATCCAACATATACCGTTAACCCGCCAAACTCTGGAATTTACTCGGTTGAAGCTACTGATATTGGTTGTACAATTTCTGATAGTGTTGATGTAAATTTTCTTTCACAGCCTTTTATTGCAAGCCCTCCTCAAAATATTGCTATTTGCGATGACGGCACAAATCCTGGTATTTTTGACTTGACAGTAAATGATGCCAATGTTCGTGGTGGACAGGATCCGTTATTTGTTATAACATATCATCATAATCAACTCGATGCAATTAATAATGTTAATCCTATAATTCCTGCAAATGCATATCCAATTGTTGGCTCTTCTGAAACAATTTGGGTGCGTATAGAAGAACCAAGTGGAACGTGTTATGCCATAGATTCTTTTGAAATTACTTTTGCAGCCGCTACTGCCACAGCCCCTGCAAGCCCTTATTACTTATGTGATGCGGGTGTTTCTGGACAAGAGCCTATTAACTTAAATAATACTTTTGATACCGTTATTCTTAATGGACAGGATCCTACGCAATATACTGTAACCTATCACGCTAGCCCAGCAGATGCTATTGCTGGTATCAACCCATTGTCCCAACCACATATTGTTACTGGTTCTCAATTTATTTTTGTCCGTGTTGAAAATAATACAGTTTCTAGTTGTTATGCAACTACTCAATTTAATCTTATTCTTGCTCCCCAGCCCATAGCGAATGCTGCCCCTGACCTTTACCAGTGTGACTATGGCACGACTGCCGGTGTCTTCAACCTCAC
>CAKZLK010000048.1 GCA_937125455.1 uncultured Aequorivita sp.
TGGAATGAATGATCTCATGGAAGATCACCGACTCGTTGGTGGTGTTCGTCTTAATCTTAATTTAATCAATAACGAATATATCTTTAGTTACGCAAATCTTAAAAAAAGACTCGATAAGGAAATTGTTTTTCACCGAAATACTTTGGAGGGTTCCAATGGGTATACCATAATGAGAGTTCATTCTCATGAAGTTTTTTACATACTCAAGTGGCCATTTAATGAGGCGTTAAGCCTAAGGGGAACAGGAATGTTTCGTAATGATATGTATGTTACACTAGCTACCGATCAAATAAACTTGGAAACACCAACACAGTATAATAATTGGGCTGGTGTGAAGGGAGAGCTTGTATTTGATAATACTCGTAATTTGGGAATTAATCTAATGTCAGGCACACGCTACAAAATCTTTGCTGAATATCATCAACTTATAAATAAGAGCAGTAACAATTTAATCGTAATTGGATTTGATTATAGAAATTACCAGAAAATCCATCGCACTTTCATTTGGGCAAACCGAATTGCCGGAAGTACATCTCTGGGAAGCGATAAACTTATTTACTACATGGGTGGAGTGGACAACTGGTTATTCCCTAAGTTCAATATGGATACTCCAATTGATTACTCAGAAAACTATGCATATCAAACCCTCGCAACAAATATGAGAGGGTTTAATCAAAATATTAGAAATGGAAATAGTTTCGTAGTGATTAATTCTGAACTTAGATTTCCAATATTTCAATACTTCTCAAAAACACCACTTAGTTCAGGATTTTTACGAAGTTTCCAATTCGTTGGATTTGGAGATATTGGAACAGCTTGGACGGGAACAAGCCCTTACTCGCCCGAAAATTCACTCTATACAAAATATATTGATAGTGGACCTATGCATATTTCAGTTGAAATCCAAAAAGAACCTATTGTAGGTGGTTTTGGATTTGGTGCTCGTGCAACAATTATGGGTTATTTCGTTAGAGGTGATATATCCTGGGGTGTTGATGATTATCGGGTTCGAAAACCCGTTTATTACCTTTCGCTTAGTCTTGACTTCTAGATTATACATACACATATTTTTTTTCAATCATTAGTTTAAATTTTTGAACAAGATCTTTGTTTGAAAAATAAAAAATCAAAGTCATTTAAGGCATTTTTATATCCATTCTTAAAATTACACCTTGTGATTTATATCATAACAATTTTCGCATTTAAAACTATGCCAAACTACAATAAAAAAATAATTAGCCTGATTTTTAATTATACCAACTTAATTACCCGTATTTTATTTTTTATCCACAATTGATGTTAATAAAATTTCGCTTCTACTCCCAAGTATGTGTTGTATATTGCATCACTTAAAAGAGAGACTCTTCTTTTTTGTATATAACTCATTTACAACAGCATAGTAAGAACAGGTTTTAATTTCAGTATAGCAAATGGAAAATAATTTATACTTAAAATTCGAAGAAAAAACTAATGAAAAATGAAAGTAGCCATAACCTAGCCTTTGGGTAGCATTAACGTAGCTTAAACCATACACTCGAGTAGCACTCGACCCCCATGAACCATACATTAGCTCAACCCAAACCTACCATTAAGTGAGGTTAACTGTAGCCTTAGCTCACTTTAACTGTAGCATTAGGTCACTATGACTGTAGCCCTAACAGCCAGTTTTGGTATGTAAATTTTATAAATACTCCAGTTGTAGTAGTCACGGGCAAGACGCCCGTGCTAGTCTGGGGAATTGCGCTTCAAATATAAAAAAGCTTAATAAATGCAAGTCAAAGAGTAGCAATAGTTGAGTAATGCTTTTATTATTTCTATTTTAAAACAGGAACTATCCTTTTTTGTATCATTTTTGAATCATCACCCCAATCATTTTCTTTATTGTCTTTCCAATTGGTAACCATTAATACATTTCCCAACTTATCCAATATTATATATTTTGACATGTCGTTAATATTTTCAAACGAAGTTGGAGTTATCTCATTCAAAAATTGTTTATACTTTTTGTTGGGATTGCCATTCGTATCCTTAAGATTAACCACCTTAATTTTAAAATTTGTATTTTCTTCAGCTCGATTCAAATATTGAATTGCAGCTAGTTCTTTATCGCTATTCTCTTTGTCAACCAATAATACATAAAAATCGAGATTGTAGTTTTTTGCCAGTTCAATAGCATTTGGCAAGTGCTTTAAACAAGGGGCGCACCAGGTTCCGAAGGTGTAAACTAATGTTTTTTCTTTTTCTGAATTTTGGGACAAACAGATTATATCGTTTTTGTCAACAGTGAATATTATATCTGATTTGCTCTTATCAAGCTCGCAATAATTGATTTGTGCAATTGCTATTGGGCATATAAAAACAAGCGCTATCAAATTAGAAATATACTTCATTATTTTTTTTAAGAAAAGGGTTTTTAGGTCTCCCCAAATATATTAGATATTTTGATTTTTAAGGAACAATCTAACCTCCGAACAGCACCCCTCACAGATTCACTTATTCATTCACTCACAACAACCTGCATTTTAAGGCCTATAGCCCTCCAAGCGCCGGAAACAAAGAAATTTTCAGGAACTTTTTCGTAAGCCTTGATTTTTTTGTTTAGCTCGCCGCTATTAAATTTGATAAAGCGGAGCTCGTGAATCTCCTAAAGTCGATTTCTTTTTTTATAAAGGAAAAAAGAAAGAATGCTTCCCTCCCATTAAGTAAAACCGTAACAGCCTACATTTTAACCAGGGAGAATACCAAATATAACTTTTTTGCCGGTTTTAAAAGTCAGTGAAGAGCATTGCAAATGCAACAATAAAGAGACACGCTTTCCAAAAGCGCGCCAGTGGGGATAAAAAAGATGCTTGCACATAATTTTCATAATTAAAACCACCTCCACCTGTTTGAAATACACTTGCCTCTCCAGCCATTTAATTTTCTTTAATCTATTATACCTTGTTTAAACTCTTCCAAAATTTGAACTGCATATTCTAAATCCCATTCTTTCTTAATGACCCACTGTTTTGCAATTTGAGAATTTTTAGCGTCCACAACATTTTCGTTTAGCGTTTTTAAAATTCTTTCATTAATTGCCTCTGAAACATTTAAATATTGACTGGCCTTTCTTCCTAATACCCTTGCGGAGATCCTGAGTTGATCCAAATCTCCATCTTCTGGAAATATATCATTGTGATATTCAACAATTTCATCAAAATTTAAATCGAAATAATACTCGATGATTCTTAAAATATCATACAAATCAGTATCTCTCTCTTCTGGTCTATCACTCCAAGCAATGAGTTTTAAAATGACCATTCCAGGCAAGGAAGGAATTTGAACCAATTTCTCTTCTATATAGACAGATTCTGAGTTTTCCAACACCTCAGTAAATCCTAAAACGTGTAAGTCAATTTTTCTTTCGTTGAAATTAATTGTAAAGTCTTCTTCAATTTCACCAAATGGAAGTAAATCTATGGCCACATTATACTTTTCATGATAAAAGGTCCAAGGCGCATTCACCTTATTGAAACCATATTTAGACAATTCATGTACAATGGTTTCAAATTCTTGTAAGGATGAAATCATAATAGCGAAATCGATATCTTTTGTTCCTCTACTTGGTTTTATACCTCTCTTCAATAATTCTAAGGCAATTGCACTTGCACCAATTAAATAATATGGAACCCTTAACTTTACCATTACCTTATCTATACAATCAAAAACTTCTTTGAAATAAGGAATTGCTAGATCTTTATATGTTTGGCCGGATGTACTCATCTAAAATCATTTTGGCTGTTTCCCTGCTTCTTTTATCGCCATTAATCATTAAATCTGCATAAACCAATTCTTTGGGAGCAATATCGTTATTCTCCTTATAAGTCCAAAACATATCATATGCCCAAACATAACCTTCCACATCTGGCGTTAATCTATAGTTAATCATTAAATCTTTAGTTGTCTCTTTGGTATATAGTATAAATTTTTCCGGCCGCAAATGATTAGTTAAGATATCTCCGGCAGGCTCCCCTCCCCATACCGTTTTTTCTGTATTAAGTTGTAAGGTTTGCCATTCTTGATTTTCATTTTGAAATCTAAAACGCTGTTTAAAAATGGTAGGCTTTAATGTTTGCTGGAATTCCGTAATCCACTTGTTCAATAAATCTTCATAATTATTAATTACATATTCATTCTTTTTCAATTTTAAAATAAGGTTGGTATCCAACAAACCATTTATGATTAAGGGAATGTTGCCCAGAGCCACATTAGCTGTTTCAGCAATTTCTCTTTGTTTTTGATTTATTAATTCAGGATTTAACAAGAAATGGAAGACTACTTTTAAACCTGTTTTTGTAAATGCTCTATTTCCTTTTTCTTGATGCTGCTTGGTTGTTCTATTAGTATCTATATAAATGAAAATATCCTCTTGGTTTATATACGCATTTCCATTACCTTCCAAATAATTAATTTTATTATTGCGGAGTTCTTCTCTTACTTTGGGAAATAGTTTTTCGGCCACCAAAAGAAAATTTTGAAACCTGTTATTGTATTTAAAGAGGTTAAACATTTGATGGTTTTTGAGATCTTTTTTAATCTCCACATTTAATATGATTGTTTTTTTATTGAGTGTTAATTCCAATTTCCCATCTACTTCCAGATCTTGGTGAAGACCCATAGTGCTCCAGTTCCATTTTATTGGAACTTTTTTTTCTAGATTATGAATTGCATTATTTAAAATATCAGTCTCATTCATATCTCCAACAAGTTTGTTCATTATTTTTAATTGTTCATTATTCGTGAACGATTTCTTTTTATGAACAAATATATGAAATTTATTGATAATAACTGCTATTCCTAAATAACATCTATATCTGTACGTTAGTAGAAACTTGTACTCTTTCTATTTCAAATCATCTCTATGTCTAAAGTTACGACAAGTAAAGTTCAAAAATAAAACAAACTAAACCCCCTCATTACGGAAAACCGTAACAGCGTGCATTTTAACCAGGGAGAATACCAAATATAATTATTTTGTCGATTTCAAAATTCAGTGAAGGGCATTACAAATGCAATGGTAAATAGTCACGCTTTTAAAAAGCGCGCCAGTGGGGAAAAAACCAACTCCTGAAAATCCATTCCAAACTAGACCATTCCCCATAGTGCTGACCGACAAACAACGGTTCAGTCAACACTACATTCATGTTGGGTCGTTCCGACCACACGAATGCTTAGTTATTTAGCCACAGTTTTTATATCCGATATGGTATTGTTGATGGCTTTATTTCTATGTTTTTATATCCATTTTTTTTGAGTAACATTTCAATTCCGAGTTTGTTCATTTCATAATCTAATGAAGGTCCTAAAATTATTTCTTTTAAAGGTAATCTTATATCAGTATCGGTATGTTTTAAAATTTCAGGATTTTTTTTAGCATCCGATTGTCTTTTTTTATATCTCGAATTTATTGTAATATATGGAATTATTAAATTATCCGAATTTCTGAATAGGATTGTTTTTTTATCCGTTTTATTAATATTACCGTCAAATTTATATTCAATTCTAAATTCTTTTTCTTCTATAAAACTTGGGTCTTTAAATCCCGCAATCACGCCTTCCAAAAAGTCTAAAATAGTATCAGCGACTAAAAAATCATAATCGTAGTTAGTCCAATCAAAAATCTCTTTACTATCTTCAAAATATTGCAATGTTATTTTGATATATTCTTTAATAATATCTGTTTGAATTTCTTTATCGTAAAGTATATTCATTCCGCAAGTATGCTCATGAATAGATTCTTCAATTTCCAGCGGATCAAACCCAATAGCAATTCCTTTTCCTTGATTTCCATAAGAACGCCATTGACTCAATAAGTCTCCATTTTTTGAAAAGCAAGTTACATACCTGTCTAAACTGTAAATATTGCTTACATTTTTTTTTAAAAATTCAAATATTCTTTCTGTTGATTTATTTGTTTGAAAAAAGTCAATTATGCTTTCAAGTATTTCAACTCCGTGATTAAATTCTTTGGTATCATTTAAGAAGTTAATGTTTGTACAATAAAAGCTTTGACTTTCTAAAATTGCAATTAAACCACCGAAATCGGTATAGTGATAAATTGTTTCATAATCCTCAACTTTATGGTTCAAAACACTATTTGAAAATGCACTTTTAAGAAATACATCCGCTAAACCATATTTTAGAGAAGCCCAATTTCTGTCTGTCAATCTGATTTTAGCAGGTTTGTTCATAAATGTGGAACGGTTAAGTATAATAATCGTGGCGCTTGGCGCAGCTCGCTGCTGGCAGTAGCTGCAACTTTTTCCTTCACCTTGGCACTAAATTATTCGGAGCTGCGTGAGACTCGGAAAGGCAAGCGTGTTCGATTTTTTCAGAAACCAAGATAGTTAATTATTTGTAAGATTTTAATTCTAGTGACCATCTAAGCCATGATTATTATACAGTGTTACCTGCCGTATCTATTTTAGATTTTATATCATCAATAATTATTGGAGAGAAATTAAATTTTTCAAAATCTTGTTCATTTAGCCAGATCAAGACATCATCTTTTGACATATTTGAATCAGTAATATATTGAGCTAATTCTATAACAGTATTTCTACTTAAACCAAGAGTGAGTAATGATAAATGTGTCTTTTGAGAAACTCCAAATTCTAACCATAAGTTTAATTGTGGCATATACTCTAAAAGTTCTTGTTTATTGTGTAATTCAAGAAAGTATCTTAAAATATCAACATAACAACTAGAGTCTTTAGCGAAGCGAAACCTTGCAAAATTCTCAACATTATCCATAACTTCTCGAATTACGGTATGTAGTTTTTTGTTTTTATACTTAGGGTTGGATTGATAAGATTCGTAGCTCTTTCTAATTATATATGATAAGGGTCTACCTGAAATCCAATTAATTAATAATATTGCTCTTGAAACATTTAATTGGTAGGGATAGTTCGATAATGTCTTACCAATTCGACCGATTAAACTTATATACTCTTCATGCGCATTATCATCTTCAGGATAAACAGGAATTAAGGATTCAATTTTATTCAGTCTATCTGAAAAATAGTCAAACAATTCTTGCTGTGCAAAGGGAGAAATCCCAGGGTTTCTCTTAATTATATAATCAGGTAATTGAATTTCAGAACTGATACTATTAAACAAAATTGACAACTCTTGATGTAGTTCATTGTTAATGTCTAAATCCGTATTAAGATATCGGTTATAATAATAACCAAATGCAAATTCTAAATCTTGTCTAGATTCTGCAATATTTCGAGGAGTCTTATCTTTTATGAAATTTATTAAATCATCCTTTTTTTCATTTATAATATCAATTGCCCGAACGATTTTCTGTTTGGATTTATTTGGGTTGGGTTGTATTTCCCATTTCATTGGTTCAATACATACTATATTTCCGCTAAACTCTTTACCCCATCTACCAGCCCTACCTGCTAAATTCCAAAAATCGTTTTGATTAAGAGGTGTATTCTTGCCTCTGTGTGGTTTTCTTATATAAATTGATTTTGCTGGAAGGTTTACTCCTTCAAGTAGAGTTGATGTGCAGGTAAGATATTTAATTTCGCCTTCTTTGAATAACCTTTCAATCTCTTGCCTTATTAATAATGGCATATTACCATAGTGAAATGCGATACCTTTTTCTAATACTTTAGCTAGTCTATAATCTTTATGAACAGTTTTCTTAACAAGTTTAATTAAATCATTAATACCTGTCGATTTTGATTCTATTGGTACAGTTTCATATAATAAAAGTGCTATATCTTCTGCTTGAGCTGCACCATTAGCATAAATCACATTACCACTAGTATTTGATGAAAAAGCAACTGACATGTAAGCCATTTTTTTTAACTCATTAGTGGGTCTATCATGGAGTTTTAAGCGACCTAATTTTATGGTTTTTTCTACAAGGCACAATGAAAGTTCCCATTGGTCAGTTTTTCGTGGCACTTGCGTGGCGTAAATCAGATTTTGATTCACAGCTATAAACTGGGTGTTTATTTTTTCTTTCCTTGCATTATTATTCACATTTTCCAATAAGAGCTCGGGATTTGATGTAAAAGGACTCGAGAATAATACTTTTAGCTCAGGATTACTATTCACAACATCTTCTAATTTTTGTTGTAAAAGAATACCTCTATAGCTATCTTCAATCTTATGAGCCTCATCAATAACAATCATATTTATTGGGATTGTATTATTCTCAATTAAAAACCAATGAAGTCTTTCCTGGGTAAAAACCCATATATTTGATTTTTTTAAATCATTGCCCTCCTGGGGCACAGTTGATATAGCAACATCTTTTAATTTGTAGTCAGACAAAAGTTCTCTCAAATCAGCTTCAACCTGACTAATCAATGCACGGGTCGGTACTATATAAATTATATTACCAGTATTATTTAATAATTCTTCAATTATAAGATTGCATAAAATAAACGATTTGCCAGCAGAAGTAGGAGCTGAAATACTTATCGCATCATTTTCCCTAAAACTTTTGTAGACTAAGCTTTGAAATTTGTTTAAATGTAAAATCTTGTCATCAAGTAATATTGAATTTTTGTAAAGAAACTTGTTATTCTGTAGCTTTATAGTAAATGGTAGTGTTTCTTGAAAATCTCTTGCTATCAATTGTCTATCTATCGCCAGTTGAATTGCTGGTTTATTCGTCAAGCTTAATAAAATTACAGCAGAAGCTTCTTTTTGCAGAACACTTGTCGATTCTTCGACTAGCGCAGTTTGTGATATTCTTAATGCAGCGTCTAGATGTTGATTATTATTAGAATAAACTAACGCACTAGCAATTCCAATTATGTTAGACCAATCTATCAGCTCTAGTAAATTTTTCTTATCTATTTCCCAGTCTAAATCAGGAATTGTCTGGCACACTGACAGTATTAATAATGCGTCATATTGCCTCTGAAAGCTCTTTAGTTTATACAGTTTTTTAGCGAGCATTATTTAATTTCTTTAAGATAGTATTTTCTGAACTCGGCCACAGATGGAAATGGCATTAAAAACACATGTATTTCTTTTAATTCAAGTTTTGGATGTGATATTATTTTTTTGCTTAATGAATTATGCCAAGCTGTAATTTCATTTTTCAGATCACTTATTATTTCTTGTGCAGTTTTTATTGAACCAGCAGAATGATACTTATCACTATCAAAACCAATAAAACAAAGACCTTTGTATTCAACATTATTTGACAAATCATCATCCTTATCAAAGTATCTTACAAGTAAGTCCTCTAACTCGGGATTATTAACATTAGTTGTAATATTAGAAGTAATCAAGTGAATATCTCTCTCTTGTACTGATTTTGCAGAAATTGAGTCTAATAAAAATCCTTTTATACTTTTAAAGCATTCGTTCATAGCATCATTCATATTTGCATACATCTTTGATTCACCCCAAAATAAATTCAATTTATTTTCTATACTATTGAAGCTTACATGAATACCATCAGCACCTTGATAATGTAACTGGCCCGATGTTTTTAGAGACATCTTACTTATTAATTGAGGTAATTTCAAAAATTCTTGAACTAAAATATAAAGAAGTATTTCGCCTCCTTCCCCAGTTTTTTCAAGATCGGTAAACAAATTTTCAGCTTTTTTTCTCAATCGTTGAAATTTCAAAGGAGAACCAGTATCCTCTAAATACTTTTTCGCCTCTTCTATTTCCTTCAACGGAATTGCATATTCTACAATTTTTTCATCTATAAACTCTATTAAATCTGGCAATCGTAAATTTCCATTTCCATCAACTTTTAGACAATGACAATAACCAATAGTTTCTGTATTTTGAATTTTTATGTTAAAAGACACTTCTTCTATTCTCGATTTAATTTCGCCTTTCGAGCTAATTAATAAGTTATTTAATGCTTTTTCGATTCTTGTCATAATCTAGATCTGTTATATGGCAGGTAACTTATTTATACTCTCAATTTTATTGGGTTTATCCCATTCATAAGTTTGGCTAAGCACAAGTTATAAATTTTTTCTTTGTGTAGTTTCAAATATAAAACAAACGCAAACCCACCCATTACGGAAAACCGCAATAGCGAGTATTTTAACTGGGGAGAATACCAAATATAAAGTTTATTATTAAATAGAACCGCTAACTATTTCATTTTTAGAATGTCCCAAAAAAAGAAAAGCCGCTCAAAGCGGCTTATACAGGTTCGTTTTTTTAAAAATTATGGGGTTGTGCAACGGTTACCGTTGTTAGCGGTAGTGCTTTCCACTCTCTATTTCATTCTTTTTTTTCATCAAAATAGACATAATCGAATATCACACTATCTCCACGATTTGCCCACTTATCAAATATACTCGTGTTAATTCCCGAAAAATCAGCTCTAATCTTACCTAAATTTAAATCATTCTTTTCGTTTAGCCAACTTGGACTTTTTGCTCCCAAATATCTTTCTCGAATAGAACAATAATAAAATATTCTTGGGTTATCAAAATTCTTAAATCTGCTTTTTAAATTTAATGATAAGGTATGTTCCGGATAATTATCATAAAGCACACCCAAAGCGTTTATTCCAGTTCTTGAGTAGTCTTTTCCTCGAATGACAAGTTTTGAAATGTGGTCAGCATTTATTTTATTTCCATTTTCTCTCAAAAATGAGAATAACATACGAGAAACTTTGTTGCCTTCACTTGTCGCCCAAATTCCTGTGCCTAATTCAATCACTCTATTTAAGAGTAAATCGATGTAATCAGGGTCATTTGGATTGGCTGATTTCAATTCTTCTAAATATCCAAAGAGTATCTCTGAAAGTTTATCATCATACATTCTCAACGATAAATTTGCCAAGCCCTTAACTGCTATATATAGTTGAGTTTTATTTTCCCAAGAAGCAATTGAAATCAAATCTCTTGTTAAAGCTTGTTTAAAATCATTTTCAGTATTTATTTGTACAGATAAACTTTTATTTAAGCTTTCATCATATATATTACTACTATTTCCACTATCAATAAGCCATTTTTGTATCCAAACATACCAAGAATTTGATGTACTCGTTTCAACAACAATTAAAATTATTGGTATTCTACATTCATAGACATATCGTAAAAATGATTTAGAGAAAGATTCGGTTAAAATTCCGTTGTCTATTTCAATTTTCTTGTGTGTCTTAATTTGAGCTTTTATAAACTTACCTTCAACTTCATTATCAATTGGTGAAAATTCTAATTCGATGTCAATTCCAAAATCTTCGGTTAAGTTGCGTGCAATCCAAACGGCTGATGCCTTAATTTGAGTTTCTGCAATGCTGTGTCCTAATGAACCTATTTTTTGTGAATTCGTATTTTTCGGCATAGTTTTAATTCAGAATTGAATTTTTTTCGCATTACCACTAACGTTGGCAGCTACCCGAAGGTGGCGTTTTAGAAGCACTTCACTGTCAACCAAGCAGAAACTTTGATAGAAGCACAAAGCTTGATTTAACCACTGAACCGCCACTTTTGGGTAGGTGCTGTTATAGGGCGTTTTTCTTGTCATTCTATTTTAGTTCTTAAGTGGTCTATTGATAAATATTTTCCGTCAAATTTGGTGTGTAACATTCTATGGCAGTTAGCACAGACTAAAGCAAGGTCAGCTAAAGTTGTTTCTCTTACTCCAGTAATCGATATTGGTGTAATGTGGTGACACTCTATAAATTCTACATTAAAAGTGTCAATAAATGAAAAGGAACAAACTTCACACTTTAAATTTCCATTTCTGATTGCTTCTCTTTTCTTCTCGCCAATAATTTTTTGATTTCTCTCCCTTACTAAATGTGAAACAAGTTTTAGTTCTCCTTCTGCAACTGAAATATTTGGATTACTTGTTTCGATTTCATTAATAATTGAGGTAGTAGTAATTACTGATTGTCTGTCAGAGTTTGTAAAGCTGTCTTGAAATCGTTGCCAAACATCAAAGAGTAATTCATCTAAATTGCTTATGCCTTTTACATTCTCCAACTTGCAAGCGTTACCCTGCGTTATTCCAGCTAGATTAATGTCTTTCCATAAAGTGTTAGCAACCGGAATAAAATTTTCCTTGTCTTTTTTTGCAATATATCGCACTCGTCTGCCAAACTTAAAGTCTGCCCGTGCATCATCTTCAATTAATTCATTGTCTATCGGTGTTACTAAATGTGTGAATGCAGCAACTCCGTTGACTTTTTGGTAAATGAGTATAAGTTCGCCAATTGAGGGGCTTAAAACATTGGTCTTATGTTTCTCCGCTGAGAGATTATCAAATCTCCCCAAAACCCGATAAACACTATGTTTATCGGGTTTTTTAATTTTCTTCAATATTAAATAATTTCATCCAAGATCAAATAAAAGGTACGGCATTCGGTGCGTATTTTTACTACTTATTTTACGCACCGAATGAAGCTTGAAATACTGGTAAGCAACACTTTGCAGATATTAAACATTTTATTTTTGTGGGAATTTTCAGTACATTTATTGTAAATAAAAAGTACGCACCTATGCAATCAAGCTTTTCCATAATATTTTATCCTCGGGGTAATGATGCTGATAAGCACGGTAACGCCCCTATATATGCACGAATTACCGTAAATGGAAAACGAAGTGAGTTTAGCATTAAACGAAAAGTATTATTAGAAAAATGGAGTTCAGTTGCAGGAAAAATTAAAGGTACGTCGTCTGAAGCTCGAGAATTGAATAAGTATATTAATGTTATACAGAACAAAATCTACAGAATTCAAGAGGAATTGACTGAGAATGGAGATTTGATTACGGCAAAAAGAGTTAAAAATAGATATCTCGGTAAGGATAAGACTCATAAAATGCTGTTAGAAATTTTTCAGGAGCACAATAATAAAGTTGAGAAACTAATTGGTAAGGATTTTGCCGCTGGTACGGCAGAACGCTACAGAACTGCCAGAAAACATGTGAAAGAATATATTTAAGAAAGAATATCAGGTAAATGACATTCATGTTACTGATGTTGACCACAAGTTTATAACTGGCTTCGAATATTATCTTAAAACCACTAGAAATTGCGCTCATAATACGGCCATTAAATACATTACTAATTTTAAAAAAATAATCCGCATCGCATACGCCAACGATTGGATTTCCAAAGATCCATTTACAAGTTGGAAAGCTAGACTTAAAATAGTTGATAGAGAGTTTTTAACTGTTGAGGAAATTCAAAAAATGGTTGAAAAAGAATTACACACTGAAAGGCTGGATCAAGTTAAAGACATTTTTATATTCTGTTGCTTTACTGGTTTAGCCTATTCGGATGTAAAAAAGCTTTCGGCAAATAATGTTGTAATCGGTATTGATGGTGGAAAATGGATAAAAATTAATAGATCCAAAACCGACACACGAAGCAATATTCCAATTTTGCCCACAGCTGAAGCCATTTTAGAAAAGTACGCCGATGATTCAGAAATTCAAAGAAACCAACTTCTATTGCCTGTGTTAAGCAATCAAAAAATGAATGCCTACTTGAAAGAGATAGCAGATTTGTGCAAAATCAACAAAAATTTAACCTTCCATTTAGCGCGTCATACTTTTGCTACAACTGTAACTCTCTCTAATGGTGTTCCCATTGAATCAGTAAGTAAAATGTTGGGGCATAAATCTCTTAAGACAACGCAACATTATGCTAAAATTTTAGACAGAAAAGTTAGCGATGATATGCTGGCACTTAAAGATAAATTGACGAATTATTCTAATGTCTTTAGCGCATCAAAAAGCGTATGATTTTCTTAAAGATTTAAAAAAACTTTAGTTTCTCAATTAGAATTTTGAGTATTATAGGATCTAATTCTTTACAATTCTAGTTACGAAATTCGCCTTATTATTAAATGTAACTTTCAAAATATAAATTCCTTGGGACAAATTGGACAAGTTGATAGAATTGACCATAGTATTGGATTTATAAACTCTCACGCCCAGAACATTTCTTATTTCAATAGAAGAAATTGATTGTTCAGTTTCCATGAATAATTGATCCCTAAAAGGGTTAGGATAAATATGTATACTTCCAAATTCTTCCTCTATAACACCCAGCGGATTACAATCCTCACTAAACACTACCTGTGGATCAACATCGGGCCAATTTGCTTCGCTATATTGGGGGTCGTCTACTTCTATACATTCTAAATAAGGGTTATTTTGAGCAAAAAAACCAGAAATATTTGTATTGTTCCCATTTCTAACATTCAGGGATTCCAAGTGGTTAATGTCACACATAAGATAAATTAATTGAGATGCATTAGAAAAATCCAATGAATCAATTTGATTGTTGAAAACGACAACCTCTTTCAATTGACTATTTAAAGTGGCATCCAGTTCTGAAAGATTATTGGAAGATAAGTGGAGATATTCTATGCTTAAATTATTAGTAATATCAATTGAGTTAAGGTTATTTTCAGTGAGGTCTAAGTGAGTCAAGTTAATATTGTTAGATAAATCTATATTGGAGATTTGGTTAAATGGGGCGAACAAAAATCTTAGAGATGTATTTTGAGAAACATCCAACGCACTTAAATTATTTGTATAACAATAAAGTATTTCCAATTCAGTATTTTGTGTAACATTTAGACTGCTTATATTATTACCATAACAATAAAGTTGTTGGAGGTTAGGGTTAGCAGAAGTATTTAATGAGGATAACATATTATTTGAACAGAAAATTTTTTCTATAATTGGATTATTGGAAATGCTCAATTGTGAAAGATTGTTTCCTTCACAATAAAGTTCCTTTAATTCTGGGTTTTGCGATAAATTTAATGAGTTTATAAAGTTATTCCCACAGTTTAAAATTTCAAGTAAGGCGTTCTGGCTTACATCTAGAGCAGAAAGTTGATTATTACTCAATACTACTTTCCATAAATTCAGATTCTGTGAAATATCTATAGTAGCTAAATTATTATTCGTAGCATAAAGTATCTCCAGAGCACTAAAATCCTCTATGCCAGTTAGATCAAAAATTCCTAAACTTGAAAGAGTGAGAACTGTTATATTTTCAATATTGGCAGTGGGCACATAATTGTCCAGAGGAGGATTGTCATATCCCATATCTATTAATGCTTGTTCAAAAATATCATCAGGAACAAAAGTGGTTTGTGCATTCAAACTTATACTTAGAAGAAAGAAGACAACTAGTAATTTTTTATTCATAGCAATAGAGATTAATATCAACAGATTATTGATATCTATGGTTAAAATATTAAAATGAGATGGAGAGTTAGTATGTTGCAAATGTAGGAAAATTACCTAACACAATATCAATTGACTAATATCCTGTATGCTAAGTAAATAGGCGGGCATTATGATCTATAAATTGGAAATCTAAAATATTGACTTTTAATAATTTATTTAAAATTATTTTTTATTTGACATTTATTTTATGTCCTGAATTATACAACTTATTATAATACCCCATTTCCTAGACCAAAACTGCTTGGTTGTGAGGTCAATAAAATTCGCATATACCTCTTGCATACCCTGATATTCCTTTCAAAATTGAAATCTGGCGGCAAGGTATTTCTTAAATTATAAAAAACTCTTTGAGCGGATGGATTTTTATTCTTCTGCGAATTGAATTTCGTACTCATATGCTTTTACAACCGAGTCAGAATATGAAATATCCGTTTCTAAAATAGTCAAGGGTTTTAAAATATCTAAATGGTAAATAAATTCCATCCTTTTCTTAAGTATTTGGCTTGAAAACATGGTAAAAGTTTTAATTCTATCCTGAGCGTCATAGGAAAAGGAATAGCGATATCGGTCATTTTCGAAATAACTCTCAACGGGCTGGTTCTTTTCATTTGCCAATACATCAATTGGCTCCCCTTTCAAATGCTTTATTCCCAAAACTCGCCCATTCATATTGGTAAGCGAGCAATAATTATATTCGCAAAATTCATTGTTTGCAACACTTCTGGTGTTCGACCTTCCTTCTTGGTTAATATCGCCAATCAAGGAAAATTGTAAACTGAAGCGCATATTATCGTGATATGCAAAATGCTGCTGCCAAATATGAAGTTCCACTATTTCTTGAGAAAAGTCTTCTCTTCGCTCTTCTACCTCTATAAATTCTTTAATATCCAACCTATCCTTTTCATAATGGTAAATTTGGATGTTCTTTCTATATTCGGACGATATAATTTCCAACGGACGATTCTTTTGGTCATAACGGTATTTTTCCTCACCTACAATTTCCTTCTTATCATTTCTGTGCTCAATTCTGTAAACATTGCCCTCCTTATTCAAAAACATTCTTTTGGAACCTAAAAATTTTCTCTGATCATTAAATAATTGGTAATTATTGATGTTCAGGCTGGAAATATTTCCGGTAGCTACAGGCGGATTAAGAATTCCAATCATTTCCATTTCTTTAGGTGCTCTCCGGAATCTCTCCAAATCAAACTTTTTATCATTGTTGAGAACCGACATAATCTTAGCAGATGGAGGTCTCAAAAAAGTTTGGAAGGATGATTTAAATTCTGGATAAAGAGCTAATACCGCTTTCATCTCGTCCCCTTTCAACAGTAAGCGAAATGTCTCGTTATTAAAAATTTCGGACGACTTACTAAACTTGGGAAATTCTACCATTATACCAGTAAAATAAGGGTAAACTTGGGCTTCTGAATAATCCAATTTTTTTGCAAATTCGGCTTGATTTTTTAAATCCTTTTTTAAAACTTCCAAGCTTTCCATATTTCCTATAGCTATCTTTTGGGTTTGCAAAAGGTAATATTGAAGAAATTTCGACAAGGTTAATTTTGCTAAGATTTTCTGTTGTTCAAGAGTATGAGTTTTTCCTATTTCGGAAATTTTATTCTTGCTATAGTCACATAAATAATATTTGTCAACCGATATAGTTTCCATGTCATTCCCGCCATCAAATTTGAATTGAATGCGGTATAAGCCAATATTATTGAGAACACTTATTAATCTAATTTCAATATCCTTAAAAAATGGAGGGTAATTTTCTGAAGTATCATCGCCTTCTTGTACTCTTTTCCAATCTTCAAATTGTTTTTGGTATTTCAGCGCTTTGGAGTGAAGCTCAAAAAAAGCTACTTCATCCTCAATTTTAGCAATTGCAATTGTTTCCAATTGTGCTTCTATTTTTTTCCAACTTTCATTTTCTTGAATATTTTTTTCCAGTAAAATTTCAAAGGTTCCGGGAACATAATCTTTATTTGCCTCCTTAGTTATTACAAAAGAAGACACCTTATATTCCTTATTTTGGAACACATCGATAATCTGTGCCTGTATCGAAAAATGGAAGAGGCATACAACCAATACGATAAACGTTTTTTTGAACTTTTTACTTTTCCACATAAAATTCCACCATTAATTTATTCTCCTCACCTACCACTTTCACACGGTAAAACCCTTTTTGCTCCAATATATTTTTAAGTTGTTGTATTTCCAAATAAGCATTATTGTTTTCCATAATAAATCCCTCAGCACCTTTTTGCCTTCCTTCAATAAACAAGCGGGCTGCTACATAATTTGCACCAGCAAGCATGTGGTCGCATACAGCTTTAACTTTAGTAGCACCAATTTCAAAGTGAACCGTTGCATTATTAATTTCGAGTCCATAGAACTTTTGTTTCTCATTTTTCAGCAACGGAAGGTTAGAAGAATTAATATTGTTTTGTGGATTTATGCTCAGGTGTGCTTTTTCTATTTGAACCGTCATAAAATCTTTAATAATACCCAAAGGATAGCATTCATTTCTATTTTCTGCAAATTGAATTGACTTTATACCGTTTGCATCAAAGTTCAATTCTTCGGTATCGAAATAAGAAGTAAAATCACTTCCATCAGCTGCATTTACCAACGGATTTCTTTGCAAGCTTACCGCAATCCTTCTGGGACGGAATTCGGAATGCAATATTTGTTTTTTGTCAAAGCGATATGCTACGTTCGCTTCTATATTACTAATATAACCTTCAGTTTTGCAAGGATTTAAATTGAACTTTAAAAAACCCGCACTTGGATACTGAAATGAAAATTCTTGAAAAAGCAATAGTTTGAAATGAGTAAAACCAGCAGATTGATCGTTATTACTCCCAAAGTTTATATAAAAAATCTTTTCATAATTCAATTCATTGATGGGAATAATGCTTTGGGGAATAAATGGTTTTATATTTTGATATTCAGCCAACTGTTTTAGAGAATTTGCAAACCCTATTTTACTTCCGGAGAGAGAGGTATCATAGCATTTACAGAGATCCTCATCATCCTTGTTCTTTTCAATTAAAATTTCTCCATTCTCAAAAAATGAAATCTCTTCCTTCTCATTTGGCTCATAATTTATCCATTTCCCATCCCGTTTACCGTCCTTGAAATGCCCCAATGTTAACAAAGTGCCATTTTCATCAAACTTTTGATAAATACCATGGGGTTTGTCGTTTTTTAATTCGTGAAAGGTTTGAAGTTGTCCATTTTCGAAATACGTTTTTGCGCTTCCTATTCCTGTATCTAAGTTATTGTATCTATCGTTCCTCAACTTATTATTCCCATAAAAAAGTCGATTTACTCTAATGGAATCCAATCTTGTGTAAAGTAAACGATATGATAAGGTGTCACCTTGTGGAGATAAATTGATATAACTGTTTTGAGTAGGCATACGTTTTTCCTTGAGTTTTCCATCAGGGTAATATTCCGCATAAAATGTACTGGTGCCAGTACTATCATTTTTGTAAATATTTCTAATTATACCGTTATCGCCATAATAATAACTTTCCTTTACTTTTTGATTCGGGAAATACTCCACTCTTAATTCTGGACTGCCATCCATTTTGTTCCTTATATATTTTCCTACTGGTAATCCTCTATTGTACTCAGCATAAAATAATGTGTCCTTAGATATTGGATTGTAGGCTATCCAATCACCGTGCGGTAAACTATCCTTAAATTCTATCTTAAAGAAAGGGGCACCATCTGCATAATTCCATTGGTATTTACCATTGGGATAAGACTGGGTTGCAAGAATTTCGTTTTGCCAATTTGGATTATACTGTGCTGCTATTTTTTTTGCCATTTCGTTTATAGCATCTTCATCAATTATTTTGGATGTGTTGCTATTTACTTGAATTAAATCTCCTTCACTAGTGAAATTTGCCGATAACGGAGCTTGTCCATCTACAGTAAAATGTATCTGTCGCAATTTCTTATTACTGAAAAATTCATATGCAAAAAACGGTCTTCCATTCTCTTGCCAATTCACCGAGCTTAGTTGTTGTCCATCAAAAAAACTGATCTTGAAAATATCACTCGCTATTAAATTTGTCCTCTTGCCCTTTTCAAAATATTGCGCCGTTAGAATCTTGTCTGTTCCTGTTGCAAAAAAATATTTTGTTATCTGTCCGGCTTGGTCAAATGCAGTATTCCACCCTATATCCTCCGATTTGTCTGTCTCTTCCGTATATTGCTTGGTGTAATCTTCCTTCAGCTTGCCATTTTCATAGTATGTTTTATATGGGCCATGTAATTTGCCCTCCATAAAATGGATTATACTCTCCACCTGTCCGTTTTTATAATAAGTCTTGGCCACACCATCCTTCACTCCATTTTTCCATTCAGCAATCGCTCGCTCCTTTCCATTTTCCCAGTAGGTTTCCGTCCCTGTCTGCTGGGAAATTCTCTGGCCCTTTTTTTCTACTATTTCAAAATGTGCCAAATAATTTCTGACGCCATCCTTAAACCGCTCCACAGTTCCCGTCTTCAGATTATCTATTTCATAATATCGTTCCGACAGATTCCCGGTGTTATGGGAATAATTTTCCTGGACGCCATTCCTTTTGAAATCTTTCCAATTTTCAATTCTTGATATTTTTCCTTTGGCGTGATAAATTTCAATAGTTCCCTCGTATACATTTTTTAGGAGGGTATCCCCAACTTGTATCTCACGGTAAAATCTTCCTTTTCTTTCCAAATATCCCCGTGAATGAAAATAAGTATAAGACCCATGTTCCAAGCCCTCCTTAAAAACTACAGCTGACTTTAGGGAATTGCTTTTATCCTGATAATATTCTTTGGCCAACCCTTCCTTTTTTCCATTTTTAAAAAAGAGGTCAGAAGCAAGAAATCCATTATAATGGTAATATCTTACTTTTCCATTCAGAACAGAGACTTTAAGGGGCAGGTTGCTGGAATTTTTATTATCAACTTTATCATTTAAAGTATCCTTGTTTTTAGCTACATATTTGGGATTCTCAATAATTATGAAGTTTTCATCTTTTATTAGTATTCCATTGGCATTATAGGATTTTCGCACCCCTACATTTAGACCATCTTCAAAAGTTCCCTCTTCCTTTAATTGGCCGTTGTTGTGGTACAATTCATACTTTCCATTTTTTTGTCCGTTTTTATAAGTGGTTTTTTCCAAGAGGGTACCCTCTGGAGCAAAAACTTTATACGGACCATGTAAAAGGGCTTTTTGCCCTTTTGCAAAGGCTTTGTAATGTTCAATTCGAATGGGATAATCCTTGTCATGGGAAAAATAGATCACTTCCCCATCCAACAAATCATTTTTGTATTTGGCAATTCTGCTTATTTTTCCATTATTGAAAAAAAGAATCTGCTCCCCATTTTTCTTCCCTCTCTTGAAGTCGGCAATTTCCAGAGTATCTTTCGTTGCATTTTGAATTATTATTTGATTTTTCAAAAAAATGGTATCCGTTGCCGTAGTATTATAAACATTCGGATAATCGCCCGGCTGTGCCCTTGCGGTTACAGTAAATAAATTGAAAAATATTAGGAATAAAATGCAATTATAAAATTGCAATCCATTAAATCTTTTAAACATCTTTATTTCCATTGATGATTACTGTTATTGTACACTTTACCGCTGTTATTTTTTAAATGTCCTCACCCATTCAAAAAATGGGGAATAAATGGATTCCAGTCCTTTATTCTTGATACGTTTTGGAATTTCTATCTTTTCTTTAATTACGTTATCTATTATTTTCTGATAATGAAAGATAAAAGATGTTTCTTCATCAGAAAGAATGACTGCGGCGCTATTCCAATATTTCTCTATATATTTTATTATACCATTATCAAAATGGATTTTTTTAAAGCTGTATAATCCTCCGCCTCCCTTGCTGGAATACGTTGCGATTTTATTTTTGGGATCCAGTAAAATACCCTCTTCCAATGACCCTCCCGAAAGTTCTTTTACAAACTCAAAGCTTTTGGTTATGGGTCGAAAAAGGTAAACTATATATTCCTGATTGCCACTGGATGATTGCATAGTTCTAAATTGAAGATCGGTAAAACCATCAAAGTTAATATCAAAATCCTCTTGGAAACCATTCCAATTTCTTAATGTCGCTATTTCATATTCTTGAATATCAATGAAATTAGTTAAATCCAGCTCCATTAATATTTCATTTGAACTTGCATTTATTAGTCTCTGTCGAATCAGCTTTACCAAATCATTCTGTGCCGTTTTGTTTGAATCAACAAAAGTTACGTCATACTCCCAAGAGCTTTCTATTCCATTAATGAAAAAAATGTTGCTTTTTATTATAAAGGTTGCTTTGGAAAAATCCGTCTCAATACTTTGGGAATCACATACCTGCAAAAAACGGGCATAGTATACCACCCACAGCGGATTAATGTGAGCATAGCGCGGCGGGTGAAAGTGAACCACCTG
>CAKZLK010000049.1 GCA_937125455.1 uncultured Aequorivita sp.
AATCGAGTTCTGCCGAAACTATTTCACTATTTGACTGGACTGTAAATATTTTCACTTTATCTATTCCATCCCAAAAATAATGTAGTGTATCATCTTGTGTAAATACATTCAGATTTATTGGCATTACACCATCTTTCACTCTTTCAACTAAAATATCGTATAAATCATTTTCCCTTTTAGTAATACTCCTTATTGCATAATCGAATGATTTGTCAGTTGTGAACATTTCATCATAAATGGTATAAACGCTTTCATCCACATTAGCTAAAATATTTGTCCTAAAATCTTTTGATGTTGGATGTTTGAATTTATATTTTTTAGAATATGCAATCAAATTTTCTCTAAGTTTTTTATTCCCAATAATATTTTCCAGTGTTAACAAGGCAATTTGAGGTTTCACATATGCAGAAACTTGAAAGGAATCAAAGGTTGGTTGTTTATATGAAACGGTTGAAAGATTAGAAAATGCTAGATTATTATAATACTTTTCAATTAGTCGTCCACCTTCTGGCACTATGTTATCTGAGATAGTATATATAATTGGAATTCCTGCATAAGACATGAAGTGCAAGCCATATATAGGATAATAGTCACCAAAGGTAAAAAACGAATATAAATCCCCATAATTATTTTTAACCATTTTTTCAGCTAAATATGACGATACACCTTTCATTAACCACGATTCTTCTAAGCCATTTGAAACAATTATATTTCCAAAATACTGCTCTGCAAAAAGAAGAGCTAATTTGTATTCAAGTTTTTGTGTTTTTATTGGTGAAACTAAATCTGTATTAAGTGCAATTAAATTTGGATATGATTTATTGGGGACGGCATTATTGGGTAAATCAACTATTGTAATTTGATTATTTGAAAGAGTTCCCAAATTAGAGAGGTCATTTAAGTACTTAGTTGCTGCATCAAAATATCTATCAACATAATTATCCTTGCTTGAACTAATTAGAAGTAAAACATTAATAGTATAATTTTTAACCACAATATTTTTTTTATGTTCTATCAAATCGTTAAATGCAAACCAATTAAATCGTGTTATATTATTAACTTTAACATTAAAAATATTTGTGTTGCCATCTTCACGTAAAATACAGTTACCCGAAGTTGCAATTTTAAATTCTTTTGGTAATTCAATTTGGACATCATAATTTGAATAGTCCAAGAACGGTTCAATAAACTTATGATTTGGATATTTCTTAAACTCGCCTTCTATGAATGGAGGAAGTGTAAAATACCAATTTTCAAAATTGTAAAAATGTGAATCACTAATTTTATTTTTTAAATAAATTCTATATTCAATTTCAAAATTATATTTATTGTGCCCAATTAAATTTTTTGGTAATACAAATGCAATTAATGAATTATCAGTAAAATTAGGTTTCGCACATCGCAAGTATTCATAATTCAGTTTTTTTCCGTTTAGTTTATCTGCAATAAAAACCTTCCCTTCATTATCATGTGCGAGTCTGAAATTATAAAACAATCCAGCATTAGAGTTCGCTATGTGTAAAATTTTCCTAAAATCATTGCTTGATAAGCCCAGTCTAAAGAAATGTGAAGATTGCAAAAAACTACTGATTTTCTCCTCATAAATTTCGTTGTCTATCCGGAAGGGTTTATGACCAAATTCGCCAGAGTGTGGCTTATAGTGGAAAAAACGTGAAAATATGTGCTTCACACGCAGGTTTAACTTTAGGCGAAGACGGAGCTACGCATCAAATTCTGGAAGATATTGGATTGATGAAAATGCTTCCTGGAATGACTGTAATCAACACGTGCGATTATAATCAAACCAAAGCAGCAACCATTGCCATTGCCGATTACGAAGGCCCTGTTTATCTTCGTTTTGGAAGGCCGAAAGTTGCAAACTTCACTCCTGCAGACCAGAATTTTCAAATAGGAAAAGCTGTCCAATTACTGGAAGGAAATGACGTAACGATTATTGCTACGGGCCATTTGGTTTGGGAAGCACTACAAGCTGCGGAAACTTTAAATGAAAGCGGAATTAAAGCTGATGTAATAAACATCCACACCATAAAACCTTTGGATGATGAAGCAATATTGAAAAGCGTTAAAAAAACAGGTTGTGTTGTGACCGCAGAAGAACATAACTTTTTGGGAGGTTTGGGTGAAAGTGTTGCTCGTTTACTTTCTACGAAGCAACCCGCCCCACAAGAATTTATAGCTACACAAGACACTTTTGGTGAGTCTGGAACACCAGAACAATTGATGGACAAATATGGCTTGAATGCTTCGGCAATTGTAAGAGCTGTAGAAAAAGTAATCGCCCGCAAATAAATTTAATATTCAACTATAAAAAAAAGCCCCGAACTGATCTTTTCGGGGCTTTTTTATTAATATTATTTATAGAAATTAACTATCCGCATCTAAATAGTCTGGAATTCCATCACCGTCCACATCTGGGAAAGTAATGTTTCCATCTCCATCTACTTCTATTTCATATTTTGTTAGTCTTCCATCACCATCGTCATCGGCATCCAAATAATTTGCAAGCCCATCTCCGTCAGTGTCATCATCCAATAAGTAGCCATTTCCATCAAGATCTTCCTCATAGGAAACTATTCCATCTGAATCATGATCTGCAACTTCTGAAGAGAACAGTTCAAAGGAAAATATAACTTGATCGTAAGGATTTAAATCCCCAGCGGGTGGATATTGGAAATACCCCAATCCAGAAGGAATAAAAACCGCACCAATACCATAATTTTCAAAAGTTAAAGTACCATCAGGGTTTGTTATTGTTTCCGTTGCTCCATTAAATTCAATTATAGCTTGTTGCAAACCTCTAATTATACCTGGTGTTGTTCCAGAGTCAACCAAATTGAAACGTACGGGTATAACGGAGCTATCAAATAAATCAAGATTCATAAGCCTACCATCATACGTATTTATTGTGTAGTCTGAAAAATGAGGTTTCTCCCCCCCTCCTTGTCTTACGTTCAAATAATATAACTTATATTCAACACTACTATCAATTACATCTTCAACTTGCTTAGAAGAAACTTGATCTATCAATGGTGTCTTTGATGCGTTATCGCCAGCAATGGTATCAAACTTCAATTTAAAATTTTCAGGATCTGCCTGAAAATCTTCATAATTGTAAAAATGTGTTTCCAGAAATTCTTCTATTTCTGCTTGGGCTCTCACGGCTTCTTCACCACGGTCTCTTGGTGGTATTATTGTTACTCCTGGATCATCTTTTTTACAGGAAACAGTAACCGTAAGCATTACAATCAAAATAGCAAATGCGTATTTAATTTTTATCATCATCAATTTTTTGTGGGCGCAAGATACAATTTTCCGCTATTTTTGTATACCACATTAACGTTGTTTTTAGGGTAATTGTATGAGGATTGACAAATATTTATGGAGTGTTCGGTATTTAAAAACGCGAAGTATTGCAACACAAGCCTGTAAAAAAGGGTCGGTGCGCGTAAACGGCAATATTGTAAAACCTTCCCGCGATGTATTTCCCGGTGATGTTATTACGCTTCGGAAAGAACAAATAAACTATCAACTAGAAGTGCTCGATCTGCCCGCAAGTCGTGTTGGAGCTAAATTAGTGGATATTTACAGGAAAGACACAACACCAAAGGAAGCCTTTGAAACCAATGAAATGCTCCAATATGCAAAAACTTATTACAGAAAAAAAGGGGTTGGCAGGCCCACAAAAAAAGACAGAAGAGACCTAGACGATTTCACAGACTCTCCTGAAGAAGGAAACGAAATGTAATAACAATATTTAAAAAAGTAGCAAATGCAAGAAATAAGCACGGTAATTCTCAATAAAAAGCAGATAGCCCATAAAATTAAAAGAATTGCCTACCAGGTTTATGAAACCAATGTGGATGAAACTGAAGTAGTGATTGCAGGTATAAAGGAAAACGGTTTTCTGCTCGCAAAAAAAATAAAGGTGGAATTGGAAAAAATTTCACCTATAAAAGTATTACTGTGTGAAGTGGAAATTGATAAAAAAAATCCAACGAAGGAAATAAAAACCTCTTTAAAACAAGAGGCTTACAAAAATAAGTCGCTTTTATTGGTTGATGATGTACTTCACTCTGGAACCACTTTGATTTACGGTATTAAACATTTTTTAGAAGTACCACTAAAGCAATTTAAAACTGCAGTGCTTGTGGACCGAAATCATAAAAAGTATCCCGTTAAAGCAGATTTTAAAGGAATTTCGCTTTCAACGTCCCTCAATGAAAATGTTTCTGTAATTTTTGAAAAAAACAACGAAAGGGCAGTTTTAGAATAATTTCAAAATTATTTTCTCAACGGTTTCATCAATACTTTCAACTCCATTATCAATAATGACACTTGCCTGGTTATAGTAGAAAGCCCTTTCAAAGAGATGTTTTCTGATAAATTCATTTAGTTCTTCTTCCGTTTTAAGATGCGCCAATAAAGGTCTGTTTTCCTTTTCCAAAAACAATCGTGCAGTTAAAATATCCAATGGAGTTTTTAAATACACTGAAACCACATCTTCCCGGTCAGTTATAAAGGCCATCGAATCACTATAGCAAGGCGTACCGCCACCAGTAGACAAAACATATCCTTCGGGCTGCGAAAGGATTTTTTTTAAAACTTCGTTTTCGGTTTTTCTAAAATAGATCTCTCCTTTTTCCGAAAAAATCCTTGAAATTGAAAGGCCTTCATTTTTCTCGATTTCAGCATCCATATCTTTAAAGGGAATTCCCAAAACGGATGAAAGTTGTTTACCAATAGAAGTTTTTCCACTTCCCATATATCCAATCAAGACTATTTTCATATAGATCAAAGTACTATTATTTAATTTGAATAAACAAATAGCATTAAAATTTTACGGTTTTTACAGGATAAAACTAATTTTAAAGTAAAAAATACATTCGCGAACGCCTGTCTTTCAAGTGTTTTGAATTTTTATCAAATTTAATTGATTTTCGTTTTGAAAAATTAATTTAATGATAGTATATTTGCACCCGCATTCAAAGGAAGACCTGGTAGCTCAGTTGGTAGAGCACCTCCCTTTTAAGGAGGTGGTCCTGGGTTCGAGCCCCAGCCAGGTCACAAAAAGTTAAACTTCGCGTTTAACTTTTTTTGTTTAAGGCATCTACCCGGGTGCTGGAATTGGTAGACAGGCATGGTTGAGGGCCATGTGTCCTAAGGACGTGTGGGTTCAAGTCCCATCCCGGGTACTTATTAAAACCTAAGACGTTCGACTTCCGACACTTTAGGATTATCTCGATAACAAACCCATTACACTTGTTTAGAGAATATGTATTTTTTTTAAACAAATTTCACTTCTTTTTAGTACATTGACCCAATAATTTAAAACATTTCTTCCATGGTCAAAACTCAATTTGGCATTAAAGACCTTGAAAATCTTTCAAACGTTAAAGCCCATACTATCAGGATTTGGGAGAAACGTTACAACCTTCTTGAACCAGATCGTACAGATACTAATATCAGAAAGTACAATCTTGAAAACCTAAAAAAATTATTGAATGTTGCTTACTTATACAATTCAGGCCATAAGATTTCAAAAATTGCAAGCCTAGACGCATCAGAAATTCAAGCGTTGATTAAAAAAAGTATCAACGGACTTGACTCCGAATATGTGCTCAATATTTTTAAATCAGCCATGTTTGAGTTTGATGGAGAGCTTTTTGACAATACGCTTGAAAAGCTTTTGGAGAAGAAATCGTTTAGAGAAGTTTTTGCAGAAATATTTGTCCCCTTGCTAAATGAAATGGGTATCCTTTGGCATTCTGGAACCATTGATCCATCTCATGAACACTTTATTTCTGAAAAGATAAAGCATTCAATAATAGAACATACGGCAAAAGAAAAAAGAAATATTTCAGAAAAAAAACAACAATTATTCTCCCTTTATCTTCCCTATCACGAAATCCATGAAATTGGCTTACTATATGCCAATTACGAACTTGTTTCAGCAGGGTTTCATACCATACTTCTAGGAGCTAATATTCCTTTGGATAGTTTAAAACATGTCCTTAAAACTAAAACTAAAATTATTTTCGTAGCCTATTTTACAGTGCGTCCAGAGAAAGACAATTTTGATAAGTATCTTGACGATTTTCAGAGTGAGGTATGCACTAAAGGACCATGTGAACTATGGGTTCTGGGGCGTAAGGTTGGAAAAAACACTAAGAATACAAAACACGTAAAATTTTTCAAAGACATTAAACAATTCACAGATCAAGTTGATAATATGCTAGATACCTGATTTTAAAATTATTTTTTAAAACATAAATATATTCCAAGCTTATAGATCATTCACAAAAACTATATACCAATAGAAAAATAGTTTATGCAAACCTCTTTTTTTGTTTAAATAAAACGTAAATTTGTTAAACAATATGAAAGAAATTGCGATTATAGGTTCTGGTTTCTCATCACTTGCCGCTTCTTGCTATTTGGCTCAAGCGGGAAACAAGGTAACCATTTACGAAAAAAATCAAACCATTGGCGGAAGAGCCAGACAGTTCAAAAAAGATGGATTTACTTTCGACATGGGGCCAACGTGGTACTGGATGCCAGATGTTTTTGAGCGTTTTTTTAAAGATTTCGATAAAGTTCCTTCAGATTTTTATGCACTTGAAAAACTAAACCCAGCCTATCGAGTGTTCTTCGGAACGGATGACTATATAACCATTGAAGATTCTCTTGAGAAAATATATACTGCTTTCGAAAATGAAGAAGCGGGAAGCTCTGTAAAGCTTCGTAAATTTATGGATCAAGCCATGGATAATTATAATATTGCCATTAAAGATTTGGTATATAGACCTGGCGTTTCCCCTTTAGAATTGGTCACGGTAACCACAATGAAAAAGGTAGGTCAGTTTTTCAGCACTATAAGTAAAGACGTACGACGTGAGTTCACCAATCCAAAACTGATTTCAATTTTAGAATTCCCCGTTTTGTTTTTAGGAGCAAAACCTTCGAATACACCTGCTTTTTATAGTTTTATGAACTATGCAGATTTTGGTCTAGGTACTTTTCACCCAAAAAAAGGAATGTATTCAGTAATTGAAGGAATGAAAAATCTCGCCGAAAAACTTGGTGTAAAAATAATGACCAATCAAAATGTTGAAAAGATAAATGTAGAAAATGGAAAAGCTGATGCCCTGATTATAAATGGTCAAAAAATTGAGGCAGATATAATTTTAAGCGGCGCAGATTATCATCACACAGAAACACTTTTGGATAAAAAATTCCGACAGTATTCCGAAAACTACTGGGAAAAGAAAACTTTTGCCCCTTCTTCTCTACTATTTTATGTTGGTTTTGATAAAAAAATTGAAAATGTAGATCATCACACCTTGTTTTTTGATGTTGATTTTCAAAAGCATTCACAAGAAATATACGATGCTCCCCAATGGCCTAATGATCCGCTTTTTTATGCAAGTTTTCCATCAAAAACAGATAAAAGTGTTTCCCCAGAAGGTAAGGAAGCGGGTATTTTTTTAATTCCCTTGGCACCAGGATTGGATGATATACCAGAAATACGCGAAGAATATTTTGAAAAAATAATAGACCGTTTTGAAAAGATTACCAACCAAGAGGTTAAAAAATACGTTATATTTAAAGAGTCGTTTTGTATCAATGACTTCGTTTCTGATTATAATAGCTATAAGGGAAATGCTTATGGACTAGCAAATACATTATTGCAAACTGCTTTTCTAAGACCAAAATTAAAAAGTGGTAAAGTGAAAAATCTTTTTTTCACTGGACAGCTTACAGTACCTGGACCGGGAGTTCCACCTGCCCTTATCTCTGGAAAATTGGTGGCTGGTTTAATCGAAAAAGAAAATAAAAATTGAAACAACTTTTTGACATAGTTTCCAAGAAATGTAGCAAAAAGGTTACTGAAACCTACAGTACATCATTTTCATTGGCAACCCGTATGCTTGGGCCATCCATTAGGCAAGACATTTATAATATTTATGGTTTTGTGCGTTTTGCAGATGAAATTGTAGATTCGTTTCATGACTACGACAAAGAAGTTCTTTTTGGTCGCTTTGAAAATGCGCTGGAAGAAGCATTACTGGATAGAATAAGCTTAAATCCAATTTTAAATTCTTTTCAAGACACAGTTTACAAATATAATATTGATAGAGAACTTATAGATACTTTTATGTCTAGTATGCGCATGGATTTGACCAAAAGCGTTTATTCAACCACAGAAGAGTTTAATGATTATATATACGGTTCTGCAGACGTAGTAGGTTTAATGTGTTTAAAAGTTTTTGTTAAAGGTGATGCCGAAAAATATTACCAGCTTAAGGAATCAGCCATGAATTTGGGGTCGGCATTTCAAAAGGTAAACTTTTTACGTGATCTGAAAGAAGACTATGAAAACTTAAGCCGAACCTATTTTCCTAATACCAATCTAGATTCTTTGGATGAGGAATCTAAAGCTCAAATAATCCAAGAAATAGAAGAAAATTTCAACCAAGGTTATCAGGGTATTCTACAACTGCCGCACGATTCTAAGCTCGGTGTCTTTGTTGCTTATAGATATTATAAACGTTTACTGAAAAAGCTTCAGCAAACACCTGCAACAGAAATTAAAAATGCTCGAATTAGAGTTCCCAATGTTGAAAAAATAGGTATTTTAACGCGTAGCTACGTAAAATATCAATTAAATTTGGTTAAATAATTTTTAGGGAATTGCACCCCTAATATTGCTAATTAGCAATTCCTAGATTACAAATTAAAAAGTAAAAATGACAACTATTCTTTGGATATTAATTTTCATTGCCACTTTCTGTATTATGGAATTTATGGCTTGGTTTACGCATAAATATATTATGCATGGCTTTTTATGGAAACTGCATAAAGACCACCACCACAAAGATCATGATAGTTGGTGGGAGCGCAACGACTACTTTTTTATTTTTTATGCATTAGTCAGTATCAGCTGCTTTGCAGGCTGGAGTTATTTCGGTTTTTGGGCGGGATTGCCCATAGGTCTTGGGATTTTTGCCTATGGTGTTGCCTATTTTTTTGTGCACGACATTTTTATTCACCAACGCTTTAAAATGTTTCGAAATGCCAACAATTGGTATGCACGTGGAATAAGACGTGCGCATAAAATTCATCATAAGCATTTAGGAAAAGATAAAGGCGAATGTTTTGGAATGCTTTTTCCGCCGTTGAAATATTTCAAAAAATAAACTATGTGGCATCTTTACCTATTGCTGGACATAGCTTCAATCAGTGTTCCTTTTCTTTTTAGTTTTCACCCAAAGTTGAAGTTTTACAAACTTTGGATTTTTTTTATCCCCGCCACCTTTATAATGATGGCTTTTTTTATACCCTGGGACATCATTTTCACACAGAACGGCATTTGGGGGTTCAATGAAAAATATCTTTCGGGAATGAAATTGGCGAACTTACCTTTAGAGGAATGGCTTTTCTTTATTTGTATTCCCTATGCATGCCTTTTTACAATTTATGCATTTAAAAACTTGCTTCCGAAGTTTTCATTCTCAAATAAAACAACAGCCATAGTTTACTTTTCCTTGCAAACCATTTTGATTGCCACGCTACTCTATTTTTACGATCGTTGGTATACGGCGGTAAATTTTGGATACGCTATTGTTTTACTGGCCTTGGTTTTCAATTATAAACGCGAGTCTCTGAATGTTTTCTTTCCAGTTTTCATGATTCTTTTGACACCTTTTTTTATTGTGAATGGATTCCTAACTGGCAGCTGGATTCACGAAGAAGTGGTTTGGTATAACAATGCCGAAAATTTGGGAATCAGAATCGGCACAGTACCCATTGAAGACAGTATTTATGCTTTAAGCATGTTATTAACTGTTTTTGTCTTAATGGAAAAATTCAGAGAAAAATATTCTTTCAAACCAATCGATACATAAAATTTTCTGTTGAAAAAATCGGCAAATTAACAGCTATAAAATTTCATATGCAATAGATTAGAAAATGTAAATCAATTAAGATTTTGCATTACATTTAATCCTAAAATTATTATTGTTTATGATACATCCTAAAACAGAACTGAAATTCATCAGCAACGATATTGGATACGGTGTTGTTGCCACGGAGTTTATCCCTGCCGGAACCATAACTTGGGCTTTAGATGATTTGGACCGCGAGTTTACGCCTACCAAGTTGAAGAAAATGAACCCACTTTATCAAAATATTTTAGAAACTTATTGCTATAGAAACAAAAAAGGAAACTTTGTGCTATGCTGGGATTATGGTCGCTATGTGAACCATAGCTTTAAAAGCAATTGTCTTTCCACTTCATATGATTTTGAAATTGCAATCCGAGATATCCAACCTGGTGAAGAATTAACTGATGATTATGGCTATTTAAATGTCTCTGAACCCTTTAAAGGAATAGATGAAGGAACCCGCCGCAAAACTGTTTATCCAGATGACCTTTTAAATCATTATGAAGCTTGGGACAACAAATTAATTAAAAACTTTCCTAAAATTATCAAAGTTGAACAACCTTTAAAATCTTTAATATCTCCAAAATTGTGGAATGAAATTAATTCGATTGTGGAAGGAAAGAAAAATATGAAATCTATTAAAGAAAACTATTTTCCAGGATAGTTTTAAAAATTAGTTATTGAGTAGTTGATCTAAAAGTGTTCTTATTTTATCGCTATTCCAGTCAGCTGCCCCTTCTTCATTGATAATGATTTCACCAGATTTTGAAAGTAAATAGGAAGTTGGAAGCGCATTGGATTCCAGTTCCTTAGGCGCTTTAAAAGATTGCAGATAAACAGGCAGCGTATAACCATTCTTTACCATAAATTTTTCAACCTTCTCAGCCTTTTCCGAAGTGACAAAATAGAAATCTACTCTATCACCATAAGCATCGTATAACTTTTGAAAAGAAGGCATTTCCGCAACGCAAGGAGGGCACCAAGTGGCCCAAAAATTTACAATCGTAACTTTTCCCTTCGATTGCGAAAAATTTGCTTCTTCAGTATTTAATTGTTGCAAATTCCAATCGTAATCTTGAATTGTTTGTCGCTCATCTACAGACATTTCCGAAGGAGAAAATGAAACAAGCCTTTGCACAAACACCTGGATTGGCATTCGTGTTTGTGGAATTATCAAAAGCACCAAAAACGCAAAAAAAAGAATATTGCTCCAATGTTTTCTTAAGAACTTCATGAATTTTATAAGTATAAAAAAACCTAACAGGTCTCAAAACCTGTTAGGTTTATGTATTTATATGGTATTTTAAGCGTTCTGCTTTTTAATCAAATTTAAAGCAGAGCCTTCACGATACCACTTTATCTGAGCGTCATTATAAGTATGGTTCGCTTTTATAGTGTCTTTACTTCCATCCTTATGAACAATCTCAATGGTCAAAGGTTTATTTTCAGAAAAATCAGCAATATCAATAAAGTTGAATGTATCGTCTTCTTGGATTAAATCGTAATCTGCTTCGTTAGCAAATGTCAATCCTAACATCCCTTGCTTTTTCAAGTTTGTTTCGTGAATTCGTGCGAACGATTTCACCAAAACCGCAGCAACACCCAAAAATCTCGGTTGCATAGCTGCATGCTCACGAGAAGAACCTTCGCCGTAATTGTGGTCGCCTACAACAATTGTTTTTATCCCTTTGGTTTTATATGCGCGTTGCACATCTGGCACACCACCGTATTCACCGGTTAGTTGGTTTTTCACAAAATTAGTTTGCTTATTAAATGCATTTACTGCTCCAATTAGCGTGTTATTTGCAATATTGTCCAAATGTCCACGGTAACGCAACCACGGGCCAGCCATAGAAATATGGTCGGTTGTACATTTTCCGAAAGCTTTAATCAATAGTTTTACTCCTTGTAATTCAGAATCTTTAATTGGAACAAACGGTTCCAACAATTGAAGGCGCTCACTATCTGTAGCTACCTTTACTTCAACAGAACTACCATCTTCTGTTGGTGCCAAATAACCATTGTCGTCTACAGCAAATCCCTTTGGTGGAAGCTCTAAACCTACTGGTATATCTAATTTTACTTCCTGCCCATCTTCGTTTATTAAGGTATCGTGCATCGGGTCAAAATCCAATCGGCCCGAAATTGCAATTGCAGCAACCATTTCTGGAGAGCCAACAAAAGCGTGGGTATTTGGGTTTCCGTCAGCTCGTTTTGAAAAGTTTCTATTGAAAGAATGCACTATGGTGTTCTTTTCATCACCTTTCCTATCACTTCTATCCCACTGTCCAATACAAGGGCCACAAGCGTTGGTAAAAATTGTTGCGCCAAGGTTTTCAAAAACATCTAAAAGACCATCGCGTTCGGCAGTAAAACGAATCTGTTCCGAACCTGGATTTATACCAAAATCACTCTTAGGTTTTAATTTTTTATCGACTGCCTGTTGTGCAATCGAAGCTGCTCTAGACAAATCTTCATAGGAAGAGTTGGTACACGAACCTATCAATCCCCAATCTACTTTTAAAGGCCAATCATTTTTTCTTGCTTTTTCACCTAATTCGCCAACTGGAGTAGCTAAATCTGGAGTGAAAGGTCCATTTAAATGTGGACGAAGTGTGGTCAAATCTATTTCAATAACTTGATCGAAGTATTTTTCAGGATTTGCATAAACTTCATCATCACCAGTTAAATAGGGTCTAATTTTATTTGCTTCATCTGCAATATCTTCACGGTCTGTCGCTCTAAGGAAACGTTCCATTGCATCATCATAACCGAATGTTGATGTAGTAGCGCCAATTTCGGCACCCATATTACAAATTGTTCCTTTTCCAGTACAAGAAAGATTTTTAGCTCCAGGTCCAAAATATTCAACAATAGCTCCGGTTCCCCCTTTTACGGTAAGAATTCCGGCAACTTTCAAAATAACATCTTTTGAAGCAGTCCAACCATTAAGTTCCCCAGTTAATTTAACCCCGATTAACTTTGGGAATTTCAATTCCCAAGGCATCCCGGCCATCACATCAACAGCATCAGCACCACCAACACCAATAGCGACCATACCTAAACCACCAGCATTTACGGTGTGGCTATCAGTGCCGATCATCATTCCACCCGGAAACGCATAATTTTCCAAAACTACTTGGTGAATAATTCCAGCTCCTGGTCTCCAAAAACCGATACCGTATTTATTTGAAACAGATTCTAAAAAGTCGAAAACTTCGTTACTTGTTTCGTTCGCGCGCTTCAAATCTGGAGCAGCACCTTGTTTTGCTTGAATTAAGTGATCACAGTGAACCGTAGTTGGTACAGCAACTGTTTTCTTTCCGGCCTGCATAAATTGCAAAAGCGCCATTTGTGCAGTTGCATCTTGACATGCTATTCTATCAGGAGCAAAATCTACATAATCCTTTCCTCGTTGGAAAGCTTTATTGGGGTTACCATCCCATAAGTGGGAGTATAATATTTTTTCAGAAAGGGTAAGTGGTTTTCCAGTGATTTCACGTGCTTTATCTACACGTTCAGCCATTTGGGCATAAACCTTTTTAATCATATCAATATCAAAAGCCATAGTTGTATTTTTTGTTGTTGCGAAAATACAAAATTTTAGAATATTTAAAAAATATTTAATGAAATTGCTTGTTTAATGAATATAATTCATTAAACACTAATTATCATTGAATATAATTGCTAAATCAATAATTTTAGATAGCTAAAATTAAGAATTTGAAAATTTTTAGATTTTGATTTTTTATGAAATTTCAGTGGAAAAGCAACTGTTGTTTAATACAAGCTTTTGATAATTTCTTCAATGCTCAAATCTTCGGCTTCGGCCTTGTAGTTTTTGATTATTCGGTGTCTGAGAATTCCGATTGCAGCTTTTTGAACATCCTCAATATCGGGAGAAAATTTACCGTGAAGCGCTGCGTGCGATTTTGCAGCAAGAATTAAATTTTGGGAAGCTCGTGGACCAGCGCCCCAATCGATATAATTTTTTACCATATCAGTAGCCGTAGAGCTATTGGGTCGGGTTTTACCAACCAAAGTAACTGCGTATTCCACAACATTATCTGCTACTGGAATTCTTCGAATCAATTGTTGAAAATCGATAATTTCCTGTGCAGTAAAGAGCGCATTTACTTTTTGTATTTCGCCTGCCGTAGTCTGTTTTACAACTTCTACTTCTTCCGAAAATGAAGGATATTCAAGGTTAATCGCAAACATAAAACGGTCTAACTGCGCTTCTGGCAAAGGATAGGTTCCCTCCTGCTCTATAGGGTTCTGCGTTGCCAATACAAAATAAGGCAAATCCAATTTATAATGATGACCAGCAACAGTAACGGCGCGTTCTTGCATTGCCTCCAATAGCGCAGCCTGGGTTTTGGGCGGTGTACGATTTATCTCATCGGCAAGAATAATATTCGCAAAAATCGGTCCTTTTATAAATTTGAACTCACGGTTTTGATCAAGAATTTCAGACCCCAAAATATCGCTCGGCATTAAGTCTGGCGTAAATTGAATTCTTTTAAATTTCAAACCTAGCGCTTCCGCAACAGTATTTACCAACAAGGTTTTTGCAAGTCCAGGAACGCCAATCAATAACGCGTGGCCGCCTGAAAAAATAGCGAGCAATACTTGCTCAACTACCTCATCCTGACCTACTATTACTTTTTTTATTTCCTGCCGAAGGGCATTGTATTTTGAAACCAGTTGCTTTACCGCTGTTACGTCTGACATATTTATTTATATTATTTTTTCAACCAATTTCCAGAAAAATCACAATCCTGATAATCTTGATTGATGCTAATATACGTATCTTTTATTTTCTCGTTTTGCCACTTGTTGATTACTTTGATCTGCTTTTCGCGAAGCGCCAACTGTTTGATTCGTTCATAATCTTTGGCATAATCAGCTTTATGCTCTGGATATTTTTTGGTGACAGTAAGTATTTTTAAACTGCTTTTTCCTGTACGGTCACGGTCTGTAAATACTTTAGAAACTTCACCTTCTTTCAAATTATAAACCTGTGCACTAAGGGTCGGATCCATTTTTGTAAGATCGAATTTAGTATCGAAAGTAACTGGGTTTATAAGTTGTCCCCCATTGTTTCGCGTTTCTTTATCGTCAGAATATTTTCGGGCTGCCTCTGCGAAAGTTATTTCTCCAGAATCAATTTGTGATTTTATATCTTCTATTTTTTTCTGCGCAGCATCTATAGATTCTTGAGAAACATCCGGGAACATAAGTATATGGCGAACGTCAACTTCTTGTCCGCGAATTTTTTCAACATAAAGAATATGGTATCCAAATTCAGTTTCAAAAGGTTCACTTATTTCGCCTTCCAAAAGTGAAAATGCCTGATCCTTAAATTCCTTTGCCCAAGGCGAGTCTCTTTTCACGCCGGTGTAAAGCCCACCTTTGGAAGCAGAACCGGGATCTTTGGAATACAGTACTGCTTTAGTAGCGAAGCTAGCGCCATTGTCTATTATATCAGCACGAATTGCATTTAGTTTTGCAATAACTTCATCTTTTGCTTTTTGAGTTATTTCGGGATCTATTACTACTTGTGCAACTTCTATTTCAGCTCCAAAAACAGGACGATCTTCTTCTGGAATAGAAAAGAAAAAGGTTCTCACCTCTTCTGGTGTTATTTCAACTTTTTCTATGACTTTTTGCTGCATCAAACTTGCAAGTTTAATGTTTTTGTTAGCTTCAAAAAGCTCTGATCTAAGCTGTGCTAAATTGTCTTTTCTATAATAAGCTGCTACTTTTTCCTCGCTTCCAAGTTCACTAATCATATATTGTATTTGCTGGTCTATCATCCCGTTGATTTCAGCATCTGCCACCACAAGACTGTCTTGTTTAGCTTGATGGGCATAGAGTTTATCTTCCATCAATTTACCCATCAATTGGCAACGGGTTATATCTTCTGTTGATATTCCTTGTGATTGCATTTCAACATAGGCTTTGTCAATATCACTGTCAAGAATAACATATTCACCTACAACGGCACTTACGCCTTCGGCTTTATACCTTTTGAAAGGCTTTAGCGTATCCCGCTGCATAACTTGCTGTACCACAAGCGAATCATTACTTTTCACAACTCCAGTACTATCTGGCTCCAATACCGTTTGCGCTTGCAAAACGGCAGTTGAAAATAGCAATACCAATAAAAATTTATTCATTTTTATAGATTTCAAAATTATTTGTTTCAATAGCATCTTTTGTAATATCTGTTTCTAATTTTTTTATAAGTTCCAGCTTTCTTTTGTTCAATATGATTTGCTTCAAAGTGGGCTTAACGTAGGAAAGTGGTGCTGTATCATTGGGATTGAGCACGTTTTCAATTTTGATCAAATATACTCCTAATGAATCTTGCAATTGTGCAAAATTGGATTTTTTTAACACTTGCTCGTTATTCCCTCTCAATACTGGCAAAGCGTTGAGTAAAATATCTTTTTTTATCCATACCGAATCATTGAAATTTGAAGAGACAAACTGATAATCCTGGCTATTAAGAGATTTCCTGTCTTTTTCATTGTAACGGTTCAATTTTTCCCTTACAGATGCAAGTCCGCCATAATTTAAAGGAAGTTTTACATAACGAAGCTTTAAGAGTAAATCTCGCTGTTTGAAGTTTTCTTTATTTTCCTCGTAAAATTGCTGATATTCCTGTTCGCTAATAACACTATCCAACTGTTTGTCTACAATTACATTTTTATAGGCTTCAGTCAATAAGTCATTTTTATATTCCTGAACCAGTTTGTCAAATTGCTCTAATTTTTCAGCGGTAAGATTTATTTTCGCCTGGTCTATAAGCAGTTGCTGGGTTGCCCAACGGTTTATGTAATTGTTTACAATAAGTGTACTGTCTTCCGGCGAAGTGTTTTCAGAAATAAGTTTTGAAATGTCTTCTTTATATAAAAAACTGTTGTTGACACGTGCAATTGTATCTTGCCCAATATCCTGCTTAAAATAATCACAGGAAACAAATAAGGCACAACAAATTATTATATAAAGAAAATATTTAATCACTTCAATTGTCTCTTAACGTGCTTCAAGGCTTTTTTATTAACCTCTACTTTATATTTTGAATGTAAGCTATCCATCCAAGAAGCTTCAAGGTCGTTTTGGTAGTTGCTCAATACTTTTCCTTTCACATCTTCCAATGATTTTGGACCGGGAGCAATAACTTCCTTGATATTTACAACTACAAATGAATCATTGCTTGGATATATAGTTGAAATTCCTTTCTTAATTTCAATATTTTGGGGAAGTTCGCGTTGGTCTACTTCAAAAACACCCGGTGTAATCAGCACATTAACCGTATTATCTGTGTTTAGAGCAGTTTTAATTTCTTCGGAAGTTTTTCCTTCACCCAACATTTTTTGAACCTGTTTCGCAAGAATTTCTGAAGTGGCCGAATAGATATCAGCATCTACTCGCTGTTTCCATTGGTAATTTTGTTTTGTTTTATTGTAATATTCCTTAATACCAATAGAATCGTTTTTCCCTTTTTGCCAAATATTTTTGTCCATAACATCGAAAATTAAAAGGCCATCACGATATTCGTTTAGTATAGCTGCATAATCTTCGTTTTCGAACTCAAGCTTTTCTTTAAAATAATCTTTTAGCGCCTCTGTTTCAAATTCATCATAAAAATCTACCAAAAGGGCCTCTTTCTGCTTATAGGGTCTCGTTGTTCTTTGACGCTCTTCTATATATTTTGCAAAATCTGAAAAAGTTGATTTTTTTTCGCCAACAGTAAATAGGATTTTATCTTCATCTGCAGAAATTGGGGTCATGACCCATCTTCTTTTCAATATATCATCGCCCAAATAAGTATCAAAAAACGGCAAGTAGCTTTCGCCTTTTTTAAAGCCGTATTTATCCTTGATTTTTTTGTTGATAGCGCTCGTAACAATTTTAGATCGGTCGCCCTCATTCACTTTTTTCTCAAGCTCTTCTCTTTGTTGATCGAAAGTTTCCATTGGAAGTTTTTCATTCAAACGGATAATGTGCCAGCCAAAATCAGTTTTTATTGGTTTACTCAAATCGCCAGGGTTTTTAAGAGCGTAAGCTGCATCCTCAAATTCTGGGGCGCGAAGATCACCTTTAGTAAAGGGCTTCAATTTCCCTCCTAATACAGCTGAGTTTTTATCATCGGAAAATTGCTTTGCTAGGCTCTCAAAAGATTCGCCCTGTTTAAGCATTGTGTAAATTTCATTGATCCGCTCTTCTGGGTTGAAAGTACGTGTCCCTTTTTTATCAGAAATCATTATATGTGAAACTGAAATTTTTGGCAATCGAGCTCTTTTGTCGTTAATTTTTAAAATATGGTAACCAAAGCTGGTACGTACAATATCTGAAATTTCACCAACCTTAGTATTATACGCAGCATTTTCAAAAGGATAAACCATATTAAATACTGAAAAATAGCCTAAGTCGCCTCCACTCTCTTTCGCTCCGGGTTCTTCGGAATAGGTTTTTGCAAGCTTCGAAAAGTCTTCACCTTTCAATGCTTTTTCACGAATGGTCTTTATTTTTGTGTATGCAGCCAATGTATCCTGCGGTAATGCTTCGTAATCAACACGAATCAAAATATGTGATGCATCTATATCTTCCTTGCCACGCTCATATGCTTCTTTGGCAAGTTCTTCGGTAACTTTGTCTTCAAAAAGGTAATTTCTTGAAAGTTGATCCCTGTATTTTGAAAATTCTTTTTTGTAATTTTCTTCTTTATCAAGGCCTTGTGCTTGCGCTTCAGCAATCTTCAGTTTATAGTCTATAAAAAGCTTTAAGTAGCCGTCTATGTCCTTTTGAGAATCATCCTGGACAAGGTCGAGGTTTTTCTTATAAACACGCTCAAATTCACTTGAATAAACGGGTTTACCGTCTATGGTCATCAATACTTCTTTTTTATTTTGTGAAAAAACTGTTGTGGCACTCAAAAAGGCCAAAAAGCATACGGTAAGAAAATTTTTCATCTTTATTGAATATTTATTTTTTAATGAAGCGAGGCAAAAATAACAAAAAGCTACGGGAACTTATGTCAGAAAAGCAAACGAATTTAATATAAATATAGTGTTGCCCTTTTTTAAAAAGATTCATAAAACCCGTAACTTGCAACAACTTTTAAGATTATTGAATCTATATTCTTTTTAAAAACAAAATGGCCGGCGCTAATACAGAATCTAAATGACTGAAAGAGTAAAACTTATATGGGACTTTCGCGGTCCAAACGCAAAGCACATTGCAGCCCATCACGCAAAACACCTTTCGGAATTTGCTATTTCGGAAAACCTCCAAAACACAGTTAAAGGCCATGAAGAAATTACACCAGTACATCATATTGCTTTTTTGGTAGTTGAGAAAAATTTGATGAATCAATTAAGGGAAACCCTGAAACCCACTCGTGGACAAATCTATGATGAATTGTAAATCCTTCTTTCTAAAATGCTTTAAATACCCGAACCACAGTAATCCGAAGCTGACAAGGTATTCACTAGGCCTCTGAAAGCGAGTCAGGCTTTTGAAAACCAAAGGAATGCCTAAAATTATACCCAATAATTTTTTATAAACTCTGAAGACAACTCGCTGTTTATTTGCAATATTTATAGTAATATTGCGCATTGAATATTTAAAACAAAAAAAAATGAAATTTCTAAAAATTGCTGTATTCTTTATCAGTCTATCCACTTTCGCTCAAGGAAAAGTGGGCGCTATTGATGTAGAATATATCCTTTCTAAAATGCCAGAACTCACAGCTGTTCAAGCCGAATTAGAAACCTACGGAAAACAGCTTGACGTAGACCTCAACAAAAAAATTGACGAATACAAAAAACTTGCTGAAGAATATAAAAAAGGCGAAGCTTCTTTTACTGTAGAGCAGAAAAAGGAAAAGCAAACCGCCATGATGAATTTGGAAGCTGACATCCAAAAATTTCAGCAAAATGGCGCCAAATTAATGGAAATCAAACAACAGGAAGCCCTTAAGCCACTTTACAAAAAAATAGGCGATGCCTTAGATAAAATAGCCAAAGCGCAAAACTACACCCAGGTAATGCAGACCACTCAAAATATGGTCTACCTAGACCCAAATTACGATCTTACCGTTCCAATTTTGCAAGAACTCGGAATTACCATAACTCCTGAAGAAGAAGGGAAATAACACAGCATTTTCTTTAAAATCACAAAAAACGTGGAGCCATTCGGCATCACGTTTTTTTTTAAACAAATCTTTTGAAATAGTTATATTTGAAGAAGTTCAGAATTGTTTTTTATGAATCTTCTTAAAAATATTGCAGAAAAAAATAATGGCACTTATACAGAAGAAATAATAAAAGAGGCCTTTTCGCCAATTGGAAAATTGATTTATCAGCCTAAAAGTGCATACTTTATGATTGGCAAATCCAAAATTTCAGTTAATCTTAATGAAGTTGGTGGCGCAATTCCGACAGCGGAACCTTTCAGAATAACACTTCATTTACAAAATAAGAACAAAAACACTTTAGAAATATACCCAGTTTCTTTTTGGGAACTAATACTTCAAAAGGTTTTTCCTTCAAAGCGCGTAACAATAAAAGAATTCTATATTTTTAAAGGCAATAAGAAATTAATTGATGAATTAAGCACATTGGGTTCTATTGTCAGTAAATTCAAGAAACAAAGGGTTTACATCCGTATTCCTAAAGGAAATACTTCAAAAATTATCCTTACGCCCGCTAGGGGAATTGCAAACGAAACAGAATTTGAATACTTTATAGTAATTCTAAAAGCCCTTGAAGAAAAAATAAATTCACATAATGACTAAAAAAATAATTGAAGAAATTCTCCAAAACCCTTCAGGCATCAAATCTGAGAAAACTAATATTCAAGCTCGAGATTATGTGATTACCTATACTTGGGAAAGGCGAATTCAAATAAAAATAAAACCTGATCAACTTTTAATAGAAAAGCCATCTTCTTTCCAAATAAGAAAACTGCCTTTTCCCAGTATTATTTTTCGTTCGCCACAATACAGTTTACGTGGAGCTAAAACAGCGCTGAGTGAAAATTTACTCTCCAACCAATATACACGAGCCCTACTTTATTTTCCAAATTCAAAGATTATTGGTTACGAAACCCAAATTGCATATACCGCAGAACTCAAGAAAAAAAACAGTGATCAGTTAGAAGTAATACTAAATTATTTTAAATCTTTACTTCTTACCCTTTAGACAAAACTGTTTTTCATCTCAAATAGAAAAAGCACCAGATAAATCCAGTGCTTCTTCTAAAATTATTTTTAATGTTTTTATTTTTTATCTACTATAATTCGGTGCCTCTTTTGTAATCGTTACGTCATGAGGATGACTTTCTGCAATTCCTGAAAAAGTAATTTTTACAAACTTGCCGTTTTCTTTCAAGGTCTCAATGTCCTTAGCTCCGCAATAGCCCATTCCAGCTCTTAATCCACCAATAAACTGTGTCATACTTTCCACCAATTCACCTTTGTACGGCACACGCCCAACAATTCCTTCGGGAACAAGTTTTTTAATATCATCTTCAACATCTTGGAAATAGCGGTCTTTGGAACCTTGTTTCATCGCTTCCACAGAACCCATTCCGCGATAGGATTTGAATTTTCTTCCTTCGTAAATAATAGTTTCTCCTGGAGACTCCTTTGTTCCTGCCAACAGCGAACCAAGCATTACGCAATCCGCTCCAGCAGCAATAGCTTTTGGAATATCGCCGGTATAGCGAATTCCGCCGTCTGCAATCACTGGAACCCCACTACCTTTTAGCGCTGCAGCGACTTCCAATACTGCCGAAAACTGTGGAAAACCAACTCCTGCAACAACACGTGTTGTACAAATAGAACCCGGTCCAATACCAACTTTTACTGCATCTGCTCCAGCTTCAACCAAATATTTTGCGGCATCAGCTGTAGCAATGTTTCCAACAACAACATCGAGTTCTGGAAACCTTTGTTTTACTTTTTTCAAAACTTCAACAACACCTTTGGTGTGGCCATGAGCAGTGTCAATTATCACTGCATCAATCTGTGCGTTTACCAACGCCTCAGCTCTTTCCACTGCATCGGCGGTTACACCAAGTGCGGCTGCAACACGAAGTCTGCCGTACTGATCCTTGTTTGCAATAGGTTTCTGTGTAAGCTTTGTAATATCTCTAAATGTAATAAGCCCCAAAAGCTTTCCGTCATCGCTTACTACAGGTAGTTTCTCAATTTTGTTCTGCTGAAGGATTATTTCGGCCTCTTTTAAAGAAGTGCCCTGTGCAACTGTAACCAGGTTCTCCGAAGTCATTACCTCGTGAAGTTGGCGTGTCAAATCTTTCTCAAAACGAAGGTCACGATTGGTTACAATCCCTATCAGTTTTCCCGCATCATCAATAATTGGAATTCCTCCAATACTGTACTCACGCATAGTTTTTTGGGCATCGCCAACCGTATTATCTTTTTTCAAGGTAACAGGATCAATAATCATCCCACTTTCGGCACGCTTCACTTTTCGAACTTCGGCAGCTTGCTGCTCAATGGTCATATTTTTGTGAAGTACCCCAATTCCGCCTTCACGTGCAATAGCAATAGCCATAGCACTTTCTGTAACAGTATCCATTGCTGCGGAAACAATAGGAACGTTTAGCGTAATATTTCGTGAAAACTTAGTGGCGATGGAAACCTCGCGAGGTAGAACATCTGAATATGCGGGTACTAAAAGTACGTCGTCATAAGTAAGTCCTTCTCCTAGAATTTTGTTATCGTGTGCAGTCATTGCAATTAAATTAACTTCCGAAAGTTCCGAAAGTGATTAAGGATTAATTGCGTGCAAATGTACTATAAATTCTTTAGTAATATACTTTTGAAAGCGGTTAAACTTTAAGGAGACAATATGTTTACTTTGAAGAAACTTCCAATTGATGTTTGTATTGAAGTCTTGCCAAACCAGCCCATTGAAGCAATAATTTTTTATCATCCTCAGTAAGGTTGCCGTGAATAATAGTATAGGATTGCAATGGCATCTCATCTTTCTCTACCATTTCAACGAATTCTTCCAGTTTGTGCTCTTTCTTTTTGATGGTATAATTATTCCAATCTGAAAAATTCAAATGTTTTTTTCCATCTTCAATATGCTCATCTAACCAAAATGAAATAGGCGCTATTTCCGAATACCAAGGATATTGAGTCTGATTACTGTGACAATCATAACAACTTTCCTTTAAAATAGATGCCACTTTTTCTGAAGGTTTGGTTTCAGCTTCAAAAGAAGCAACACTTTTGTAACCTTCATTGTTTTTTTCTGGACGTATAAACTGAATGGCTACTAACGCAATAAGTGCCAAGATGAGAACGATTTTTATAACTCTTTTAACCATTGTTATTTTTTTAACGAATTTAAATAGAAAATGATTGATTTCCGAATATCGGCAGCTGTTTCATTTTCTTTTGGCGTATAAACTTTTACAACACCCTTGTTTTCAGGGGTTAAAAAAGGAATATCTAACCCTTTTAATAAAAAGTCACTAAATGCAACCGTATAGGTTTTCGAATCGTTAATAGTATTATCACCTATTTGCCATTCACCGTCTTTATTTTGGGAAAAATTATATCGTTGGAGATACGCACCCTCACCACTTTGCGATTTTCCGTATTCCAAAACTTGTTTTAAAAGGTTTCCTTTTATATCTACTTTCAAAACGCCACCTCCAAAGGGAAGTACCCTAAAAATATCAGTACTGGTAATATCACCTACCAACCTATCGTCTATTCGTATTGAACCGCCATTTACTATAGCTCCATCTACTTTATCATTATACGCATAGGCCATAGCGCGGGTAATAAGCTCCCCCATGTTGGTTTGTTTGCTTCTATTGGCAGTATCTGTTCCATCAAGTGGTGTTGCAGCGTAATAGATAACTTCATTAGGATTATCAACAACTTCTTTTAGTTTTTCATCCAAAAGTTCGGTCCATTTATTAACCACACGTTCCACTTTAGCTGAAGAAGCTATTTTAGATGTAACCATCATCAATTCGGAATTGATGTGAAGGTATTTGGTTCGCAAATCATAAATTAGGGTATGTACATATACACTTTTTGCGTTTGCATCAGCTTTTGTGATAATAGTCCTACCTTCCTTTTCGAGCATGTTGAAGTGTTCGTGCCCACCCATAATTAAAGGTAGCGACCTCAAGCGACGGGCTATTTCTTTATCCTCGTCTATGGAAACATGGGTAAGACCAACGACAAAATCTGACTTTTGAACGGCCAAATTGTATGCTCTTTCTGCATTTTCATAAATATCGCCATAAGAAACATAATCCTTGGGGTTTGATGGAAGTGTAACTCCAAACACACCAAATTTCATTTTATTGCCATCGGCATCAATAGCATTAAATGTTGAATAGTCTGATGTAGGTGCAGTGCTGTACTCCCATTTGGTAGTAAAAGGCACGATACCTTCTTCAGTTACATGACGCACGTTGGCAGTAGTCCAAGTGAAGTTTGATTCGTTCAGTCGCTGTTGCAAATCTTTTTCGTCCAAATCAAACTCGTGATTTCCAAAGGTCACCAAATCTATATCCATGGCATTTAGAACATCAACCATCTGTTTTCCATTGACGCGTTTGCCATCCACTTTTAATGTCCCGAGGAGTGAAGGGTTTAAGAAATCACCTGCCAAAAACAAATATGTGTTCGGGAATTGTTCCTTGATAGAATCGCGAATATGAGCTACACGCGCTAAACCGCCATATTCTCCACCATTCAGAGGAGCTATTTCGTAAACATCATTTATTTGAATAATTTTAAGGGTAACAACGCCAGCGCCTTTTATTGGATCCTCTGGTTGGAGTTGAAGAATTTCACAACTCGAAAAAAAACAGCCCGCAACAGCTAAAATTATAAATTTTCTCATTTAATGGTATTTAGTAAATATTTTAGTTGCCTCATTGTGAGCACTTTCAAAAGACATAGGGTTTATGTTACACGAAATTTTTTCAGCAGTAAAATAACTGAGCATTTTTTCAGTGGGCATATTTCCTGTTAACTCATCTTTTGCCATAGGACACCCTCCAAACCCTTGAATGGCTCCATCAAATCTTCTGCAACCCGCTTTAAAAGCTGCATCAACTTTTTCGTGCCACGCATTTGGTGTAGTGTGCAAATGTGCTCCAAATTCTATATGGGGATATTTGGGTATCAAGTTAGTAAATAAATATGAAATAATATCAGGCGAAGAAGTTCCCACCGTATCACTAAGCGAAAGAATCTTGACTCCCATAATTGCGAGTTTTTCGGTCCAATCGCCAACAATTTCCAAATTCCAAGGATCTCCGTAAGGGTTTCCAAAGCCCATAGAAAGATAGGCTACTACTTCTTTATTGTTTTTATGAGCAAGGTTTAAAATTTCCTGAAGGATCACCAAAGACTCCGAAATTGTTTTGTGCGTATTTCGCATTTGGAAGTTTTCCGAAATAGAGAAAGGATACCCCAAATAATCAATTTCTGGATGTTTCACTGCATCTTCCGCTCCACGAAGGTTAGCAATTATTGCAAGCAATTTAGTTTTGGTTAATGAAAGGTCCAGTTTTGAAAGCACTTCTGCCGTATCCTGCATTTGTGGAATTGCTTTAGGCGAAACAAAGCTTCCAAAATCAATAGTGTCAAAACCACAGCGCAAAAGTGATTGTATGTATTTCACTTTTTGCTCCGTGGGAATCCAATCTTTGATGCCTTGCATAGCATCACGTGGACATTCTATAATTTTTACTTCCTGCATTGCTCCAAAGATAACAATTCCTACGCAGGCAGGAATATTTCAATTTTAAAAAAGAATTAAGAATTTAAGGCAATACTATAAAAACAGCAATCCCTACAAAAACGAGTATTTGTAACCATTTCAGAACAAGGCCCATACTTTTCCATTCCAAAAGTAACGTTGAAATTCTGCCAGCTGCCATTGCAATAACGCTAAATGTTAAAAAGGAGACAATCATAAAAGTAATTCCTAAAACATAGAACTGCAAAACGGTATTTCCTTCTTTATCCCATAAAAAGCCAGGGAAAAATGCTAAAAAGAAAATCATCACCTTAGGGTTTATCAAATTCATGATCACACCTGTTTTGAATAGTTGCGAGTATGTTTTTTTTGGAGCATTTTTAGCTATGGAAATATGCTCGTCACTTCTATAGACTGTGTACGCTAGGTAAAGTAAATAGCAAGCACCCAAAATTTTTATTCCGTAGTAAATTTCTTCAGATGCGGTAATAATTGCAGATATACCAAAAGCCAAAAGTGTGGTGTGAACAATACAGCCACTAATCAGCCCAGCGGTGGTGGCTATTCCACTCTTAGCACCATTGACTAATGATTGTGTAAGCACATAAATATTGTCTGGCCCTGGGGAAATAGCCAATGCTAAAGTTGCAATTGAAAATGATAGTAAGGCTTCAATCATTTCTGTTTTATAATCGCTTTGTTTATTTGCTTAATCAAGTCTGGACCTTCATAGATAAATCCAGTGTAAAGTTGAACCAAACTCGCGCCTGCATCAAGTTTTTCAAGAGCATCTTTTGCAGAATGTATTCCTCCAACACCAATAATTGGAAATGCCCTATTGCTTTTTTTTGAAAGAAATCGAATAACCTCGGTCGCTCTTTTGGCCAATGGTTTGCCGCTCAAGCCACCCGTTTCATTTTTATTCTCAGACGAAATTCCTTCTCGCGAAATTGTTGTATTGGTTGCAATTACACCATCTATTTTTGTTTCAGAAACAATTTCAATAATGTCTATAAGTTGCTCATCGGTTAAATCTGGAGCAATTTTCAACAGAATGGGTTTGCGTTTCTCTTTAGAATTATTTCTGTTCTGAAGTGTTTGCAATAAATCGGTTAGTGGTTTCTTTTCCTGTAATGCACGAAGATTTGGTGTATTGGGCGAACTCACGTTGACCACAAAATAATCAACATAATCAAAAAGCGCTTCAAAACAGATTATATAATCAATAACCGCATCTTCATTGGGTGTCGTTTTATTTTTGCCAATGTTTCCACCGATTAAAACTCGGTCGTTGAGCCTAGCCGAAGCGTTGCTTTTCAATCTTTCAACAGCCTCTTCTACCCCGCCATTGTTAAAACCCATTCGGTTTATAATTGCCGTATCTTCCTTCAACCGAAACAAACGCGGCTTGTCATTTCCAGGCTGTGGTTTTGGGGTGACGGTTCCTATTTCAATAAAACCAAAGCCAAAATTTGATAACTCCTTATAAAGCTTTGCATCTTTATCAAATCCCGCAGCAAGTCCTACAGGATTTGGAAAATTCAGCCCGAAAAGTTTAAGTTCCAGTTTTGGATTTTCCACTTTATAAATACTTCTAAAAATAGTTCCAAAGCCTATTTTATGGAAAAACCGAATCAATGAAAATGTGAAATAGTGAATTTTCTCCGGATCAAAACAGAAAAATAGAGGACGAATGATAGTTTTGTACATAGTTGAAAAATGTAGTACAAAAATACACTAAACTATGTATTTGTTATTTTGAATATGCTTTATTTTGCATAGTAAAACAAAAGTTATGATTGAAAAACAACTTATTATTGATCGTTTTAAAAGCTACGTAACCGTAGACACCGAAAGCGATCCAAACAGTAACACCACCCCAAGCACTAAAAAGCAATGGGATCTTGCCAATAAACTAGCAGAAGAGCTAAAACAAATAGGATTAGAAGACGTAACGATTGACGAAAACGCCTATATAATGGCTACGTTGCCTTCCAATGTTTCACATGCAGTTCCAGTGATTGGTTTTGTTTCCCATTTTGATACTTCTCCAGATTTTACGGGAGCAAATGTGAAACCCCAAATTGTAGAGAATTACAATGGAAAAGACATCGTTCTCAATAAAGAGAAAAATATCATTCTTTCACCGGAATACTTTGAGGACTTATTACTCTATAAAGGCCAAACCTTAATCACAACTGATGGCACAACGCTTTTGGGCGCAGATGACAAAGCTGGAATTACCGAAATAGTTTCTGCAATGGAATATCTAATAAACCATCCTGAAATAAAACATGGAAAAATTCGTGTAGGTTTTACACCGGATGAGGAAATTGGCCGAGGTGCTCATAAATTTGATGTAGAAAAATTCGGAGCAGATTGGGCATATACAATGGACGGAAGCCAAGTGGGTGAACTGGAATATGAAAACTTCAATGCGGCGGGCGCAGTAGTAACCATAAAAGGAAAAATAGTACACCCTGGGTATGCCAAGGGAAAAATGGTAAACAGTATGTACATTGCCACTGACTATATCAATTCACTACCAAGGCTTGAAACTCCAGAACACACTGAAGGACGTGAAGGATTTTTTCACCTTCACGGCATTAATGGGTCTGTTGATGAAACTAAAATTCAATACATTATACGCGATCACGATAAAAAACATTTCGAGGCCCGAAAACAAATGGTCCAAAGATTGGCTGACGACTTAAATGAGCAATTTGAAATGGAAGTGGTTACCGTTGAAATAAAAGATCAATATTTCAATATGCGTGAAAAAATTGAACCCGTTATGTACATTGTGAAAATTGCAAAACAAGCAATGGAACAAGCTGGTATTGAACTGCTAATAAAGCCAATTAGAGGCGGAACCGATGGTTCACAGCTAAGCTTTATGGGGCTTCCATGTCCAAATATTTTTGCTGGCGGACATAATTTTCACGGAAGATACGAATATGTACCCGTTGAAAGTATGCAAAAGGCTGTAGAAGTAATTGTAAATATAGCACAATTGACAGCGCAGGATCTTTCAAAATTCAAAAAAGAAGAAGAGTAAGTTTTAAGATAACTTACTCAAAAAAGAAACTCCCTCAACTATTTAAAATAGTGAGGGAGTTTTTTTAAAAAAGGAACAATTTACTATTTCTTTTCTTTTACAGGAGCGTTCAATTTCACAGTTCTTTCCATAGAAATGGCAGCTCTTTCAAACTTTATCTTTCCGGCACCGCATTCAATAACACAGGTTCCATCATCATTAAGTTCTAGTACTTTACCGTGTATTCCACCAGTAGTAATAACCTTATCGCCTTTCTTAAGTTGGGCGGCAAACTGTTTTTCCTGTTTGGCTTTTTTCATTTGGGGACGTATCAAGAAAAGATACATCACCAAAAACAATAATATTATAGGTAAAAAACTTTGTATTTGTTCCATAGTATTCTTTAGTAATCCAAAAAAATTATTTGGATGTAGGGGTTTTTATTGGAGTGGCACCAGTAGCGCCAGCTTTAGGAGTTACGAAAGCCTTAATAGTTAAAGTTTCTGTACCTGCTTTAGTGTTGGTTGTAAGCGTAACTGTTTTGCTTACTTGGTTTTGTCCACTTCCGTTGAATTTTACCAATAACTCACCTGACTCGCCTGGAGCAACTGGTTCTTTTGTGTATTCTGGAATAGTACATCCACAGCTACTTTTTGCGTTTACAATCATCAAAGGAGCTTCACCTTCGTTTTTGAACTTGAAAACGTGCTCTACATGCGTACCTTGGTCGATAGTTCCGAAATCGAACTGGCTTTCTTCAAAGGCGATTGTTGGAAACTTACCAGATTCTGCATCGCGATCTGCAGCAGTGGCAACATTTTCCTCATTAACTTTGTCTGCGGCATTGTCTTTACAAGAAGAAAAGGCAAAAACAGATAGTATTGCTACTATTAAAACTGATTTTTTCATGATAATTAAAATTTTTATGTTTTTAGCACGCCAAAAGTATGTATTTTTTTGCTTTTATTGAAGCCCTCGTCCAATTTTATTCAATTTTCCGTTTTCCGAAAATTCTTTAACAATTTTATCCAAAATACCATTGATGAAGATGCTGCTTTTTGGTGTTGAATATTCTTTGGAGACTTCTAGGTATTCGTTGATTGTGGCCCTAACAGGAATTGAAGGAAAATACAAAAATTCAGCGATGCCCATTTTCAAAATAATTAAATCTACATCAGCGATGCGGTCCTGATCCCAGTTTGGGGTCTTGCCTTCTATTTGGGCGTTCAGTTTATCTTCGTTAAGAATCACTTTTCTGAAGAGCTGCAAGGCATATTCACGGTCTTCATCGTTTTTATATATATCTGGAACCAAAAGCGATGAAGCATTTTTCTCTGAAAGCTTACCAAGCATTTTAACAATGGCAGTATTCACTAAGGGAAAATCGTCAACCCAAGTGAGGCGTTTATCCTCCAAATACTCATAAAGTTTGTCATTAGGGGCAACTACTTCTTTGAAAATTTTAATTACAAAATTTTGATCTTCTTTATAGGTAGTTTCCTTTTTCAAAAGATAATCTCCATACCATTCCAACTGTCGTAGTTCATTGAAAATGATATTCACATACTCGCCGTCTAAATGCCAGTAATTAAGTTTTTTCTTTTCTATTATTTCAGAAAAAGTAGTGTTGTTCGCAATTAACTTTAATAGCTTATTATCAACAAAAGTACGACTTGGATCTTTTTCCAAAGCCGTAGCAAGGTGTTTCTTTTGTGACTTTGTAAGAAAACTATCTGCCTGATGCTGAAGCGCTAAAAGCAGCTGTATCATCAATAAATAAAGATCCTGCATCTGGTCTATACTGTGTTTCAGAAATTTTTCCTGCGAATCGATATTTGGGTTTGTACGCTGATTGTAAGCGTAAACGGACTGCAAAACTTTTACTCGGATATGTCTTCTTGTAAGCATATTTTTTAGAAAGAACTTTTTTAAAGTAACAACGCACAAGAATTTCTTGTGCGTTGCAAAGATAGTGTTTTAAGAAAACCGAAACCTATTTTTCGTTTTTTCTTGCATCAATTCTAGCTTGAGCTACATTAAATGCTGCTTGATGGGTTGTAATATTTTCCAAATCAGCTTTTTTCAATATTTCAAGCGTGGTGTTGTAGATATTTTCGGTCTTGCGCATTATTTCCTTTCGGTCATAATTTTCAAGTTCAGCATATACGTTTATAATTCCACCTGCATTTATCAAGAAATCAGGAGCGTAAACAATTCCTTTTTCACGAAGCATTTTTCCGTGCTTCTGCTCTTCTGCCAACTGATTATTTGCGGCACCGGCAATTATTTTTGTATTCAATTGATTAATGGTGAAATCGTTTATAGTTGCACCCAAAGCACAAGGAGCATAAATATCCATCTTTTCTGCGTAAAGGTTGTCTCCACCATAAATTTCAACGCTGTATTTGTCGCGAACTTCTTCCAAACGGTCTTGGTTGATATCTGAAATATAAACCTTGGCTCCTTCATTGCTCAAGTTTTCCACCAAAGCTTCTCCTACGTTTCCAATTCCTTGGACAAAAACAACTTTATCCTCAAGAACATCGCTTCCAAAAGTGTATTTTGCTGCGGCTTTCATTCCCATAAAAACGCCGTAAGCTGTTATTGGTGAAGGATTTCCGGCACCACCTTTTGATTCTGAAATACCAGTAACGTATGGCGTAACCGTTCTTACCAAATCCATATCGGAAGTTGCCATCCCAACGTCTTCAGCAGTAATATATTTTCCGCCCAATGAGTTTACAAACTCACCAAACTTTAACATAAGCTCAGGTGTTTTTTGTGTTTTTGCATCACCTATCAAAACTGCTTTTCCACCACCAAGGTTCAACCCTGTGATTGCGCTTTTGTAGGTCATTCCACGCGAAAGACGCAGTACGTCGTTCAACGCTTCCCATTCACTGCTGTAATTCCACATTCTGGTACCACCCAAAGCAGGTCCCAAAACGGTATTATGAATGCCAATTATTGCTTTTAAACCAGTATCTTTGTCGTTGCAAAAAACAATTTGCTCGTGATTGTCAAAAGACAATTGTCCAAAAACAGGGTCCATTTTGTGAAGTTCATTCGTATTGATTACCTCAGTTATCATAGCTTTTTATTTATTTTGTTCATCCTTTAAAAAGGCGGTGCAAAAGTAACTTTTTGTTGTCAAATCCACAAAACATAGTCTGTTAATTTAAGAATTGAAAAAAACTATTTCTTAAGAATGAAAGCATTAAAATATCTCAATAAGTATTTTCTCAAATATAAAGGACGCCTATTGCTGGGTGTTTTCATCACGATTATAGCTACGGTGTTTAAGCTGGCAGTACCAATGAAAGTTGGTGATTCCGTAACAATTGTAAAAAAATATTTAAACGGAGAAGTAACGGATCTTGCTGTTGTAAAACATCAACTTCTAATTAATATTTTATTCCTTTTGGGTGCAGCGCTTCTATCCGCATTATTCACATTTATGATGCGACAGACCTTTATTGTGGTTTCACGCTATGTGGAATATGACCTGAAAAACGAAATATTTCAACACTATGAAAAACTGTCTTTAGGTTTCTACAAACAAAATCGAACCGGAGATTTGATGAACCGGATTAGCGAAGATGTTTCCAAAGTGCGAATGTACGTTGGGCCAGCGTTAATGTATAGTATTACAACGGTAACGCTTTTTATTGTAGTGGTAAGCTATATGTTCTACAAAGCACCAACTTTAACCTTATACGCTATTGCACCGTTGCCAATTCTTTCTTTTGCAATCTATAAATTGAGCGTGCTAATCAACCACCGAACCACCATTGTGCAGCAATACCTCTCTAAACTCACCACATTTACACAGGAAAGTTTCAGTGGAATTGCAGTAATAAAAGCATATGGAATTGAGCCTCGGACCAATACAAGTTTTGAAGAACTAGCCGAAGGCAGTAAAATAAAAAACATTGATCTCGCCAAGGTACAAGCCCTGTTTTTTCCTTTGATGATGCTCTTGATTGGTGTCAGCAATATTCTTGTTATTTATATAGGAGGTACGCGTTATATCAACGGACAAATAGCAGAATTTGGAACTATTGTTGAGTTTTTAATTTATGTAAATATGCTCACTTGGCCCGTAGCGGTTGTAGGCTGGGTAACCTCCATGGTGCAACAAGCGGAAGCTTCACAAAAACGAATTAACGAATTTTTGGAAACAGAACCTTCCATTCAAAATTTGGTAGATGAAAGTACACCAGTTGATGGAAATATTGAATTCAAAAATCTCAGCTTTACATACCCAGATACTGGAATTACAGCACTCAAAAATGTTTCCTTCACTGTAAAACCAGGCGAAACCTTGGCTATTGTTGGAAATACAGGTTCGGGAAAATCTACCATTTTGGAATTAATTGGAAGGTTATACGATGTTGAAGAAGGAATGCTGAAAATTGACGGTACAGCAATAAGAAGTCTAAACCTTGAGGATTTGCGCAATAGCATTGGCTATGTTCCACAAGATGCATTTCTTTTTAGCGACACCCTTAGTAACAATATCCGTTTTGGAAAAGAAAATGCATCACAGGAAGAAGTGGTTGAAGCAGCCAAAAACGCAGCAGTTCACCAAAATATTATCGGTTTCACTAAAGGCTATGATACTATCTTAGGCGAACGTGGAATCACCTTAAGCGGAGGACAAAAACAAAGAGTTTCCATTGCCCGTGCAATTATTAAAGATCCGCAAATACTTCTTTTTGACGACTGTCTTTCAGCCGTTGATACTGAAACCGAGGAAGAAATACTTCAAAACCTACATAAAATTTCGAAAGAAAAAACCACTATCATTGTGAGCCACAGGATCTCTTCTGCCAAGAATGCCACCAAGATTATCGTGTTGGAAGAAGGAAAAATCATACAACAAGGTACGCATAATGAATTGGTAAATACTGAAGGCTATTACAAGGATCTATACGCAAAACAGCTTTTGGAAAAAGAAATGTAAATTTACTTTGGCTGGTTTGGATTTTTTTTGGATTTTTGGCAGAACGTAAGCAAAAAAACAGAAATTATGAGTGACCACTATACGATGGAGCAAGAAGAAATATTTTCAAAAGTAATGCGTGCCGGAAGACGCACCTACTTTTTTGATGTAAGGTCTACAAAAGCCGGAGATTTTTATCTTACCATTACAGAAAGTAAAAAATTTACAAACGATGATGGTTCCTACCATTATAAAAAGCACAAAATTTATCTTTACAAAGAGGATTTCAACGAGTTTAAGGACACCTTAGATGAAATGATAAACTATGTAATCGATGAAAAAGGCGAAGAAGTAATTAGTGAACGTCACCAAAAAGATTATAAAAAAGAAACTGACGAAATGCCAATGGCTAATGAACCAGCGTCAGAAAGTGACAAAACCGACACAAGCAATTTCACAGATATAGAGTTTGACGATATATAAATTATAATCATTAAAATATAAAACCGGCACGGTAATAACCTTGCCGGTTTTTTTATTTTTCATATTATCGAAAGCTCGAATACTTTGCTTATTTTTCGTTTCTAAAATTCAAAACAACAAAATCCTTCAATGGTAAAAAAACAATACCAACCCTACAAACCCAATCTGGATTTTTCAGGATTGGATCATATTGTGGTGGGTAGTGGAATGGGGGGATTAACCGTAGCAACTTGGCTTGCCAAGGCTGGAAAGAAAGTCGCTATTTTTGAAAGACATTACATTCCCGGTGGCTTCACACACAGCTTCAAGAGAAAGGACGGTTTTCAATGGGATGTTGGAGTCCACTACGTTGGCAATATGGCGAAAGACTCTTCACTTCGTGGTTTTTTCGATTTTTTGACCGATGGAAAATTGCAATGGGAGGCTATGGGCGAAGTTTACGACGTAGCCAATATTGACGGTACAGAATATGAATTCAAAGCGGGAAAAGAAAATTTCAGAAAACAATTCATCAGTTATTTTCCAGAAGAAAGAAAAGCGATAGAATCCTACATAAAACTCATTCAAAAAACCAACAAACGCGCGAGTGCTTTTTATTTTGAAAAAATATTTGAACCTTGGTTCAGTAAAGCTATTGGTTGGATTTTTAGAAAAAGATATTCTAAGTTTTCAGAAAGAACTACCTGGGAAGTTTTAAGTGAAATCACAAAAAATGAACGCTTGATTGCCGTGCTTTGTGCACAATGTGGAAATTATGGCCTATCACCAAAAAACAGCAGTTTCGGTGCGCATGCCATGGTAATCGGCCATTTTTTGGAAGGTGGCTACTACCCCATTGGCGGTGCGGACCAGATTTGCGAAAAGACACTTCAAATTTTTACAGCTCATGGCGGAAAAGTTTTTATAAACGCGGATGTCACAAAAATTGTTACAGAAAACAATCGCGTACAAGGAATCCAGCTTGGTGAAAGGTTTATTGCCTGCAAAAGCGTGATTAGCAATGTGGGAGTTAATAATACTTTTAACCATTTGCTTTCCGAAGCGGATAGAAAAGCTTGTAACTTCAGTTTGAAAAATGTAAAGCCTGCAAGTGCGCATATCTGTTTATATCTCGGCTTGAACCAATCCAGCGAAGCTTTGAAACTTCCGAAACACAATCTTTGGTATTACAAGCACGATGATATTGACAAGATCTTTGATGAAGCCACATTAAAAAACGCTCCTGAAAATTTCGCTTATATTTCTTTTCCTTCTGCAAAAGACCCGAACTGGGAAAATAAAAATCCAGGCACAGCAACCATTCAAGCCATTTCAGTGGGAAATATGGATTGGTTTGAAACCTATAAAGGCTCCAATTGGATGAAGCGTGGTGACGAATATCTCAGCCTAAAAAAGAATTTCGAAACCGAAATGCTCAAGATTGTCTATAAGTTTTTTCCGCAAGTTGAAGGCACCATTATAGCGTCAGAAGTTTCAACGCCACTTTCCACGGAAAATTTTACCAACTACAAAAGTGGTGAAATTTATGGATTGGCACATTCCACAGAACGATTTACGCTTCCTTTTCTAAGGCCTAAAACTAAAATTAAAGGATTGTTTCTTGTTGGTCAAGACATAACACTCGTTGGTGTAGCAGGCGCCATGCTTTCGGGATTATTATGCGCCACAGCTATTTTGAAATTTCGTTCTTGGAAGATTTTTAAGGAAATAAGAGCCTTGAAAAATCCCTAAACCGGGTTGTGAAACCAATAGCTATGTTTATTGGGGTCCAAAAAGAAAACCCTATATTTGCCGCTTTTTTAAACGGAGATGATGCTACAAAAGATTTTCAAAAATTTCACACAAAATCCAAAAAACGATATACTTTCAGGTCTTACCGTAGCTTTAGCTTTGGTGCCAGAAGCTGTTGCCTTTTCATTTGTGGCCGGTGTTGACCCTTTGGTCGGCCTTTACGGTGCTTTTATTATGGGAATTGTGACCGCCCTTTTTGGTGGACGTCCTGGAATGATTTCCGGTGCAACGGGCGCAATGGCTATTGTAATGGTTCATTTAATTCAAAAAGGAAATGAAGTTGGATTATCATTGGCTGAACCCGTTGAGTATCTCGGACTACAATGGCTTTTTATAACACTTTTGTTTGTAGGTGCCATTCAAATTATGGCTGGGGTTTTTAAGCTTGGAAAATTTGTTCGGCTTATTCCGCATCCAGTAATGATGGGGTTTGTAAATGGGTTAGCTATTGTTATTTTTCTTTCTCAATTAGGTCTTTTCAAAGAGAGTCGCGGCACAGTTCCGCAATGGTTAACAGGAGCAGATCTTTGGGTAATGCTGGCTCGTGGCCAACAATATTACTCTCAACTTCGCTATCTCGATCTAGAGGGTAATGAAGTTTTTCGTATAAATTACAACAATAAAAAAGCAAAGATAGTTCCAAATAACAAGTTACAAGACAAATCAGCTCGTGGTTACTTTAAAACACTTCAGCAGTTAAAAATTGGAGAAGTTAGCTCTAATGGGATTGATCTGGAGATTGAAAATGGTGAGATCGTCCACCCACTGATCCCAGCACTGCGAATAATGACGCCAGTTGCTTCAGGCAACCGTATTCTCGGATATTTTATTGCCAACCTAAACATGCTTGAAATATACGACCGCCTTCTGTATCAAATCGGCACATCGTATGCTGTTCCCGTCATACTCAACCAAACGGGGCATGTCATCATGGGGCCCGATATTGAAGAATCATTTGGACACCTTATTGAGTCTCGTGCTGATAAAACTTACGCCAAGCTTTATCCAGAACTTTGGCGAGCGATTCAAGATGATCGCTCTTCAAGCTATTTTGATGGCAAAAACTACCTCAAAAATGAGTTATCTCGACTTAACCATTTGTGCAGAGATTACCGTCGCAATGAAGTTCACGCGATGGACAAGTATCTGTTTGACCAAATTTCTTTGATACAAGCAGAGCTTGGTGTTGAGTCAGAAGTGTTGGTGATTTCCGGTTACCGCTCGCCAGCGACTAACGAAGCGCTGCGCGCCAAGTCCGGTGGTGTGGCGAAAAAGAGTTATCACATGCTGGGACAGGCGATTGATTTCCGCTTAGACGGCGTTAACTTAAAGCAGGTTCGCGACGCTGCGATTAGTCTTAAAGCTGGTGGGGTGGGTTATTATCCTCGCAGTAACTTCATCCACATCGATACTGGTCCGGTCCGCTACTGGGCTTAGCACCAACATACGGTTGTCAAAGACCTTGTCAGATGTCATAGTTCTGCCAGTTATGATTTCTAATAAGGTCTTTTTATGTCGCTGAAGTATCAAGTCGTTCCAGTTACCTCGTTTTCTCAAAACTGCTCTATCGTATGGTGCGATGAAACCATGGAAGGCATCGTGGTTGATCCGGGCGGCGACGTAAAACAACTTGAAATGCTAATTAATGAGCTTGGCGTTAAAGTCGTCAATCTTGTTCTGACTCATGGTCACCTTGACCACGTAGGTGGTACTGAGCCTTTGGCTCAAGCACTGGGTGGTGTAGAAATCGTCGGTCCACACAAAGACGATAACTTCTGGCTACAAGGTCTGGAAGGTCAGAGCCAAATGTTTGGTTTTCCTCTGACTCAAGCGTTCGAGCCGAATAAATGGTTGGAAGAAGGCGACAAGATCCACTTTGGTAAGCAAGTGATGGACGTGATTCACACGCCGGGGCACACGCCAGGTCACGTTGTGCTGGCTAGTGAAGAAGCGAAACTGGCTTTTGTTGGTGACGTTCTTTTCAATGGCTCTATTGGTCGTACCGACTTCCCGAAAGGCGACTTCAATACGCTGATTAACTCTATCAAGTCTAAACTGTGGCCATTAGGTAAAGACGTTCGTTTTGTTCCGGGCCATGGTCCTGAGTCGACGTTTGGCCACGAACGTGCTTCAAACCCATTTGTTGCAGACGAAATGCCACTTTACTAACACTCGACAAAGATGAATAAAAAGGTCGCTCTCGCGGCCTTTTTAATGTCTGGAAGTCTACTCTTCCGGCTCGGCCGCCGCGAGATATCTTCTCGTTAAGCCGACAAACTCTTCTGGTGACCGGTCTAAGTCGTGAACGGAAATGAAGATATCGTAATCGTAGTAGCTTCTTTGGTGCATCATTCGGTTGGCTAACATCGCCTGTAGCCCCTTAAATTCTTCGCCATTCGAGTTCTTATAGGGTTTGGAATCTAAGACAATATCTTCAAACGCGGTGGCTTCTTGATTCTGCTTGGCGCCTAAGTAAAGTAACGCGCGCTGGCTCAGCAATATCTCAGTCGCAATCCTTGGACAGATACTCATCAGATAAGGGGAATAGTGTTTCAGCTTGATGCCAATCCACGGCAGGGGGTGTTGCCAACCATCTTGGTCGTATTGGCAGATACCAATTTTGCTGATGTTGGTCCACTTTACAACCCAACCGCCTTTAAACAGGTGTTGCTGAAAGTGTGTAGGAGTGAGGGTATAGGCGACCGTCGCCTTTTTAATCATTAAATACGCAAAACCAAGCACAGAAGTGATCACCACTAGGGTGAGTAGCGCTTGCTGCCAACCCGGAGAATACATCACCAAAAAAATTAGAGCGATCACCATTATCCATCCAAAAAGTTTCATGGTTGGTGACTTGAGATTGATGGGTTGATTGGTCAGATGTTGCGTTTGCATGCGACTTACTCTTAAACGTAAAAACCTCTGTTTATATATTCAGTAGTCTAGAACGTATCTTAGCACCCCTTGATTAAATTGTAGTCTTATAACCGCATATCGCGCATTTTTGGCCGAATAAGCGTGGCTTACCCTGTAAATGACTGCAAAATTTTGGTATAAAACGCGCTTCAAAT
>CAKZLK010000050.1 GCA_937125455.1 uncultured Aequorivita sp.
AAGGGTTGGGCTGTTCGCCCATTAAAGTGGCACGCGAGCTGGGTTCAGAACGTCGTGAGACAGTTCGGTCTCTATCTGCTGTGGGCGTTAGAAATTTGCGTGGATCTGACTCTAGTACGAGAGGACCGAGTTGGACTGACCTCTAGTGTACCTGTTGTTTCGCCAGAAGCATAGCAGGGTAGCTACGTCGGGAAGGGATAAGCGCTGAAAGCATATAAGCGCGAAACCCACCACAAGATGAGATTTCTTTAAAGGGCCGTGGGAGACTACCACGTTGATAGGCCGCAGGTGTAAGGGCAGTAATGTCCCAGCCGAGCGGTACTAATAGCCCGTAAGCTTATGTACGACGCCTCCCCCCAAAGGGGGGAAGCAACTCTTTTTTAAGGTTGGGTTCACTTTTCTTCTATTGTTTGTTTTCCGATATGTCAAGATATTTTCCCACGAACCGTGGGATGACACAGACGGGCCAAGGCCCAGAATGTCATAAAACTAAGGTGGTTATAGCGACGGGGCTCACCTCTTACCTTTCCGAACAGAGAAGTTAAGCCCGTTTGCGCCGATGGTACTGCATCCTGTGGGAGAGTAGGTCGCCGCCTTCCTTGAAAGCCCCTTCACTTTTGTGAAGGGGCTTTTTTATGGAGTAAAACCAAATACTATTTGAAAGTTTTATAAATAAAACTTTCAGTGCCTTCCGAAATATCTTTTTTGTTCCATAGAAAAATATTTCATATATTAACTAATTATAAATAAGATAATTATGAAAAATTTTACTTCACTTAAAAATATAATTCCGCTGTTTTTAATTTTGATAGTTGTATCAGTATCTGCACAAGAACGAATTGCTGTTATACAAGATTCCCAGGTTCGATTACTTGATACCGACAACGGTGATATAATCGATCCATCATTTATTTCTTTAGATTCTGGAACTCCTAAAGCATTAATTCAAGTTGCGGACGAAATTTGGATCTCATACCAATTGGCAGATAAAGTAGAAAGGTATGATCTTGATGGAAATCTTTTAGGTTCAATTGATACAGGTTTAGATAATATCCGAGGTTTATCAGTTGTTAACGGAACTGAAGTATGGTTGTGTAACTCAGGAACTAATAACGGTGCTCCTGGGGAAGCCATTGTTCGTTTTGATTTTAGTGGTAATAATTTAGGTTTTTTTCTTACTACACCACAATCAGACTCCCCATTTGATATTATTGATAATGGTAATGGAGAAGTGTATATTTCATATAGTGGAACCAGTAATATTGAAAGACGTGATTACAATGGTGTTTTTTTGGGCAATATTGTTGAGCAGGGTGTAGTTAATTTTATACAACAAATAGAAATTGAAGAACCAGGTGTAGTTTTGGCGAGCGTGTTTAGTATTATAAGTGGTGGTAATCAGAATGGACTATACCGTTTTTCTGAAATGGATGGTTCTATAATTGATTACTGGAGCTTAGGTAATTTAAGAGGAGTTGCCAAACTTGGGAATGGAAATATTTTGTGGTCTAGCGGCGCTGGAATAAGTAAATTAAATCCAGATACAGGCGTGAGTGTTTCAATAAACAGTGGTTCAACACAATACTTTGGAAGACTTAACCTCGATGGTTGTGTTACTCCAGCTACTCCTACTGGGGATTCTATGCAAAGTTTTGTACAGGGAGCAACATTGGCTGATATAGTTGTAGATCCAACAGATGTTACTTGGTTCGCTACCGAAGCAGACGCAATGAACAATACCAACCCATTGCCTTTAGATACTCTTTTGGAGAACGGGCAAACCTATTACGCTGTAAATATTATTGACGGATGTTTAAGCGATCCATTTGCTGTAACTGTTACGGTTACTTTGAGCACCACTGAATTTAACGATGATAATTTTAGCTATTATCCAAATCCTACTCCTGATATATTGACACTAAAGCACTCAGCCATTATTTCAGATATTTCTATCAATAATTTATTGGGACAGAATATGCTTCATTTGCGTCCCAAAAGTACTGAAGTAGTATTGGATATGTCATCTTTGCCACAAGGAGTTTACTTAATAAACCTGAGGGCTACAGACGATAAAACAACAATTAAGGTTATTAAGAATTAACCAATATATTATTATAAGAAATAAGCTAGAAGTACTGCCAATATCACAGCTGTCATTTTGGTTAGATTGAATTTGTGATTTTTTGAACTTTCAAACAAAATGGTAGTAGATACGTGAAGAAAAATACCAATAACTACAGCAGTAATTTCTGTTTCATACTGATGCACAAAGCTATAATTGTTTGAAATATAATTCCCTATAGGAGTCATTAGTGCAAAAAAGAAAAGAAAGGTTAGTGTTGTAGAGCGTTTGTAGCCTGCAGTTATAAAAAAGAAAGACAATATTATTGCCACAGGGATTTTGTGAATTATAATACCAATCAAAAGGTTATTTTCTTCTGAAATTGGAAAACCTTCCATGAAAGCGTGTATGCAAAGACTTATAAATAGTAGCCAAGGAAATCTCTTACTTTCTGTGTGTAAATGGACATGACCGTGTTCAGCTCCTTTGGAAAAAAATTCTAGAAAAATTTGCATCAAAATACCAATCATTATGAAAACACCTATGTTTTTTGAAGGTGTTTCAAACACATGCGGTAACAATTCAAAAACAGTAATGGAAAGTAGGAAGGCTCCACTAAAGGCCAAAAAAACTTCCATGTTTTTTAGTTCCTTTTTTTTGAGGAAAAGTGCTGTGGTATATCCAATGGCAACAGCCAAGAAAAGAAGTATATAATTCATTAGCTAAAAATTAATATTAATCTTTCTGAAGTATTTTTGTCAAAATCGTTAAGATGATAATCGCCAAAGACATTATTCAGTTTTACGTTTGCTTCCTTGAAGTATTTTTTAAAATCCTCCAATTTTAATGCTTTTACGCGTTCTGTGTAAAAATATTTTTGTCCTTGGTCTTCAAACTTGATATTTTTTATAATGTAGCCATCTTCTACATATTTTTCAATATGAAATGTTAGATCTCCAATTATCTTCTTTTCAAAGGGATTTAAATTTTTGATTGCCAATTCAACATTTAAAAAATCAATTACAGCAAAACCGCTAGCTTTTAGTTCGGCCTTAATGGATTTAATGGTGCTTAGATTGTCTATTTCATTTTCAAAATAACCAAAGCTTGTAAAAAGATTTAGCACTGCATCAAATTTGTCAGGATAGGGTAGGCACATATCATGGACTTCAAAATGAAGTCCTGGTTTTTCATATTTTTTTGCATGTTTTATGCTTTCTTTTGATAAATCTATACCGGTAACATCAAAACCTTGCTTAAAAAGATATTTTGAATGCCTTCCTTTTCCACAGGCAAGGTCTAGAATCTTATCATTATCTTTTAAATCTAAATATGTAGTAAGCTGTTTCATGAAAAATGCAGCTTCTCTATGGTTTCTATCCTTATAGAGAATGTGGTAGTAAGGTGTATTGAACCATGAAGCGTACCAATTGTTCTTTTCTTTTTGCATACTTATCGTTTCGCCCTGCTAAAATACTGTATTTTTGCAGGAAAACTGTTTATATATTATGGTAAAGAATTTTAAAATGGTAGCCAAAACCCTTTTTGGGATGGAAGAACTTCTTGCTCAAGAACTTCGCCAGTTGGGTGCTTCTTCTATTGAAATTGGCACACGGAACGTTTCTTTTGAAGGCGATACTGGGTTTATGTATAAAGCAAATTTATGTTGTAGAACCGCTATTAAAATCCTAAAACCAATTACGGCTTTTAATATTTTTACTGAAGAAGATCTTTATAAAAAAATATACGAAATGCCTTGGGAAAATTATATGGATGTGAAAGGAACACTAGCTGTAAATGCAACTGTTTTTTCAGATGTTTTTACACATTCCCAGTATATTTCACTTAAAACAAAAGATGCAATCGTAGATCGTTTTCGCGATCGGGAAGGAGTGCGGCCCGATGTAGATTTGGATCACCCAACGCTTCGCATAAATGTTCATATTGACAGAAATATTTGCACAGTTTCTCTAGATAGTTCTGGCGAGTCTTTGCACAAGCGTGGTTATAAAGTGGAGAGTACATTAGCCCCTATTAATGAAGTGCTTGCTGCTGGAATCATAATGCTTTCTGGTTGGAGCGGACAGTGTAATTTTTTAGACCCTATGTGTGGTGGCGGAACTATTCTTACGGAAGCTGCAATGATTGCTTGTAACATTCCGCCAAACTTAAATCGTGACGAATTTGGTTTTGAAACATGGCCTGATTTTGATGTTGACCTTTATGAAAAAATTGAAGAGGCTGCCTTGAAAAAAGTTCGTGACTTCCCTCATAAAATATATGGTTTTGATACTGATGCAATTGCATTAAAAAAAGCCAAGGAAAATATTAAAAGTGCCAATCTGCAGGATTTTATTGAGGTGAAGCAACAAGATTTCTTTGAAAGTGAAAAGGAAAGTGACAAGCCGCTGTATATAGTATTTAATCCCCCGTATGACGAGCGTATTTCTTTGAATGATGTGGAAAGTTTTTACAGTTCTATAGGTAATACTTTAAAACGCGGTTACCCTGGGACACAGGCTTGGATGATAACTTCAAATATGGATGCTCTAAAGTTTGTTGGACTTCGTCCTTCAAAAAAAATCAAGCTCTTTAACGGAAAGCTGGAGGCTAAACTTGTACGTTATGAAATGTATGAGGGCAGTAGAAAGGCCAGTAAACAATAAGTAATGTTCTTTCTAAATTGGAAAATATACCTAAAATTGTTAATCCAAAAGTAGTTACTAAAGCTTTCTGATTCAATTTTTAAGATTAAGAATAAAAATGAGGATTTTTACTGCTTATCAGAATTTGGTAACTCAGTTTTCTTAAAAATAGGAATTAAATAGGAAATAGAATATCCATAACCTACACCGAACTCACTGTAATCATAGGTTCTGTTGAAACCAGGTATATATAGGTTTCCAAAATTTCCGGGCTCGTCTTCAGTAATTTTTCTTTTTAGCTGAACGTTTATTGAAAGGTAAAGATTGTTGAGAATTTCAGTCTTTACACCAAGAATGAGTTCTGCCCAATGGGCCGTTAAACCAGTATACTCTTGCGGATCATTAACTACCTGTGCAGGGAATGCGGGATTATCAGTATAGATTCTGTAACTCAACAATTCCTGTTTAAATGATGAAAAACCATAGCGTAAACCCAATGTAATGGCGTTTTCCATTCCCAGCCAATTTTCATAGGCATTGTAATCAAAACCTATTTTTGCGTAACTTCCGCTGGTTTTGGTCGAAATGTAGGGCTCATTCCAATCTTTCTTTTCATTTCCGAGTTCTATTGCAGCATAAAACTTTTTAGTAACACGGAAATCGCCCATAATTTCAAAACCGGAATAGCCATCTTCGATTAATGTTCTTAAAGGTTTTGCCAAATCAACACCAACACGCAATCCAAATTTTTCAATTTTAGGAATAGTGTCGTTCGGGGTATTACTCTTTTTCTGCGCCAGCATTGCTTGCGTTCCGCAAAAAAGACTAATGCAACAGAGTAAGATGGGCGCTATTTTCATCATTTACGGTTTGTCTATTTACTATAACTTGTTTAATCCAGTTTTCAGTTCCTTCATTTTCCAAATTTGGATCTAGATTGTTAAATTCGGTTTTAAAACCACAGGCACGGCTCACGTAGATGTTTTGCCGTTGGTAAATAAACATAATTTTATCTACGTTAATCAAAGTGTCACTAGTTCTATAGGTAGTTCTTATAAATTTATATTTTGTAGTATCTGAAGTTGTGCTAAGTGGTATGGCTATTTCATTGGTATTTTCAAGGGAGATTACATCAACTGAATTTTCATAATCTGTTTGAACACTCAGTACATTTACATTTTTTGTATTGGAGGGGTTTGCAATATCATTAAAAGTAATAACTAGTTTTGCTGTTGTTGCAGTGTCAGTAGGGCAAATGTCATCCTTGGTACAGCCTTTAAAGACGAAAATTATAAGGATGGGTAGAATTATTCTTTTTAGCATATTTTCATAATCTTATTTCAGGAAAAAATCAGCGTTTCTCCAAAAGTACGACATTTTCCACGTGATGTGTCTGTGGAAACATATCTACAGGCTGCACTTTTATTACTTTGTATTTTGAATCCAAAAGCGCTAAATCGCGCGCTTGGGTTGCGCTATTGCAACTTACGTACACAATTTTTTCAGCGCCTAAATTCAATAACTGTGCAACAACATCAGCGTGCATGCCATCTCGCGGCGGGTCTGTAATAACAACATCTGGTTTTCCGTGGGTATTTATGAATTCTTTATTGAAAACCTTTTTCATATCACCCACAAAGAATTCAACGTTTTCAATATTATTTAATTGCGCGTTTTGTTTTGCAGCTTCAATGGCATCTGGCACAGCTTCCACGCCTATAACTTTTTTTGCTTTTTTTGCGACAAATTGTGCAATAGTCCCAGTTCCAGTATAAAGATCATAAACTAGTTCATTTCCACTTAAACCTGCAAAATCGCGAGTTATTTTATATAGCTCATACGCTTGCTCGCTGTTGGTTTGGTAAAACGACTTGGCGTTTATTTTAAACTTTAAACCTTCCATTTCCTCAAAAATATGATCCCTTCCGTAGAAAAGTTCTATATCTTGATCATAGAGCGTGTCGTTTCCTTTGGAATTGATTACATATAATAGCGAGGTGATCTGCGGAAATTCTTCAGCAACTGCTTCTAATAACACATTTCTATTAGCTTCGTCTTCGTGAAAAAACTGCAACAAAACCATTACTTCACCAGTGGAAGTAGTACGGATCATCAAGGTTCTTAAAAATCCTTCCTGATTTCTTGTATTGAAGAATGAAAGGTTTAATTCTTCAGCTTTCGCCTTAATAAAATCACGAACTGCGTTGCTAGGATCGGTTTGTAGGTAACAAATATCAAGGTCTAAAATTTTGTCCCACATTCCAGGTATGTGAAAACCTAGAGCGTTTTTGTCTTCTATTACTTCGTCGCTTTTAATTTGCTCCAAGGTTAACCATTTACTATCGCTAAATGAAAACTCCATCTTGTTGCGATAAAAATATTGCTTCTCTGATCCCAAAATTGGTTGAAAATCTGGCAATTCAATTTTCCCGATGCGCTGTAGATTTTGCGCAATTTCCTTCTGCTTGTAGAACAATTGGTGCTCATAGCCAAGGTTTTGCCATTTGCAACCTCCGCAAACTCCAAAATGTGGACAAACAGGCTCCGCTCGTTTTTCAGAATATTTTGAAACTGAAAGCACCGAAGCTTCGTAAAACGCTTTTTTCTTTTTGAAAGTTTGGACAGTAACTACATCGCCAGGAACGGCATTATTAATAAAAACTACCCGTCCATCTGGGGCTTTGGCAACGGCCTTGCCTTTTGCGCCTGCGTCAATCACTTCCAGGTTTTCTAAAATCAGTCTGTTGTTTCGTCTTGCCATAGGCGCAAAAATAGCATAATTGTTAAGTTTAAATCCTGTTAAGGCTTCAAAAATTGTGGGATTTATTTAGTAATTTGCAATCCGAGGATGATTTCTCTCCATTAAGTAGGAATCAATTTTTTTTTACTTCAAAATATTACAATTTTATGTCAGTTTTAGAGCAAACAGCTTCAGAAAAAGCTATCGATTTAGAAAACAAATACGGAGCCCACAACTATCATCCGCTCCCAGTGGTTTTGAACAGGGGAGAAGGTGTACACGTTTGGGATGTGGACGGAAAAAAATATTACGATTTTCTTTCAGCATATTCCGCGGTGAACCAAGGGCATTGCCATCCAAAAATTGTAGGGGCAATGACCGAACAGGCAAAAACGCTTACGCTTACTTCACGTGCTTTTTATAATGATATGCTTGGGAAGTATGAGAAATTTGCTTGTGAATTTTTCAATTATGATAAACTACTTCCAATGAATACAGGAGCCGAAGCTGTGGAAACTGCCTTGAAAATCTGTAGAAAGTGGGCTTACGAAAAGAAGGGTATTGATGAAAACGAGGCTGAAATTATAGTTTGTGAAAATAATTTTCACGGAAGAACCACAACTATCATTTCCTTTAGTAATGACTCTGTGGCTCGTAAAAATTTTGGGCCTTATACCAAAGGTTTTATAAAAATAGAATACGACAATCTACAGCAGTTGCAACAACATCTGGAAAATAATAAAAACATTGCAGGTTTTTTGGTAGAACCTATTCAAGGGGAAGCAGGTGTGTTTGTTCCTTCTGAAGGATATTTAAAAAAGGCTAAAGCGCTATGCGAAAAGCACAACGTACTTTTTATTGCTGATGAAGTACAAACAGGAATTGCACGAACAGGGCGATTATTAGCTACTTGCGGAGACTGTAGTTGTCCCGATAAAAACTGTAGCGGAACACCTGATGTAAAAGCTGATATTTTAATTCTTGGAAAGGCGATGAGTGGCGGTGCTTATCCGGTTTCTGCAGTTCTTGCAAATAACACTGTAATGAGTGTTATAAAACCAGGGACCCACGGTTCTACTTTTGGAGGAAACCCTATAGCTGCTGCTGTGGCTATTGCTGCACTTAGCGTTGTTCGTGACGAAAAGCTTGCTGAAAATGCGGAACGTCTTGGGAATATGTTCCGAAGTGAATTGAATAAATATATTCAGACCAGCAATATTGTAAAATCTGTTCGAGGAAAAGGTTTGCTGAATGCAATTCTTATAAATGATTCTGAAGATAGTGATACTGCTTGGAACATCTGTTTAAAACTTCGCGACAATGGTTTGTTGGCTAAGCCTACACACGGAAATATTATCCGTTTTGCGCCTCCTTTGGTTATGAATGAAGAGCAATTGATGGAGTGTGTTTCTATAATTGTTAAAACCTTGAAGGAGTTTGAAAAATAAGAGACTTCAACTATCCGAAGTGTGACACGTTCAAAAAGACTTACAAATAAAAACGGCTCCGATATTCTCGGGGCCGTTTTTTTATTATGGGAAAATTTAAACCCTCTGACGGGAGAGCTTATTTCTTATTGATTGTGAACAATAGCTTTATAATCAATTGCTATATCATCTGCAGTCATTAGTTTCACTAAATAAACGCCATCACTTAAATTACCTGTATAGAAGCTATACGTGTTGTTTGCGCCTAGGTTTTTCTCAGAGATTACAAGCTTGCCACTCATATCATAAACTGCAGCAGATTTTATAGTATAACCTTCTGGGTTTTTTACCTCCAATTGATGTTGTGGGTTGTTTTGGAAGAAATTTACATTTGCCAAAACAGTGTTTTTTGCTTCAAGTTCGGATTGTGGTATATCTTTCTTTACGTTCGGGTTGCGGAAAACGATAAAGAATCTATTGTCATACGTTCCAGCTGGCAGATTAATGATAGAAGGTCTGCCACCGTTGATGGATAAATTTTGATAGGTGTTTTCTTGACTATCAAATAAGTATGCTTGTTGATATGGTTTTTTAATCTCTTCTTTAAGATATACCTGAATGTCTGTTGTTTTGTTCAATTTAAACGCAATAGGCACTTGTTTGTTTGCTGCAAAATTGATTGTACTAATAACATAAGGCAAACGATTGTTGTCATTACCTACAGGAAAATAGGCATCTGTTTTTAAACCTAGAGGGCTCATCCCGTCTAGACCGCGGTCATAACCATCAGTTGCTTGATCGGAGAAATTTAATACCATGTCTCTAGTTATGGCTTCATCAAAAACTACCCACAAACGCATACCAGAAGTGCGATTGTCTGCAGAAATATTAGCACTGTCTGCTCCTAAAATACCATCAGGGCTGTTCTCTGTAGAAACTTCACCGTTTTCGTTAGTGCCAGGTCTTTGGAATACAGAGCCAGCAGTATCTTCTTTAAAAAAGACTCTATGTGCGTTTTTAATTTTTACGGTTCCAGTAGCAGCACCCACAAACATAATTCCCTGACCTATAGGGGCAAAACGTTTGTTCAAATCGCTATTGGAGCTGGTTGCAACACTACCACCATGGTTTCCCGCTGAATTCCATATATAAAATGGAGCAGCAACATAAGTTCCTAAATTGTTTCCGTTATATGGATCGCCATCTGTATCCTCTGCGCCAATGGTGTAAACTCCGTATCCATAAGGTTTATCAGTATAATAGTGAGAAGCTACCGTTCTATCTTCATCATAATACCAAAATGTTCCCAAAGCATCATTATCTGGAGAGTCATAAAATAGTTTGTTTAAGTCTAATGCGGAAGGGTATGGATTACCTGCAAGGGTCATTTGACCTTCTACTGGAACACCAGTTGGGGCAGCAACAGGAATAGTAAAAGTGCCACTATTTGGTCTTCCTCTAAATTCATATACTTGGTCGGGGCCTGGAGTGACTAATCCAACTCCTTTCATGGTAAACCCAAAACCAGGGGGTACTGCGGTACCACTGTTTATTCTAGTGTAATTTCCTAATGCTTCAGTTCCAGGAGTTTTGAATGTATACAACCATCTAGTAGAAATTGTCATAGGGCTAATGGTTCCGTCACGCCCTGTTGTTGTAGCTGCTTGTTGGGCTGCAGTTACTCCTAACGGTTCATAAATATTTTTTACACCAGCCCATGGGTTACCGGCAGGCTGTGGAGCACCTAAATTCCCTGAGTAACCTACTGGAGAAGCCCAATAGTAATATGCCCAAGCATTGGTTTCAGGGGTGTTCTGTTGTACGGAAAGATGACCATCACCACTATTGGAAGAGGTGGTTCCTCCTTGTATTAGCTGGCCGTTGTTTCGCAAATATATGCTTGCTTCTGTATCGTTTAAGGTACTGTTTCGAGTAAGATTTATTTCTTGTGTTACATAAACTATTTGGTCATTTACATACACATAGGAATCTGAAGCGCCGTTTGGTTTTACGGTCAACTGAGCAAAAGCGCCTAAAGTAGTTAAAAGTAATGTTGAAAAGAGTAGTAGGTTTTTCATATTTTTACAGTTTATAAAAGCTTTGTTGTTGGGGCAATCAAAGCCTTTTTTGACGGAATAAATTTATAAATAATATTCAATATATTATATAGATTGTCACAAAATACGTAAAAAATTCGTTATTAGACGATTAACATGGTTGAATTACACTTTAAGAAGTTTGTTTAAATTAAAAAAATAAAGGAGGTTTTTATGACGATAGGCGATAAAGTTTCAGTATTAGATGATGTCATTTCGGGCGTGGTTACTGGTTTAAAGGGCAATGAGGTTACTATTATGACTACTGATGGCTTTGAGCTAGATTTTTTAAAGAACGAACTCATTGTTATGGATGGTTCAATTTCTAAAAGGGAACTGGCACAAATGGATTTATCATCAGTCATGTCAGAAAAGAACCACAAAAAACCCGGAAAAACAAAACGCATAAAGCCAAAGGAGCGCAGTTTGCCACCAATGGAAGTCGATTTGCACATCAATCAACTGCTGCCAAAAACCCGCGGGCTTAACAATTATGAAATGCTAACTATTCAACTTGATACAGCAAAAAGACAACTGGAATTTGCTATTTCAAAACGAATACAGAAAGTGGTTTTCATCCACGGTGTGGGAGAGGGAGTGCTGCGTACGGAGTTAGAATTTCTCTTTAATCGGTATGATAACGTGAAATTTTACGATGCCGACTTTCAGAAGTATGGGCGTGGGGCTACTGAGGTTTATATTTTTCAGAATGTAAAATAACGAATTGTTATTCGTTGATGTTATTAGCTAATCTGGTTTTAAATCAATAGTTTAAAACTCTGGAGTAGTTGTTTTATCAATGGTTTCAATATTATCGAGGGTACCCATATTCAGTGTTTCCTGCGTAATTTCCTCTTCGCCGTTTATTAAGACCAAATTTTTCAAATTAATATTTACACTCTTAATAATTTTATATTTATGTTCACGGTATTGGTTAACGCCATAACTATCTGCTACAGCAGGATTTAAATAATCTGCGCCCACATTAGGGTCTGTAACATCATTTCTGGGGTCTAGGTCCATGTTTTTGTCTTCGTCTCGGGTAAGCACTTCGTCGCCATCGTCATCAGCGTCTAGATAATCAGGGATTCCATCATTATCTGTGTCCAATGGATTTGTTAAAGGATCATTGTCGCCATCGACATTTAAAATATCTAACTCTAGTGCCGTTGGTACATTGTCGCCATCGTCATCCACATCATATATATCTGGAAGTCCATCGCCATCCGTATCTCCATTAAACTCCTTTTCGCCGGGAACACCGTCATTATCATCATATCCATAAATAGTTGTGAATTCTGCAGTACCGGAAGAAGCTAAATAATCAACAGTAACTCTTGGTGAAGTTGGTGGAATGCTGCTGCAGAAGTAGTTGTCTCCCAAAGCTCCGTCATAGGTTCGGTAGTTTACAAAATTGGAAGTGCCGTTAATTGGATATGTTTTTACACCTTCTGTTTTGTATAGGCTATCTGTCACGCCAAGTTTTAGCGAGAGGCTTTCCAGCGCTTCTGGGTTCACTTTATAAAAAACATAATTACCCAATTCACCGCAGTATTTTAGGTCTGCGCTATCAAAATTGAAAGTAGTTACTATAATATCTCCATCGTTACAACTTTGAAGAAGAATTGCTGTTAAAAAAAGGAAAAGAATTTTTTTCATTATATATCTAAATCATCAACAGCTACAAAGTAAAGCATTTCTTTTTAACTGAAAGGTGGGCAAAACTGTTTTAATATGTATTTTTGCGCCCAGAAACAATGAGGCGGAATTTGCCTTAAATACAACTCGGTCAGAGCTTGATTTTACAAATAAAATTACTAAATGAAAAAAGTATATTTTGATAGTGCGGCAACTACGCAACTAAGGGATGAAGTGATTAATTGCATTACGGAAGTGTTAAAAACAGAATACGGAAATCCTTCATCTACACATTCTTACGGAAGGTCTTCTAAATCTTTACTTGAGAATTCTAGAAAGGAAATAGCAAAGTTGTTGAATGTTTCTGCAAGCGAAATAATCTTTACTTCTGGCGGTACAGAGGCGGACAATTTGATACTCACTAGCGCTGTACGCGACCTTGGCGTAAAACGAATTATTTCTAGCCGCATTGAACATCATGCAGTTTTACACACACTAGAGTGGCTTCAAAAAGAATACGGCATTCAGTTAGATTATGTGAAACTTGACGAATGCGGCCAAGTTGATTACGCGCATTTAGAAAACCTTTTAGCTAATACTTCTGATAAAACATTGGTGAGTTTGATGCACGTAAACAATGAAGTGGGAAACCTTCTGGATTTAAAGAAAGTTGCACTTCTCTGCAAATCGCATAAAGCTCTTTTTCATAGTGATACTGTACAATCTGTAGGTCATTTTGAGCTTGATTTTAAAGAAATCCCCATAGATTTTGCAGCTGCAGCCGCCCATAAATTTCACGGTCCAAAAGGTGCTGGGTTTGCTTTTATAAGAAAAAACTCTGGGTTACGATCTTTGATTCACGGAGGAGAGCAGGAACGAGGATTGCGTGCAGGAACGGAAGCGGTTTATGCCATAGCCGGCATGGCGGAGGCATTAAAGATTTCCTATCAAAACCTTGAAGAAGAACGAAAATATATATCCGAGCTAAAGAAATATTTTAAAGGGCAACTTTCGGCAACCATTCCAGGAATAAAATTTAATGGAAGTTGTGGTGATACTGAAAAAAGCACATATACACTATTGAACGTGTGTCTTCCTATTTCCGCAGAAAAGGCGATGTTGCTTTTGTTTCAGTTGGATTTAAGAGGAATAGCTTGCTCCAAAGGGAGCGCCTGCCAGAGTGGAGCTGAAGGGGGATCCCATGTTTTGAATGAAATTCTTTCTGACGAAGATTTAAGCAAACCTTCCATCCGTTTTTCCTTCTCCAGTTTCAATACTAAAGAAGATGTTGATTTTGTGGTGGATGTTTTGAAGGAGTTTATCTCTGAATAATAAGTGTATTATGAAAAAGCTCTTTTTACTTCCAATACTGTTTGTATTTCAAATAGCTTTTTCACAACAAGATCAAACTATTTCATTTCTGTATCCTGAATGTATGGACGAAGTGATGTCTGGGTTTCAAAAAATGATCTTTACAAGTATAGGTCATTTTTTTAAGTAGAGAAAGATAATCATCACTATTTCTACATCGAAAGATATGATAAAAAAAATTCAAGAAAGCCAAAATTCTTTCTAAAAGGGTTGCCTTTTGAAGAAAGTCCAGTAGTGGGTGAGTGGTTTGGCAGGATGATCTTTCCGGGTGAACATCTGTACCTATCGATTCCTAACTTGGAAGATGAAAAGAATAGTAATTCCTATTATATATACGCAAAAGGGGATCTGATTGAAAAGGAAAACAATGAGTTCCCCTTTTTTGATAGTTTTGATAATTATGAACTTTGCATGTTACATAAAAATAAAAACAGCCTTATTTTTTCTTTGGATTCAATTAATGCTTGGGGTGCAGGAGGTTTTGAAGGAGGAGTGTTTTTATATTGGATCGGCGATTTGAATGGCGATAAACAAATTGATATAATTCTTGGAGCTTCCCAAGATTTTAGAGGTACGTCTTATTATTTTTTACTTTCAAACGACAATCCAGATCAAATATTCACGCAGTATGATGCGTGCGGTTGTTCAAGTTGTTGAAAATTTCTTCTAAAACTTTGCAGTAAGCCTCACGTTGAAAACACGAGGTGTCAGGTAATTTGGGATGGAATATTGAACTTTGGTGTACACATCTCTTACAAACGTATTTGTAATTGAGTTTTGCACATCAAAAATGTTGAATATCTCTGCACCAATAGAAAATTCCTTAAAAGGTTTCAGCCAACCACGGTCCCTTAGTTTAGTGTCATCTACAATTACATAGCTTACGCCTAGATCCGCACGTTTATAGTCTGGTAAGCGCACTTGATATTTATAGGGGTCTGCATAACTAGGTGAACCGCCAGGAAGTCCTGTGTTATATGTTAAGTTAAGATACATCTTAAGAGAAGGAATAACTTTCACGTAATCCTGGAAAAGCATTCCAAACTTCAAACGTTGGTCTGTTGGACGAAAGATGTAGCCGCGATCGTCAATGTTTTCTTCTGTTTTCAAATAACCAAAGCTCAACCAGCTTTCAGTTCCGGGAACAAACTCTCCGGCCAAACGTAAATCAAGTCCATAAGCGTAGGCAACAGCATTGTTAGTGGCGCGATAACGTATTCGGACATTTTCCAAGGTATAAGGGTTAACGTCGGTTAAATGTTTGTAATATAGCTCTGTGTTCAAGCGGAAGGCACGGTCCCACATTTTGAAACTGTAATCGTTTCCAAATACAATGTGGATAGACTTCTGCGCTTTCACTCCAGGACGAACTGTTCCAGAGGAATCACGTAATTCTCTATAAAATGGGGGTTGGTAATAAACTCCACCTGAAAGCCTAAAAAGCATATCCTTGTCCCAATCAGGTTTTAAAGCAACCTGAGCACGTGGACTGAATACTGTTTGTGTAGTACTTGTTATATTTTTACCGCTTACCGTCCAGTTATGTGCCCTAATTCCGGCATTAAGCCATAGTTCACTGTTTCCAAGATTTGTTTTTCTGCTCCATTGCGCATATCCTGAAATTCGGTCAATCTGTGTGTCATTTTGTGCACGAACGTTTGTATAGGGCACAATTGGAGAGGTGTCTGGTTCGTAAGGTTGATTGTTTGGAGGAAATATTGGAGGACGAATTGAGAACCCGGCAGAATCAATAATTTCATATTCCTGCACACGGTCACGAATATCCTCGCGGGTATATTTAATACCGTATTCTATATTGTTATCTTCGATGTTTAGGTTTCCTTTATGTTCTACATTTAGAATCAAAGCATCTAAATCATTTCGGGCGTGGGTAAGTTGTCCGCCGATACCACGAGTAAATTCAACAGTACCTAAATCCTCACTACCAATTTCGGTATTTACTTCACCCAAACGGTATTCGGCAAGGATGTCGTAATATTCCTGTTCGGTGGTTTGATAGAGGGAGGCAATAAATTTTGCCGTGTAGTTTTCTGAAACTACCCAAGTAGATTTTAATGCCCCAAAGTATGTGTTGTAACGATCTTCTTCGCGACCTTCATAAAATACAAGAAGGGCAATGGGATCTGTAATAGTTCCAAAGTTTGTTTGTCTTGTTAGGGGTCTGTAATTATATTCGTTTAAGGAAACATTTCCTAAAAAGCTAACTTCAAAGTTATTGGTGAACTTATAAGTTAGATAGGTCTGTGCATCGGCAAATTTAGGGCGATAGTTGGTTTCGGTCTGTTTAGCCTGAACAAAAAGACTGTTATCACGATATCGAACTCCAAGAATTCCGGAAAGGCGTCCATTTTTTGAAATACCTTCGATAGAACCACTGGCCCCCAAAAGACTAGCATCTATTGTAGCGCCAAAATCAACGGGGCGACGGTATGTAATGTCCAAAACAGAGGATAGCTTATCGCCATATTTTGCTTGAAAACCACCTGCGGAAAATTCCACATTGCTTGTTAAGTCACTGTTTACAAAGCTTAAACCTTCTTGTTGGCCGCTTCGGATAAGAAATGGACGATATACTTCAATTTCGTTAACGTAAACTAGGTTTTCGTCGTAGTTTCCACCACGAACTGCATATTGCGTACTCAGCTCGTCGTTCCCATTAACGCCTGGAAGGGACTTCAAAAGGTTTTCAACACCTGCATTGGCACCCACCATTTTCCGGATTACTTCGGGCGAAAGCGTGGTTACACCTTCAACACGTTTATTTTCACGACCAGAAATTACTACTGGACTAATTTGCTCAATAGTAGTGTTCATTACAGGATTTAGTTGGTAATCTTCTACTGGCGAAAGATTTAAAGTAACCTGTATTTTTTTGTGTCCAACGTGAGAGAAAGTAACAACAACATCTTGGTTGGATGGTATTTCCAAAAGGTAATATCCATTCAAATCAGATATGGTTCCATTGGTGTCATAAGTTACATTTACTCCATAAAGCGGCGTATTATTTTCGTCTAAAATTACTCCTCGAACGATGGCTTTTTGAGCAAACATAGTGGTTGCGAAAAAAAAGAAAAGGAGCGTGAGTGGTAGTTTAATTGTCTTCAAAAGCAAGGGTTAGGGATGTTTTCTGAAAAATTTTGTTTCAAATGTAGCACTATTTCCAACATTATCTATTACTATAAGTTTGAAATTGTTCTCTGTTTCCAAATTTACATTATCATTAAAATTATAAGTAAGAACGTCTTTTTTGTAATCATATTCCATCAGAATGAATTTTCCGTTGATGGTTCCTCTGTAGGAACTAATGCCACTTAAATCGTCAGTTATTTTTACTTTAAGGAAATTTTGATTGCTTATCCATTTTCCTTCTGCAAAATTAACAGGTTTTATTGTGGGTTCGGTTGTATCTGAAGCAACTATATAGCTTCCAAAAGTTCTTGTTTTTCCAGTTAACTTATCACCATTTCGGGTGGTTGAAGTATAGTATGGCTTTCCTTTATAATTTAGTCTTCCAATGTAAAGCTTGTTTTTATCCTGTTCATTATAGTTTGAAATATCGGCCGTAATTGAAATATTGCTATGGATAGGAATTACATCTTCATGGAATATAAGCGTATCTCCTTGATTTTGAATATTCAAATAGGTGTTTTCATATAAACTGTTTGCGGGAATGTAAATGCTGAATTTGCCTTTTGTTATTGAATTGGCGTGATCTGCATAAATGTAATCATCGGTTTCTTCTACTTTTTTTGGATCTAAAATTTCCAATTTCTTGCCTTCGATGGGCACAGAGACAAGCATGGTATTACCCTTATAATCGTCTACTTCTATCGTATATATAGAGTTTAAACTATCTTTAACTGTTACATAGCCCTTTTCATCTTCTTTTGTAATAATACTTAAAGGATTGTTCTCTTCGCGGAAAAGCTTTTGGACCATACTTTTGTTAGTTTCGTAATAATTGTAATCTGTATAACGATTTAAATAGCGCGATTCCGAAAAAGAAAATTTATTAAAAAGCACTTCAAATTTTTCAGTGCCATTAAAGCGGGTTTCAATTTTATAGGAACCATTTTTATTTGAAGCCCCATCCTGTTGATCATAAGTTGTTATTCCAAAGCCAACTTTTCCGAAGGCGGTTATGTCTTCAGTTTTGTAGTTGCCGTCTTTTTGCTTTATCAATCTAAGCTTTGTGCGGTTTTGACTTTGGTTTATCTGGGCATCCTCGCCAATTGGGTATGCAAAAACAGCGCTGATAATGGGTTTTTTTGTATCGGGTATTTGTATTCCGAAGAGAAGCGGGTTCATAGGTCTTTGTGACGAATCGCGAATTTCAAAGTGCAAGTGTGGGCCGCCACTGCCTCCAGTATTTCCGGAATAGGCAATTATATCTCCTTTTTTTACGGGTAAAAGTGTTTTATCTGGGAAAAGTTCAATTTCAAAAGTCTCTTTAGCGTATTGGTTATCTTTTACATATTTTTCAATATCGCCAGCATAGCTTCGCAAATGTCCGTAAACAGTTGTATACCCGTTTGGATGAAGAATATAGAGCGCCTTACCGTAGCCAAAATGTTGTACTTCTATTCGGCTTACATAGCCATCGGCTGGCGCATAAACTGGTAGTCCTTCTTTTTGCTGCGTTTTAATATCTAAACCACTATGAAAATGATTGGCGCGCATTTCACCAAAATTTCCAGCAAGCACTAAATTAATATCCAAAGGGTTTGAAAAATAATCTGTAGGTATGTCGTTTTGGCTATATGCAAATCCGCTCAAAAGCAGCAGTAGGAAAAAAAGGTTCTTCATAGTTGAAAATAAGAATACGCTATAACTAAAAGGGGAAAGAGAGTGATTTATTGTGATGATTGCTCAATATTACAAAAAATATTGGAAAACTACTTGCTTATTAGGGATGGTATGCTAACTTTGTGAAAGAAGTATTGAACACAGATTTTAATGAGTAATCTTACTGAAATAGTTGATTCTCTTGAAAATAGAATTGGCAAACTGCTCACAAGGCACGAAAAATTAAAAAGAGCCAATGCGGAATTGGAAGAGGAACTCAAAATTTTGAAATCGAAACAGCTACAATTTGAAAATGAAATTGAAGTTTGGAGCGATAAATGCAACTCATTAAAACTGGCAAATTCAATGCTTGGCAGCGACCAGCATAAAAGAGAAACTAAACTCAAGATAAACGCTCTTATTCGGGAAATTGATCAATGTATAACACAACTTTCCGAATAAAAATATAACAATGGCCGAACCATTAAAAATAAAAATATCAATTGCAGATAGGGTTTACCCCCTAACCATCAATCCTTCACAGGAAGAAGGATTGCGCTTGGCGAGCAAGAAGATAGAAGAAATGATTAAGAAGTTCGAACAAAGTTATGCCGTACGCGACAAACAGGATGTATTGGCCATGTGTGCCCTTCAGTTTGCAGCCCAGGTAGAGCAAAAACAAATTGATAATTCCAGCGATACGCAAGAAACAGAAGCAAAGCTTAAGTCTTTGGATCGATTGTTGCAGGAGCAATTATCATAAACGTTCTTTAAATTAAATAAGGTTACTGCCTACATTAATACTAATTTTTGGTAAACTCAACAGGAATTCTTTAAAAAGGGTGAGTTGAAGTTGTAAAAGCGCGCCGTCTTTGAGCGGATACTTGATCAGCTTGTTAGCCCTAAACATTCATTTTAAGGAGTTTATTCAAAATAATAATATTGATGTAGGCTTTTTTTATACATATAAATCAACGAAAAATGGAAATAACAATACCTGTAATAGGCGCAGTAGTTGGTATTGCGATTGGTTTTTTTATTGCAAAAATACTGGAGCGCAACAACGCATCCCAGCTTATAGCAAGAGCAAAGAAAAGCGCATCGGCAATACTAAAAGAAGCAAAATCTGAAGCTGAAACAATAAAAAAGGATAAAATACTTCAAGCCAAAGAGAAGTTTTTGGAAATGAAGTCTGAACATGAAAAAGTAATCTTAAACCGTGACAAAAAAATTTCTGAAGCTGAAAAAAGAGCCCGTGATAAAGAATCACAAGTCTCCAGTGAGTTGGCAAAATCTAAAAAATTAAATAGCGAATTAGAAGCAAAGCAATCCGATTACCGCGAAAGAATTTCCATACTGGACAAAAAGCAAAATGAAGTAGATAAACTTCACCGTAGTCAAATAGAGCAATTAGAAGTTATTAGCAGTCTTTCTGCGGAAGATGCAAAGGCCCAGCTAATGGAAAGTTTAAAAGACGAGGCTAAAACCCAGGCTATGGCTTTTGTTCAAACTTCTATGGAAGAGGCAAAAATGACGGCGCAGCAAGAAGCCAAAAAGATAATTATCAATACAATTCAACGTATTGGAACCGAAGAAGCCGTAGAAAACTGCGTTTCTGTTTTCAACCTTGAAAGTGATGATGTTAAAGGTAGAATCATTGGTCGTGAAGGAAGAAACATCCGCGCTATTGAGGCTGCCACAGGCGTTGAGATCATTGTGGATGATACTCCGGAAGCAATTATACTTTCGTGCTTTGATTCCGTAAGAAGAGAAATTGCACGTTTGTCGCTTCATAAGTTAGTTACCGATGGGCGTATTCACCCTGCACGAATTGAAGAAGTTGTTCAAAAAACGACCAAGCAAATTGAAGAAGAAATTATTGAAGTTGGAAAACGCACTGTTATCGATTTAGGAATACACGGTTTGCATCCAGAGCTTATTAAAGCTGTAGGACGTATGAAGTACCGTTCGTCTTATGGCCAAAATCTACTGCATCACTCACGTGAAGTTGCAAGGCTTTGTGGCGTAATGGCAGCAGAACTTGGTTTGAACGCTAAACTTGCCAAGCGAGCTGGACTGCTTCACGATATTGGGAAGGTTCCAGAAATGGAAACTGAGATGCCACACGCACTTTTAGGTATGCAATGGGCAGAAAAGTATGGTGAAAAGCCTGAAGTATGTAACGCTATTGGAGCTCACCACGACGAGATTGAAATGACAGGGTTGTTATCACCAATAGTTCAGGTTTGTGATGCTATTAGTGGCGCAAGGCCTGGAGCACGACGTCAAGTGTTAGATTCTTACATTCAGCGTTTGAAAGACTTAGAGGATATTGCTTTTGGTTTTGGTGGTGTAAATAAGGCTTATGCAATCCAGGCAGGTCGTGAACTTCGCGTAATGGTTGAAAGTGAAAAAGTGAGCGATGAAAAAGCAGCACAACTTTCCTTTGAAATCTCACAGAAAATACAAACGGATATGACCTATCCAGGACAGGTGAAGGTTACTGTTATCCGAGAAACACGCGCAGTTAATATAGCTAAATAATTCAAAATACATTTCATAAGAAAGCCGCAATAGAAATATTGCGGCTTTTTTTATATTGTAATTTAATACCTTAAGTATAGGCTATTCGTCATAAATATTTTTATAACCTTTTGAAGGTTCTTCAAAAAATTTACCTGTTATGTATCTAAAGTGACGATCCAGCTTTGCTATTTTCTTCATATCGGAATCTGTAAGTGATACATCGGCAGCTTTAAAGTTAGCTATAATATGATCTTTGGTAGTCGATTTTGGTATAGCCGCACACCCTCTATGGTTATGCCAAGCTATCAACACTTGGGGAACAATGGCGCTTCGATCTTTAGCAATTTCTTTTAAAGCATCTATGTCCATCATATTGGGCTCATTTTCTGCTTTCATTGCTTTGGAACGGTCTCCAGAACCTAACGGAGAATAGGCAGTAACATGTATGTTTTCACTTTTGCAGTAGTCTAACAAGGCATTTTGCTGAAGTAGCGGATGTAGCTCAATTTGATTCATTTCTGGTTTGATGGTGGCTTTGGAAACCAAGTGTTTCAGTTTCTTTTCGCTAAAATTAGAAACGCCTATATGTCGAGCAAGTCCGTCATTTTTCACTTTTTCCATTTGACTCCAGGTTTCAATGATGGGAGCTTCTTCTGGAGTGAGGTAATCATCTGGTTTTTTGGGAGTGTCCACACCATTTCTAAATGCAACTGGCCAATGGATAAGATAGAGGTCTAAATAATCAAGCTTTAATTTTTTAAGTGATTCTTGCAAGGCTGGAATTACTTGTCCTTCAGCGTGTGAATCATTCCATAATTTGGAAGTTATAAATACATCTTCGCGAAAGATTTCACCTTCAGCAAAAACTTCTTCAAGGGCTTCCCCAATTATTTCTTCGTTTCCATAGGCTGCCGCGGTATCTATATGACGGTAACCTGCATGAAGGGCATCTTTTACAGCTTGTTTTACATCGCCTCCAGTGGCTTTCCAAGTACCAAGGCCAATTGCATGCATAGTGTCTCCATTACTAAATTTTAATGTTTTCATAATTTTCGATTTGTAATTTTTCTTTTCAAAATACAAAAGGTTGGTTACGTTGTAAAGAAATTTAGCGGGTTTAGCTTTTCTTTAACCTGAGGAAGCGCTAGGAGGGCAGATTAATCAATGAGTTGCGATATGCTTAACACTATGAGTATGTCTTCTTAATATCTGGACTATTTTCTGGGATGGAAGCGATTTATTACTTCCGTTAAGTGTTTACGATCTATATGAGTGTAGATTTCTGTAGTAGTGATGCTTTCATGGCCGAGCATTTGTTGTATGGCACGGAGGTCTGCACCGTTTTCGAGCAGATGGGTGGCGAAGGAATGACGAAAAGTGTGGGGGCTTATTGTTTTTCGGATGCCAGCTTTTTCTGCCAAACGTTTCACTATGGTAAAAATCATTGCCCGGGTGAGCGGTTTGCCATGTTGGTTTAGGAAAACAGTATCTTTTGCTAGGGGATGTATTTCTTGGTGTATGCGAATTTCTTTCCTATAAATATTTATGTATTTTTCGGTTATAGGACCTATGGGAACTAATCGCTGTTTCTCTCCTTTACCTGTTACTTTGATAAAACCTTCTTCAAAAAAGAGATCGGATAACTTCAAATTTGTGAGCTCTGAAACTCGTAGACCGCAACCGTAGAGAGTCTCGAGGATAGCACGGTTGCGCTCACCTTGCTTGGTACTTAGGTCTATGGCGTTGATCAGCGCATCAATTTCTTCAACGGCGAGTGTGTCCGGTAATTTTCTGCCTAGTTTTGGTGCTTCTATTAATTCCAATGGATTTGTTTTTCGGTAATCCTCAAAAATTAAATAATTGAAAAAACCTTTTAGTCCTGAAATTAGGCGACTTTGGGAGCGCGGATTTACTTTTTTTGCGACTTCATAAATGAATTGTTGCAGTATTTCTTCAGAAACTGAAATGGGAGAGACCTTCATTTCATTGGTTTCCAACCATTTCATCAATTTCTTTACATCCAACGAATAGTTGATGATGGAATTTTCTGAAAGTCCGCGTTCCAAACGGAGGTAGTTTTGATAATCCTTTAGAATCTGTTGCCACTTCATACTGCTATATTACTACTAAAAACAATAGTTAACAAAAAACTAAATGTAATTTAAGAGATAAGATAAAAGGTATCTTTGCGTTTTAATTTAAAACTAAGAAAATCTAAATTATTATGAAAAAATTAATTGTAGTAGCACTTACCTTATTTGTAGGAATAACGGCTTTTTCACAAGAACTTGATCTTGGAGTTAAGGCTGGGGTGAACTTTGCTAATATTTCTGAGGCAAATAACCTGTCAAACAAAACGGGCTTTCAGGCTGGTGTTTTTGCGGGTGTAAAATTTGGAGATAAAATTGGGATTCAGGCAGATGTTTTGTATTCTCAACAAGGAGCAGAGTTTGATTATGGTAAATTTGATTTGAATTATGTGAATGTTCCTATTGTGCTAAAATATTATTTAGTGCAAGGGTTGAATGTTCAGGCAGGGCCACAGTTTGGATTTATTTTAGATGATAATATCTATGTAGATTCTCTTGGCACAAACTCTATAAATGCTAATGCTGAAAAAAGTGATGTTTCAGGAGTTGTTGGTGCAGGATATGATTTCCCTTTTGGTGTTAGATTAGATGCCAGATATAACTTTGGTCTCACAGATGTATCTAAAGATGATAATTTTAAAGGAAAAAACAACGTATTTTCTGTTGCTTTAGGCTATTCTTTCTTATAACAGAGAAAAAAATTGATTATAAAAGCCGTCCTAATTGGGCGGCTTTTTTTTGATGAAATGTGTAAGATTTTGAATATTAATAAAATTTCTTTAAGTTAAGTTAGCCTTGTTAGCGTAATATGTTACATATATTATAAGTTTTGTTACATATGTATAATTGCTATTTCGCAGGTAAGGCTAAATTTGAAAAGACAATATTGTCAAACCTTAAATCTTAAATTATTATGAAAAAATTTTTACTATTTACTGCAGTTGCCTTTTTTGCATTTACAACCGCCCAAGCTCAAGAATTTCGAATGGGTGCTAAAGCTGGTTTAAATGTTGCCTCTTTGGGAGGTGATAGCTATTACGGTGGTTTAGGTAGCCTTGGCTCTAGAACAAGTTTTCACATTGGTGGTCTTGTTGAAATTCCCTTGATGGGGAAATTTTCGCTACAACCTGAATTGTTGTATTCTTCAGAGGGCTCAGACTGGAGTTTTGGGACTTTAGGAGATAATACTAAATTAGATTATGTCCGTGTTCCTGTTTTGGCAAAGTTTTATATTATTGAAGGATTAAGTGCTGAGGCTGGACCTGTGTTTGGGGTTTTGGTTAATGCGGAAGGAACCTATTATAATGAAAATGATGATCTTGTGAGTGGGGATGCTAAGGATATTTATAAAACTTTTGATGCACAATTCGGAATAGGGGCTTCTTATCGTTTGAATATGGGAGTCTTTTTCAGTCTTCGATATAATAAAGGAATATTGAACGTAAATGAAGAATATGAAGTTTTGGGTTATAAATATAATACTGGTAATAACCAAAACAATGTGTTCCAAGTTTCAGCAGGATACACTTTCTAAACAATCTTTATATTATTTTATAAAAGCAGGAACTATGTTCCTGCTTTTTCTGTATTGATTACTTTTAACTTTATGAAGAACATCTAAAAAGTTTTGAATTTTAACAAAATACTTTTAGTTTAGCTTTGTTGATGTGATCTATTGTAAACTGTAACATCTGTCTAATAGTTAATGCGTTCACTAAGACTAACGATTAAACAATAATATTTTCAAATCCTTTAATAATATTTTTTATGAAAAAACTTTTACTTTTTACTGCATTAGCTTTATTTGCATATACAACTGCACAATCTCAAGAATTTCGAATGGGTGCGAAAGCAGGAGTCAATATTTCCTCCATTGGTGGTGACTATGTCGACGGTTTGGATCCACGTATAGGTTTTCACGTGGGTGGCTTGGTGGAAATTCCATTGGCAGGAAAATTTGCACTTCAACCAGAGCTTTTATATTCTTCTCAAGGCGCTAAACAAGGAAGTTATTTAGGAATTGATTTAGGAGGTTATGAATCTAAAGTGATACTTGATTATATTAATGTTCCAATTATGGGTAAATATTATATAATTGAAGGATTAAGTGTTGAACTTGGACCGCAGATAGGTATTCTTGTAAATGCTCATAACAAAGGTGATTACGATGGAGAGTCATACAATGACGATGTGAAAAATTCATATAACTCATTGGATGTTGCAATTGGTATTGGTGCCAGTTATCGTTTAAACAACGGTGTGTTTTTCAGTTTAAGATTTAACAAAGGAGTTACCAAGATAAATGCAGATCTTGATTATTATGTGATTGATGGCGAAGATCCAACTCCTGGCTTTGATTTAAATTATAAACAACACAACAACGTTTTTCAAATTTCAGCAGGATATTCTTTCTAAACTATTTTTAATGCATTTTATAAAAGCAGGAGCGATGTTCCTGCTTTTTTTATTTGATATATTTGCCTGCCTAAAAAATATAGCATGAAACTAAAATTACTTTTGCTTTCTTTCGGACTATTCTCATCTATCATTGTAGCACAGACCAAAAAATTTGAAGTGAGCCCCGTAGTTGCTGTAGAATTTCCATTTGCAAACAAAGCAAAAGACAGTTATTATAAATATGATTATACATTACGTCCTTCGGTTGGGGCAGCTTTCAAAATTTCATTTTCCGAAAAATTTGCTCTACAACCAGAATTGAATTTTCAGCTTAGAGAGGTTAGAGTTTTAAGAAGAGAAGATAATGACGCACTATTTAGAAACTCATTAGTATATGTAGTAATTCCAGTTTATGTAAACTATGCCGTTACTGATAAATTTAGCTTGTTAATTGGTCCAAGACTTGGAGTTGATTTATCCTATAGTGCGAGTTATAGTACAGGTACAAATGGAACCCATAGCAGTACAACAGGAGAAAGCCCTGAATTTGCTGACGTTTTTGGTTTACAATATACAACTCCCATCAAAATCTTTTTAAGCCTTAAAGGTATGTATGCTTTTACAAGTCCTGATTATGCTGAGGAAATAAATGAGGGAGCTATAATGATAGGTGCTGGGTGGTTCTTTTAAGCCAAGCAAAAGTTTCAATTTAAAGCAATATATTTGAGTTATGAAAATCATTATTATCAACGGTCCAAACTTAAACCTACTGGGCAGAAGGGAGAACAATATATATGGAAACGAAACTTTCAATGACTTTTTCGAAAAATTGCAGAAGAAGTATGCAAATTTGGAAGTGTCATATTTTCAATCAAATATTGAAGGTGAACTGATTGATAAAATTCAGGAGGTTGGATACAAATATGATGGAATTATTTTGAATGCCGCTGCATATACACATACTTCTGTAGGTATTGCAGATGCTGTGAAAGCAATAACCACGCCTGTAGTTGAAGTACATATTTCCAACACCTTTTCAAGAGAAGATTTTAGGCATAAAAGCTATATTTCACCCAATGCCAAAGGGGTGATTGTTGGTTTTGGACTGCAGAGTTATGAATTGGCTTTGCTTAGTTTTTTGAAGTAGTATTAATTACTGAGTAATGAGTATTGAGTATTGAGTATAAAAAAACCGCAATTTTTTGCGGTTTTTTTATTTTTTCCTAAGGCCTATCTATTATAAATGAATTACTTCTCCATAAGCATCTGCAACTGCTTCCATTACGGCTTCACTCATTGTTGGGTGTGGGTGAATTGTTTTTAATACTTCGTGCCCTGTAGTTTCCAGTTTTCTTCCCAAAACAGCTTCGGCAATCATATCGGTTACACCAGCACCAATCATATGGCAACCTAGCCATTCGCCGTATTTGGCATCGAATATTACTTTTACAAAACCATCCTTTTCACCAGAAGCACTTGCTTTTCCACTAGCAGAGAACGGAAATTTACCAACCTTAAGTTCGTAACCAGCTTCCTTGGCTTGCTTTTCAGTCATACCAACACTTGCAATTTCTGGACTTGCATAAGTACATCCAGGAATGTTTCCGTAGTCAATAGGTTCTACGTGTAGTCCAGCTATTTTTTCAACACAGGTAATACCTTCAGCTGAAGCAACGTGTGCTAGGGCAGGACCAGGAGTTATATCTCCAATTGCGTAATATCCAGGAATATTGGTTTGATACCAATCGTTAACGATTACTTTTCCTTTGTCTGTGACGATTCCAACGTCTTCCAATCCAATATTTTCAATATTTGTTGCAATTCCAACGGCTGAAAGTACAATTTCAGCTTCAAGAACTTCTTCGCCTTTAGCTGTTTTTACGGTAGCTTTCACCAATTTTCCAGATGTGTCCAATTTCTCTACAGAAGAATTTGTCATCACTTTTATTCCGGCTTTTTTGAAAGAGCGCTCAAATTGTTTTGAAACATCTTCATCCTCTAATGGAACAAGATTTGGCAAAAATTCAACAATAGTAACATCAGTTCCCATAGAATTGTAGAAGTGTGCGAATTCAACGCCAATGGCGCCACTGCCCACTACGATCATACTTTTGGGTTGCTTTTTCAATGTCATTGCTTCTCGGTAGCCGATCACTTTTTTTCCGTCCTGTTTTAGGTTTGGCAATTCTCGGGAACGTGCGCCAGTAGCAATAACTATATGGTCTGCAGAATATTCTTTTCCGTCAACATCTACTTTTTTTCCAGGTTTCAGTTTTCCGAAACCATTGATAACGTCAATTTTATTTTTTTTCATCAAAAACTGCACGCCCTTGCTCATGCCTTCGGCAACGCCGCGGCTTCGTTCAACCACTTTTCCGAAATCCTTATCGAATTCCTTAACGGTTAGCCCATAACTGTCAGCGTGTTTAAGATAGTCAAAAACCTGTGCGCTCTTTAAAAGCGCTTTTGTAGGGATACATCCCCAGTTTAAACAAACGCCCCCTAGACTTTCTTTTTCAATAATGGCGGTCTTAAAGCCTAACTGTGAAGCCCTTATGGCGGTAACATATCCACCAGGGCCGCTTCCTAAAACTATTACGTCGTATTTACTCATTTTATGTGTTTAAGTCTGAATTTTTGGAGGTACGAAATTACAAAATTCAAAAGGAAAAAACCCAAAAGGGAAAACCCAAATTCTAAATAATGAAAAAGCTCCAAGATCCAAAGTGGTAATTACTTTGTAAACGGAGCTTAAAATAGCATGTTTTAAAAATTATTTTTTATTAAAATCTAGCGAAAGTGAATTTACGCAATAGCGCTGTCCGGTCTCGGTTGGCCCATCATTAAAGATGTGCCCTAAGTGGCTTCCACAGTTGGAGCAAAGTATTTCAGTTCGAATCATTCCGTGGGTTGTATCTTTTATATATTCTACGGCACCCTCAATGGAGTTGTCGAACGAAGGCCAGCCGCAATTACTTTCAAACTTGCTATCGCTTTTAAAGAGTGGGGTGTGACAAGCACCACAAGCGTAGGTTCCGTCTTCAAAAGTTAAGTTGTATTCGCCGGTTCGGGGAAACTCGGTACCTTTTTCGCGAAGAATGTGATAGCGTTTTTCGCCCAATTCCTCACGCCATTCGGCTTCTGATTTGTTTACGGGATATTTATTTTGATTATTCATTTTCTGGAATAAAATTTAATGCAACTCCGTTAATACAGTGTCTTTTCCCTGTTGTTTCTGGGCCATCATTAAAAACATGCCCCAAATGACCTCCACAAGTTGCACAATGTTCTTCGGTGCGCGTATAGCCTAACTTGCTGTCTGTTGAAAAAGCAACATTACCTTTAATAGCACGGTCAAAACTTGGCCAACCTGTTCCGCTGTTGAATTTGTATTTGCTTTCAAAAACGGGGGTTCCACATCCTGCACAAACGTACGTTCCGACTTTGTGGTTGTCATTCAATTCACTAGTAAAAGCCCGTTCTGTTCCTTCGTGCCGAAGTACATTGTATGCAGCAGGTGATAATTGTGCTTTCCATTCGGCATCCGTTTTAGTTACCTTAAAAGTTTCCTGCTTTGTCGTTTTGTTTTTCTGCGCCGGGGAATTGCAGCTAAAAAACAAAGCACTTAAAGCAATAATTGTACTAAAAAACTTCATATTAAAGTTCTATTTTTTCAATTTGTGATCCATCCGTTTGCATTTTTTCAAGCAAATCTTTCATCGAAGGATTTGTAGCTGCAAATTCTGCAGGAACTACTGCAATTCTAAAAGTTTGATTGTTTAAAACACCAGGATCGTTTAATGTGGAAAGATCAAAATTACCTTCAATTAGCATTTGAACATCTACAAAAGTATTTGTGAAAATGTATTGGATAATATCGCCATTATTATAGAATATGTTTTGCGGTAATGGACTCCATACGTCAGCTGTATCACCTCCGCCTATTCCAGCTTGACCTTCATAGCGATAAACTAAAACAACATCACTTTCATAAACAGTAAATGGGAAAGAAATGAAAGGGCTTGAAAAGTTATTTGCCCCAGCATCATATTGAAAATTAACTGTGGTTTCAAAAACTTGACCTAAAAAAGAAACCCCATCTTGTCCCGGAGGTCCTGGATCACCTTCACAGGAAGTAAATAACATTGTGGTTGAAAGTGCTAAAAATAAAAGTATGTTTTTCATAATTGAATATTTTAAAGGTTTAGTGTGAAGTTTACAAAAGTCGTTCCAACTTTTAAAAGTCCATAAATTTACTGGCTTTGAAGCTTTATTAATATTAAAGAAACATTAAAGTTTTTTAATGTGGAATAGTTTTTGAAAATCAATTTTAGAAAAATTTTATAGTTTACTAAATTTTATATTTCTAATTTTAACAAATAATAAACCATCTTTATATGAAAATTTTAAAATCACTTTCCATACTTCTGCTCGGAACAATAGTTGTAGCCTGCAGTACTAATCCTTTTACAGGAAAGCAGACACTTGCATTGGTTCCAAATTCGCAAATTCTGCCTATGGCTTTTCAGCAGTATAATGAATTTTTGTCTGAGAATAAAGTTATAAAAGGAACTTCTGATGCAAATATGGTTAAAAGCGTTGGCCAAAAAATTGCAAATGCAGCAGAAAGATACCTTAATGCTAATGGCTATGCTGGATATTTAAAAGACTATCGTTGGGAATACAATCTTGTAGATAGCAAGGAAGTTAATGCATGGTGTATGCCGGGAGGAAAGATTGTTGTTTATTCAGGTATTTTACCTATCACAAAAGATGAAGCAGGTTTGGCCGCAGTAATGGGGCACGAGGTTGCCCACGCTTTGGCAAATCACGGGCAGCAGCGTATGAGTGCTGGTCAACTACAACAGTTGGGAGCAGTTGCGGGAAACATTGCCCTAAGCGGTAATGCTGAAAACCAACAGATTTTTAATACCGCTTATGGTTTGGGTTCCAATGTTGGGGTTATGCTTCCCTTTAGTCGCAGCCACGAAACTGAGGCAGACCATATCGGCTTGATTTTAATGGCTATAGCGGGTTATGAACCCAATGTGGCAGCAGAACTTTGGCAGCGCATGCAAGCGCAAGAGCAAGGTGCGCCACCAGAATTTTTGAGTACACACCCTTCTAGCGCAACTAGAATACAAAACATACAAGCTTGGGCTCCTGAAGCCAAAGCAGAAGCCAGAAAATTTGGCGTTACTACTTTTAAAAGATAAAACACAAAATTTATATTTCATTGAAAGTTTTAAAATCCCACTTGCAAAGTGGGATTTTTTATTAGTTTAGTATCCTTAAAAACTGTACCCAATTATGCCCAACTTAGCTAAAGGAAGTAAAAAATTGCTCAATGCATGGGCCTTTTATGATTGGGCAAATTCGGTTTATAGTTTGGTAATAGCTTCCGCTATTTTCCCTATTTATTATCAAGCACTTTTTAAATCGGAAAATATTACTGCGGTTTCTTTATTTGGAGGAACCATTCGCAGCACTCCTTTAATAAGTTATACTACAGCGGCTGCTTTTTTATTGGTAGCCTTTATTTCGCCTTTGCTTTCTGGGATTGCCGATTATGTGGGTAATAAGAAGAATTTTATGAAATTTTTCTGTTATCTGGGTGCACTCTCCTGTATGGGACTTTATTTTTTTAGTATTGAAAATATTCAAATCAGTTTACTTTTTTACTTTTTTGGATTAGTTGGTTTTTGGGGAAGTTTGGTTTTCTATAATTCCTACTTACCAGATGTGGCTTTTCCAGAGCAACAGGATAGGGTGAGCGCCCGTGGCTATTCTCTAGGGTATATAGGCAGTGTTCTTTTGCTTCTTTTGAATTTAGGAATGGTATTGTTTCCTCAGTATTTTGGTTTTGGAGAAGGGGGGGCAGCAAGTATGCAAGCCATGCGCTGGTCTTTCGTCACTGTGGGAATATGGTGGATTCTATTCAGTCAATATTCCTTTTATTTTCTTCCGAAGGGAAACAAAAGTGGAAAAAAAGTAAGCGCCAGAATATTATTGAATGGTTTCAGGGAATTGAAGAGTGTTTACGATTCACTTTCAGAAAACATGCAACTCAAAAGATATTTGGCCGCATTTTTTATTTACAGCATGGCTGTACAGACAGTGATGCTTGTGGCAACGTATTTTGGGGAACAGGAAATTGCCTGGGGTGGTGATGACGCTAAAACACTTGGTTTGATTGTTAGTATTTTAATAATTCAATTAGTTGCAGTTGGAGGTGCAATTTTAACATCCCGCGCTTCGGAAAGATTTGGAAATATCCCAGTTTTAATAGCAATAAACATAATCTGGGTATTCATTTGTATTATAGCATTTTTTATAGAAACGCCCATTCAGTTTTATACAACAGCAGGAGTAGTAGGTTTGGTTATGGGTGGAATACAGTCACTTTCACGTTCAACTTATTCAAAGTTTTTGCCAGAGACGAAAGACACCACTTCCTATTTTAGCTTTTATGACGTTGCAGAAAAGATTGGGATTGTTATTGGAATGTTGATATATGGATTTATTGATCAAATAACAGGAAGTATGCGCAACTCTATATTGTTTCTCGTTTTGTTTTTTATGACTGGAGTATTTTTACTATTAAGAGTGCCAAGAAATAAAACCAATTAAACAATTTTTGTTTAAGTTTGCGTTTATTACCTACCAAACAACTTATTTATGAAGAAAATGTATCTTTTGAAAGGAATGCTTTTAGCATTTATAGCCTTTCAATTTTTTTCCTGTGAAAACGAGCCCCTCACAGGTGAATTTGTGCAAGAAGAACAAAATAATGCTGAAGTCGGACAATTTAGAGCCCAAATTGCGGGACAGGAATTTATCGCAGCTTCGGCAAGTGCAACCCTTACCTCAGATAATACACTGGTCATTACAGGCTCAAAGCCAGGAGGAGAAGATATTGTCCTTTCAATTAGTAATGCCTCGGTTGGAACTTTTAGCTTGACTGCTGCTGGAGCCAACGAAAATTCTGGAGCTTATTTTGATGGATCAATAAATGTGCTCCCCTACATTTCAGCTCAGGCTTTGGGAGGTTCAGGACAATTGAAAATTACTGAATTGGATACTGTTGCTAAAACAGTTACCGGAACATTCGGCTTTGTTGGAGTACGTATAAAGGTCGATGGAAACGGAGATCCTATTCTGGATGGAAATGGAGATCCAGTTCTGGAAGATGTTTCTATTACAGATGGCGCGTTTAACGCAATAGCATATACACTTGACGACACCGGTGGTGGAGGTGGTGGAAACGGAAATCCAGATAACGAATTCTTCGCAAAAATAGATGGAGTAGATTTTGTTGCTGATAGTATTTCGGTTACAGAACCAATGGTGGGTGATATTCATATGATTAAAATTGAAGCAAAAACAGCCGACAGACAACTGATACGCATTGATGTGCCACGTTCTTTAGGTGTTGGTACTTTCGATATGGTTCGTATTTCAGATGGAACAAAACTGATTGCACTTTACAATGCTGGTGATGGATCTGAAAATCTTACTTCCAATCCTGGAACAATAACCATTACCGAATTTGATCTTGAAGCTGGCGTATTGAAAGCAACTTTTAATTTTACAGGAACAGATCCTTTAAATCAAACGCCGGACGTTGTTGAAGTTACTGAAGGCAGTTTTATAGCATATTTTGTTGGTGTTCCTGGTGCAAACAATGCATTCTCTGCCAATATTGATGGAGCTGCATATACCCCAGATGATATTTTGGTAGAAACTTCTGTGGTTAATCAATACCCTAGAGTTACATTAACGACTACCAAAGGTGATCAACGAATGGTGCTTACATTTCCATTGACAGTTACTGAAGGTGTTGCCTATGATATGGGGACCGAAGTTGTGGATGGAAATGAAATTGTAGCATCCTATACTCCAGTAGTTGGAACTTCAATTACATACGTATCTAGTCCTGGAAGTTTAGTGATTACAAGCTATGACATTGTTAACGGAGTTATAGAAGGAACTTTTAACTTTACGGGTAGGGATTCTTCCGCACAGGATCCAACAATCTATCAAATTACGGGCGGTCAATTTTTAGTGGTGCTTCCGTAAAAAAACATATTTTATAAAAAAGCCGTCTTGGAGTTTACCCAAGGCGGCTTTTTTATAGTTTAAAATTTATAACTAGATAGGCTTAACTTTACCTGAACCCATTACTTTTATATTATTAGAAGCAGGGTTTCCTCCATAAAAAATAGACCCTGAACCCTCAATTCTTGCTTTTAGGCTGTTTTTTACATATATGGTTGAATCGCCCGAACCAGAGATATAGATTTGGGCATTTTCAGAAATTAATTCTTTGCCTTTAAAATTGCCACTGCCAGTTGTTTTTACTTCCACATCGGTAGCTTTTCCATTTATTTCCACATCGCCAGAACCATTGAGTTGGACATCCAAAATGCTTGCTTCAATTGCAAGGTTTATGTTTCCAGAACCATTCACATCAATTGCGAGTGATTTATTTTGTATTAGGTTTTTCCCTTCAATACTTCCCGAACCGTTGAGAGAAATTTTTGAAATTTCTTGAAAAGGGACAGTTATCTTAATTTTTTCTGTTTTATAAAAAGTAGGAGGATTTTTAATTGAAATTTTAAGCGTTTCACCATCAGACTCCACAATAATTTTGTCTTGAATTTTTTTATCGGCCGTTACTTCAATTCTTCCCTCTGTACCTTTTTCTAAAAAAACCTCCATAGCGCCAGAAACCATTACAGAATTGTAGGGTTGGGTATTTACGGTCTTTGTAATTATATTTCCATCTTTTGTTTGCGCATTCAACTGAAGATTAGTAAATATACAAAGAGTCAATGCGAATGAAATTTTAGTTAGTGCATGCATGGTTTTTAGTTTTTAATTAATTGTAATTGTTTCTTTTAAAAGACTTAATTTCAGTTTCAATGTTACACTATCTAAAGAAAAAACATTTGATATATGGCATAACTCTTGAATTATATTTAAAAATAGAATGTAAAGCACTTGATATTCAGTGTTCTTTTCATAAATAAAACTTAAACGTATTGATAATAAACAGTTGTGTCCACTACATTTGTGACACAATGTCCTAAAAAAATATATGGCCAATTCAAAACTTACATTATTAGACAAGATGTCATTTCAGGATTTAAAGGAAGATGCAGAATTTATCCCACTAATGTCTGCAGAAGATGAGGATGCGATGCACAAAGAGGAACTTCCTGAAATACTTCCAATTTTACCACTCCGAAACACGGTTTTGTTTCCAGGGGTTGTAATTCCAATTACTGCAGGACGTGACAAATCGATAAAACTTATAAACGAAACCAACAAAGGAAACAAAGTTATTGGTGTAGTTTCGCAAAAAGATGAATATGAAGAGGAGCCTGGAATAGGTGATATAAATACTATTGGAACAGTTGCCAAAATCCTTCGTGTTTTAAAAATGCCCGATGGAAATACTACCGTAATTATACAAGGAAAAAAGCGTTTCGAAGTTGCTGAAGTAATTACCACGAATCCTTATATGACCGCAACCATAAGAGAGGTTGAAGAAGCCCGCCCAGCCATGGAAGGTGAAGAATTCAAGGCAATTATAGCTTCCATAAAGGAAATGGCCTTGAAGATAATTAAAGAAAGTCCCAATATTCCTTCTGAAGCAGCTTTTGCAATCAAAAATATTGAAAGCTCCAGCTTCCTGATCAATTTTGTTTCTTCAAACTTAAATATTGAGGTGGAAGAAAAGCAGACTCTTCTCGAAATAAATAATTTGAAGGATCGTGCTCTGGAAACACTTCGATATATGAATATGGAAATTCAGAAGCTTTCGTTGCGTAATGATATTCAGAGCAAAGTACAGAGCGATATTAATCAACAACAACGTGAGTATTTTCTTCAACAACAGATGAAAACCATTCAAGAAGAATTAGGTGGATCATCTATGGAAGAAGAGATAGAGGAGATGCGCGAGCGTGCGAAAACAAAAAAATGGAGCAAGGAAGTTGAAAAACATTTTGAGAAAGAACTTTCCAAAATGCAACGAATGAATCCACAGGTTGCAGAATTTAGCATTCAACGTAACTATCTTGATCTTCTTTTAGAGCTTCCGTGGAATAAATACAGCAAGGATAAATTCGACCTGAAGCGCGCGCGTAAAATTTTAGATCGTGACCATTATGGTCTAGACGAAGTTAAGAAGCGAATTATTGAATATTTAGCAGTTCTAAAACTGCGAAATGATATGAAATCGCCTATACTATGTCTTTATGGACCTCCCGGTGTTGGTAAAACTTCATTGGGAAAATCCATTGCAGAGGCTTTGGGCAGAAAATATGTGCGAATGAGTTTGGGTGGACTTCGTGATGAAGCTGAAATTCGTGGGCACAGAAAAACCTATATTGGCGCAATGCCAGGTAGAATTATTCAAAGTATAAAAAAAGCTGAAACCAGCAACCCAGTTTTTGTTTTAGATGAGATTGATAAAATTTCAGCTAGCAACCAGGGAGATCCATCTTCAGCAATGCTTGAGGTTCTTGATCCAGAGCAAAACAATTCATTTTACGACAACTTTTTGGAACTTGGTTATGACCTTTCAAAAGTTATGTTTATTGCCACTTCAAACAGCTTGAGTACTATTCAACCCGCATTACTCGACAGGATGGAGATTATTAATGTTTCTGGTTATACCATTGAAGAAAAAGTGGAAATAGCCAAACGCCATTTACTTCCAAAACAATTAAAAGAGCATGGAATAGACAGCGATTCACTAAAAATTGCCAAACCACAACTAGAAAGAATAGTAGAAGGTTATACGCGTGAAAGCGGTGTAAGAGGACTAGAAAAGCAAATTGCAAAAATGGTACGTTATGCTGCAATGAAAATTGCAATGGAGGAAGAATATAATATAAAAATCACCAATGATGTAATTGTTGAAGTATTGGGCGCACCCAGAATGGAACGCGATAAATATGAAAACAATGATGTAGCTGGTGTGGTTACAGGCCTTGCTTGGACACGAGTAGGGGGCGATATATTATTTATAGAATCTACACTCTCTAAGGGAAAAGGGGTATTAAATATGACCGGAAACCTAGGAAAAGTGATGAAAGAATCTGCTACGATTGCTTTGGAGTATATAAAATCTAACGCGGATAAATTGGGTATTAATCCAGATATTTTCGAAAATTACAATGTACATATTCATGTTCCAGAAGGAGCAACTCCAAAAGATGGCCCAAGTGCGGGTATCACGATGCTTACTTCGCTAGTTTCGCTTTTCACTCAAAGAAAAGTAAAGAAATCAATTGCGATGACTGGCGAAATTACGCTGCGTGGAAAAGTATTACCAGTTGGAGGAATAAAAGAAAAAATACTTGCCGCAAAGCGCGCACGTATAAAAGAAATCCTTCTATGCGAAGACAATAAACGCGATATTGACGAAATAAACCCGGAGTATTTAAAAGGCTTAACTTTTCATTATGTGAAAGATATGAGTGATGTATTGGAGTTGGCACTCACTAAAGAAAAGGTGAAAAACGCAAAAAAACTTTAAAATGCTTCTTTCATAGGTGATTAATGTATAATTGTTATAGTGAACTATACATTAATCACCTATGATTTCTTTCCTTTGTAAAAATAAATTATACTTGCATTCGTTTAGTTTTTAGTTACGGTAACTCGCGTCTATGGCCCAAAAGGTTTTCTTAGTTGTTTCTCTTTTTATATCTCAGCTTTTAGTGGCGCAGATAGGAGGCAGGGCAACATATCAATTCCTTAACTTGGTCAATAGTCCACGAATGGCCGCTTTAGGAGGGAAAGTAGTCACAAACTACGACTACGACCCAACACAGGGTTTATTTAACCCAGCAAGCATCAATCCAGCTATGGACAATCAATTGTCCCTCAATTATACAAACTATATTGGTGATGTAAATTACGGAACCGCGGCATATGCTTATTTATGGGACAGAAGAACCCAAGTATTGCATGCTGGTGTAACGTATGTTAATTATGGGAAATTTGACGGGTATGACGAAACAGGAAACCCAACCAGCAGTTTCAGTGGTGGCGAAGTAGCCTTATCTATTGGCCATGCAAGGAATATTGCTTTTACAAACTTTCACGTAGGTGTAAACCTAAAACTTATTTCTTCGAAGCTGGAAAATTATTCATCCTTTGGTGGCGCTTTGGATATTGGATTAATGTATGTTTATGAAGATTGGGATCTCCAAATTACTGGTGTTGCTAGAAATATTGGTACTCAGTTCACTCCCTATAATGAAGTATACGAACCATTGCCTTTTGAGGTAATCCTTGGAATTTCACAAACCCTTGAAAACATACCGATACGCTGGCATTTCACACTGGAAAACATGCAGCAGTGGAATGTGGCATTTTCAAACCCATCTAGAGAAGAAACCGATCTTGAAGGAAATACCACAAAAGAAAATATTAATTTTATAGACAATGCTTTTCGGCATATGATTGCTGGAATAGAACTTTTCCCCGAAAGCGGTTTCAACATTCGTTTGGGTTATAATTTTAGAAGAGGAGAAGAACTTCGCATTGTTGAAAAACGTGCCTTCGCCGGATTGAGCGCAGGATTTTCAATCAAACTTAATAAATTGCGATTGAGCTATTCTTATTCAAAGTATAGCTCGGCAGCTTCATCTAGTTTTTTTGGGCTAAATATAGACCTTCAATAATGAAAAAAATAACCATTGCCATTGATGGATATTCTTCTACAGGGAAAAGTACAGTTGCAAAACAATTGGCCGATCACTTGGGTTATGTTTATGTGGATAGCGGTGCAATGTATCGCGCTGTAACACTTTATGCAATGCAGCATGGCATTATTTCAGAAAGTAATTTTGACACTGAAAAATTAATTGAATCACTATCTTCAATTCAATTAAAATTTATAAAAGAAGCAAACTGGAACAAAGCTCATATTTTTTTAAATGGTAAAGATGTAGAAAATGAAATTCGCAATCTTGAAGTTTCTAAATATGTAAGTCCAATTGCAACAATTCACGAGGTACGTGTAAAATTGGTCGCTCAACAACAACTGATGGGCTTAGAAAAAGGTGTAGTAATGGACGGACGAGATATTGGCACAGTGGTTTTCCCAAATGCTGAGCTAAAAATTTTCATGAATGCTTCCGCAAATGAACGTGCTCAACGAAGGTATAAAGAACTAATAGCACGGGGTGAGACCGTTGATTTTAAAGATGTACTCAAAAATATTCAAGATAGAGATCGTATTGACACCACACGCGATGATTCTCCTTTAAGAAAAGCCACTGACGCAATTGAAATTGACAATTCAGAAATGAACCTTGAAGATCAATTCCATACGGTTCTGCAATTGGCTAAAGACCGAATTGCTGGACGCGTTTAAATCTTTTGTTTTTAAAATTTCTTTCTATTTTCTGAAATCTTTTCTATACTTGATGTTCGCTAATTTTATAAAAATATAATGGGTTCATTTCTGCAAGAATTTAAAAATTTCGCCATAAAAGGCAATATGATCGATATGGCAGTGGGTATTGTTATTGGTACAGCCTTTAATAATGTTATCAGTACGATTGTAAAAAAAATAGTTATGCCGCCGCTATCGCTATTAACTGATGATGTAAACCTTTCCAATAAAAAATATGTGCTCCGTGCAGCAAAAGGTTCTGCGGAAGAAATTGCTATTGGTTATGGCGAATTAATGGAGGTGTTGATTGACTTCTTTATTATCGCTTTCACCATATTCATAGTGATAAAATTCATCAACCGTTTTAAGAAAAAAGCTGAAGATCCGCACGACAAAACCGTAGAAACCCCAAAGGATATACAGCTTTTATCAAACATTGAGAAATTAATGGAAGAGCAGAATAGCTTATTAAAAAACAAAAAAGTTTAATTTTTCACTTTGTGGGCTATCGCTTTACTCGTTTTTGTTTTGCCAACTTCACTGAATTCAAAAGTATATTTATTCTTATCGGTAGTTAAAATTTTGATGAGAATAGCTTTCTTTTCAGCTTGGTTTTTTGGGTGGATTTTTTCTAAGACATACTCACAGTCGTTGATCCATCTAATGGACGAGGTATCGCTTTTACCTTTAAAAAAATCTATTTCAATGGAATCATTGCGAATAATGGTTGTTTTGAACACTTCTGTTCCTGAGAGCGCTTCAAACTCAAACGTTCCGGTTTTGAAATCTGAGCATTTGCGTTCGTTTTCATAACAACTGTTCAAAAAGAGTAAGCTTAATAGTAGTACGGGAAAGCGCATTTTAAATTTTTATGCGAATTTCCGAAAAATTAGCGAAACTACTTAGTTTTGGTAAACATTAAAACTACCATCACGGTAAAAAATGACAATTCTTTCAATATCTGTTGAATTTTTATTGTTTTGAACCAATTCCTTTTTATCGCTCTTATTTTCTGCTGAAAAAAGATCCATTTTTTTTTCTTCTGATGAAAGGGGCTTTTGTTTTGGAGTGATCAAAGACCCTTTGTTTTCAAAAGAAGAAGCCGAAGCAGGGAAGGAGCCCTTTCCAAAAAGCAGCCAATTCATTTCCACCTCAGGAAATTTTTGAAGTAGTTTCATTACAAACTCAAGACTCGGTTTATTTCGTCCTGATAATAAATGTGAAATAGTGGAGCGATTAAAATCTATTTTTTCAGCAAAAGCTGTAGCCGAAAGACTGTAATAATCAAGTATTTTTTCGAGCCTTTTTACAAAATCCGCACTGTTTACCATTGTAGCAATTGTTCTAAACACATAACGGTTACAAATGTAAATTATTTTAATTTATCCATACATAAATATACAATATAATTTATATACAATAAAATTATAACTTTATATAAAATACCATAAATGACTAATTTATAGTAATATATAATATGTTTATCAAATTTTATAAATCAAGTTGAATTTATTCTTAAAAACAGATTGCTTTTGTTTACTGTTGTAATCAACCACTGACTATTTATTTGTTTACGATTGTAAACTAAGCATTGTTTAACTTTGTAAACTTTAAATGGAATATGGAAATAAGCAGTTGGTATAAGGAAAACTTTGAATTCAAAATAAAAGGAAGGTACATCACTATGCAGCACATATATCCGTTGTTGGATATGTATAAAATGCACTATGAGGTTTCTGTCCCCGGACTTTCAGAAAAGGGTCAGGATATACCGTTAATTAAAATTGGCAATGGGTCTGAAGTGGTTTTGGGATGGTCCCAAATGCACGGAAATGAATCAACAACGACTAAAGCACTTTTTGACTTTTTAAAATTTGTTAGTCAGAAACATCATTTTCAGACTGAAATTGAGCAATTCTTAAATACCTATACCTTTTATGTATTTCCAATGTTGAATCCAGATGGAGCTGAATTATATACCAGGGAAAATGCAAACAAAATTGATTTAAATCGTGATGCACAAAATTTATCGCAAAAAGAAAGTCAATGCCTTCGTGGTATTTTTGATGTATTAGAACCTTCATTATGTTTGAATCTACACGATCAACGCTCCATTTACGGCTTCAAAAGTGGTAAAGCTGCTACTGTATCGTTTTTATCTCCTGCTGCGGACAAGAAGCGGGAAATAACAGCTTCTAGAAAGGTAGCTATGCAGCAAATTGTTAAAATGAATAATGTATTGCAGTTTTATATTCCAGGGCAGGTGGGAAGGTATGACGATGGTTTTAACGAAGCCTGTGTTGGTGATACATTTCAAAAAGCTGGGGTACCAACTATCTTGTTTGAGGCAGGTCATTATTTGCAGGATTACCAACGTGAAAAAACCAGAGAGTTTATTTTTTATTCTTTGCTTTCTTTATTTGATATTATTGGAAAAGAAGAGCCGTCGATAAATTATAAAAAGTATTTTAAAATTCCTGAAAACCTTAAGAACTACAACGACTTTATTCTGAGAAATGTAAAATTACAAGATGAAAAAAAGTTTGTTTCTGTTGCTATTCAATACAATGAGGTTTTAAGAAACAATGAAATAATTTTCGAGCCTGTAATTGACGAGATTGGAAAGATGAAAAATAAATTTGGACATAGTGAAAAGGATGCAAATGGAGCAGAAATTTTAACAAATCCGCAATATAATTTAACAGTTGGCTCCAATATTTCAAAATTAATTGATAAATCTGATGATTCAATAATTTATTTTCAATAAATAAGTTCTTTTATAGGATAAAACTTTATAGTTTTGCAAAAAAAAGAAAAAAGTTATGCCAAAATTTAAATTAGACGAAACAGATCATAAAATTCTCGATTTATTAATAGATAATACTCGAATTCCTTTTACGGATATAGCAAAAAAACTTGAAATCTCAGCAGGTACAGTTCACGTCCGCGTTAAAAAAATGGAAGATGCAGGAATTATTACTGGATCTTCACTGCAGGTTGATTATAAAAAGCTTGGCTATTCCTTTATTGCATATGTTGGTGTTTTCATCTTCAAAACTTCACAGACACAGTTTGTTTTGGAGCGTATTAGCCACATACCTTTTGTTACTGTAGCGCACGTTACGACAGGTAAATTCAATATTTTTTGTAAAATTAGAGCTAGAGATACAGCCCATGCCAAGGATATTATTTATGAGATAGATGATATAGAGGGTGTTAGCCGAACTGAAACTATGATCTCTATGGAAGAAAGTATCAACGATAAAAAGCGATTGCTTCATTCCATATTTAAAGAAATATAATATTTCACTCAATTTTATATTATAGCCTTTGCCTACCAGCAAAGGTTTTTTTTATATTTAGATAAAAAACATGAAATCTTCAGAAATTTTACTTTCAGAATATAATCCCTTCTATAAACACTACATAGATTTAGTGGAGGATATCAATCTGATAGATGCACTTGAAAAAGGATTGAAGACTAACCAAACTTTTTTTGAGAACTTACCGGATAGTAAATGGGATTACCAATACGCTGAAGGAAAGTGGACTCCCAAGGATATATTGCTGCATATTGCAGATACAGAACGTGTCTTTGCTTACAGAGCTTTGTATTTTTCACGAAGTATTAATGCAGAACTCAAGGGTTTTGATGAAAATCTATTTTCTGAAAACGCACTCGCTAGTAGCAAAACGGTAGCATCTCTTTTACAAAATTATGTATCGGTACGAAACGCAACACTTAGCCTTTTTCAAAGTTTTAATGAAAACCAATTAAAACAGTTAGGGAAGGCCAATGGGAGCATTATGTCTGTGAGAGCTGCTGGATTTGTAATCTGCGGGCATGAAAAGCATCATTGTAATATAATCACGGAACGTTATTTATGATGAATTTTTTTAGACTACTAAAAGAAACATATTTTAGCTGGGATAAAAATGATCCTTGGGCAAAGAGTGCAGTTATCGCTTATTACGCACTTTTTTCATTACCCTCTTTATTGATTATCACGGTTCATTTTGCGGGCATCTTTTTTGGCAAAGAAGCGGTCGAAGGTAGGATTACAGGTGAAATTAGTGGTCTGATTGGGAAACAAAGTGCAGACTTAATACAAACTATGATCATAAACGCATCACTGTCAGAAAGTTCGGTGTTGTTTATCATTTTTGGGATTGGGATGCTTATTTTTGGGGCGACCGGTGTTTTTTTTCAGCTTCAGAAAGCACTAAACGATATCTGGAGTGTACGTTCCAAAAAGAATACAATACTAGACACCTTAAAACGCCGAGCTATTTCCTTCGGAATGGTACTGATTATAGGCTTACTTCTTCTTATATCTTTGATTATAACCACCGCAATTAATGCACTTAGTGATATTATAGGAAATTATTACTCAGAACTTTCTGCCCATATTGTAGAAATTTTAAATTTTATTTTTTCTCAAATAATTATAACTGCTTTGTTTGCTGCAATCTTCACATTTCTTCCCGATGTTAAAATAAGGTGGAAAACTAATTTTATAGGTGCTTTTATGACTTCCCTGCTTTTTTTGGCGGGAAAGTATTTAATTGGGTTTTATTTCGCAAAATCAGACCCAGCTTCAATTTATGGTGGTGCCGGAAGCATGGTGCTTATTCTTTTGTGGGTCTATTATACCTGTCTTATATTGTTTTTTGGCGCTGAGTTCACGGTCAATTGGGCACTCTATCGAAATATAAAAATAGAACCTACCAGCAACGCAACACTTTCCTATGAGCTTGAAATGGAGGAATTGCGAGAATACAAGCGAAAAGTGGAAGCCGATAAAAAAAAAGCGCAAAACTTACAGAATAATTAACTTCTTTATCATTCCTTAACAAAGATTAGCAAAAGATTAGTATCAGAAAATTGATAGTCCAAAACGTGGTTAGTAATTTCACACTAATTAATTGTTTAACTAAAAAATGAAAAAGATTATGAATAAGAGAATTGCAATTTTAGCTACTAACGGTTTTGAAGAATCTGAATTGAAATCACCCAAAGAGGCGATGGAAAAAGAAGGTTTCACTGTTGAAATCGTAAGTGAAAATGAAGGAAAAATCAAAAGTTGGGCAGACGGAAACTGGAGCAATGAATACAACGTAGATCTCACACTTGAAAACGCATCTGCATCTGACTATAATGCATTAGTTCTTCCTGGAGGGGTTATAAATCCTGATAAGTTGAGAAGAAATAAACAAGCATTGGCGTTTGTAAACCATTTCTTTGAACAGAAAAAACCAGTGGCAGCTATATGCCACGGCCCACAAATATTAATTTCTGCCGGAGTTGTAAAAGGTAGAAAAATGACATCGTTTAACTCAATTAAAGACGATTTGATTAATGCCGGAGCTAATTGGGTAGATGAAGAAGTAGTTGTAGATGAAGGTTTTGTTACAAGTAGAAACCCAAATGATTTACCAGCTTTTAATTCAAAATTAATTGAGGAAATTAAAGAAGGTAAACACGAACTACAGCATGCTTAATAGTGTTTAGAAATTTTCAAAAAAAAAGAGGCAAAATAGCCTCTTTTTTTTATTCCTCTTCCTCCATTTTCTTTTTGTCAGGAATTTCACTTATAGGCTCATTGAAGTCGGCATCATCATAATCATCTTCATCAAAATTAGCCATGGTTATTTCAAGTCGGGAGCTTACTTTAACTAAATAAATCGTGTCGTCTGTTCTAACTTCAACAGCTTCCACAGTTTCATTTTTAGCATTTTTAAAAGTAATAACGTGGTCGTCATCATATCCATCGGGATATTTATCAACTAATAAAGAAAGTATTTCTGGGGTCAACTTTCGATAATCTACAATGATTCGCTTCATTTAATATTCATTCTTTTGGTTTGCGGTTATAAAACTATTCAAAAATAGATGACATAAAAATTTTTTGAAGAAAATTTTCAGAAATTTTTATAATAATCAAACGCTTTGTAAATCAAATCATTGCTAACCATGCAATTCGTTTTATGGCGACCAATGTCTTCTAAAAGTACAAAGAGCACTTTGCCGTTCCTGTTTTTTTTGTCGAATACGAGCAAGTTTATGATGGCTTTAATATCCTTTTCGGTGAAAGATTGCTTCGGAAAAAACTTGAAGATGCTATTTGAAATATCAAATAAGGTTTCATCCGAGAATCCACAAGATTCTTTTGAAATATATGTGGCAAGAATGATACCGACTGCAATAGCTTCACCGTGAAGTAATGTTTCTTTTTCTGGATTTTCAAGAAAATATGATTCTATGGCATGACCAAGAGTGTGTCCATAGTTCAGCGTTTTACGCAGGTTTTTTTCAAAGGGATCTTTCTCAACAATTTCTTTTTTTATTTCAATAGAATCCCAAATTAAGGCATCGAGCTCTAATTTATTGGAAATGTCAACGTTTTTAATACGTTCCCAATACTCTTTGCTGTGAATAATGCCGTGTTTCAGCATTTCTGCAAGGCCGGAAGTAATCTGTTTTGCAGGTAAAGTTTTTAGAAATTCAGTGTCCAAAATCACTATCTCAGGAAGTCTGATCACTCCAATTTGGTTTTTAATATGACCTAAATCTACGCCGTTTTTCCCCCCAACTGAAGCATCAACCATAGCGAGTAGGGAAGTGGGTATGTTAATGAATGATAAACCACGATTAAAAGTAGAAGCAACAAAACCTCCAAGGTCTGTAACCACGCCACCGCCGAGGTTTACTATCAAACTATCCCTATCTGCATTTTTTTCTGATAGTGATTCCCAAACTTTTTGACATGTGTTTATATTTTTATTTATTTCACCTGTGGGTATTGTTATAATTTCTGGAGTATTCTTTAAAATATTTTGCGCCAAAAAATAGGGCAAGCAATACACAAGAGTATTTTCATCGGTTATAATAAATACTTTAGAAGGTTTTAAATTCTTAATTAAATCTGAAAGAACTTTCCAAGCATTTTCATTGCGATAAACCAGGCCTTTGTCTTTTGTCATTTTTCCAAATAAGTTTTCGATTTTTCTAATATAATCAGAGTTCAAATCTAACTATATTTGCACACTTTATTTTGCTTTTATGATATCAAATTCCCTTTTCGATAATACCGAAACCGCATTCAAATTAAAAAGTGATTCTGAACTTGAACGTGCATATTTCCTTTTTAAAATGATTTCCAAAGAACCTTTGGTTAAAATCGGTTCTGCTATGACAAAATTTGCACTGAATATAAACCTTCCGGTAGAAGGACTTATTCGCTCCACAGTCTTTGACCATTTTTGTGGCGGTGTTAATGAAAAAGACTGTATGGCCACAGTTGATAAACTTTTTGATGTTGGCGTTTTTTCGGTTTTAGATTTTTCGGTAGAGGGAAAAGAAGAAGACGCACAGTTTGATGCAACTGCAAATAAAGTAATTGAACTTACCGAGTTTGCAAAAAATAAAAAAGCTATGCCTTTTTCGGTTTTTAAACCAACAGGATTCGGAAGGTTTAAAGTTTGGCAAAAAATTACTGAAAACGAACCGCTGTCAGACTCTGAAAAGATTTATTGGAAAAATATAGAAGCAAGATATGATCGGGTTTCAAAAGCAGCGCATGATTGCAATATACGTTTGCTTATTGATGCAGAAGAGTCATGGATGCAAGATGCCGCTGACCATTTATGTGAAAAAATGATGGAAAAGTATAATACAGAACGGCCTATTATTTTTAATACGTTACAATGTTATCGTTGGGATCGTCTTGATTATTTAAAAAATTTGCACCAAAGAGCCAAAACAAAAGGATATAAGCTGGGGTTCAAAATTGTTCGCGGTGCTTATATGGAAAAGGAAAATGAACGTGCTATTGAAAATGGCTATAAAAGTCCTATTTGCGAAAGTAAAAAAGCGACCGATGATAACTTCAACGAAGTAATGAAATATATTATGGACAATCTTGAAGATATTGAATTGTTCATAGGAACGCATAATGAATCCAGTACCTATCAAGCCATGGATTTAATGAAGCAAAAAGGAATTTCAAAAAGCGAGAACCGAGTTTGGTTTGGTCAATTGTATGGAATGAGTGATCACATAACCTTCAACCTTGGTCAAGAAGGATATAATGTTGCAAAATATATTCCCTTTGGTCCCGTGAAAGATGTGATGCCATATTTGATTCGACGTGCAGAGGAAAATACTTCAGTTGCTGGCCAGACCAGTCGAGAACTAACGCTTTTGAAAAAAGAAAAACAGCGACGAAAACTTTAAAAAACGAATTATTTAATAGTTGCTTCCATTACCGTTGCCAAGCTGTCGCAATTCTCAATTCTGACCTTTAAATTTTTTTCTGAAAACTCTCTTTCAATTACATATTGCTTACAAGAGTCAAGACTTGTATTGCTTTCAGAGAACAATACATCACCATCGTTCAATAACGTTGAAATAGCTGAAGTATCCATTTTATTTTCTTGGAGCACTTTTAAAGTTTCTTCAGTAAAAGCACGGTTTTTCAGTCGAATATTTTTGAGAGTTCTCGCCTCAGGTCCGTAGGCACAGGAGGTTTTTTTTCCACTTAAAATAAAAAATAACAACGCTATTCCTATTAAAAAACCGCCTGAAAAATAGGCTAATCGGTATGCTAATTTCATTTTTTGGGATTTGGTATTTGTATTTTAAATTTTATCAGCAATTGGATCAATTCTAATTTTGAAGTTTATTATATAAAAATTTATTCCTTAAACCTAAAATATTAATAGATTGAGATCACTATACGGCATATCAAACCAATCGGCAACTGCTTTATTTGTCAATATTCCACGGTAAAAGTACAACCCATTTTTTAAACCATTGTCAAAACGGATTGCATTTTCAAGTCCACCACTTTCGGCAATTTCCAAAATATAAGGAGTAAAGATATTACTGATTGAAATAGATGCGGTTTTGGGATAGCGTGCGGGGATATTAGGAACACCGTAATGTATTACGTCGTGTTTTAAAAATGTTGGGCAGTCGTGACTTGTCATTTCGGTAGTTTCAAAACACCCCCCCATATCCACACAAACATCTATAATAACTGCACCTTTCTTCATATTCCGCACCATATCTTCAGAAACAATAATTGGAGCCCGATTGTGTCCACGGACCGCACCAATAGCAACATCGCAACGCAAGAGTGCTTTCATCAAGTTTTTAGGCTGTACGGTTGAAGTGTATAATATGCGCCCAACATTGGTTTGAATGGTCCTTAACTTGGTTATGGAACTATCAAAAACTTTTACATTGGCACCTAGGCCAAGAGCAGATCTTACTGCGAACTCGCCAACGGTTCCAGCTCCAATTACAACAACCTCAATAGGAGGGACGCCACTAATGTTTCCAAAAAGAAGGCCGTTTCCCTTTTTTGCGTTAACCATTAACTCTGCGGCAATAAGCACTGACGCTGTGCCTGCAATTTCGCTTAATGCCTTAACGGCAGGATAGCTATGGTCTTCATCTTTTATAAACTCAAAAGCCAGGGCTGTAATTTTCTTTTTTGCAAGGGCATCAAAATATGATTTTTGACGGGTTTTTAGCTGGAGTGCGGAGATAAGAACAGTTTTGGGCTTTATAAGTTTTAATTCTTCCAGGGTAGGGGGTTCTACTTTTAGAACCATTGGACAGCCAAATACTTTTTTTGTATCCTCAGTTAATTCTGCACCGGCTTCAGAATAGTCCTTGTCCGTGAATCCAGCTTCATTTCCAGCTCCTTTTTCAATCAAGACCCTATGTCCATTGCTGACGATTGCATTGACAGCATCTGGAGTAAGACAGATTCTTTTTTCTTGGAAATAGGCTTCTTTTGGAATACCAATATAAAGCTCTCCCTTTTGCTTCGCTATTTCCAGAGTTTCCTCTTGTGGTAGCAACTGTGCTATTGTAAATGGTGATTTTGGATTGGACATACTATAAACTTGACCGTTCAATTTACGGAATAATTTTTACTTTAATAGAAGGAAAAATTATCGAAACAAATCTTTTATTTGTTCCCAGAGAGATCTTTTTTGGAGGAGTTCTTCCTCAAAAGACTTTAAGTCATTCTGACGCATTTGGCTGAAAAGTTTAGCGCGGATTAGATAGACAAATGGAACCAATACCATCATTATTGGTATTACATAAATGATCTCAACCTCATCAGCATTAAAGTTTTGTTTTAATATGTTGAACAATTGAAAAACATACATGGAGAGTGGAACTAGTATAATCCAGTGCCACCAATGTTTACAAGTAAAGAACCATATTAGCAACAAAATTACGGGGATAACTTTTCCAGTTAAGAACCAAGCGTAATGATATAACGAAGGATATTTTGTGGTAAATGTAAAAAAAGAAGTTTCCCAAACCTGTGAATCGGTTGGGAAACTCTCATATGCATAATATATAAAAGGAGTGCATGCCATTATAAAAACAATGATGCCTCCCTGTATTAAGCTTTTCTTATCCGGCTGGCGGAACTTGAACCGTTCTAACGTCGATTTGTTGTGGGGTTTGTTCATCTTGAATTCCTTCTGGGGTACAAGAAGCAAAAAGTCCTGCGGCGAAAATAGCGGCTACGATAATCAATTTTAAGTTTTTCATAATAAGTAAGTTTTTGTGAGGTTAATATGGGTCAAACTTACAATCAAAAAACTTAAATGTAATAATTAAGTTTATAGTACCTTTACAGGTTATAGTGTAAAAAAATACTTCAAAATGTATTTTAATCTTTAACTTATAGTTAAATCTTTAACATTTTAGATAACACTATTTTTTATTTCACCGGCAATGACTTGTTTGGTTTACTTCTAGTTTTTTTGTTTCTGGTTTTGTTTTTAGGTTGGTTATAAATATTTTTTATTATGAATATGACTTAAAAGTTATTTGCAAATAAAGGTCATATAAAACTAATGCTATTAATATTAGTAAATTTTGACGAACCAATGTACGTATTAAATTTGATATTGAGGAAATCTTAAGTAGTTAAAACAAATCTTTGATCTGTTGCCAAAGATTTTTTCTTGTACCTAAATCTTCTTCAAAGCTTTTTAAATCTTTGCCCATCAATTTGTTTGATAGCTTGGCCTTGATAAGATAAACCAATGGTACGATTACTAGCATTATGGGGAACAGCCACCAGATTTCAACCTCATCAGTAATACCAACATCATCATTAATAACGCTGAATAGTTGAAAAGCAAACATTCCTATTGGAATAAGTATTACGTGATACCACCAATGTTTACATGTGATAAACCAGATTATCAAAAGTAGTAGCGGAATAAATTTCCCCATCATCGTCCAAACAGAAACATACACTTCTTGATACCAGTTTGCGTGATATGTAAACAAAAAAGTTTCCCACGATTTTGATTGTGGGAAACTTTCGTATGAATAAAATAAGTAAGGGGTTGCCGCTATTATTAGGGCTATAATACTACCCGTTACTAGGTACGATGATTTTGCTCTTGTGTATTTGTTGGGGGGTTTGTTCATCCTGAATGCTTTCTGGGGTGCAAGAAGCAAAGGTTCCTAATGAAAAAATTGCTACGATAAATAAGTACTTTAGAGTCTTCATAATAAATTGATTTTGTGAGGTTAATATTTATTCAAACCTACTATGAAAAACGTTAAGTATTTTAATTATTTTTTCCGTATATTTACAAATTTTTTTGACAAAAGATCCCCTGCTCTGTAATTTTTGCGATTTGGGGCAAACGATTAAGAAAAAAATTATAAATGGATATGTTTCGCTGCAATTTATCTCACAGGCATCAGTTTTAGGGTTCTACTTCCGTTAATATTTTTCATGATATATATGTTATTTGCTTTTTTAGGCAACAATTCGTTTATTTTTTCTGGCCATTCTATAAATATGTAATTGCCGCTATAAAGATAATCCTCTAATCCAATATCATATGCTTCATCAATTTTCTCTATCCTGTAAAAATCGAAATGATATACAATACTATCTTTTGCTTCATACTCATTGACTATAGAAAATGAAGGACTTCCTGATATTTCCCTAACACCAAGTTGCCCTACAAGTTCCTTTATAAGTGTAGTTTTACCTACTCCCATTTCTCCATAAAACAAAAATACATTTGATTCTGAGACTCTTAGGATTTTTTCAGCAACCTTGGAAATTTCGTTTTGAGTATAAGTTATTTCCATCTTAATTACGGAACGAATATAAAAAAATTCTCAATTAAATCATCATTTATTAAAAAACGACCTTGATTTAAAGATTTATTTAATGATTTTATCTAGGAGTAAAAACAGAAAAAGGTATAACCATTTCCTCTAAAGAAACGCCACCATGCTGGTAAGTATTTCGATAATAACTAACATAGTGGTTATAGTTGTTTGGATAGGCAAAGAAATAATCCCCTTTTGCAAAAATAAATGAGCTACTCATATTAATTGTAGGCAAACAGATAGATTTTGGATTCTTTGCAGCCAAAACTTCTTTGTCCTCATAAGTTAAACTCTTGCCTGTTTTATAGCGAAGATTAAGGCTTGTGTTTTTATCACCAATTACTTTTGATGGATTTTTCACATTTATTGTTCCGTGATCTGTCGTGATAATTAATTTAAAGCCCAAGCGAGCAGCTTGCTGAATAATTTCCAGTAATGGTGAATTTTTAAACCAGCTCTGTGTTAAGGAACGGTATGATTTATCATTTGAAGCCAATTCCTTAATAACCTCCATTTCTGTTTTTGAATGCGAAAGCATGTCAACAAAATTGTAAACTACTACGGTCAAATCTTCATCCTTATGACTTTTGAAGTTTTCAACAAGCTTTTTGCCTTGTTTTAAGCTTGAAATTTTATGATAACTCCAATTTAGTTTCAGCCCCAATCGCTTAAGTTGCGCTGCGAGAAATTCTTCTTCCTTCATGTTTTTCCCTCCATCTTCAGTATCGTTCAACCAAAGGTCTGGATGCAGTTTTTCCATTTCGCTGGGCATAAGTCCGGAAAAAATTGCGTTTCGGGCATATTGTGTTGCGGTAGGTAAGATACTGCAGAAAACCTCTTCGGAAGTTTTTTTATAAATATTCGCTACTGTTGGTTCAAAAGCTTTCCATTGATCGAATCTTAAATTATCTATAACAACCAAAAGAGTAGGTATTCCAGATTGCAACTGGGGTTGGATCTTTTCTTTAAAAAGTGTGTGCGACATTGTTGGCGCCTCACTAGGATTTTCAAACCATTTTGGGTAGTTTTTATCTATGAACTTACAGAACTGGCTATTAGCTTCTGTCTTTTGAGACTCCAAAATTTCGAACATTCCAGAATCTTCAATATTTTCAAGCTCTAACTCCCAATAAACCAGCTTTTGATATAAGTCTTTCCATTCCTCGAAAGTATTGACCATAGAAAGATCCATTGCGATTTTTCGAAATTCCTGCTGATAGTTTGAAGTCGTTTTTTCTGAAATTAACCTGCTGTGGTCCAGATTCTTCTTTAAACTGAGCAATATCTGGTTTGGGTTAACTGGTTTTATGAGGTAATCGGCAATTTTAGAACCGATAGCCTCTTCCATAATATATTCCTCTTCACTTTTTGTTATCATCACTACTGGAATAGATGCTTGCAGTTCTTTAATTTCTGCAAGGGTTTCAAGCCCAGTAAGGCCTGGCATATTTTCATCTAAAAAAACAATATCAAAAGTTTCTTTTTTTATTTCTTCTAAAGCCTCACTACCGCTCTGAGCCGTAGTTACTTTATAGTTTTTATTTTCAAGAAATAGAATATGTGGTTTAAGCAAATCAATCTCGTCATCTACCCATAGTACTTTTATGTCGCTCATATATGTATATTTGTGTTTGTAAATAATTCTGCGGCTGTTGCCAAGAATATGGTCCAAAAATAGTTCCGAATTATTTCAAAAAAATCTTGAAGCTATTAATTTAAAGTTAAAGTTTGAAAACCCTTCCCAAACTTAAAATCATTAACGATCCCATCTATGGTTTTATTACCATACCAGGCAAACTTGTTTTTGACTTGATGGAGCATAAATACTTCCAAAGACTTCGCCGAATTTCACAAATGGGGTTTTCGTATATTGTTTATCCCGGAGCACACCACACGCGATTTCATCATGCATTAGGAGCCATGTTTTTGATGCAAAAAGCGGTGCAAGTCCTACAGACAAAAGGCGTATACATATCCAAAGAAGAAGAAGAGGCGCTGTACATAGCTATTCTTTTACACGACATTGGCCATGGTCCTTTTTCACATGCAATGGAAAATAGCATTGTTGAAAATGTGAGCCACGAGCAAATTTCATTGCTTTTTATGGAAGCTTTGAATAAAAAGTTTAACAAGGGATTAACGCTTGCCATTCAAATTTTCAAAGATGAATATCCTCGAAAATTTTTACACCAGTTAGTTTCTGGCCAATTGGACATGGATCGCCTAGACTATTTAAAACGCGATAGTTTTTATACCGGCGTCCCCGAAGGCACAGTTAATGCACAACGTTTGATTACAATGCTGAATGTGAAAAATGACGCTTTAGTAGTAGAAGAAAAAGGTATTTATTCTGTTGAAAGTTTCATTATTTCTAGAAGGTTAATGTACTGGCAAGTGTATCTACATAAAACGGGGATTGTGGCAGAGCAGCTCTTGGTTAGGGTCTTGAAACGCGCAAAGCAGTTGACAGCCAGAGGAGTGGAACTGCCCGCAAGTAAAGGATTGCATTTCTTTCTAAAAAACAATATCAGTTTAAATGATTTTTCAGACGAAGTACTCGATACCTTTTCAAAACTGGACGATTACGATATTATATCGGCAATGAAAACCTGGGTGGGTAATGATGATTTTGTCTTAAAAAATCTTTCAAAAATGCTGCTCAATAGGGATTTGCTGAAAGTTAAGGTAAAATCGGAAACTTTTTCTGCTCAAAAAGTGGAACAAAAGAGAAAAGCCTTAATTGAGTTTTTTAAAATTTCTGAAGAAGAAGCATCCTTTTTTGTTTTCACAGGCAAACTGGAAAATCAGGCATATAGTATGGAAAAGGACACCATCAATCTGTTGAAGAAAAACGGTAAGGTTATTGACGTTGCAAAGGCTAGCGATCAACTTAATTTGGAGGCGCTTTCAAAATCGGTGGTCAAATACTATATGTGCTATCCAAAAAACAATAAGGATAGCTATCGAGGCTAAATCCTTTTTTTCTATTTTTGCAAGAATGAAAACTAACAACCGAAATTCGATTCTTTTTAAAAACACTAATTTGCGGTTGCCTTTTATGTGTACTTTGGCAAAAAAAAACCTTAACGCCCAATGAAATTTACAGCAACCCAAATAGCAGGAATCCTCAACGGTACCGTAGATGGCGATGAAGGAGTAGAGGTTTCTAAACTCGCAAAAATTGAAGAAGGCAGTAAAGGCAGTTTAACCTTTCTTTCCAATCCAAAATACACGCACTATATATATTCAACCCAAGCTTCAATAACAATAGTTAATAATGATTTTGTTGCATCTGGTGATTTATCAACAACACTTATTCGTGTGGAAAATGCCTATAAAGCCTTCTCGAAATTGTTGGAATATTACAATCAGGTAAAAATGAACAAAACAGGAATTGAAAATCCGGTGTTCATTTCTGAAAGTGCCAAATACGGTGAAAACTTATATTTAGGCGCTTTTTCATATATAGGGGAGAACGTTAAAATTGGTGATAATGTAAAAATTTATCCCAACGTATACATAGGAGATAATGTTACTGTTGGCAATAATACTGTTTTATTTACAGGCGCAAAGATTTATTCAGAAACTGTCATAGGAAATTTCTGTGTAATAAACAGTGGAGTTGTTATTGGTGCGGATGGTTTTGGTTTTACCCCAAATGAAAAAGGAGAGTATCACAAAGTGCCGCAAACCGGCAATGTAATCATTGAAGATAATGTAGATATTGGCCCTGCAACAACAATAGATCGCGCTACTTTGGGATCAACCGTAATAAAGAAAGGTGTAAAATTAGATAATCAAATTCAGATAGCACATAATGTCACCATAGGTGAAAACACAGTGATTGCTGCTCAGACTGGTATTGCCGGTTCTACCAAGATAGGAAAAAATTGTATTATTGGAGGTCAAGTAGGTATTGCCGGACATATTGTTATTGGCAATAATGTGAAAATTCAGGCACAGAGTGGAATAGGAAGAAATGTAAAAGACGATGAAACACTGCAGGGATCACCAGCCTTGAATTATGGCGATTTTAATAAAAGTTATGTTTATTTTAAAAACCTTCCAAAAATAATGGAAAGGTTAAATATAGTTGAAAAAAAGCTCGATAATGAATGAAAGTGTTGTAAAACAGCGCACCATTGGTAAGGAAATTTCACTTACCGGAGTCGGTTTGCATACAGGCAAAGAGGTAACGATAACCTTTAAACCAGCACCCGAAAATCACGGATATACTTTTGTGAGAACTGATTTGGAAGGACATCCCGTAATTGAAGCAGACGCAAATTATGTGGTTAATACGCAGCGAGGCACCAATTTGGAAAAACGCGGGGTTAAAATCCAAACTTCGGAACACGTACTTGCCGCATTGGTAGGACTTGAGGTGGATAACTGCATTATGGAACTCAATGCCTCCGAACCACCAATTATGGATGGCTCATCAAAGTTTTTCGTGGAAGCCGTAGAAATGGCAGGAGTAGTGGAACAGGACGCTCCACGGGAAGAATATGTTGTAAAAGAAGTTATCTCCTATTTGGATGAAGAAACCGGAAGCGAAATTATTGTGATGCCTTCTGATGAATACCAAATAACCACAATGGTTGATTTTGGCACAAAGGTTTTGGGCACGCAAAATGCTTCCCTAAAGCATATTTCAGATTTCAAGGACGAAATTGCCAATGCTAGAACCTTTAGTTTCCTTCACGAAATTGAAATGTTGCTAGAAAACGGCTTGATTAAAGGAGGAGATCTAAACAATGCAATTGTGTATGTGGACAAAGAACTTTCCCCGAGCACTATGGACAAACTCCGAACTGCTTTTGGAAAAGACTCAATTTCTGTTAAACCTAACGGAATTTTAGACAACCTTACTCTTCACTATCCAAATGAAGCTGCAAGGCATAAGCTTTTGGATGTTATAGGAGATTTGGCTTTGGTAGGCACTCGCATACGCGGTAAAGTAATTGCAAATAAACCGGGGCATCACGTAAACACTCAGTTTGCCAAAAAACTTTCAAAAATCATAAAGTTGGAAGCTCGAAACAACATTCCAAAATTCGACATCAACCAACCTCCAGTAAAAGATGTTAACCAAATTATGGCTATGCTTCCGCACAGACCACCATTTTTATTGGTTGACAAAATTATGGAAATGAGCGATACGCATGTGGTGGGGCTCAAAAATGTAACGATGAACGAACCTTTCTTTGTCGGTCATTTTCCAGGAGCACCTGTAATGCCAGGTGTTCTGATAGTAGAGGCAATGGCACAAACAGGAGGGATTTTAGCATTAAGCACCGTTCCAGATCCAGAAAATTATCTCACATTTTTTATGAAGATAAACAATGTGAAGTTTAAACAACAGGTAAACCCTGGAGACACCTTAATTTTCGTATTGAAATTAATTTCTCCCATTCGCCGTGGAATTGTACATATGCAAGGAAACGCGTACGCAAATGATAAATTGGTAACCGAGGCCGAGTTGATGGCCCAAATGGTAAAAACAAAAAACTTATAGGTAAACTGAGCGTTTGTATAAAACTCTTTTAAAAGAAATATGATAATACTTGCGCATTTCAGCTATAAAAAACAATAAACAATAGAAATGAATCAACCACTTGCATACGTCCATCCGGGCGCAAAAATAGCTAAAAACGTTGTGATAGAGCCGTTTACAACAATACACAATAATGTTGTAATTGGTGAAGGAACCTGGATTGGGAGCAATGTAACCATTATGGAAGGTGCACGAATCGGTAAGAATTGTAATATTTTTCCAGGTGCTGTAATTTCTGCAGTTCCACAGGATTTAAAATTTAAAGATGAAGATACAACGGTTGAAATTGGCGATGGCACTACAATACGTGAATATGTAACCATAAATCGTGGGACTATTGATCGCGGAAAAACCGTAGTTGGTAAAAACTGCTGGATTATGGCCTATTGCCATATTGCACATGATTGTATTGTGGGCGATAACTGTATATTTTCAAACAATAGTACACTAGCTGGGCACATTACAGTTGGTGATTATGTTGTTTTGGCTGGAATGACAGCTGTACATCAATTTTGTATGATTGGAAATCATGCATTTGTTACTGGGGGTTCATTGGTTAGAAAAGATGTTCCGCCATTTGTAAAGGCTGCTCGTGAACCACTTAGTTATGTGGGTATAAACAGTATCGGACTTCGCAGAAGGGGTTTTACTCCACAAAAAATTACTGAGATTCAAAATATTTACAGAATTCTTTATCAAAAAAATTACAATACTTCCCAGGCAGCTGAAATTATTGAGGCCGAGATGGAAGCCACTCCAGAACGTGATGAAATACTCCAGTTCATTAAGAATTCAAAACGAGGAATTATGAAAGGCTATTTTAATTCAAATTAAATAGCGATTCCAAAAAAACACAATAGTAAAAATCAACTATAAAAAATAAGCAATAATGGCAACATCATCAGATATTAGAAAAGGACTTTGTATCCGCTATAACAACGACATATATAAAATAATTGAATTCCTTCACGTAAAACCTGGTAAAGGTCCAGCTTTTGTTCGCACTAAACTGAAAAGTGTTACTACAGGAAAAGTTATAGACAATACTTTTTCCGCTGGTCATAAAATAGACGATGTACGCGTGGAGACCCATAAATTCCAATATCTTTATAACGAAGGCGATATGTATCATTTTATGAATACAGATGATTACTCCCAAATTCGTTTAATGAAAGATATACTAGACGTTCCTGAATTGATGAAAGAGGGCGAAATAGTTACAGTTCTTATCAATACAGAAGACAGTGCCCCACTTTCTGTTGAAATGCCAGCGCATGTGGTATTGGAAGTGACGTCAACAGAACCAGGTGTGAAAGGCAATACGGCAACAAATGCAACCAAACCTGCTATTGTTGAAACAGGAGCCGAAATCAATGTGCCTCTTTTTATTAATGAAGGAGATAAAATTAGAATTGATACCGAAAAAGGACACTATCAAGAACGAATGAAAGAGTAATTGCTTAATGCAATAAATTTTAAAAAAAAACACTGTGAAATTCCCAACTCCCCAAACTCTTGAAAATATTGCTGTTATAATTGGCTCTGACTATGTTGGAGAAGCAAATTTCCCAGTTTTTGGAATGAATGAAATTCATGTTGTACAACCTGGGGATATTGTTTTTGTGGACCATCCGAAATATTACGACAAGGCTTTACAATCTCAGGCGACAGTAATCCTCATCAATAAAAAAGTAGATTGTCCTGTGGGGAAGGCATTGCTTATTTCCGATGATCCATTTCGCGATTTTAATAAATTAACAAATTATTTCAAGCCTTTCCGAAATGCCAATAGCGCCATTTCAGAATCTGCAGAAATAGGAGAGGGCACCGTAATCCAGCCGAATGTTTTTGTTGGAAATAACGTGAAAATAGGCCGCGATTGTCTGATCCATTCCAACGTTTGTATATACGACAATACTATTATCGGAAACAGTGTAACAATACACGCTGGAACAGTTTTAGGTAGTGATGCATTTTACTACAAAAATCGACCAGAAAAATTTGATAAGCTTTTAAGTGGTGGAAACGTAGTGATTGAAGATAATGTTGACCTTGGAGCACTTTGCACGATAGATAAAGGAGTAACAGCCTCTACCACAATTAGGGAAGGCTCAAAATTGGATAATCAAGTTCATGTAGGCCACGATACTATTATTGGCAAGCGTTGTTTGATAGCTTCACAAGTTGGTATAGCAGGCTGTGTGTTGATTGAGGATTTTGTTACAATATGGGGGCAAGTAGGAATTACAAGCGGTATAACAATCGGAGAAAAAGCTGTAATTTCTGCACAGAGTGGGGTGAGTAAATCATTGCCAGGAAACAAATCATATTTTGGAACGCCTGCAGATGAATTCAGAAAAAAATATAAGGAGTTGGCTTCAATAAAGCTTATTCCAGACATTATAGAAAAATTGGACAAATTACCATGAGTAGTACAGCAAAAAAAATAGTACGAGATTTTTACAGATCAGATATTTTAAGGGACGAAACTGTTTTAGAGCGGTTTTTCCATCCAGATTTAGTGCTTATTTGGAACAGCGCCAACGGCCTTTCAATCATGCACTATGATGACATTGTAAGCTTTTTTGGAGAAGTAAGAAGGTCTTACAATGATCTTAGGATAGAGGTAAGTCATCTTTTGGCTGACGACAATCACGTAACGATTCGTTATAAATATTATATCCGCACTATGGAGAATCCAGATGAGGAATTGGGGATAGCACACTTCATTGCCATTTGGGAAATAAAAGACGATAAAATCTATAGAGGGTATCAAATTAGTCAACCAGTAACAGATAAGGATGATACCAACGAAAGCTACCACAGAGTTAAGGTTTAATATCTTTTAAATCCGTCAACAAAAGCCGTATCTTTGCGGCAATTCTAAAAAAACAATACACAGTTTTCAATTGAATAATAAATATATATAATAAATAGAAAATACTTAAAAATGAGCGTTTTAGTAAACAAAAATTCAAAAGTAATAGTTCAAGGTTTCACGGGTAGTGAAGGTACTTTTCACGCCGAACAAATGATTGAGTACGGGACTAATGTTGTAGGTGGGGTAACCCCAGGGAAAGGTGGTCAAAAACATTTGGACAAACCAGTTTTCAATACCGTTTCGGAAGCAGTTGAAAAAACAGGTGCCGATACAACTATTATTTTCGTCCCACCAGCATTTGCTGCAGACGCCATTATGGAAGCCGCTGACGCAGGTATAAAGGTTATTATCACCATTACCGAAGGAATTCCAGTTAAAGACATGATTACTGCTTCCGATTATATAAAAGATAGAAACTGCCGTCTTATTGGCCCTAACTGCCCTGGAGTTATTACACCCGGTGAAGCAAAAGTAGGTATTATGCCAGGTTTTGTTTTCAAAAAAGGAACAGTAGGTATTGTTTCAAAATCTGGAACGCTTACTTATGAAGCAGCAGATCAGGTTGTGAAGCAGGGTCTTGGAATTACAACCGCAATAGGTATTGGTGGTGATCCAATCATTGGAACTACAACAAAAGAAGCTTTGGAAATGTTAATTATGGATCCTGATAGCGAAGCTGTAGTTATGATTGGTGAGATTGGAGGTCAATTGGAAATAGACGCTGCCAATTGGTATAAAAATAGTGGGATTAAAAAACCTGTAATCGGTTTTATTGCTGGAGAAACTGCGCCTGCTGGACGTACTATGGGGCACGCGGGAGCGATTGTAGGTGGAAGTGATGATACTGCGCAGGCCAAGAAAAAAGTAATGCGCGAGTGTGGCATCCACGTAGTGGAATCTCCTGCTGAAATTGGAAAAAAGGTAGCTGAAGTTTTAGGCTAATAGTATAGAATATATTAAAGAAGCTCTGTGAAATTCACAGGGCTTTTTTTATGGAGAACCCGCAACCTTTTGTTATATTTGAATCCCCGCCTTTTGCGGTTTTTTAATTAATAAATGTCTGGTCGAGCAAAGTCGAGACCTTTTTAGTTTAAATCGAAATATTTTTTTTATATGAAATTACTGGAAGGAAAAACAGCAATTATCACTGGCGGTAGCCGCGGAATTGGAAAAGGAATCGTTGAAACATTCGCCAAACATGGCGCAAATGTAGCTTTCACCTATAGCTCGTCAGCTGAAGCAGCAAATGCTTTAGCAGATAAAGTTTCAAAAATGGGCGTTAAAGCAAAAGCATATAAAAGTGATGCAGCTTCTTATGAAGAATCGCAAAAACTGGCTGAAGAGGTTTTAAAAGATTTTGGAAGCATTGATATTCTTGTGAATAATGCAGGAATCACAAAGGACAATCTGTTGATGCGCATTTCCGAAGAAGATTTTGATAAAGTAATTGAAGTCAACCTAAAGTCGGTTTTTAATATGACCAAAGCTGTACAACGTGCCATGTTAAAACAACGCAAAGGTGCTATCATAAATATGAGCTCTATCGTGGGCGTAAAAGGAAACGCTGGACAAACCAATTACGCTGCTTCAAAAGCGGGAATTATTGGTTTCACAAAATCAGTTGCTTTGGAATTAGGTTCGCGCGATATACGTTGTAATGCCATTGCTCCTGGTTTTATTGAAACTGAAATGACGGGAAAACTGGACGAGGCTACTGTGCAAAGCTGGCGTGATGCCATTCCATTGAAACGTGGTGGCTCTCCTGAGGATATTGCAAATGCCTGTGTTTTCTTGGCTAGTGACCTTTCTGCTTATGTTACGGGTCAAGTGCTTAACGTTGATGGGGGAATGCTTACTTAAATACGTATTCAGTGGCATTAATCAGTATTTTAAAAACCCCTCAACTTTTAAACTTATAAAATTTTTTAGTGACTACAGAAACCATACTTTATATAATCATCGCCGGAGTAGTATCCATTGCTCTGGCGGTTTTTATGTATGGCTATAAATCAAAGCAAAAAGACTCATTACGTTGGATTTTTGGGATACTTCGTTTCATCACGCTTTTTTCAATTTTACTTTTAATTATCAATCCAAAATTTAAAAGTGAAACTTATACCATTGAAAAACCGAAACTTCCAGTGCTTATTGACAATTCAGCATCAGTAGGGGAGTTGGGCCAAAAGGAAAATGTTTCGGCAGTACTTCAAAAACTAAAAGAGAATAGTGCGCTAAACGATAAATTCGATCTTTCCTATTATTCCTTCGGAAGTGATTTCCGTGAAAATGATTCGCTTTCTTTTGATGAAAAAAACACCAACATTTCCAAAGCACTTAACTCTGCCAACGAACTTTTTAAAAGTCAAACTGCCCCAACAATACTGATAACCGACGGAAACCAAACGCTCGGAAATGATTACGAATTTTCTTCGGCAACATTTAAAAACCCAGTATATCCAGTTATTTTGGGCGATTCCATAAAATACACCGATCTGAAAATAGACCAGCTCAACACAAATCGGTATGCATTTCTAAAAAACCAGTTTCCGGTTGAAGTTATTTTGAACTACAGTGGTACAAATCCCGTAAATTCTGAGTTTATAGTTACACAAGGAGCGGCAACGGTTTATAGAACAAACGTTTCGTTTTCAGAAAACGAAACTTCAAAAACCCTCCATTTCACTTTAAATGCTTCGAGTGTTGGACTTCAAAAATATTCGGCACAAATTCTTCCGCTTGCTGATGAAAAGAATAAAACCAACAATAGCAAACAATTTGCCGTTGAAGTGATTGATCAAGCTACAAATGTTTTGGTTGTTAGTAAAATCACACATCCAGATTTGGGTGCGCTCAAAAAAGCAATTACCACCAATGAGCAACGAACGGTCACTTTTAAAAAACCTTCTGAAGCAGTTAGTATTGTCAATGACTATCAGCTTATAATACTTTATCAACCAGACAGAAGTTTTGCTTCGGTGTTTTCAGAAATTGAAAATTTGAATAAAAATACGTGGATCATTTCCGGACTTCAAACCGATTGGTATTTTTTAAATGGGGCTCAAGATAACTTTAATAAAGAAGCTTCCAATCAAAATGACGACATACAAGCTAAGTTGAATTCGAACTACGGAACTTTTGCTGTGGATGATATTGGTTTTGATAATTTTCCGCCATTGCACACAGAATTTGGTGCATTGACAATCAGCGTGCCGAATGAAATAATGCTCGAACAGACTGTAAACGGAATTGTAAACGGAAATCCTTTGCTCGCAACTATGGAAATAAACGGTAAACGCGACGCTATTTGGGATGGTGAAGGCTTTTGGCGTTGGCGCGCTCGAAGTTTTGTGGAAACAGAAAGCTTCCAAAGTTTTGATGATTTTATAGGAAACCTTGTGCAGTACCTCGCATCTAATAAGCGCAGAAGTAGGCTAGAAGTATCTTCGGAAACGTTTTATTACAATAACAGTCCAATAAAAATTTCCGCTCAATATTTTGATAAAAACTATGTTTTCGATAATCGTGCGTCCTTGAATATTTCAGTAAAAAATAAAGAAACTGAAAATCAGACCGTTTTCCCAATGCTTTTGCGAAACAATTATTACGAAGTTGATTTAAACAGTCTTCCGGCGGGAGAATATAATTATAATGTTTCAGTTGCCAATGAGGCGGTTTCAAGCAGTGGAAGTTTTACCATTTTAGATTTTAATGTAGAGCAACAATTCCTCAATGCAGATGTTGCCAAACTTCGCCGTATTGCTCAAAATACAAATGGAAAAGCTTATTTCACAACACAATCCGATTCTTTAATTCAATCACTACTTGAAAATACTAACTACCAAAACATTGAACGAAGCGAACAAAAAGTGGTACCTTTGATTGATTGGAAATATCTTCTCGCGCTTATCGTTCTAGCCCTCGCTGCAGAATGGTTTATCAGAAAATATAACGGACTTATTTAAAATATAAACCCATAAAAAAATATAGAATGGAAAAATTACCTAAACTCACAATACCCGTAATCGTAGGGGTTATTTTACTTATTATCGTAGTGGCAAAATCATCTATAACTATCAATTCTGGTCACGCTGGTGTACTTTACGAAACTTTTCACAATGGTGTGGTTACAGATGAACCTCCATTAGGTGAAGGTTTTCACATAATAGCTCCTTGGAACAAAGTTTTTGTTTACGAAATACGCCAACAGGAACTCAGCGAAAAAATGCAGGTGCTTTCTTCCAACGGACTTGAAATAAAGTTAGACGCTTCTGCTTGGTACCAACCAATACGCGAGGATGTAGCTAAGCTTCACCAAGAAAAAGGAGAGGATTATTTACAACGGGTTATTCAACCAGCTATTCGAAGTGCTGCAAGAAGCGTTGTGGGGCGTTATACTCCAGAACAATTATACTCTACAAAGCGTGATGCCATACAAGAAGAAATTTTTGAAGAAACAAAGAAAATTTTGGATGAGCAACATATACAGTTGAATCAAATTTTGGTTCGCGATGTAACACTACCTGCAACAATTAAAGATGCAATTGAACGCAAGTTAAAACAAGAGCAGGAATCTTTGGAATATGAATTTAGACTGGTAACGGCAGATAAAGAAGCCCAGAAAGTTAGAATTGAAGCACAAGGTAAAGCAGATGCCAACAAAATATTGAGCGCTTCCTTAACTGATAAAATACTTCAAGATAAAGGGATTGATGCTACTTTAGAGCTTGCTAAATCACCGAATGCCAAAGTGGTGGTAGTTGGTTCTGGCGATAGCGGTTTACCCTTGATTTTGGGGAATAACTAAAATTTCAGTAGGAATTAAATCATAAATAAAAAAACCTTCCCATCGAGGAAGGTTTTTTTTAACTCATAATTGAAGGTTAATCCATTATTTTTTTTCATTACTTCCGTTTCCAAAGCTTAAAGATTAGAAAGGCCGAAATAACAGCAATGCCTATAAGAATTGTAGCTCCCATTACATTTCCGTAGATCACATAGCCTGTAGCAAAAAGAGAGGTATAAACAAAAACAATCCCAAGCAGCATAGATGCCAAGTCAATGGTAAACACATCGTGGCTTTTCTTTAATGAAATATTCGCTTTGGCTGCAACGCTTTTAAAGTTTTTCCAACCATTCCCGTAAGGTGTAATGGCATTATAAAAATTAGCGAGCGTCTTTGTATCTGTAGGGCGCGTGAGTAAAGTAACAGCAATCCAGCTAACAGTTGTTATGGCCACCCCAATCACCAATTTCTCATAAGGTTCAAGTCCCATTTCCACAAAATTGAAAACAATCGCCACGATAAATGAAACCGCCATTCCGGTAATTTCACTATAAGCATTTACGCGCCACCAAAACCAGCGAAGAATAAAAATCAATCCAGTTCCAGCACCAATCTGCAACAGAATAGCAAAGGTTTCCAAAGCGCTTTTCAAATACAAGGCTAACAATGCCGAAAAAGCCATTAATAAAACCGTAGAGAGCTGCCCAACGCGAACAAGTTCCTTTTCAGAAGCTTCTGGTTTTACAAATCTTTTATAAAAATCCAATGATATATAAGAAGAGCCCCAATTTAAATGTGTTGAAATGGTACTCATAAAGGCAGCAATTAAAGAAGCCACTACCAAACCGAGAAGTCCAGCGGGTAATTTTGTTAACATAGCTGAATACCCAAGATCGTGTCCCAAAACCGCATTTGGAAATTGAGATTGGATATCAGACAGTTGCGGATAAACTACCAATGAAGCGAAAGCAATTAATATCCACGGCCAAGGGCGTAGTGCATAATGCATAATATTAAAAAGTAGGGTAGCGCCAATTGCATTTTTTTCATCCTTGGCGGAAAGCATCCGTTGCGCAATATATCCGCCCCCACCTGGTTCAGCACCGGGATACCAAACGCTCCACCATTGAACCGCAATAGGAATAATGAGAAGCACCAATAAAGTATTAGTGTCTCCAAAATCAGGTAGAAAATTCAATTTATCGGAAACATTTTCATTTGCTAAAAGGTTTTGTAAGCCACCCACTTCTGGCAGGTTTACAATATAATAAGCAGCCCAAACTGAGCCAATCATCGCAATAATAAACTGAAGAAAATCTGTAAATATAACCCCGCGTAAACCTCCGATGGAACTATATATAACCGTGACAATAGAGGCATATAAAACACATTCCCAAGGCGCTAGATTAAAAAGTACGCCACCAATTTTTATAGCCGCCAAACATACAGAGGCCATAATCATCACATTGAAGAAAACCCCCAAATAAATTGCCCTAAACCCCCTTAAAAAAGCGGCAGGTTTTCCGCTATAGCGCATTTCATAAAACTGAAGATCGGTAAGAACTTTACTTCTCCGCCAAAGCTTTGCGTAAACAAAAACGGTCAACATTCCGGTTATCAAAAAAGTCCACCACACCCAGTTTCCCGAAACACCGTTCTGTCTAACAATATCCGTAACTAAGTTGGGTGTATCTGCAGAAAAGGTTGTGGCAACCATAGAAATTCCCAGCAACCACCAAGGCATATTTCTGCCAGAAAGGAAGAATTCCTGTGTATTCTTTCCAGACTTTTTGGCTACTACAATCCCAATAATTAAGAAAATAACAAAAAATGAAATGATTAAAATCCAATCAAGCGTGGCTAAATGCATAAAAAGTCTTGGTTTAACGGGTTGTATAAATGCTCCGGTTAAAGTAAATAAATAGAATCAAAAATTAATAAATCGTTAAATTTAATATTCACAGTTTTTTAAACATAATTTTTGTTTAGATTTGTCCACATAATTATGAACAGAACAAGTTTACATCATCATCATATCATTTTCTTTGCTCACGCGAGGTGATATGGCTATTGTGTAAATCCAACAATATTCAAAACCCGTTTGAGCAATCAAACGGGTTTTTTTATTCCTAAAACTCAACAAAAAAGTGTTTCTAAAATGAAAAAATTAAAAATTGCTTTACAAAAATCGGGGCGCCTGCACGAAGAATCCCTCGCGCTTTTAAAAGATTGTGGAATTTATATCGATAATGGCCGTGACCAGCTGAAAGCTCCCGCAACGAATTTCCCTCTGGAAGTCTATTACCTCCGCAACGGCGACATCCCACAATATTTAAAGGATGGCGTAGTGGATTGCGCTATCATCGGTGAAAATCTTTTGGTCGAAAAAGGTGAAGGAATAGCCATAGCAGGCCGTTTGGGCTTTTCGAAATGTAGGGTTTCGCTAGCCGTTTCAAAAATCTTTGAATACGATTCTATTAAGGATTTAAATGGAAAACGTATTGCCACCAGTTATCCTGAAACAACCCGAAATTATTTAAAAGAAAAAGGAATAGAGGCAGAGCTGCACATTATAAACGGAAGTGTTGAAATTGCACCAAATATTGGTTTGGCTGATGCAATTTGCGACATCGTTAGTAGCGGTAGTACCCTTTTTAAGAATAACCTGAAAGAAGTTGAAGTTATTCTTAAGAGCGAGGCTGTTTTAGCTGTGTCTCCAAATATTTCAAAAAAAAGAAATAAAATTCTAAGCAAACTACTTTTCAGGATTGAATCTGTGCTACAAGGCAGGGATTTCCGATATGTCCTTTTAAATGCTCCCAATAATAAAGTTGATGAGATCATTAAAATCCTTCCGGGAGTCAAGAGTCCTACTTTACTCCCCTTGGCTGAAGAGGGCTGGAGCAGCATTCATTCTGTTGTAAATAAAGATACTTTCTGGGAAGTCATTGAAGAACTGAAAGAAGCCGGAGCTGAAGGAATTTTAGTATGCCCAATTGAAAAAATGATACTTTAAACGTAGAACTAAGAGGTTCGAACGACGAACCTCAAACCTAATTTCTAACCTGTCACCCTGAGCTTGCATGTACTGAGCGCAGTAGAAGTATTGAAGGGTTGAATTATTAAAGATGAAAAAAATATATAATCCAAAACCTGAAACCTGGAGTGCTCTTTTAAAAAGGCCCACCCAATCCATTGCAGATGTGGAAGCAACCGTAAACGAAATATTTTCTGAGATTAAAACAAAAGATGATGAAGCTGTTAAGAAATACACCCAACTTTTTGATGGTATTTCTATTGAAAATCTATTAGTTTCAAATGAAGAAATTGCAACTGCGGAAAAAGAGGTTTCAGCAGAATTGAAAGCCGCCATTAATCTGGCAAAAGCAAACATCGAAAAATTCCACAGCGCACAAAAAACTGAAAGAATTACCGTTGAGACCACCGAGGACGTGATTTGTTGGCAGGAAAAAAGACCAATTCAAAAAGTGGGACTTTATATACCCGGTGGCTCCGCACCATTGTTATCTACAGTTTTAATGTTGGCCATTCCGGCAAATATCGCAGCTTGCAACGAAATAATTCTTTGCACGCCGCCAGATAAAAATGGTAATATTAATCCGGCTATATTATATGCTGCCAAGTTGTGTGGCGTTACAAAAATCTTTAAAATCGGTGGGATTCAAGCCATAGCGGCGATGACCTTTGGCACTGAAACGGTTCCTTCAGTTTATAAAATATTCGGCCCGGGAAACCAGTTTGTAACAGTTGCAAAACAGATTGCAACAAAACACGGCGTGGCAATCGATATGCCCGCGGGCCCTTCAGAATTGTTGGTGTTTGCAGATGATACCGCCAATGCTTCTTTTGTGGCTTCCGATCTTTTATCGCAAGCGGAACACGGGGCAGACAGCCAAGTAATTTTGGTTACGACATCTGAAATGCTATTGAATTCCGTGGAAATGGAGATTGAAAACCAGCTTCAAGTGTTGCCGCGCAAATCAATGGCTGAACAAGCTATTGATAACTCAAAATTGATATTGGTTCAAAATAATTTAGAGGCAATAAATTTTATTAATGAATACGGTCCTGAGCATTTTATAGTTGTTTCGAAGGATGAAGAGTTTTTCATTGAAAACATTCAAAATGCAGGTTCTGTTTTTATTGGAAATTACACACCAGAAAGCGCTGGTGATTATGCTTCCGGAACCAATCACACCCTGCCAACCAATGGTTATGCAAAGCAATATAGCGGCGTAAATCTAGACAGTTTTATGAAAAGTATGACGTTTCAGAAAATTTCAGAAAAGGGAATCCAAAACATCGGTAAGGCAATAGAAATAATGGCAGAAGCCGAAGGATTGCAGGCACACAAAAATGCTGTGACTTTACGATTAAAAAGCTTAGAATAAATGTTCGGTCAAGCTTGTCACACTGAGCGCAGTCGAAGTGCAGTCGAGACCTTAATAATTATATATGATAAAGAAATTTAATATACAGTCCCTAATTCGCCCAAATGTGGCCAAGATGAAGCCCTATAGCTCCGCGCGCGATGAATTCAAGGATTTTGATAGTGAAATGATTTTTCTGGACGCTAACGAAAACCCTTTTGAAACCAACGTAAACCGCTATCCCGACCCAAAGCAGCAAAAACTGAAAAGCATTATCTCAAAACAGAAAAACATACCATCCAATCAAATTCTATTAGGCAATGGAAGTGACGAAGTACTCGACTTAATTTTCAGAGCTTTTTGCGAACCTTCCAGAGACAACATTATCACTTTACCACCAACCTATGGAATGTACAGTGTTTTGGCAAGTTTGAACGATATAGAAAATAGGGAAGTGCTGCTCGATTTAGATTTTCAGCCTGATTTAGATGAAATTTCAAGAACTGCGGATACACGCACCAAACTTTTATTCATCTGTTCACCAAACAATCCAACGGGGAATTTAATAGCTTCGGAAAGCATTTTAAAACTGTTGAAAACCTTTAACGGTTTAATAGTGATTGACGAAGCCTATATTGATTTCGCAAAGGAGGAAAGCTGGACTACAAAACTAAACGAGTTTCCTAATCTAATTGTTACCCAAACCTTGTCAAAAGCATACGGTTTGGCAGGAATTCGTTTAGGAGTTTGTTATGCTTCCAAAGAAATAATTGCAGTTTTAAACAAAATAAAACCTCCTTACAATATCAACGAATTGACGCAGCAATTCGCAATTGAGCAGCTACAGAATATTGAAAAACTTAAAACTGATATAGCCTTACTAAATGATGAAAAAGAAAGTTTACTTAAAGCTTTGGTTCAAGTAAATTTTATTGAGAAAGTGTATCCAACCCATGCGAATTTTATCCTCATAAAACTGGACAACGCTGAAAAGCGCTATTCACAATTATTACAAAAAGGCATCGTAGTGCGAAATAGAAGTTCACAACCGCTTTGCGAGAACACGCTTCGTATAACTATTGGAACTGTTTCAGAAAATAAAAAACTAATCACCATTTTAAAAACATTGAAATAATGAAGAAACGCGTATTGTTTATAGACCGCGACGGCACTATCATAAAAGAAACCGTGGATGAGCAAATTGATGCTTTTGATAAAATGATTTTTTATCCGAAAGTGTTCACCTATCTGGGGAAGATCGCAAAGGAGCTGGATTTTGAATTGGTGATGATTACCAACCAAGATGGTTTGGGAACCGATGTATTTCCAGAGGAAACCTTTTGGCCTGTGCATAATTTCATTATAAAATCCTTTGAAAATGAAGGTGTGTCGTTCAGTGAAATATTGATAGACCGGACCTTTCCAAAGGAAAATGCTGATACGCGCAAACCTGGGATTGGCTTATTGAAAAAATATTTTTCTGAGGAATATGACCTCCAAAATTCATTCGTGATAGGCGATAGGCTTACCGATATGGAGCTTGCCAAAAACCTTGGTTCCAAAGGAATTTTCGTCAACGACGATACCAATTTGGGTACGGGCGAAATTTCCTTGAATGCTGAAGAACTTCAAAAATACATCGCTTTGGAAACCAATGATTGGCAGCATATTTATGAGTTTTTAAAACTGAATAAACGTCTTGCAGAAATCGACCGCAAAACAAACGAAACTGATATTTCAATAAAGTTAAACCTTGATGGAACCGGAAAAAGCGATATTAATACCGGTATTGCATTCTTTGACCATATGCTGGACCAATTGGCTCGACACGGTCAAATGGACTTAGAAATCACCGTAAAAGGCGATTTAGAGGTAGATGAGCACCACACCATCGAAGATACAGCCATTGCACTGGGTGAAGTTTTTAATAAAGCGCTTGGAAGTAAGTTGGGAATGGAGCGCTACGGATTCTGTTTGCCTATGGACGACTGTTTGGCGCAGGTGGCTATTGACTTCGGCGGACGCAATTGGCTGGTTTGGGATGCAGATTTTAAGCGCGAAATGATCGGCCAAATGCCAACGGAAATGTTTTACCATTTCTTTAAAAGCTTTACCGATGGCGCAAAAGCCAACCTCAACATTAAAGCCGAGGGAACGAACGAGCACCACAAAATAGAAGCAATATTCAAGGCTTTTGCAAAAGCAATAAAGATGGCAGTTAAACGCGATGCCGAAAAAATGATTTTACCATCAACTAAAGGAATGTTGTAAATCGAAATACGAACGGCGAAATACGAGCGACGAAATACGAGCGACGAGAGACGAAATACGAAATAAGAACGACGAGCGACGAAATACGAGCGACGAAATACGAGCGACGAAATACGAGCGACGAAATACGAGCGACGAAATAAGAACGACGAAGGACGAGCGACGAAGGACGAACGACGAAAAAATTAAATTTGAAGTGAAAAATAAAATTGAAAATAAATTGAAGGATTCTCCCCCTTTGGGGGCTGGGGGGATAGTAATTATTGATTATGATGCGGGGAACATACAAAGCATCAAATTTGCTTTGAAACGCTTAGGCGTTGAGGCTATTTTGACTGATAGTGAGACTGAAATCCGAAATGCAGATAAAGTGATTTTTCCCGGTGTAGGCGAGGCGAGTAGCGCGATGCAAAAGTTGAAAGCTAGTGGCTTGGACAAAGTTATTCCCACATTAAAACAGCCCGTTTTGGGAATCTGCTTGGGAATGCAATTGCTCTGTAATTCTTCCGAAGAAGGAAATACCGAAGGTTTGGGCGTTTTTGATGTTGATGTAATACGATTTTCTAACGAAGTAAAGGTGCCACAAATAGGGTGGAACCAAATTCAGAATCTGAAATCAGAGCTGTTTCAAAATGTAGCAGAAAACGAATTTATGTATTTGGTGCATAGCTACTACGTGCCGTTATGTGAAGGAGCCATTGCAACCTGTGAATATGGAATTCAATATTCATCAGCCTTACAAAAAGGCAATTTTTACGGGGTGCAGTTTCACCCTGAAAAAAGCAGCACTGCGGGCGAACAAATTTTAAAGAACTTTTTAGAATTATAAAATGCGAATAATACCAGCAATAGACATCATAGACGGCAAGTGTGTGCGACTTTCAAAAGGGGACTACAGCACAAAAAAGATTTATAACGAAAATCCACTCGAAATCGCCAAACAATTTGAAGCCCACGGAATCCAATATTTGCATTTGGTAGATTTGGACGGCGCCAAAAGCAAGCACATAGTAAACCATAAGGTTTTGGAAAAAATCGCTTCGCAGACCTCATTAAAAATAGATTTCGGCGGCGGTTTAAAAACCGATGAGGATTTGAAGATTGCCTTTGAATGTGGTGCAAACCAAGTCACAGGAGGGAGCATTGCCGTAAAAGATCCTGATATTTTTAAGAGTTGGTTGCAAAAATTTGGAAGCAAAAAAATCATTTTAGGTGCGGATGCAAAGGATGAAAAAGTGGCAATAAGCGGTTGGATTGAAGATTCAAATGAAGCTTTAATACCCTTTATTCAAAAGTATATAGAAGAAGGCATTAGCTACGTAATCTGCACAGATATCAGTAAAGACGGAATGTTAGAAGGCCCATCCTTTAATTTGTACAAAAAAATTATTGCTGAATGTCAGTCTGAGCGCAGTCGAAGACCTGATAGCAGCGAAATCAAACTAATTGCCTCCGGTGGAATATCAACTTTCGAAGAACTCCCAAAACTTGCTGAAATAGGCTGCGAAGGCGTGATAATTGGCAAAGCCATATATGAAAACCGAATAAGTTTAAAACAACTAGAAAACTATATTTTGAGCGATGAACGACGAACGATGAACGACGAGTGATGAACTACGAGCGATGAACGACGAACGACGAGCGACGAACGACGAGCGACGAACGACGAGCGACGAGCGACGAACGACGAGCGATGAACGACGAACGACGAACGACGAGCGACGAACGACGAGCGACGAACGACGAGCGATGAACGACGAGCGACGAACGACGAGTGATGAACGACGAACAACAAGCGATGAACGACGAGCGACGAACGACGAGCGATGAACGACGAGTGATGAACGACGAACAACAAGCGATGAACGACGAGCGACGAACGACGGGCGATGAACAATAAATTATGAAAAATGAAGAATGTGTGAAGAGTAGCTGTTATGAAATATTCGAAATAATATCTATTTTAAATTCATAAATTATTAAAAATTAATGATATGCAGGATTTAAAAGTTAGAACCAAACAATTTACTTTGGACTGTTTGGGATTATGTGCAAAAATCCCAAAGTCAAGGGAATATGATTCCATGGTTCGCCAACTTATTCGCTCATCAAGTTCCGTTGGTGCAAATTATCGTGCTGCCAACCGTGCAAAATCTGATCGAGATTTTATAAATAAATTAAAGATCGTAGAAGAAGAAGCTGACGAAAGTATGTTTTGGTTGGAAATATTATTAGAGATTGATTCAAAAAACAACAAAGCCATTCAACAATTAATAAACGAAAGCAACGAATTGGTAGCCATTACCGTCGCATCAATAAAAACAGCAAGAAAAAGATTATGAGAAACATTTTAAAATCTCGGCATTCGTCGTCCGTATTTCGTAATCCGGTTTCGTCGCTCGTCGTTCGAAATTCACACCTCAAATTATGTTAACTAAACGAATAATACCCTGTCTCGACATAAAAAACGGTCGTACCGTAAAAGGTATCAATTTTCTCGATTTGCGTGACGCTGGAGATCCTGTAGAACTTGCAAAATTTTATAGTGAAAACGGAGCGGATGAGCTGGTTTTTTTGGACATTTCTGCAACCGAAGAGCGAAGAAAAACGTTGGCTGACTTAGTTTTAAAGGTAGCAGAAACCATTAATATTCCTTTTACAGTGGGGGGTGGTATTTCTTCAGTGGAAGATGTAGAAATTCTACTGAATAACGGAGCCGATAAGGTTTCTATAAATTCTTCCGCAGTAAAAAATCCGCAATTAATAAATGAACTGGCCTCAAAATTTGGTTCACAATGCATAGTGGTAGCCATTGATGCAAAACAAATTGACGGTAATTGGAAAGTACATTTAGTGGGTGGGAAGGTGCCTACCGAGTTAGATCTCTTTGAGTGGGCAAAAGAAGTAGAAGAGCGTGGCGCTGGAGAAATTCTTTTTACCGCTATGGATCACGATGGCACCAAAAATGGCTTTGCAAATGAAGCTTTAGCAAAACTTTCAACGGCTTTAAATATCCCAATAATCGCTTCTGGCGGTGCGGGAACTATGCAGCATTTTACGGATGCTTTTGTTGAAGGCAAGGCAGATGCCGCATTAGCAGCCAGCGTTTTCCACTTTAAGGAAATTACGATATCAGATTTAAAAAATGAATTACATAAACAGGGCATCCCCGTTCGAAGTACGAACGACGAAGTACGAACGATGAGCTACGAGCGACGAAAAAATTATAATTGATAACAGAAAAAAATAAACGATGAATATAGATTTTAAAAAATATAATGATGCGTTGGTGCCAGCAATAATTCAGGATAATACCACCAATAAGGTATTGATGTTGGGATATATGAATGAAGAAGCTTTCCTAAAAACCAAGCAGTCAAAAAAGGTTACCTTTTTCAGCAGGAGCAAACAAAGACTTTGGACCAAAGGTGAGGAAAGTGGCAATTTTTTGGAACTGGTTTCCATTGCGGTAGATTGTGATAATGATGCTCTACTTATAAAGGTGAACCCCACAGGTCCCGTTTGTCACAAAGGCACTGATACTTGTTGGGAGGAAGAGAATGTTTCAAATTTTGGCTTTCTTTCAGAGTTGGAAAACATCATTCAGAATAGAAAAGACAACGCTGAGAATGAGAACTCCTATGTTTCGTCTCTTTTCAGAAAAGGGATTAATAAAATTGCCCAAAAAGTAGGCGAGGAGGCAGTGGAGGTTGTTATTGAGGCAAAGGATGCTAATGACGATCTTTTCCTAAATGAAAGCGCAGATTTGCTTTTTCATTACTTGATTTTGCTTCAGGCAAAGGGTTTTACGTTGAGTGATGTAGAGAAAATACTTCGGAAACGCCATCTTCAGGAATAACTCTTTAAATAAATTTGATGTATTGATTGCGTAGGAGTTGGCTGATATTAAGTATGGAAAAAATGGAAATAATTTTTCTAAAATAGTTGGTTTTTCAATTAACTTAATATTTTTACAGCACAACAACCTTAAACCAACCATCATGTTTAAAAAACTTAACCATTTTATTATTATCGCTTTATTGTTTTCCTCGGGCAATATATTTTGTCAACAGATTGAAGATAATGAAGAAATGACAGAAGCAGAGAAAGAAAAGTATGTTGAAGCCTATATGCATTACGCAGACAGTTTGGACAATACGCTAAATTATCAACACGGTGTGGTATTGCTTCAAGACGGCATAGCTACAATTACTGTCCCTGAAGGATATAAATTTTTAGATAAAGAACAGGCAAATTATATACTTACCGAAATTTGGGGAAATCCATCAGATCCTGCTTCAATGGGATTATTATTGAAAGAAGCCGAAAATCCTTTAACGGTTTCATACGGTATCGAAATATCTTACAGTGACGAAGGTTATATTGATGATGATGAAGCTGAAGATATTGATTATGACGATCTTTTAAACGAAATGAAAAAGGACGCCATTTCAGAAAATGAGCAAAGAAAGGAACTAGGCTATCAATCTGTGGAATTGGTTGGCTGGGCATCACCACCATTTTATGATAGCGAAACCAAAAAACTGCATTGGGCTAAAGAACTAAACTTTGAAGAGGAAGCTGCAAATACACTTAATTATAATATTAGGGTTTTGGGGCGAAATGGGTATATAAACTTAAATGTTATAGGTGGAATGGAAAACTTATCTGACGTTAAAGAAAACATTAACCCCATTCTTAACAGTGTAGCATTTAACTCTGGTTATGCTTATTCAGATTTTAACCCAAGTTTTGATAAAGTGGCCGCTTATGGAATTGGGGGGCTTATTGCAGGCAAAGTTCTTGCTAAAGCTGGTCTGTTTGCAGCAATTTTAAAATTCTGGAAAGTTATTGCAATTGCTGTAGGCGGAGCGTTTGTAACTTTGCGCAAACGTTTTTTTGGAGGGAAAAATCAGGAAAATGCATAAAGTAGATTTACACTTAATAGCAAAACAGCCATTAAAATTATGAATCTCTTTTCCCTATCTTTAAAAAATAAATAAATCTTTTATGGCTGCAAAAAGAAGAAAAAAGCAAAAAACCACTAAAATACAACCCAAAAGAGCAAAGAACCTTTCCCCTGGAACGGTAGCCTATACCGGTAAAAAAACTACTACGGTTACAAAACTGGATATCATCGATTACTCCAAAGAAAGCTATGATCGTTTTGAAACACATAACATTAAGGATGCCTTTAAGTATGAAGATTCTTCGCACATTACGTGGATAAATGTTCATGGGTTAAGCAATACTGATGATATTGTAACCCTGGGGAACCATTTTGAATTGCACCCACTAATACAGGAAGATATTGTAAGCACCAACCAACGCCCAAAAATTGATGAATATGAAGAATATTTGTTTATCGTCTTCAAAATGTTGCACTATGATGACGAGGAACAGTTGACCAATGAGCATGTAAGTATGGTTATGGGCAAGGATTATGTAATGACCTTTCAAGAAGCCGAAGGCGATGTTTTTGGTGATCTTCGCGAACGCTTGGAGCATGGAAGGGGAAGAATTAGAGGAGCTGGCTCAGATTATCTTATGTTTGCCATCCTCGATGCCATTGTAGATAATTACTTCACCGTAATTGAATTTTTGAGCAATAAAATTGAATTGCTAGAAGACAAGCTTTTTGGCGATCAAGAAGACCCAAATATCACAGAGGAAATCCAAGACCTTAAAAAGGAAGTTTTAAAAATAAGGAAGGCCGTTGTGCCGTTACGCGAGGTAATTAACAGATTGGAAAAAATAGAAATCCCACTCATAGAAGAGCGCACCAATAAATACATCCGCGATTTATACGACCACATTATACAAGTAAACGAAAGCCTTGAAATATACCGAGATATGATCTGGGGCTTGATGGATATGTATATGACCACCATAAGCAACAAGATGAACGAGGTGATGAAAGTATTGACTATAATGGCTTCCATTTTTATCCCTTTAACCTTTATGGCAGGTATTTATGGGATGAATTTTGAACATATGCCCGAGCTGCATTTCAGATATGGCTATTACTATCTCTGGGGCGTAATGATTTTGGTTTTCATTGGAATGCTTTGGTATTTTAAGCGGAAGAAGTGGCTGTGAAGTAAACTTAGTGAATCGTGTACTTCGACACTTCGACTTGCTCAGTGCAGGCTTAGCTCAGCATGACAAAGTTGTGGGTCGTGAAGCGTGAGGCGTGAAGCGTGAGGCGTGAGTCGGGTTTTCGTTCGTGGGCCTTAATTCTTGACTTTTCGCTCTTTTCTCTTCGCTCTTTGCTCTTTCAGCCCAGCGGTCTTTTGTCTTTGCTCTTAGCTCTTAGCCATTAGCCTTAAGCTTTTCACGATCAAGAATCAGCTCAAAATTCCAATTTCTACTTTCGTATTTCGTATTTCTTCGCTCGTCGTTCTTACCTTTTCGCTCTTCGCTCTTGGCTCTTAGCCATTAGCCATTAGCTTTTCACGATCAAGAATCAGCTCAAAATTCCAATTTCTACTTTCGTATTTCGTATTTCGTATTTCTTCGCTCGTCGCTCGTATTTCGTACCTCGTCGCTCGCACTTCGTCGTTCGAACCTTGTGGTTTCTGATTCGCAATAACTTTGCCTCCTGTCACGCCGTCACATTCAAAAAGGTTTTCAAAGGGTGAAAGTAGCCTTAACCTAGCCTTTGGGTAGCTTAAACGTAGCTTAAACCATACTTTCGCCATACTCTCGACCCCTCTGAACTACCCATTAGCACAACCTGACATATGCATTAGCGTACATCAAGGTATACATTAGGTCATCTCAAGGTATGCACTAGGTCAACTCAACTAATACATTAGGTGCTTAGACGTTAAGCGTGAATCGTGAGGCGTGTGCTTCGACACTTCGACTTGCTCAGTGCAGGCTTAGCTCAGCATGACAAAGTTGTGGATCGTAAAGCGTGAGTCATATCTCCAATTTCTACTTTCTTATTTCGTATTTCTTCGCTCGTCGCTCTTTCCTTTTCGCTCTTAGCTTTTTAGTCTTTGTTCTTTTAGCTATTAGCCATTAGCCTTTAGCTTTTCACGATCAAAAATCAGCTCAAAATTCCAATTTCTACTTTCGTATTTCGTATTTCTTCGCTCGTCGCTCGTATTTCGTACCTCGTCGTTCTTACCTTTTCGCTCTTGGCTCTTTAGTCTTTGTTCTTTGTTCTTTCACCGCAACGATCTTATCCCTTCCCTCACCAGTTTAGAATCTTGGTCCTTTAGCTGGTCTTTCCTATTGTACAAGGGGTGAGTTCGCTCCCTAATTGTTTTTTTAAGGTTTTTTAAGGAATAGTAGTTTGTAACACCAAAGGGCGCAGCTTGAAGTATTCCCTTTTTTGTCCATCTTTTAATGGTGGCCTTGCTAACTTTAAAAATTACCATAAGGTCTTCAACAGTTAGCAGCTCGTTGGCGAGTTCATCCCGCGCAGAAATTGGGCTTTTTTCTGTCATAATAAATAGATTTTAGGGCGGGGAGAATAGCTAATATAAAAAAAATATTGAAAAATTAGTAGTCTAATTACTACAAACAGCATTTTTTTAGGGAGTTTAATTTTTCAGGATATGATTAAAGATCAGGAAAATAAAAAGTTTCGAAGACTTTTTTACGGCTAATATACAATGCGCTAATACCCACTAACTACTTATATACAGACTCACAAATTCACAAATTTACAGACTCACATATTCACAGATTCACCATCCAGCCTACAGCCTAAAGCTTAGGGCATAAAGCTTAAAGCTTAAAGCTTTTTTCCTATATTTGATTTCTCCCCATTTAATTTGTTCCTGTTACGGTTTTCCGTAAAGTATCCAAATGAGTAAGTATTAGCTTCGCTTAGAATATGTAAATCTTTAATATTCAGTGTGAAAATGAATACTAGTGAAGACCAGAAATCACTATAAGAAAAACGGGGCGACCTTGATGAGCCTTACCATCAGAAACAAAATAACCTATCAATGAGAGCAATTATTTTTATTTTATGCTATATGGGTGCTGTTTGCACTAATTATGCACAAGGAGACACCAAGGAAAAGGAGCTTAGCAATGCTGAAAAGTTTTCTTCAAAATCAGGAACATTAATTCAAAAAGAATTTTTGGATGTAGGGAAAATTAATAAGGCTGAAATTAAGGTTATTTATTACACAGATTTAATTACTCTTGAAACTGTGAGCGCTGTAAGAATTGAATATGAAGTTGCAAGCAGTTATTCAACTGACACAAAAATCGCGTCTTTAGACGCCGATGAAATGGATGGGTTAATAAAATCTATTAAGACGATGCAGGAAAAGGTATTTCCCGAAACTCCTGCGAATTATATGGAAATATCCTATAAAAGCAGGGGAGGATTTGAGGCAGGCTGCTATTGGGAGAAAAAAGGATGGGCAACCTATTTGAAATTGGAGAAGTATGATGGAAAATCGTATGTGTTTTTAAAGAAAGAAGATTTCCCAGAACTATTAAGTCTTCTGGAAAAGTCTAAAGAAATGTTAAAGACTTAAAGTTTTTTAATATATTTGGGTTAAAGCTTCGTGCTTTTTCTCCCCTTTTAATTAAAACCCATAGGCTCGGTATGCCTTGTTGGGGTTTGGTTTGCTTTAAAATTTTGAAAGAATAATAAATAAAAATCATGAAACACATGTGTGGGATAACGGCAATAGGTTTGTCGTATATACACCTATTAGGCGCAATTTGAAAAATAAAATATGAAAAATGTTCAAAATAGATAATGTTCTAATCGAAGGATTTTGGGGGCAACATAAAGTGGAAACTGATTTCAATAATGATGTCAATATTTTTATTGGTAGAAATGGAACCGGTAAATCAACTTTAATCAATTTACTTCAAGCTGTTATTTCAGTAGATCTTGAATTGTTATTTGGTCTACAATTTGAAAAAATAATTGTTCAGCTAAAAGATGGAAAAAGAAGACGAAAAATCGAGGTAACAAAAATAGCTAACGATTTGCAGTATAAGGAATTACAGTACCAAATAGGTTCTAAAAAATTTAAATTACCTGTAATCCCAGAAAGAGAACTAAAATATGTAACCAAAAGAAGTGGACGAATACACCCTAAATTCTATAGAGATGTCCAGGAAATAAAACTCATTTTAAATAAGTTGGTTAATGTTTCATATTTATCCGTAAACCGTGATAATATAGTAAGGGAAGATTTTCGTGATATTAGAAGAGAAGATATATTTAACGCAATAGATTCAAGACTCGAAGAATTAATTGGAGAACTCACATCTTATCAATTACAATTAGAAACTGATTTGAGCCGATTGTCAAAGAAATTCCAAGAGGATGTTTTGAAATCAAACTTATTTAATGAAGAGTATGATTATGTGAATATAAACGAACCAGTCAAACTTGATTACCGAAGAATTACATTAGGATTAAAACAAGCTTATCGAGGTTTAGGTATTCTAGACGACAAAATAACTGAGAATATAGATAAACACGTGGCTGCCATTCAAAAGGCAGCTGATGCAATTAATATTCACGTAAAAGACAAAAACAAACCTATATACCCAAATGACGTAACACCATTAACTTTATTAGGGAGAACAAGAAAAATAAACGAATTATCGAGTGAACTTGAGAAAGATAAAAAGAGAATATTTGAGCGCCTTAATGACTACGTGAAAATGCTTAATGATTTTCACGAAACAAAAGAATTCACACTACAAGACAGCAAAATTGGAGGTATTGCTATTTTTAAAGAAAATATTGAAATTCCCTTATCTCAATTATCATCAGGAGAAAAGCAATTAATTATTTTATTAACCGAAGCATTATTACAAAAGGGTGCTCAAACTTTATTTATTGCGGATGAGCCTGAACTATCACTCCATATTGAATGGCAGAGACGTGTAATTCCATCAATTAGAGTTTTGAATCCAAACTCTCAAATTATTGTGGCAACTCATTCTCCCGAAATTGTTGGCAAGTTTAGATTGAGTACTATTAATATGGAAAAAATCATAGACAATGGATGATTTAGACTATTCAATTGAAGCTTTAGAAGCTAAAGGACTATTTTACAACAAAACAATAACTGTATATGTTGAAGGAAAAGACGATCCTTTATTTTGGGATAATTTATTTAATATAGCAGAAATTGAAGCTCACATTGAAGATGTAGGTGGGAGCGAGGAATTAGAGAAGTATATTAAAAACATAATAGACTCAAATGCTGAATTTTATGTAGCTACTGATAACGACCACAATGACTTCTTGGATGATATAGCTGTTCATCCAAAAATCATTAGAACCTATGGTTATTCAATAGAAAATACAATGTATTACAGCTATCACGAAATTGAAAATACCGTCTCAAAATTTTGCAGAAAAAAAGTAGATATTTCATCAGATTTCAATAATTGGTTAACTGACTTCACAAGTTCAGTTCGTGATTTAATAGTGCTTGATATTGCCAATCATAAGTTTAAAAAGGGTATTAGTATTTTTGGAGATAACTGTTACAGATTTTTAAAAGGACAAAAGTCTTATGAAATATGTTCTGTAAAGACAGAAAAATTTATTGAAAGTGTTAAACCATATTTTAGTGCTAATGAAATAAGTACTGTGGAAGACCTAATTAATGGAACAGAAAAAGAACTTTGGTTTCATATAAAAGGACATTTTATTACACACGCAATTATTAATTTAATAAAAAAATTAGTTCTTAAAAATTCAGGTCAGGCTATTAGTTTAACTCCCGACTTTCTTTATACATTAACTATTGATTGTAAAGAAGATTGGAATAATCGAATTGATTTAAAGGTAGTAATTGAAGAAATAATGAAAATTAAAAAAAGTGCCTAACAATGATGTATATAAAAAATAGGCTAAATAGAGCTAAATTCAAATGTTTTAGCTCATATCAAATTTTGTGCTTAACCGAAAGTTTGGTGCTTTGATACCGCCTACTTTTTGTATACTAACCGTTCCTCCAAAATTCCCTAAATTACCCCATCAACACAACATACCAATTTTAATGCAGCCAACACCTCTAAAACCCAGAAAGGCAATAAACAAAGCCTTTTTAAAAATAAAACCTAACCGTACCGAGATTGAGGTCTTTAAGACCAACTTGATTGAATTGCTGGACCGTACCAACGATACCGAAAGCGAGGAGTTCCACAAAAACCTGGTTTCAGATTTCCTAAAAAGAACATACTACGAGCCCAATCACTATATAAACACCAAGGGTAGGAACGATCTGGTGATCCACAACGGCAACAAGGCAAAGACCACCGTGGGCGTTATCATTGAAGCCAAAAAGCCTACCAATAAAGCCGAAATGGTTTCCAAGGATAAACTCAATACCAAAGCCTTTCAGGAGTTGGTGCTTTATTATCTGCGGGAGCGCATTACCCATAAAAATCTGGAGGTAAAATATTTGGTGGCAACCAACATCAACGAATGGTTCATCTTTGACGCCAATAGCTTTGAAAAAAGCTTCGCCCAAAACAAAGCTTTGGTAAAACAATTCAATGATTTTGAAAACGGCAGGCTGGCAGGCAAAACAACCGATTTCTTCTACAAGGAAATCGCCGAACCCTTTATAAACTCACTAACGCAGGAAATAGAGTTCACCTATTTCGATATTCGCGAATACGAAAAACCGCTCCGCAATAACAACCCCAAGGATGACAACATTCTCATCGCATTGTATAAACTCCTTTCGCCAGAGCATCTATTAAAACTTCCTTTTGCCAATGACAGTAACAGTCTGGACAAACGCTTTTACGGCGAACTGCTCCACATTATAGGTCTTTCAGAAACCAAGGAGGGCAGTAAAAAACTAATAGCTCGCAACAAAGCCGGGGAACGCAATACGGGCAGTCTGCTGGAAAATGCCATCATTCAGTTGGACAGTTTGGACAAGATAAACAGGCTGGACAATCCATTGCATTTTGGTGCTACCCAAGACGAACGGCTGTTTAACGTAGGCTTGGAGCTCGCAATAACTTGGGTAAATAGAATTCTATTCCTAAAACTGTTGGAAGCCCAGCTATTGACCTACCACAAAGGCGATAAAAGTTTTGAATTCCTCAGCATCAAAAAGATTGGCAATTATGACGATCTAAACGGACTCTTCTTTCAAGTGCTGGCACGGAAGCATTCTGAGCGCAATGAAGATGTAAAGGACGTTTTCGCCAAAGTGCCTTACTTAAACAGTTCCCTTTTTGAGCCCACGGGCATTGAGCACGGCACTCTGTTTATAAGCAACTTGCGGGATGACAAAACTATTCCCATCTATTCCGCCACGGTGCTAAAGACTGATAAGGGCAAAAAACGCAGCGGCACCCTAAGCACTTTGGAATACCTCTTTAAATTCTTGGACGCCTATGACTTTAGTAGCGAAGGTTCTGAAGAAATACAGGAAGACAACAAAACCCTTATAAACGCCTCGGTGCTCGGGCTTATTTTTGAAAAAATAAACGGCTATAAGGACGGCTCCTTCTTTACGCCCGGCTTTATCACGATGTATATGTGCCGCGAAACCATCCGCAAGGCGGTGGTGCAAAAGTTTAACGAAACCAAAGGTTGGGAGTGCAAGGACATAGATGCCCTTTATGATAAAATTGAAAATAGGGCAGAAGCCAACCAGATTGTAAACAGCCTTAAAATATGCGACCCCGCAGTAGGCTCAGGCCATTTCCTTGTTTCTGCGCTCAATGAAATGATTGCCATCAAAAACGACCTAAAAATATTGCAGGACCGCGATGGCAAGCGTTTAAAGGAATACCAGTTTGAAGTGGTAAACGACGAACTGATAGTAACCGACGAAGACGGCGAGCTCTTTGAATACAACCCAACAAACAAGGAAAGTCAGCGAATCCAGCAAGTGCTCTTCCACGAAAAGCAAACCCTTATTGAAAACTGCCTGTTTGGGGTGGACATAAACCCAAACTCCGTAAAAATATGTCGCTTGCGGCTTTGGATAGAGCTACTTAAAAACGCCTATTACAAAAACGAAACCGAGCTGGAAACACTGCCGAACATAGACATAAACATAAAACGCGGCAACTCCCTAATTAGCCGTTTTGCACTGGATGCCGACCTTAAAAAGGCTTTAAAAAGCAGCAAATGGACCATTGACAGTTACCGTCTGGCGGTGGACACCTACCGCAATGCCCAGAACAAGGAGCAAAAGCATGCCATGGAAAACCTGATTGCCGATATAAAAAGCGATTTTAGAAGCGAAATTTCCAGCAACGATCCCAAGGTGAAAAAACTCACCAAGCTAAAAGGCGAACTCTTTGGCATGACCAACCAGACCCAAATGTTTAAAATGGGCAAAAAGGAAAATGCCGCCTGGAACAAAAAGCTAAAGCAACTGGCAGAAGCCACCACCAAGCTGGAAACCGAAATAGAGGAAATAAAAAGCAACAAAATTTACGAAGATGCCTTTGAATGGCGCTTTGAGTTTCCAGAGGTGCTGGATGATAACGGCGACTTTGTGGGCTTTGATGTGGTTATTGGGAATCCGCCTTATATAAGAGTTCAAAATTTGGGATACAATGAGATTGATTATTACAAGGCTAACTATTCATCATTTTATCAGAAGGCTGATATTTATTTACTTTTTATTGAAAAGGCAATAAATATACTTAATACGAATTCAGAATTGTCCTTTATTAATCCAACATTATTTATGTCGTCTGATTATGGGAAAGGGTTAAGAGAATTTTTGACAAATTATAGAATTAGAAGAATTATTGATTTTGGAGACTTATCAATTTTTGAAGAAGCCATTACTTATACGGGAATTTTCTTTATTCAGAAGTTGACTCCTAAAGTAATACAATACAAGAAAATAACTGATTTAATTAATATAGAACATCAGTTGAAGAAAAATGAATATGAGGTTTTGTCTCAATCAAATTTAGGTAACGAAAATTGGGTGTTGAAAAATGATTCGCATAACGACCTAATTAAGAAACTACAGTTATTCATTCCATTAGAAAAATATGCATTAATAAATTCAGGTTGTTTCACAGGTTATGACAAAGCTTTTTTTGTGGATGACCATATTATAAATAAATATGAACTCGAGATAGGTATAATAAAACCAATAATAATGGGTAAAGAACCCAAAAAATATTCATTAAAGGAACCAACAAAGAAATGTATTTATCCTTATTATTCTGGAATTAATGATGAAACGGTTCTTATTGAAGAAAATGATTTCATTTCTCAATTTCCAAATTGTTATAATTACTTAAAGCAATTTCAAAATATTTTAGAAAAAAGAAAGGATAGTAGAAAAACTTTTATTGAACTAAATAGACCTTGGTATTCATATACCCGCAAAGGTTTAATTGAAATTTTTGATAAGAAAAAGATATTAGTAGGATATATAGTTCCTGGTAACACTTACTGTGAAGACAATAAAGGCTATATGTTTAGTGTTGGACGGGTTTTTGCAATACAACCTAATGATGAAAGCAATTCTTTAGTGACATTAGCTATATTAAATTCAAAATTATCTGAATTTTGGATGAAGTCATTTTGCCCAATTAAACAAGGTGGATTCTATAAAATATCTTCTCAATATTTAAATAGCTTTCCTATTGCTTTAGAAAATTTAAGTGATATAAAAAGGGGGAATTTTGATTCAACCGTTTCTTATATTCAAAATTCTAAGGATGAAGAAAAGGAAAAAATAACCGCCCTCGAAGCCCAAATAGACCGGCTAGTCTATCAACTCTACAACCTTACTGAGGAGGAGATTGCTATTGTGGAGGAGGTTACGAGGTAGATTAATAATATTAATAACACCATGAATATCTAAGTTGTACATAATTTTTAACAAATGAACATTCAGATTATAATTGTGTTTATAAGCCTGTTAGGAGGGTTCCTTATGGGATATTTAACTTCTTACATTAAGGAAAAAGGAAAAAATAAAGCCCTAATTCAAGATTTAGAAAGAATGACTGAAGAAAAGGAAAAAGTTTCTTCAAAATATCAACTTGATATTTCAAAACGAAAATATAAATATGAAGATAAAAGAAACCAATATTTTAAATATTTTAATCTTTTAGATAGCTTTACTGCCGACAGTCAGAAAATTGCACAAGAAAATTTCATGCCTGCAATGCACAAATTCAATGATAAGTTTTTACGAGCTAATGGAAACAAAAAGATAGAATTAAAGGCAACTGCCGATTTTGCTAATTCTATAAATCAAATTATGATGAAAGCTAACGAAAGTCTTATAAAATTAAAGCAGGAAACTAATTCAATAAATTTGATTGCTGGACCCAAAGTATCACAAACACTTCAGGAATTGGAACAAGCATATAATAATTCTATGAATCAATCAGCTGAAATAATGAAGGATTATTCAAATAATGTAATTTATAGAAGAACAGATGTATTAAAAACCCAACAGCTGGAAATGGAAAAAACAGGAAGAAGTTTACAATTCCTAAAAGATAAACTCCTGCAAGAAATTAAAGATGAATTAGACGAGATTTAATTGTTTTCCCCAAGCTGGAGCGGGCGTCCCGCCCGTGTCCACCGTGTGTTATATATATACGCATGTTGCCAGTAATTTAAAAATAAAACAAAATGAAGGCTGTAAAAATTATCTTAGGAATAATATTTTTAATCGGACCCTTAGTTACAATTCCCAAATTATTAGATAGTGGAAGAGGTGCAGCAACTTTAATCGTTCCTATTATAGTGTTGATAATTGGAATTTTATTGTTAAAAAGCGCTTTTACTTCATCCAAAAAATAAAATTGAATGGCAGCCCAGGCTGGCGTGCGTTTGCAACGCGTGCCCAACAATCAATCTAAAGCCTAATATTAAAACCACCAAACCAAGTAAAAAAAATGCAACCCGATTCATTTAAAAAAGGAGACTTATTCGAAAAATTCGTTGAGAATGAATTATTTAAAGCCGCCGAATACACTTTAATACATAGAACCAATAATAACGATCAAAACGAGGCTAGGTATGCGGAAGACACGCTAAAACCAGATTTTAAATTTAGATGCAAAAGTACCCAGCAAGAATTTTATGTAGAGGCCAAATACCGTTCAGGCTTTAATGCAGATAATAAGATTGATGTAATTAGTTACACTCAAATAGAACGATTTAAAGTTATCCAAAAGGAAGAAAATATACCAATTTATATAGCGATTGGTTACGGAGGTATTCCTGATAATCCTGATAATGTAAGTTTGATTCCATTAGACCAGTTAAGCTATTTACAGCTTTACCCTACATTCTTAAAAGGTTTCAATGTTAATAAGGGACTGATTGATAGCGCTTCTTTAAATTTACCAATAAAGCAATCCAAAGAAGAATCTGAAGACCCCTTGGAAAAGCAGCCTGAAAAACAAGAAACCAAAGTTAAAGACACTACAATAGCACCTTTGAAAAACAAAAAAATACTAGTTGTATCTGGTATTGGCTTCGTTTTATTGGCTTTTCTACTTTTTAATGTCTTCAACACTTCCATAGAAGAAACTTTAAAACAAAAAACAACGGAATATTACAGTACCCTTCATTCAGGAAATATAGATGCTTTGGAAAATTTCATTAACCCGAGTGTAGATAAATGGTACAGTCAAACGGACATTACATTAGAGGAGATTAAAGAAGACACAAGAAGATACATAAAACGCCATCCAGCAACAAATACAGACATTCAGTGGGACACATTTAAAGTTACGCCCTTGAATGATAACTATGCCGTAACTTACAATATGATTTATAAATTGCTAAGAGAAAACAAGGGCAAGGACATTATTTATCATTTAAAAATACACGCTGTTTGGGATAAGGATTTAATGATTACCAGTTTGTACGAAGAGCGGATTTAAAAAGTATGGAGGACACGGGCGAAAAGCCCGCGCCAGCTAGGGAAAATAATTGAAAATTTGCAAGCGGGCCTGGAGAGTTTTAGCAAGATTATGGAAACGCTGAATGAGAATAATTGAAACTATTAAATGAATACAAAAGTTAATGGATTATACATCAATTTTACTTTCAGAAGTAAAGACTATTGTAAATAGTTATTCTAGAATTAATAGGCTATCCGGCCAAAATTTCAATTTATTTACCTTACTAAGAAAAGAAAGCGATGAGGTAAGATTGCACTCAAAGTTTATTTCAGAATTATTAGACCCAAATGGTTCACATCAACAGGGCACATTGTTTTTAGATTCTTTTTTGGATAAAATCCAAATTAAAAATTTTGAGACTAAAAATGCCACGTCAAGTATAGAATATTATACAGGCGTTATTAATAAAAGTAAAGACGTAGGTGGAAATATAGATATACTGCTTCGTTCTCAAAATAATAAAGTAATAAAGATTGAAAATAAAATCTACGCAAAGGAACAAGAAAATCAACTTTTAAGATATCACAATTTCCAAAAGGACGGACACCTAATTTTTTTAACGCTAAGAGGAAAGAGAAGCAATAATCATAAAGATTTATCAGATAAAAATATAAGTTATCAGCAAATTTCCTATAGAAAAGAAATAACGGAATGGTTGCAGGAATGTATTGAAAAATGTGCGACGGTTCCAATAGTTAGGGAGAGTATAGTTCAATATTTAAATTTGGTAAAAAAAATAACCCGCCAAAACATTAATAAAAAAATGAGTAAAGAGATTGTAGAAAAAATTACACAAAGTAAAGATAGTTTTGAAGCCTACTTAGCAATTCGGAAAACCGAAAATGACAATGAAATTTACTTTGATATTATTCGCACACATATTATTCCTTTTTTTCATGATTTTGCAGAAAAAAATAAACTAACGGTTGAAAATCTAAATAAAAGCTTATTGGAAAAAAGAGAACGATACAATGGGTTTTTCTTTACCAATGAAAAATTGTATAAATATGGATTGAAATTGTCGATACAGTTTCACAACTCTCTTAATAGAGATATGTATTACGGAATTTCATTTATTACAGAAAACCCTACGCAACATCCGGTTTACAATGCTATCGTCAAAGAAGCGAAATATGTTATGGATAAACCTAATCCACAAAATGGATGGTGGCTTTGTCACACATTTTGGAAAGAGTATAAAAATTGGGGCGAAATAGATACTTTATATAATCTTGCTTACGGCAATTTTCAAAAAGAATTTTCATCAAAATTAGAGGCTATTTTAAGAATGGCTCTTTCTACTATTAAAATTTTTGAAAATTCAGAAGATAATATGCTTAACAGTTTGAAATAATAAATTTTAAGGAATATAATTAAATAATTTACCCAAAGCTGGAGTGCGCGTCCCGCTCGTGTTCTCCACCGTTATAAAATAAGTACTTATAATAAATAACAAATGAGTTTTTCAAGAAAGGAACTTGTAGCAAGCTATGTAGCCAAGGTGGGTAACGGAAGTTTAGACTATTCCCAGATTGCCGCGGAATTAAAAGCTAAGGGAATATCCCAAGAAGAAAGCACGGTTTTGCTAAGACGTATTGATAGAGATCTCTTACGCAAGGCGGAAATGGAAAAGCGCCGACAGTCTGGGAAAAATATGATATGGGTAGGGTTGGGGATAACGTTAATAGGAGTTGTCTATACGCTGCTGAGCTATTTAAGGGTTTATGAAACGGGAGGTTCGTATCTTTTGTTTTATGGCCCCATACTCGCTGGAATTGGAATTGCGGTTCTGGGCAAGATGCGCATGGGGTAAAGTTCCCCTAGTAGGTGCGGGCGTTCCGTGCGTGTCCGAGGCATACAATTTAAAACCCGGAAGGATGTTCAATAGTCTAAATAATCAATAAATTAAGAAATGAGAAAAATTATTACATTACTATTCCTATGTGCACTAAGCCTAACCGCCTTTGGCCAAATAGCAAACGAAAGTGAATTATACGGATCCTGGAAGGTGGAGAAAATTTTGGAAACGTATACCAATCCAAATGTTCAGCCTATAATTACAGGTTTTAAAAATGCTACGTTTACCTTTACTGAAAATGGCAATTTTTATATTGCTACCACTGCCAATTCTGAATTATTCGGAATGTTAACTGAAATGATGGACGGAGCTAATTGGAAATTTGAAAAATCGAAACAGCAAGTGAGAATTGGAACTGAAAAAGACGGGTATACCACTATGGTTATTATAATTAGAGAAGAAAAGGGGGCAAAGCTTTTCCATTTAATGGAAAGTGAGTTAACTCTTAAAATGAAAAAGTTATTATAAATTTAAGTCCCCGTATGTGGGCGATTGCATCGCATTCCATTCTGATTATTCTTTAACGGCTACTTGCTTCTTTCACCCCAAATACTGAAAAACCACAATAGTATCCAACAATCCTTTTTCATCTGCATAATCCGTCTATAAACATCATCTTGAGCTCTATAAACCAATTCAGCTTCTATGGTATTATTGTGAACATAGCTGATTTTCTCCCAAAGAACCGTAAAGCTTACAAAATATAGGTCTTCTGGATTACGCGGGAAAGGTGTCATTGCGAGACCGATAGGCCGTGGCAAATCGAAGATTCATCGGAGTTAATCTCATGAAGCTACTTGCTATCATGATTGGGACCACACCTAGGCAGATTGCTTCAGTCGTGCCTCCTTCGCAATGACGGTACTATTCGTGAGCGAAACCGTCATTGCGAGCGCAGCGTGGCAATCTCATGAAGCTACTTGCTATCATGATTGGGACTACACCTGGGCAGATTGCTTCAGTCGTGCCTCCTTCGCAATGACGGTACTATTCGTGAGCGAAACCGTCATTGCGAGCGCAGCGCGGCAATCTCATGAAGCTACTTGCTATCATGATTGGGACTACACCTGGGCAGATTGCTTCACTTCGACAAGCTCAGTGCAGGCAGTCGCTCCTTGGGTCGCTCCTTCGCAATGACCCTTCGACGGCGCTCAGGGCAGGCTGAATGATGAGCGGCGCCGTCATTGCGAGTGCAGCGTGGCAAATCGAAGATTCAACTTATTAATTAATCCCATGAAAGAAAAATCGTTTTTTGAATATGTAATTTGCTAGTATCTTTAACGACGAAAAGCTCCCGGCAATCCCACCAAAGGGAATTTTTTTCGAGTGGGGGATAGGCAAGTGGCATGTCCATTTGGGTCATGTGTTTCCCGATGGTCCAGAACCCAGCGGGTTGTGTTATTGCATCAATTCAGCATTAATGAAAGTACAAACAATAGAAAAGAAAGCTTAAAAATGACAAACAGTAAAACAGAATTAATGACAGTAGGCGGTGGATGCTTTTGGTGCATAGAAGCCGTATTAAACGAAGTTAAGGGAGTACAAAAAGTAGTATCAGGATATACCGGCGGCACGGCTCCCGGAAGACCAACCTACCGCGAAGTGTGTTCTGGTTTAACGGGCCATGCCGAAGTGGTACGAGTAACTTTTGATCCTTCTGTAATATCATACGAGGATCTGCTGATCATTTTTATGACCAGCCACGACCCGACATCCCTAAACCGTCAGGGAGGCGATGCGGGAACGCAATACCGTTCGGTTATTTACTATCACAACCAAACCCAAAAGGAAATAGCGGAAGCGGTTGCCAAGGAAATGGCACCCTATTACGAAAACCCCATAGTTACCGAAATAAGCCCCTTGCAAACTTTTTACGAAGCAGAAGACTACCATCAGGACTATTATAAAAACAATCAATCTGCAGGCTACTGCAGTGCCGTGATTACTCCAAAATTGGCACGATTACGCAAAATGCACGCCGATAAGCTTAAAAATGTATCGGCATAAATTGTGTATTCGCAAGCGCATCAAAGAAAATTGTTTTAGTTGCTATTATAAGTTGCGAGACATTAAATAAAAAAAATAATTTGTTTGTCCTATCGAGAAAAGTTGAGATCTAATTGCTCCTGAAGTAGGTTATTTCAGTACAAAATAATTTTATAGCCTATAAAATACATTCCAAAAGCACGTTCATCACTCAGGCTAAAAATCCCATTTTTGAATTTATATAATAAAAATAGGGTACATTACACTCAAAATCAATTATATGCCAATTTTTATGGATTTCCATGAGCTTCCTGAAGGTGTTTCGGCCAAGCACGTTGCAGAAATGCATCAAGCCGATTTAGAAATTGAGCATAAATATAATTGCCGCGGTTTAACTTATTGGTGCGATGAAAAAAGACAAACTGCCTTTTGTTTAATTGATGCGCCAGATAAACAAGCAGTTTTAAATTTGCACCAGCATTCGCATGGTGCTGTTCCACAACGTATCATTGAAGTTAATGACACCATTGTAGAATCTTTTTTAGGACGTATTGAAGATCCGGAAAAGTCTAAAAAAACAACCTTAAACATTATTAACGATCCTGCGTTTAGAACACTTATGGTTGTTAAAATAAAACATAAAACCCTTAGCGTAAAAGAAATAAAAATCTTAAAAGCAGCAATTAGGGGCTACCATTCTTCAATAAAAACCTTGACGACTGAATTTAATGGCCGTTTGGTTCGGCAAGAAGGCAACAGCTTTTTAATGTCATTTGCTTCAGTAACAGATGCGATGCATTGTGGGCTAAAAATTAATAAGGTATACAATTGCATCATTACTCCAGATTTAGCCTTTAAAATAGGAATAAGCGCTGGGATTCCGATTACTGAAAAGGAAGGGATTTTTGAGGATACAATAAATATTGCAGAACGCGTATGCGAGTATGTCAACAAACCTATTTCCATAACATCTGAAGTGAAGGATCTATACGAAAGTGAGCATTTAAATGTTCCTATTAATAGCAACCAAGTGCAGACAATTAGTACAATTGACGAAAAATTTCTTAACCACCTAATAGAGCATACAGAGCGCGTATGGGATCAAACCGCTTTAAATGCAAGCGATTTTAGTAAAGATTTAGGATACAGCAAGTCGCAGCTTTATCGTAAAATGATGGCTGTCCTTGGAAAATCTCCCAATACATTTATAAAGGATTACCGTTTGGAACGAGCTTTGCTTTTACTTCAAAAAAAAACAGATAATGTTTCCGAAATTGCCTTTAAGACTGGCTTTAATAGTGCTGCCTACTTCTCAAAATGCTTTAGGGATAAATATGGAATTCTTCCTTCAAAATATAGCTAATGCGCTATGGCTTATGTGAGCTTTTTATAAATTGTCAATGGTTCAAAATTGTCATTTTTTGAATTAATTGTAGCGGTAGGTTTTATTTTGGTGTTTTAGTTTTGGATTATAACTAATACCAAATATTATGACCAAAACACTTTACGAACGCTTAGGTGGCAAAGAAGGCATTACCTCAATAGTAGACGATACCGTAAATGCGCATATGAATAACCCAGCTATAAACGCCCGGTTTCTGCCTCTAAAAGAAAAACCCGAACAATTAGCCATCATTAAAAAACACACCATAGCCTTTTTTAGCGCCGGAAGTGGAGGCCCTAACAATTATTCAGGAAAAGATATGGTATTGGCACACACCGGCATGAATGTCAGTCCCGGTGAATACATGCATGCAATGGACGATATTTTTTCAGCATTGGATAAGAATTCCATTACGGAGGACTCAAAAAAAGATGTCTTGGCCATACTGTGGTCTTTAAAAGATATGATTATATCAAAATAACGCAACGCGAAGAATTCAGTTAAAGAATTATAAGCAATTACGATCCAGAAAACCTATTTAGCGTAAACCAGAATATTATGAAATGGGTTTAGTTGAGCATATTGACTATTTTTCCTTAATCTCTAATAATAAAAAAACTATTTAGCGGTAATTAAATTTAATGGCACCATCTTTGTAAACTATTAATTATTAATAAATTAAATTACATTACAATGAGTAAAGGAACAGTAAAATTTTTCAACGACACTAAAGGTTTTGGATTCATCACTGAAGAAGGAGTTGAAAAGGATCACTTTGTACACATTTCTGGATTAATCGACGAGATTAGAGAAGGTGATGAAGTTACATTTGACCTTCAAGAAGGAAACAAAGGATTAAACGCAGTAAACGTAAAAGTTAACTAAATATATATTCTTATTTTTTTAAAGAAAGCCCGTCTTAATCGATGGGTTTTTTTTAAGGGAATATTTTAGTGGGATCACACAAAACCCTTGGTATTTTATGCAAAGCCCATTTTTTATTGCACATTCTTTCAATAAGTAAATAAAATTAATTTTTTAGAAGAACATATGCATTTAATGACGTGGCAATAAGCAGCCAAACAAGATAGGGGAGTATCAATAGGGATTTAAGTTCCAAATGCGACCAATAATAATACATAAAGAACCCAATAAGCAGCGTAAGCCCAGTTATTACAAATAGGCCCGCTAAAACGTTATGGTAATAAAAGAAAACTGGATTCCAAGCTAGGTTTAGGATATAATGAAGTATCAATACACCAACAAGCATTTTTTTATTTTCCACCAAAGGCCATAAATAGGCCAGATAAATACTGAAGCAAATCATAATCAGCGTCCACGAGGCACCAAAAACCCAACCTGGCGGCGTCCAAGGCGCCTTGTTAATTCCGGCATACCATTCAGACCTTGGGCCTTTACCAGCTAATACACTTCCAAGTCCGATAGAACCAAAATTTAGTATTAAGAATAGTATGAGTCTGTATATCATTTGAATAGGTTTTTAAAATATGGAGTTAATTTAAAAAATCTATTTGTTTCATTCAACAATTTCGTAATCAATAGCCAGTTTTCGCAACGCTCTTAAAGCAGAGCCACTGTCTTTGTCTTTCACTTCAATTTCCACAGCGTCTCCTTCCAAGAGTATATCGGTAAGTTCATTGGCTAAGGATTCTTGTATGTTTATTGAAATTTCAACCATACAATTGGCTATCGCTCTTCTATCTGGCCGTTGCGCATCACAGGATAATAAGTTTATTTTCATTTGTATAAAATATTTGAAAAATAGGAAGGTAAAATGTCCCAATAAACATCTTCAGTTGATTTGCAATTTGTTAATAGGCATTTCATAGTACTGATTATTCATGCAATATACCAAAATAGAAGTAGTTGATTTTTTCATTATCTAAAAATTAGACATTCAAACCGAGAAAATAATACCTAGTCGCTAGTACTTCCAACAATCTAATAATCAAACAATCCAATAGTCAAATATCTCATTCAAAAGTATACCGTTGCTCAGCGGTAGAAGATGCATTAAGCAATTGGTTAAAGACTTTTATACTATTAAAATCACGCGTAATTGCTCCAGAAACAGCAATTCCAGAAATCCCCGTCTCTAATATGGCTGTAACATCATTAGTTGTAATACCTCCAACGCCAATAATGGGAGTGCCGGTTTTTAAAACATCTGTAATGGCAGTATAGCCTGTTAAACCTAAAGCTGGAGGTAAATTTTCCTTAGTAGTTGTTGCTCTAAAAGGACCTAAGCTTATATAGTTAACCTGTTCATCAAGCAATGCTTCACAATCTTGCATAGTACTTGCCGTACCGCCAATGATTTGCCAAGCGTATAAATGGGTTCTAGCTACAGTAGGGGAGACATCTGTTTTTCCTAAGTGCACTCCATCTGCTTTAACTTCCTTTGCTATTTTATAATAATCGTTAATGATTAATCGGGTTTGAAAATGCGCAGTGATTTCCCGAGCCTCATGGGCTGCTTTTAAAATTTTCTTTTCTGAAACACCCTTTAAGCGCAATTGCACTAACTCCGCCCCGGAGTTACAAGCCTTTTGAATGTTTTCCAGATGCTCCTTTGGAGAACTTCCTTGGGTTATATAATGTAGTTTGGGTATCATATTTTTAATTCTGAATTGTTTATTGATAAAATTACAGCGCTTTTACCTCCTGAATAATCAATAGCTGAACAATATATATTATACTTAATTGTGTTTTGCAAGCGCAGAAGTTGGGGTGTATAAAAATCTATTTCAGCTTTGCGACCGGTAATCAATTTTTTTAGATTCTCATTATACAACTCATGGCTTGAGAAAAGAATTCTTTTTTCGGATATCTGCGCATTAAAATCAGGGGTTTTTAAATAACGGGCTATTTCTATTATCAGGAATTCGTTAAAGTGCACCATTATTTCTTTATAATCAACGGACTTATTTCTGAGTAATAGATAAACTTCAGAGCTTGTAATTAAGTAACCTACAATATTAAGATCATTATTATTTACACAGTGGTTTAGCGCTATAGCAATAAGTAGTCTTCGCCGCTCATCAGGAACTAGTGTTTTCCAATCTCCAATTTGCAATAGAACACTAATTACTTTTGGCGATTCATCATTTTTTGCGCTGTCTTTTTTCTGCATCGTATAATTTTAAGAGAATAAGCGCTCAATATCATTTAGGTCGGCATTGGCCCAATTGAAATAGGATAGTGCGGTATTTGGATTAAGCTGGTTGGATGATAGCATATCCAATAAATTAATTTGAAGCATATTAGAGTGCCTTGATGCTAGGGCGATAGGGTTAAATTCTAGATTGGAATCAAAAAAAGTGTGAAGCCATTCCTTTTCGTCGTCATTACTTTTTACATAGTCTGTAATAAATGCTTCCATTTTATCATCACTTACAGTCAATTTTTTTGCCTTGAAAAAATTTGGGAGTCTACGGGATTCTTTATGATAAAATTCGATGTCCTTAGATTGTATCGTTTTAGTAGATTCCTTGCCAAAGATATCCACAAGTCCAAAATTTTCAGATTCAGTAGCTAAATCAAGTTCTGCTTCAGGTGCTCCTGCAATGGCAAGTGTCCAGTCTGATGTGCTTGCAATTTCTGTAACAACATATACATCTCTAAATGAGTATAGGGTTTGCGTTAACTTAATGATAAGGGCGTCTTTAATAGCTTGCCAATTACTTATTTTAATTCCTTCAGGATTGTTGGCTTTAAAGATAAAACTCCCCATATCACTAAAGCTAAGTGTTTGTTTGCTATACTCAAATTCGCCTTCAATTAAATTATTTCCTGTTCCACGTCCTGAATAGCTTTTGGAAACACCAGAGTTAAAACTCCAGTTAGAAGCATTGTAACCGAGGTTCTTTTCGATAGCTGCTTCTTCTGGATCCACAATACCATTTCTATAGATATTTCCTAAAAGGATTATTTCTTTATTTCGTATTTGAACCAAATCCCCAGGAAATACACTAAGGATGTTGGCAGGTATAAAGCCTGTTTTCATATAAAACGCTTTATAAAATTTCTTATAAATACTTTCCATTTCTTTATTATTTATATTTAACTACTATGCTTCAAAAAATTAAGATGCCAATAGTGCTGCCTTAGCTGCAGCCAATGACTCTTGGAGCGCATTTAGTTTTACTTCGGCTTTATTTAATTTTGACCTGGCATCATTCAGTTGTAAGTTCACCATTTCACTAGCTTGTTGTGATTTTGTAAAATTATCTTGAGCTATAGTGTAGGCTTCATCTATTAAAAAGTGAATTGAATTTTTGCCATTTTTAGATGTTTTGGTTAGTACTTCATACATCATAGCCGCTTCAGTATTTTCAATGGATATACTGGCTTTTGAAATTATACTACTCGTCTTTGCTTCAAAAGTAGACTTTAGCGCAATAAGACATAAAGCTACTGCATCATTGGCATTTGTTGAAGCCGTAGTTATCATCTCTATCAAATCGTCAGAGATTAAAGGGTTCTTTGCTTTTTCACGAATTATGGTAGTTGCCAACTTGTTAATGATTTGTACTGTATATATAAGTTCATTTACCATAGTATTACTTTCTACTATTAAAACTTCCATTTTTTCATCGGCTTCAGTAATTTGGCCGTCCGCAGCTTTAGAATCTTGTTTTAATAACAAAGCATTATGTACTACATCGGCCAATTCATTTTTATTAGCTAAAGCTTTTGATCTATTTGCTTCTGCAGTTTGTACAAACTGTGAATATAGCTGGCTTTTCTCAGTTAATGAACTTACAATACTCTGAAGTAGTTCAACATCGTGCTGGGCATTAAGCACTTGATTTTCTATGTCTAACAATCGTGCTTTTTTAATATTCTCTATCGCTTTCATTTCCATGTTGACTATTGATTTGCAATTTGATTGAAAGTAAATGCTGACGTTTTTGTACTGTCAGAAAGTGCATTAGTAAATTGTGCCTGATCTACTTCATCTACGGTAGCTACCGCCAATACAACTGGTTTGTATTTTTCCCCTTTTAGTAGTGGATTTCCAAAGTTGTCGGTTGTATCTAGGTTCAGATTTATACGATACTTTAATACTTTATTGCTAGATATTTGATTAGGAATCAGCTCGGCAATAGTATAATTTCCTTTTGGAATGTGTTCAGCTAATTTTAGATCAAACTGTATGTCATTGTTAGTATCAGCTAGAAACATACATCTGTATTTTGCAGCTCCTATTGTATTATTTTCATGGGGCCCATTGATTTCAAAATAAAAAACCCCATCCTTAATAGTAAAGGTTTTATAATCTGGAGCTGTTAAGGTATATGTCAATTTAAAGGAATGTGAAGGAGCAGAGAGGTAATCCTCAAAATCATTAAGCTCCTTTTTATATGCTAGGCTATATGCTGCCATTACGAAAACTACATAGTTTTCTCCAAGAACTAGAGATTCTCCGTCAGTATCTAATAGGTCTGTTGTAGAAATTAAATTTGAAAACGTGTCTTTAATTGATCCCTTTTCACTCTTAATTTGAATTGCCGTATATCGTTTGCTTTTTTCTCCGAGTGTGATAATATGCTCAGCTTCCTCATTGTTAAAGACCGATTTATTCTTTTCTTTTACGAGCATTATATAATACGCTGTAACATCATTTTTCCCATCAAAAGGGGCATTAAGCGTATTGAAGCTAACCGTGTGTGAATTATCAGAATGCATCGCCACATTCAATCCTAAATTCAGTACTGTATTTAAAGTCTCATAAGCTTTTTGGGTTGCCAAATATGCCGCCTTGCTATTTTTAAAAAGTCCATCGCTAAAGGTTGCTTTTATGGTTGATGTTGCAATAACTTCACGGTCGGCCATAACTTCTTGCGACAGATCTTCACATTCTTTACTAATGCCCTTGAGAAGTTTTTGCACAGCCGTATTTGTTAGTTTAGCAGAATCACTAACAGTAGCTGAATTAACCTCAGAAATAAGTATTGTAGCATCCATGGCGTCTTGTGAACATTTTTGGGCATTGGTTGCTATTGCTATCATTTTTTTATACGCCTTTTTGGAGGTTTCATAGATTTCAGAGTTAAAATCTGCAGCGTGTATTAAATTGCTGATGGCTACTACATCTGAAGTTAGTTTGGTAATAGCATTTGCCGCAGTCTGAACATTCGCAGCACAACTTGCAATATTGGCTTTAGCTTGGTTCACATTGTCGTTTTCTTGGCTGGCAGACGTTAGCACATTAGCAGAAAGCCCATTTATTTTTAAGATCTGATCTTTGATTGCTGCTTTTTTGCTGAGCAGATCATTATGCATTTGCAATTTTTCATCTGCAGTAACCATAGCACCTTGGGCATAATAAAGAGCAAACTCGGAAGCTAAATACAGTGATTTTATTTTTTTCAACTCTAATTCCTGACTTTGCAATAAGGAAGCAATTTCATTGTGGAGATTGTTGGAATATTCGCTCATTATCTTTGAAATTTCACTTGATTTTTAAAATAACAACTATTTATCGTTAAAACCTAATTTATTGAATTTGAATATCATCAGGCCGATATATGTGGTTAATTGACTAAAAGGCAATTGTATTTAAAAAATCTTTATGCTAAGAAGCAAATCATTATTAATTAAGCATACAACCTAAAACTTAACGACTTTAGAATATTCCATAAAATACCCTTCAAAACGTTTCAGCATCGGGTGCATTTTCTCCGCATACAGCACATACTGGCATTTTTGAATACTTTGGGTAATGGACATAATAGCTGCATAAGCCGATTTTTGGGTTAGAAACTCAGCATCGTCAATACTGAATAGCTTTAAATCTGAGATGCTTACCCCATTTGTTAAGAATAACTTGTTCATACTCTTTGGCGTGGAAATAAGAATATCAACGCCCATGGCAATCTCTGATTTTTGGACGTCATTATGGAGCTCTTCATAGCCTACATAAACCCGTAATGATGTCTCTTTGGTATAAAATAAAAAAGCATCGTATAAGGCCATTGCTATTTCCTTATTCGCTACTAGAACTAAGGCTCGTGGCGCATTTCCGATTGCTCTACACTTTAATTTTTGAAGTGTGGTAAGGATAAGTGTAGTGGTTTTACCGCTACCTTTTGGAGCTATACAATACACATTGGCGCCACTTTTTATTACAGGAATACTCTCGCTCTGAAAAGGAGTAGGGGTGGTTATTTCAAGTTGGACTAGCTTTTCTAATATATCGGGATGTAGTTTTTTAAAAGGCATAGTATTTTTATAGATGAAAGCTTAGCGCACTATTTGTACTGTTCATTGCAAAGATACTGCCTACAAATGACATAGGCGGGTGTTGTTGGTTTTTCTATTTTAATCCAATGGGAAGATGCAATCTTATGATTTAAAATAGCCTGCCGTGAGCGAGTTTAGTCTAGCGGAGCCATGGGAAGGGGCATTGCGAGCGCAGCGCGGCAATCTTTTGAGGCTACTTGCCATGATGAGTGGAACTACACCTGGGCAGATTGCTTCAGTCGTGCCTCCTTCGCAATGACGGTACTATTAGTGAGCGAAACCGTCATTGCGAGCGCAGCGCGGCAATCTTTTGAGGCTACTTGCCATGATGAGTGGAACTACACCTTGGCAGATTGCTTCAGTCGTGCCTCCTTCGCAATGACGTTACTATTCGTGAGCGAAACCGTCATTGCGAGCGCAGCGTGGCAATCTTTTGAAACTACTTGTCATCATGAGTGGAACTACACCTGGGCAGATTGCTTCAGTCGTGCCTCCTTCGCAATGACGAACTACAACTCAAGCCTCAAAACCTCCCAAACATTATCAGCAACAATCTTATGCCCCTTAGCTGTTGGATGAATGCCATCACTCTGATTTAATTCTTTTACACCACCTACGTCTTTCAAAATAAAAGGAATGAAGGCAATGTTGTTTTCTGAAGCTAGATGAGAGAAAACTGTTTTAAATTGGGTTGTGTATTCTTGTCCCATATTGGGGGGTAATTGCATGCCTGCCAAAATAATCTTGGTACTTGGGCTTTTGGCTTTTACGGCATCTATAATTGCTTGCAAATTAGCTTTGGTTTCTGTTATAGGCAGGCCGCGTAGGCCGTCGTTTGCGCCTAGTTCCAGCACGAATATATCTATATCTTGGTTGAGGATCCAATCGATTCTACTTTTACCGCCAGCGGAAGTTTCGCCACTCAGGCCAGAATTTACAACCTCATAGTTTAAACCCAAGGAGTCAATTTTAGACTGGATAATCCCAGGAAAAGCATCGTTAGTATCATCCAGACCATAGCCCGCCGTAATGCTGTCGCCAAAAAATAGTATGGTCTTACTTGAAGTGGTTGCCGGAGCTTCTGTTTTAGTTTCTGTAGTGGTGTTTTCGTTTGTGTCTACAGTGTTTTTTGATTTTGTATCATTTCCACAGGAAATCAGTACAAAAACCAGCAGGAAATAACAAAACTTTAAGAGGTTTCGATATTTTGAAACTGTACTATTTAAAAGGCTTTGTGTAATTTTGGACTTCGGCATAGGACGCTGATTATTATAAAATTAAATGACAAAGATATTAAAGATTAACGGGCTGGAAAAGACTTATAAAAGTGGTTCCAAGGAATTAACGGTCCTACACAATGTTTCCTTTGAGGTTGAAAAAGGACAAACATTCTCCATTGTTGGACCCTCAGGTAGTGGGAAGACCACCTTATTAGGCTTAGCTGCAGGATTGGACACGCCCAGTGCAGGGACGGTTGAATTATGCGGACATATGCTAAACACTTTGAATGAAGACGAACGCGCGCAACTTCGCAATGAAGAAGTGGGGTTTATTTTTCAGGATTTTCAATTATTGCCAACCTTAACAGCACTTGAAAATGTTAGCGTGCCTTTAGAGTTACAAGGCGCCAAAAACGCTGCGAGCAAAGCGAAAGAGTTACTAGAAAAAGTTGGTTTAGGAAGTCGCGTTCACCATTACCCATCACAACTATCGGGTGGGGAGCAGCAACGGGTGGCTGTTGCAAGAGCTTTTTCTAATAGCCCATCAATTCTATTTGCAGATGAACCTACCGGGAATCTAGACGAAGAAACCGGCGAGAAAGTGATACAATTGCTTTTTAACCTCAATGAAGAGGCAGGAACTACGCTAGTGATTATTACCCACGACCTAGATTTAGCCGCAAGAACACAGCAAATCCTAAGACTGAAAGGCGGCAAGATTTTAACGAATGAAACAACCGCAGCAATTTGAACAAGTCTCCGTTAAAATCGAAACGCAATACCGTTTGGCTTTTTAAAATGGCCTGGCGCGATGCCAAAGCCAGTAGGGTGCGCTTACTGCTTTTTATGGCTTCCATTATATTGGGAATTGCCGCTGTTGTTTCCATACAGTTGTTCGGCCAGAACCTAACCGCCAATATTCAGACACAATCAAAATCGTTGATGGGGGCCGATTTCCTTATTGATACAGATCAGCTTCCAAACGAGCGGGCGCAAGCAATTATAGATTCTTTAAAACCTGATGCATCGGAAGTAAACTTTGTATCGATGGCCGCTTTTCCTAAAAATGGCGGTACTAAATTAGTTCGGATACGTGGCTTAAAAGGTGATTTTCCTTTTTACGGAACAATTAAAACACAGCCTGTTACGGCTGCTACTTCCTATCAAGCTTTAGGTGGCGCGTTGGTAGATGCTACGTTGATGTTGCAATACAACCTGCAAGCTGGCGACTCTATAAAAGTAGGCGAAATAACCCTGCCCATAGCCGGGGCATTAAATACCATTCCTGGTAATAATGCTGTCTCCAGTTCTGTAGCACCCTTGGTTGTAATTCCTTTTCGGTTTATAGCGGACACCGAATTGTTGCAGTTCGGAAGCCGAAAGGAATATCAGTATTTCTTCAAGCAGCCCAATACCCCTCTAGCGGCATTGGAAAAAAAGTTGCAACCGATGCTAGAGGCGGAAAACGCAGATTTGGATACCCACACCAGCACGAGTAGCAGACTTGGACGCCGGTATGACAATGTAGGCTCATTTTTAAACCTAACCGCCTTTATAGCGCTCTTGCTAGGCTGTGTAGGGATTGCCAGCTCGGTAAATATCTATATCAAGGAAAAAATAAAGGCTATTGCAGTCCTTAAATGTTTGGGTGCATCCAGAAAACAAAGCTTTTTGATTTTCTTGATACAGATTGCGGGCATAGGAATCTTGGGAGGTATCATTGGAACCGCAATAGGAGTGGGGCTGCAAGAACTTTTTCCCATTGTATTAAAAGAATTTTTACCCTTCGATATAACCATTAGCATTACCGCACAACCATTAATCATAGGCGTTCTTTTAGGCTTGGTGATGTCGGTTTTGTTTGCCTTACTGCCTTTATTGCGCACTTGGTACGTTTCGCCATTGGAAGTGCTACGGTTTAGCGGTGACACCTCAAAGCAATCAGCCAAGGCCCGTTATATTGCTATTGCGGTTATTGTTCTGTTTTTATACAGCTTTTCCTATTGGTTGCTTAAAGATTGGTTATTTGCATTGGCCTTTATCGGCGGAATACTCGTAACCTTCGGTATTCTCGCAGGTATTGCAATCGGTAGCATGAACGTGGTTAAAAAGTACTTTCCCAAGGGCGCCGGGTTTACTACACGACAGAGTTTGCTGAATCTTTTTCGTCCCAACAATCAAACCATCGTGTTGCTGGTAGCTATTGGTTTGGGCACCTTTTTAATCAGTACGCTCTACTTTACAAAGGATATTTTACTCGATAAAGCCGCATTGGGGCAAACCTCAGAAAGTGCAAACTTGATCACTTTAGACGTGCAACCGGACCAAGTAGTTGAGGTGGAAAAAACCTTTACCGCGAATGACTTGACGGTATTGGATAATATCCCGATTGTTACGATGCGTATGCACAGCATAAAAAATGAATTGGTAAACAGCTTGAGAAGGGATAGTACTTCCCAGGTAAAAGGCTGGCTTTTAAATCACGAGTTTAGAACTACCTATCGCAGTGAACTTACCAATTCCGAAGAAATTATGGCAGGGGAGTGGGTGGCTGTTCACAAGGCAGACGATACCATCCAAATCTCTATCTCCGATAATTTGGCTAATGATGCCAAGGTTACTATTGGGGACCCTATTGTTTTTAATGTGCAAGGCGTTCTAATGGAAACGGTAGTTACAAGCATCCGAAAAGTAGATTGGACCAATCTACAACCTAACTTTTCAATCGTTTTTCCAAAAGGCGTATTGGAAAATGCACCACAGTTTAACGTATTGGCAACCTATGCGCCAACAGAAGCCAGTTCGGCTAAGTTGCAACGGGAATTGGTTACAAAGTTCCCCAATGTGTCTGTTATAGATTTAAGGCAGGTATTTACGGTAATAGAAGATATCCTTAACAAGGTATCTTGGATTATTAATTTTATGGCATTTTTCAGCATCCTTACAGGGATTGTTGTGTTGATTGGCTCTGTGCGTACCAGTAAATACCAGCGAATAAAAGAAAGTGTTTTACTGCGAACCCTAGGCGCAAAAAACAAACAGATATTGACCATTACCGCCCTAGAATATCTATTTTTGGGAATATTGGGTAGTCTCTTGGGCATTCTTCTGGCGTTGCTTAGCAGCTTGCTGTTGGCGGTATTTGTATTTGAAGAATCCTTTACACCATCGCTAATCCCGTTCTTGGTTTTTCTGCCTGGAATTTCACTATTGGTTTTGGGGATTGGGTTGAGTAATATTAGGGAAGTTTTACGGAGTTCGCCTTTGGAGGTGTTGCGGAAAAGTGGGTGATGAGTTGTTTGTTGTCTGTTGTCGGTTGTGGGTTGTTTGTTGTGGGTTGTTTGTTATGAAGGGCGAGGGGTGAGGGTGAATATTGAGACTTGTGCTACGGTTGCATTATTTAAGTTTAAATAGTTGTAAACGTTTATTTTTTTTTTAAATAATTGTAAACGACTATAAATAGTTACACAAGCTTAGTAGAAAAGGAACAAACTATATTGCATTTACAATTATGGATTTTTCTGCTATACAACGGTTATTGGAACGTAAAAACTATTCGCCGAACACCCAGCGAACTTATAGAAGCTGTCTTGCTATGTTTTGTGATTACTGTTTACTACATAGCCTGGATAGTACTTTACATGAAAGCGGCGAAGTATTTATAAGCTCCTTGATACACCGAGGGTATGCCATAAGTAGTCAAAACCAAGCTATAAATGCCCTTAAATTTTACTGGGAACATATATTGGGACAGGAACGGTGTTATTTAAACGTTGTGCGCCCACGTAAGGAAAAGCGTTTGCCTACCGTACTATCGCAGGCTGAAGTTGTTCGTATTTTTAATGTTGTTGAAAACCGTAAGCATCTGGCCCTTTTGCAGACGCTTTATGCCTGTGGGCTGCGTATTGGGGAGCTTATAAGCCTGCAGATAAAAGATATAGATAGTGACCGTATGTGCATTACCGTTCGGCGCGGAAAGGGGTTTAAAGACCGTACGGTTCCTTTGCCGGACGAGTTGTTGCAACTATTGCGGAGGTACTATAAACAATATCGTCCCGTCACCTATTTATTTGAAGGGCAACAACCCAAGGGTGCTTTAAAACCTGTTTCTTACTCCCCCACAAGTGTTAGACGTGTATTATACCGTGCCGTAAGGAAGGCGGGCATACGCAAAAAAGTAACCCCGCACACCTTGCGCCACAGCTATGCCACACATCTGTATGAACATGGCGTGAACCTAAGGAGCATACAGGTACTTTTGGGGCACGGCAGTAGTAAGACTACAGAAATTTACACCCATGTTAGCAACCATCATATTACAAACACACCTAGTCCTTTGAGTTTTTTGAAATAAGTTGTACTTTGGTGAGCCATATTATAAATAAACAGCATGCTGATATTCACTAGTTGTGGTGCATTAAAACAAAATGATCTTTGAGAAATAAAATAATCTCCTATTTAATAATGATAATTTTAATGATTT
>CAKZLK010000051.1 GCA_937125455.1 uncultured Aequorivita sp.
ATGATTAGTACATATCACTTGGTACGAAAGAATTTACGGCTTATTAGTGTGATTAATGCTCATATTGTTTGATTCGCAGTCATATTGCTAAAAAAAACAGCAGTCAGTAAATTTCTTTTAAAAAAGTGTTTGACGCCAGAAATACATCTGTTTACTATGCGCTCCCCGTTGAGAGACAGAGAATAACTCTTCGGGTTGTTAAGTCGGTGAGTAGCGCAGCTTGGTAGCGCACTTGGTTTGGGTCCAAGGGGTCGCAGGTTCGAATCCTGTCTCACCGACCATTTTCTCAAATATTACCTTAGGTTCCATAGCTCAGCTGGATAGAGCAACGCCCTTCTAAGGCGTGGGTCGAAGGTTCGAATCCTTCTGGGACCACCATTTGGTTCGAATTCTAACGGGCATACCGATAGAATATGTAGGTGAGAAAATAGTTCAATAAGTAAAAGTTCAGTTACTGCAGTTTATTGTGGTGAGCGTAGCTCAGTTGGTAGAGCCCCGGATTGTGATTCCGGTTGTCGCGGGTTCGAGCCCCGTCGCCCACCCCACTCGCGGGAGTGGTGGAATTGGTAGACACGCTGGATTTAGGTTCCAGTGCTTCACGGCGTGAGAGTTCGAGTCTCTCCTTCCGCACCATATTTTCAATTGTTTGGTTCCAAACAAATCTCCAAGGTATTGATCACCCTGTAAAGTAACCGTCCCCCGTGTCTCTGAATTGATATCCGCTTCCGTGTTTTTTAATTCAAATCTAAAATCGACGAAAATGTTCTCATAACCAGATACTTTGGTATATACATCATCTAGTAGGGCCTTAGCTTTATCAGAGTTTTGAGCACTTAAAAAAGTCGATGTTACTATCGCAATTGTCAAAAATATGTACTTCTTCATTTCTTGTTAGTTTTTCTCATTGTTCAAAAGTTGGTCTAAAGCCACTAAATCCGGCACTAAAACCTGTCGGGCTTTACTGCCTTCAAATTGACCCACAATACCTGCCGCCTCTAATTGGTCCACAATACGACCGGCACGGTTATAACCCAACTTCAATTTTCTTTGGATAAGCGAAGCGGAACCTTGCTGCGCTGTTACAATAACTTCTGCAGCCTCACGGAACAATGCATCACGATCCGCAATATCATAATCAATACCTGTGCCAGAATCTTCACCTACATATTCGGGAAGCATATGAGCGCTTGGATATGCTCTTTGTGAACCAATATAGTCCGTTATTTTGGCTACTTCCGGAGTATCTACAAAAGCGCACTGAATACGTGTAACGTCATTGCCTTGGGTAAATAACATGTCACCTCTACCGATAAGCTGATCGGCGCCTTGGGCATCCAAAATAGTTCTCGAATCGATTTTTGAAGTTACCCTAAAAGCGATTCGCGCCGGGAAGTTCGCTTTAATGATACCCGTAATTACATTTACCGAAGGGCGTTGTGTCGCAATAATCAAATGAATACCTATAGCTCGTGCTAATTGTGCCAGTCGAGCGATAGGAGTCTCCACTTCCTTACCTGCCGTCATAATCAAATCGGCAAACTCGTCGATGACTAAAACGATATACGGCAAGAACATATGTCCGTCGTTGGGATTCAGTTTTCGCGCTTTGAACTTGGTATTGTATTCCTTGATATTTCGCACCATCGCTATTTTTAATAGCTCATACCGATTATCCATTTCGATACAAAGGGAATTCAGTGTGTGAATTACTTTGGTATTATCCGTAATAATGGCATCCTCAGAATCGGGAAGTTTTGCCAAGAAGTGACGTTCTATTTTATTGAAGAGCGTTAATTCCACTTTTTTCGGATCAATCAAAACGAATTTAACTTCCGCAGGATGCTTTTTGTACAACAGAGAAGTAAGTACAGCATTCAGTCCAACGGACTTCCCTTGACCCGTTGCTCCGGCCATTAAAAGGTGTGGCATTTTAGCTAAATCGACAACGAAAGTTTCATTGCTAATAGTTTTTCCAAAAGCAATAGGAAGTTGCATTTCAGCTTTTTGAAATTTAGTCGCGGCGATAACCGAGCGCATTGATACAATGGTGGCATTTTTATTTGGCACTTCAATACCAATAGTGCCCTTACCTGGAATCGGTGCTATGATACGGATACCAAGGGCTGCCAACGATAAGGCGATGTCATCCTCAAGATTTTTGATTTTGGAGATACGTACTCCCGCTTCAGGCACGATTTCATATAAAGTAACTGTTGGCCCTATTGTCGCTTTAATCTGTGAAATACCTATTTTATAATTGTTAAGCGTACTAACGATTTTATTTTTATTCTCCTCTAGTTCCTCTTGATTAATGGTAATTCCGCCAGTAACTCCGTGTTGATCCAATAGCTCGATAGTGGGAAATTTATAATTACCCAATTCTAATGTTGGGTCGAATTCTCCAAAATCATCTACCAATTTATCGGCAATATTATCAATTTCTTCTTTTTCCTCGACCACTTTTTCAACTTGCATAGCCAACTCTTCTTGTGGTTCTTCTTTTGGAGGAGTGATTTCCATTTTCTCCAAATCCGCTACCACTGGCTCTTTTTCCAATGTTGGAATATCTTTTTTGTGTGTATAGGTATCAATAATAACGGGAGTCTCATCTTCTGTGTCCAAAATTATTGAAGTTTCGGTATTCGCCTTGTTTCCCTTTATTCCTGCTCTTATGGTTGAAGACTTCTTCTGAAAATAACTACCTATTTCTTCAGGAGAAAAATTAAAAAGGCGGACCATAATCAAAATCAATCCGAAAACCAATAGAAGCATAACACCTATTTTTCCTGTGTAATCTTGCAAGAAATCATTCATTTCGAATCCGACAAGACCTCCTAAAAGTGGTTGTGTATAGGCGAAAAAGCCAAGTGCGATGGAAATCCAAATCATAAAAACCAAGCCCCAAATCCATTTTTTAAGCATTCCTTTCTGTTCTAGGCCCAAGAACATATGCAGCCCGCTCAGACAAAGCAAAATAGGAAGGACTAGTGTAGCTACTCCAAACCCTTTGTAGACAAAAAAGTGACTTACCGAAGCGCCAAATTTGTTCAATAGGTTTTTGGCTTCTTCGTTTCGATCGTGAAACTCGGAAAGTAGACTTTGGTCATCTTGCCAATTGAAATAAAAAGAGACAAAAGAAAAGAATAAGGCGATGCTGAAAAGCATTAAAAGGCTTCCCAGTATTATTTTATTTTGTTTGGATAACTTATAAGACCTTGGCTTTTTGGTAGGTTTCGCTTTGGTCTTTTTCACCTTCTTTGCCATTCATTAGTAGATTCTGGGGGTAAAAATACAAATTTCGAGTAGAAGGGGATTCGATTTCTTAGAACTCATTCAAACTTTTTGTTTGGAACCGAGAATATTCGCTTTTGTGCACAGATGAAGTTCTTTTTTAAAAGCATAGCAGGACTACGGTTTTAAAAAAGAATGAAATATGCTTGCAAAATGGGATATTCGTAGGTAAAAGAAAAAGCTTGAATGAGTTCTTCATTCAAAAAATCTTTGGAAGATAAATGATGAATCCGATAATGGTGGCAGCTATTGAAACCAGCATAACTGCTCCGGCGGAAACATCTTTTATGACACCTATTTTTGTATCGAATTCAGGTTGAATATAGTCGGCCACTTTTTCAATTGCCGTATTAAGACCTTCGGCACCCATAATGGCGGCAATAGTGAGAATTTGAACAATCCACTCCATATTCGAAATCTCGAAGAAAAAACCCGCGGCGGTCATTACTATGGCAATAAACACCTGTACTTTAATACTAGCTTCAGTACGAATCAAAAGAAGGGCTCCGCGTAATGCAAAGCCCACACTTTTGATTCTATTTATTATAAATGATTCCTTAGGCATTTTGTAACGCTTCTAAAGCCGCTTTGTAATTCGGTTCGTCAACAATCTCAGGAACTTGTTCCGTATGAATGACTTCCCCAGCTTCATTTAGAACTATAATAGCTCTTGAATGTAAACTTTGCAATGGCCCATCGGTAAATTCTACTTGGTAGGTCTTTCCGAAATTCCCATCTCTGAAATCAGAGAGCATTTCTACATTCTCGATTCCTTCAGCACCACAAAAACGACCTTGAGCGAAAGGTAAATCCTTTGAAATGCAAAGCACGACTGTGTTTTCTAATTCTGCTGCTTCTTTGTTGAATTGGCGAACAGATTGAGCACATGTGCCTGTATCAATGCTAGGAAAAATATTCATAACCACTTTTTTGCCAGCGAAGTCGCTAAGCGAAGTTGCGGATAAATCTCCTTTTGTTAATGTGAAATCTTGTGCATTGCTTCCTGTTTCGGGTAGATTGCCAAGTGTATGTATTGTATTTCCATGAAGTGTTATCGTAGCCATTTTTTCAGATTTTAAATGAAGCACGAAATTAAAAAAATACAAGCAGAATATCCTTTAAAAAACCATTTTTTAAAAGTTCCTTCCCCATGCAGGGGCAGGTGTCCGCTTGCGGAAGGAAGGGGTAGAACGCATGCTATTGAAAAATCGCCTAACCTTATATTTGAACCACGGGCCTTGGGGTTGTACAATTAGGGCTATCATTTCTGGTTAAGTTTTGCGCTTTTACCCCTTTCGTCTTGCCCGCTTCGCTGCAATCCAACTTACCTTTCAGGGGGAAGGAACTCCTTTCCTTAAACTATTATTTTGAAGTTGAAGAAGTTGCCAGTCGTTTGATTTTAATTCCTAAACCAGCAAATATCAAGGTCATAATCGGACTGAGCCAATTGAAAATTGCGTAGAACATATAGTCCAATACACTGACCCCGAGAACACCACTGTGATATGCACCACAGGTATTCCAAGGAATCAATACGGAGGTCACGGTGCCCGAATCCTCTAAGGTTCTACTCAAGTTCTCAGGGGCCAGACCCCTATCGGCGTAGGCTTTCGAGAACATTTTTCCGGGTACGACAATTGCCAAATACTGGTCAGAAGCTGTAACGTTCAAGGCAAGACAACTGCCTACCGTGCTGGCAAAAAGCCCAAACGTTGTTTTCGCCATTCCCAGTAATGATTTGGTAATTCTTGAAAGTGCACCGATACCATCCATAATTCCTCCAAAAACCATGGCACAGACAATCAACCAAATTGTTCCTAACATGCCTGCCATACCTTTAGCTGAGAATAGATCGCTTAGGGCCGCATTATCTGAAGCAACAGAAGTCTTTATGGTAATTGCATTTAATATTCCTTTATAACCCGATTCAAAATTCAATGATTCACCACCGCCAATGAGCGCGACCACCCCTGGTTGAAAGATTAAGGCAAAAACACCACCCAATAATGTTCCGATAAGTAAGGCTAATAAGGGAGGCGCTTTTTTTACGATGAGTAGAATCACAACAACCGGAACTAGGAAAAGCCATGGCGTAATATTGAAGCTCTTTTCAATAGATGCTAAAATGGCTTCAGTATCCGCCGTACCGCTGGTGTCGATGGTAAATCCAAGAATTAATGTCTTTTATCTTCTTTGCCGGCATTCCAGCAAAAATAGAGCCTGCAGGAACAAGGGTTCCTTTGGTCAGTACAGCACCTGCCGCGATGATACTGTTACTCTCAATAACACAGTCATCCATAACAATACTCCCCATGCCAATTAGCACATTGTCTTTAATAGTACAGCCATGAACTATGGCGTTATGCCCTATGGAAACATTGTTGCCAATGGTAGTTGGTGACTTTTGATACGTACAATGAACAACTGCACCATCTTGTACATTAACTTTATTACCTAACTTAATAAAATGTACATCACCTCGTAGAACGGCATTGAACCAAATACTACATTGGTCACCCATACTTACTTCGCCAACAATGGTGGCATTCTCGGCAATATAACAATCCTCACCTATGACAGGTGTCTTTCCATTTATGGTTTTTATAATCATTTCATCTGCATTTGAAAGTATTCTAGAAATAGGCTAATAGATCTTTTTTCTTAGCAGCGGAAACCAGGAGTTCTTTTCCATTAGAAACAACCACACTGCCACCCTTCCCTTTTTTATATTTTACCACTTCGTTCACATTCACCAAATAGGATTTATGGATTCGCGCAAATGTAAATTCTGAAAGTGCCTCTTCAAAATATTTCAAGGTCTTGCTCACTAGTATTTTCTTGTTTACTAAATAGATTTCCGTATAGTTATCGTCAGCCTTGCAATATAAAATATCGGAAACATTCAGTACTTGGAAACCATCTTGTTGCGGAAGCGTAATCTTACCATCTACCTTTTTTAATTTTGGTTTTAACACCCGATCTTCAAGTGCGTCTTCTTTTTGCCGTATCTCTTCCACATAATCAACGGCTTTAATCAATTCATCAATATTTATGGGCTTCATCAAATAGTAAGCGGCATGATTGTTCAAAGCATCTATGGCATATTGATTGTATGCAGTCACAAAAACCGTCTCAAAAGTTCTTTCGGGCAATTGATCAAGAAAATCAAAACCGGTACCAAAGGGCATTTCGACATCAAGAAAAACCAGGTCAATGTCATATTTTTTAATGAGCTCCTTGGCTTCATCTATTGACGCTGCCTCTCCCGCCAAACTCACTTCGGGACAATATTTCGCCAAATAGTTACTTAATATCTCACGGCTATTCGCCTCGTCTTCTACTATAATTGCGCTTAGGGGCATGTTTTAGTCTTTTTTTAAGGTGAATACTACCTTTGTTCCTGAACCATCCGATTCAAGATCTGCTATATCAACATCAACCTTATCCTTGTACATATCATTCAAAATGGCAACTCTTTTTTTGATGTTACCCATTCCCTTCGACTTTTGCTTCTTTTGATTCGAGGTTTTCAATTGGGCGGATTTCTTTCTTCCAATTCCATTATCAGAAATTGTAATGACAAGTGAATCTTTATCTTTTTGCTTCAAATCTATGTTCAAATATCCTTTTTCTTCCTTATATCTTAATCCATGCCAGATGGCGTTTTCAATATAAGGCTGTAATAGCATAGGTGGAATCTGGAATGCCGATACATCAATATGCTCATCAATAACAACCTTGTAATCGAACTTATCTGGAAATCGGGAATGCTCAAGTTTTACGTAAAGCTTCAATAACTCCAATTCCTTAGTGAGCGGAATGAAATCTTCTTCTGAGTTTTCCAATACTGATCTCATTAATGTTGAAAATTCACTCAAATATCGATTGGCACTTCGTTCATCGCTCTTGGCAATATAGTTATTCACAGAATTGAGGGCATTGAAGATAAAATGCGGGTTCATTTGTGAGCGCAATGATTTTAGTGCCAATAAATTGTTGGCCAATTTCTGTTGCTGGTTACTACGATAGAAAAAGAAGGTGGCCAAGCCCAACATTATCAGACCTGCTATAAGCGAATAAATAACCCATTTTTGTCTTTTGTTATTTTCCCGCACCAACTCTTGTTCGGTCAAAGCAAGGTCATACTTACTTTGTGACAATTCGCGTTCTTGTTCAAGACCAGAGATGCGGCTCTGCTTTGTGGAAATCTCACGATTAAATCGTGCGGCCCTTGAAATCTCCTGTTCCTTACGAATATATAATGTGTCAACGACTGATACATAATCTTGATATGTTTCCAAGGCTTTGGTAAAATCTCCCCTATACTCATATACCTCGGATAATTTTCGTGTAGCGTCTTTTTGTACAATTAGGTCATCTTCAGTATCGGCCTGAACAATACTTTTTTCCAGATACGGAATAGCCTGTTCATATTGATCTTGTGCGATATATGCATTTGCTATCTTATAATTAATACGTTGTGACGATATAGTATCCGGCACAATCGATATGCCTTTGGTTTCGACTTTGGTGTCAGGTAACCTGTCTAACTCATTGAGACTTTTCTTACGCAATTCAATCTCTTCTCCGTAGCGCCTTTTTTTGTTGTAGAAGTCCGCCACTTTCTCCTTCTCTTGAATGGCCCTTTGTGGAGCTTGACTTTCTGCTAATTTCAAAGAATTACCATAAAAACCTTCCGCCTCGATGGCGCGATTATCTTTGGCATAGGCGTCTGCAATTTTTGAATTTAAATCCGTCATTTTCGGAGCAATCTGATTTTTCTTAGCCACGGCCAAACCTGCTTCATAAAAATCGACCGCTTTATCTATTT
>CAKZLK010000052.1 GCA_937125455.1 uncultured Aequorivita sp.
TCGCCGTTGTCAACATCATCTTGCGTTACTGTATAGGTTGCAGTGTATTCCCAAACTTCATTAAGACCTAGGATGCCATCTGAACCAATATCTGAAGCGCCAGGACCTGTGATCGCAGATAGACCTACTAATGGATCAGTCACAACTACATTGTCGATAGACACGTTGCCTTCGTTGGTTACTCTAAAGGTATAGGTGATGATATCGCCTTCCTCTAGTTCAACACAACCATTATTGCCTGGTACTTGATCGCTCTCTTTTACAATCGCGATGTCTGCGTTCTGGCAGATAACCACTACTGTATCTCCATCCGCTGTTGTAGAGGTTGGGTGAGATTTATCGGTTACTGGTGTATTTGATGGGTTTGTTGCCAATCCGTTAACCGTCGCTTGGTTGGTTACCTCGCCGTTGTCAACATCATCTTGCGTTACTGTATAGGTTGCAGTGTATTCCCAAACTTCATTAAGACCTAGGATGCCGTCAGCTCCAGTGTCTCCACTTGGGCCAGTGATTGCTGATAGACCTACTAACGGATCAGTCACAACTACATTGTCGATAGACACGTTGCCCTCGTTGGTTACTCTAAAGGTATAGGTGATGATATCGCCTTCCTCTAGTTCAACACAACCATTGTTGCCTGGTACTTGATCGCTCTCTTTTACAATTGCGATGTCTGCGTTCTGACAGATAACCACAACGGTATCACCATCCGCTGTTGTAGAGGTTGGGTGAGATTTATCGGTTACTGGTGTGTTTGATGGGTTTGTTGCCAATCCGTTAACCGTCGCTTGGTTGGTTACCTCGCCGTCGTTAACATCATCTTGCGTTACTGTATAGGTTGCAGTGTATTCCCAAACTTCATTAAGACCTAGGATACCATCTGAACCAATATCTGAAGCGCCAGGACCTGTGATTGCTGATAGACCTACTAATGGATCGGTCACAACTACATTGTCAATAGACACGTTGCCTTCGTTGGTTACTCTAAAGGTATAGGTAATAACATCTCCTTCAGATAGTTCAACACAACCATTGTTGCCTGGTACTTGATCACTCTCTTTTACAATCGCGATGTCTGCGTTCTGGCAGATTAGAACCGTAACCGTATTACTAGTAGCAGTATCTACAGCACCCAAAACTGAGTTACCATCTACTTCCGCAGTATTTACAACGGAACCATTATCTATATCACCTTGAGTGACAGCGTAGGTTGCATTATATGTCCAGATTTCTCCTACGTTTAAGATGCCATCACCATTATCTCCTGAAACTAATAAAATAGGAACTACTGGGTTTGGAGCTAAAAACAAAGGATCGGTTATAACAACATTAGTAATATCAACATCACCTTCATTGGTTACTACAAATTTATAATCAATGGTATCATCAACTCCAAAAGAAATACAACTTCCGGTTGCACTTGTACTCGATTTCACAATCGACATTTCAGCGCTTTGACAAAGGTTAACAGTAACCGTATCTGTATTAGAAACCTGATAAGGATTAGTAGACGTTTGAACTAGTCCAGTTACAATTGCTGTATTTTGAATTTGTCCGTTTGTAATGTCTGGCTGTGTTACAGTATAAGAAGCTGTATAAACCCAAGTTTCTCCTGCATCCAAAATTCCTGGATTCGAAGTATCCCCACTAACTGGACCTGGAAGAGGAGTGTTAGTTGGGTCAATTAATAAGTCTCTTAATTCTACATTATATATTGGTGAGTTACCAACTGGATTTGACACATTAAATGTGTATGTAATTGATTCACCTGGTGCCACAGGAGTACATCCTTGTGGATTATTAGGGTTCGCAGTTTTTACAAGCTGAATACCACAATTGTTTATGGTTAATGTAACTCGTGTTCTCGTTAAAGAAGTACAGCCTGCTGCATTCGTGTTTTTACTCTCTGCCCAATAGCTTGCGGTTCCTACTCCCGTTAATGTTGGAAGGCCTACTATTGGCGTAGTTGCTGTTGCACTTGCATACCATACAACTACCGCACCGTTGGGAGCCGTAGCCGTTGCCGTCAATGTCTGTGCAGGATCCGCCAAACATTCTGCCTGGTTGCCTCCACTTACTGGTGCGCTCGGTGCTGCATAGATCTCTAGGTCAACTCGTGTTCTTGTTAAAGAAGTACACCCTGCTGCATTCGTGTTTTTACTCTCTGCCCAATAGCTTGCGGTCCCTACTCCTGTCAATGTTGGAAGACCAACTATTGGCGTAGTTGCTGTTGCACTTGCATACCATACAACGACTGCTCCATTTGGAGCTGAAGCTGTTGCTGTCAATGTCTGTGCAGGATCCGCCAAACATTCTGCCTGGTTGCCTCCACTTACTGGTGGGTTTACGGCAGCTGGCTGTGTAATTACAATAGTTTTCTGAGAAGTACAGGTACCGTCATTTACAGTTACATTATAAGTTCCAGCGGTTAGTCCAGACTGGTCTTGCGCTGTCGGGTTTAATCCACTTCCGCCATTGCTGGCTGTCCATGCATACGTATAAGTTCCTGATCCTCCTGTTACAGATAAATCAATAGAACCATTATTACCACCAAAACAAGATATATTTTCTTTTGTGTAACTTGAATCTAAATCCGAGTTACTTAATGTAAGCCTTCGTGATGGCGAAGTACAACCCAGAGCTGTATTACGATAAAACGCATACCACACACCAGGAGTTGTAACCACTGTATTTGTTAATGGATTACTTAAATCTGCATTTGCAGACCATTCAAGGGCAGCACCCGTAGGAGTTGCTGAAGTAACAAAATCATTAAGTTGCACCTGTGTTGGGGCACAATAAGTCTTTTCAGTCAAAGATAATGTAGGAGCATTTGCATACCCCTCTACGGATAATCTTAAACCATCTACCAATACTACTGATCTTCCTGGATTTCCAGTTTTGTAGAAAACTTCAACACTAGTAGCCGTTGGTCCAGATTTAAATGTTATACATCTATTTTCCCAAAGGGGATCTATTTCTGTCCATCCACCAGGGTTTTGATTCCCACCATTTCCGCTTGTTGCGAAAGAAAGTCTTGAAGGGAAATCAGTAGTTGGATGTTGAACAAGATCGTTTTCATTATAAGTTAGTGGATCACTAATTTGAACAGCACCATTTCTCACACCAAAATCCAAATTTGGATCGTATTCAATTATTGAACCGCCTTGATTATTACTATTAACTGTATTATAACGAGGTATCACAGCTATTTCAAAACATACTGTATAAACTGTATTTGGAATAACGCTTAATGTTTGACGTATAGCCTCATTCTGATATGAAAATATAGCAAATCCCCCTCCATCAAATGTTGATGGCTTTATAATCCCAGGATAAACTGAATTCGCATTTGTTGTGGAATAAGATATATATTGCCCTTCAGACCAGTCAACCGTACCATCATCATTCCAACAGGTATATCTTGCATCAGCCTGATATTGGCCATTAGTACCACCAACAGCTGTTCGGAATGTACCCCCATTTACATCGTCCTTTTCAAAAGATCCACAAGTAATTAAATTACAAGCTCCTACAAGGTCTCCCTTATTACTGTTATTGAAAGCCTCTGCTTTTGACTTAGAACGAAAGGTTGCATTATATTCCGCAGCTTTTTTATCTAATGCTGTATTATATTGATCCAAATACGCTTTAGTATATGGCAATATTACTTCTCCTCCATCAACAGACTCCTTAACCTGAGAATATCCTTGACTACTCAGGGAAGCTATTAAAATGAGACCTATTAAAAACCTCTTATCAGAAGCAAATAATTTAGTAATTATTTTAAACATAAGTTAGAATTTTATTAATACCAATAACTTTTACAAATACAATAATTGAATTGCTTACCACAATTAATGTTCAAATATACAGTGGAAAAAGTGTTAAGGAATTACTAAGGAACAAGTATTAGTTGAACTGTAAAAAATAGTCGGCAAACGACATAAATTGTATAAAAAAGGTGTTTTTTTTGTAGGAAAAAGTAATACGTGTTAACACGTATACTTACTGTATATAAGGCTTTTGAAAGCTTTTGAGGTAAGAAAAAAATCAGAGTTTATTGTACTGTAAGCTATTTAAATGAAAAAAAAATCAATTTATCATTGGCAGATATCCAAAATAAATGAAAGGTATATTTTCTCTTGAAAAGTTGTTTTTTTTAGAAAAAAAGACAACTTTTTGACATTACCTAAATCAATATTTATTTTAGACACTTCTCGGGTATATTACTTAAATAACAAACTTTATCTTTGCACATTCATATTAGAAAAAAATGTCTTTACAAAAAGAAATAAAACGCCGAAGAACTTTCGGGATCATTAGTCACCCAGATGCTGGAAAAACTACTTTAACCGAAAAACTGCTACTCTTTGGAGGTGCAATACAGGAAGCTGGTGCAGTTAAAAACAATAAAATAAAAAAAGGAGCCACCAGCGACTTTATGGAAATTGAGCGCCAGCGTGGAATATCTGTAGCTACTTCAGTTTTAGCGTTTGAATATGAAGGCATAAAAATCAATATTCTAGATACCCCTGGACACAAGGATTTTGCTGAAGACACTTTCAGAACTCTTACAGCTGTTGACAGTGTTATTGTTGTTATTGATGTTGCAAAAGGGGTTGAGGAACAAACAGAAAAACTGGTTGAAGTTTGCCGTATGCGAAATATCCCTATGATCGTTTTTATAAATAAAATGGACCGCGAAGGGAAAGACGCTTTTGAACTTCTTGACGAAATTGAACAAAAACTAAATCTGCGTGTTACACCGCTAAGTTTCCCTATTGGAATGGGTTATGACTTTAAGGGAATATATAATGTTTGGGAAAAGAACGTAAACCTATTTAGTGGCGATAGCAGAAAAAATATTGAAGAAACTATTGAAATTGAAGACGTAAGCAGTCCAGAATTGCAAAAACTGATTGGCGAGAAAGCTGCCAAAACACTCCGTGAGGAACTGGAATTAGTTTATGAAGTTTACCCAGATTTTGAACGTGAAGAATATTTGGAAGGCAAACTTCAGCCCGTATTTTTTGGCTCTGCTCTAAATAACTTTGGAGTACGAGAATTATTGGATTGTTTTGTTGAAATAGCCCCTACCCCACGCCCAAAGGAAAGCAGCACACGTTTGGTGAAACCGGACGAAAAGGAATTTTCAGGTTTCGTCTTTAAAATTCACGCAAACATGGATCCAAAACACCGGGACCGTTTGGCGTTCGTTAAAATTGTTTCAGGAACTTTCGAAAGGAACTCCCCTTATTTACATGTTCGGAATGGTAAAAAACTAAAATTCAGTAGCCCAAACGCTTTCTTTGCCGAAAAGAAACAGATTGTAGATGTTTCCTATCCCGGAGATATTGTTGGACTCCACGACACAGGAAACTTTAAGATTGGCGACACGCTTACCGAAGGTGAGGAAATGCAGTACAAAGGCGTTCCAAGCTTTTCGCCAGAACATTTCAAATACATTAACAACGCAGACCCAATGAAAAGTAAACAACTTGAAAAGGGTATAGACCAATTGATGGACGAAGGTGTGGCTCAGCTTTTTACATTGGAACTTAATGGACGAAAAGTAATTGGAACTGTTGGTGCGCTTCAGTTTGAGGTAATCCAATACCGATTGGAACACGAATACGGAGCGAAATGTAGTTACGAAAATTTGAATGTATTCAAAGCCTGCTGGGTGGAAGCAAAAGATCCTAAAAGTGAAGAATTTGCGGATTTCAAAAGAGTGAAATCAAAATTTTTGGCGAAGGATAAACGTGGCCAATTGGTATTTTTTGCTGATTCGTCATTTACGCTTCAAATGACGCAATCAAAATATCCCAACGTTAAGTTTCACTTTGTTAGTGAGTTTGAGAAAACTGGAAAATAAAAGTCGGAGATGGGAAGATAGAAAGACTTTAATCAAAAATCACATTTCTATTCTTTTTAGACATTTTTACTTTACTCAATACTAATTACTCATTACCCAATACAAAAAAATCCAGCTAAAACAGCTGGATTTTTTATTTATGCTTCGCCTGTTGGACCGAAGTTTAAAGGAATGGGCGGTTGCTCATAATCCTTTATTTCGCCGTGGGCGTTTTCAAATCGTTTTACATTGTCATTCAATGCCTTTAGAAATCTTTTGGCATGTTGTGGTGTCAAGATAATTCTCGACTTCACTTTGCTTTTTGGAATTCCGGGCATAATGGTTACAAAATCCACTACGAATTCAGAAACAGAATGATTGATGATGGCCAAGTTGCTATAAATGCCTTGTGCAACAGCTTCATCCAATTCAATGTTTATCTGTCCTTGCTTGGGTTGTTCTTTTTTTTGATCTGCCATACTAAATGTTAGATATTATATCAGTCCTTAAATTTCAAATAAGAAAAAGGCCTAAAAAAGAAAAGGTGCGTTTTGGAAAACGCACCTTTTTCAATATTAATTATAATTTACTTCTTGCTTAACGCGGTTCATTTCTTCCAGCTCTTCTTTTGAACCTACAATTATAGTATCATATCTACGCATACCGGTACCGGCTGGTATTTTATGACCTACAATTACATTTTCTTTCAAGCCTTCCAAGGTATCAACTTTACCTGCAACAGCAGCTTCGTTCAATACTTTGGTTGTTTCCTGGAAGGAAGCCGCAGAGATGAATGATTTAGTCTGTAACGACGCTCTCGTAATACCCTGAAGTACTGGAGTTGCCGTTGCAGTAACCACATCACGTGCTTCTGCAAGTACTTTATCGTTTCTTCTCAACAAAGAGTTTTCATCACGAAGTGTACGTGGAGAAAGTATCTGACCTTCTTTCAAGTTTTCAGAATCACCGGCGTTGGTAACAACCTTCATTCCGAAAATCTTATCGTTTTCTTCAATGAAATCATCTTTATGAGCCAATTGATCTTCAAGGAAAGTTGTATCTCCTGGATCTTGAATCCTAACCTTACGCATCATTTGACGAACAACAACTTCAAAGTGCTTGTCGTTGATCTTCACCCCTTGCAAACGGTAAACCTCCTGAACTTCGTTCACAAGATATTGCTGTACTGCTGAAGGGCCTTTGATACGAAGGATGTCTTCTGGCGTGATGGAACCATCAGAAAGTGGCATACCTGCACGAACGTAGTCGTTTTCTTGAACAAGAATCTGGTTTGAAAGTTTCACCAAATACTTTTTCAATTCGCCCAATTTGGACTCAACGATAATTTCGCGGTTACCACGTTTAATTTTTCCGAAAGAAACTACACCATCAATCTCGCTAACTACTGCTGGGTTTGAAGGATTACGTGCTTCAAAAAGCTCGGTAACACGTGGAAGACCTCCGGTAATATCACCCGCTTTCGCTGATTTACGTGGGATTTTCACAAGTACTTTACCAATCTTGATTTTGTCGCCATCGTCAACCATCAAGTGAGCACCAACAGGCAAGTTATAGCTACGGATAACTTCGTCCTTCTTCCCTAAAATCTGAAGGGTTGGAATACGTTTTTTATCTCTTGATTCAGAAATTACTTTTTCTTGGAAACCAGTTTGCTCATCAATCTCAACCTGATAGGTTAACCCTTGAACAATATTTTCGTATTTAATTTTTCCAGCAAATTCTGAAATAATTACTCCGTTGTATGGATCCCAAGAACACACTACATCTCCAGCACTTATACTGTCACCATCTTTCACATAAAGTGTTGAACCGTAAGGAATGTTGTTGGTACTAAGTGTAATTCCTGTTTTCTTGTCAACAAGTTTAATTTCAGAAGTACGGGAAATAACGATATCAACAGTTTTTCCTTGATTGTCTTCACCTTTAACAGTTTTAAGATCTTCAATCTCAGCTTTACCGTCAAATTTAACAACCAATTTATTTTCTTCAGAAATGTTACCCGCAATACCTCCCACGTGGAATGTACGAAGTGTAAGCTGGGTACCAGGTTCACCAATAGATTGTGCAGCCACAACACCAACAGCTTCACCACGCTGAACCATTTTATTGGTAGCAAGGTTACGGCCGTAACATTGTGAACAGATTCCTTGTTTTGCCTCACAAGTAAGAGCAGAACGAACTTCCACACTTTCTAATGGAGATTTTCCAATGGCATCTGCTACTTCTTCAGTAATATGATCTCCCGAAGCAACAAGCAATTCCTTGGTCAATGGGTTAACAATATCGTTAAGCGCAGTACGCCCAACAATTCTATCGCGAAGGGTTTCAACAATCTCTTCGTTTTTCTTTAAAGCCGAAACTTCAATTCCACGAAGTGTGTAACAATCCTCAATATTAATGATAACGTCTTGTGAAACATCCACCAAACGACGCGTTAGGTATCCAGCATCTGCTGTTTTAAGAGCCGTATCTGCAAGACCTTTACGTGCACCGTGTGTAGAGATAAAGTACTCAAGAATTGAAAGACCTTCCTTAAAGTTAGAAAGAATTGGGTTTTCAATAATCTCGCCTCCACCTGAGTTCGATTTTTTAGGCTTCGCCATCAATCCACGCATACCTGTTAACTGACGGATTTGTTCTTTAGAACCCCTCGCACCAGAATCAAGCATCATATACACAGAGTTGAAACCTTGCTGATCTTCACGAATACGCTTCATAGAAAGCTCGGTAAGTTCAGCGTTGGTCGCAGTCCAAATATCAATTACTTGGTTGTAACGTTCGTTGTTTGTGATAAGCCCCATGTTGTAGCTATTGATAATTCCATCCACTTGGGTGTTGGCACTATCAATCATTCCTTGCTTTTCAGCAGGGATAATAATATCTCCAAGGCTGAAAGACAATCCGCCTTCAAAAGCGAATTTATATCCAAGAGTTTTAATTTCGTCAAGGAAAGCTGAAGTTACTGGAACTGAAGTCACTTTCAAAATTCCACCAATAATATCACGAAGTGACTTTTTGGTCAATACTTCGTTAATGTATCCAGCAGCTTCAGGAACTTTCTCGTTAAAGATTACTCTTCCTAAAGTTGTGGTGATGATTTGTTTTACCAATTCACCATTCTCGTTGAAATCTTTCGTTCTAATTTTTATTTCAGCATTCAAATCTACCTGCCCTTCGTTGTAGGCAATAATAGCTTCTTCAGCAGAATAAAAAGTAAGGCCTTCACCTTTCACTTTTACTTCATCAGTAGATTTTCTAAGTTTGGTCATATAGTAAAGACCCAAAACCATATCCTGAGAAGGAACCGCAACCGGCGAACCGTTTGCTGGGTTCAAAATGTTATGTGAAGCAAGCATTAATAGCTGGCATTCCAAAATTGCCTCTGGCCCAAGCGGAAGGTGAACCGCCATCTGGTCACCATCGAAATCCGCGTTAAATGCGGTACATACCAATGGGTGCAACTGGATTGCTTTTCCTTCAATCAATTTAGGCTGGAAAGCTTGGATACCAAGTCTGTGCAAAGTTGGGGCCCGGTTAAGCATAACTGGGTGACCTTTCAATACATTTTCAAGAATATCCCAAACTACAGGCTCTTTTTTATCTATAATTTTCTTTGCAGATTTTACTGTTTTTACAATACCTCTTTCAATCAATTTACGGATTACAAATGGTTTGTATAGCTCAGCCGCCATATCTTTCGGAAGACCACATTCGAATAATTTCAATTCTGGTCCAACGACGATTACCGAACGAGCTGAATAATCCACACGCTTACCAAGCAAGTTTTGACGGAAACGACCTTGTTTACCTTTTAAGGAATCTGAAAGGGATTTCAATGGACGGTTGCTGTCAGTTTTTACTGCTGAAGACTTACGTGTGTTGTCAAATAATGAATCTACCGATTCCTGAAGCATACGTTTTTCGTTACGAAGGATTACTTCTGGAGCTTTAATCTCCATCAATCGCTTCAAACGGTTATTACGTATAATTACACGACGGTATAAATCATTTAAATCTGAAGTTGCGAAACGACCACCATCAAGCGGCACTAACGGACGTAATTCTGGTGGAATAACCGGAACTACTTTCATTATCATCCATTCGGCTTTGTTCTCGCGGTTTTTGTTTGCATCACGAAGTGCTTCCACAACTTGAAGACGTTTTAACGCTTCTGTTTTACGTTGTTTTGAAGTTTCGTTGTTTGCTTTATGGCGAAGGTTGTAAGACAATGTGTTCAAATCGATTCTTTGTAAAAGATCGATCAAGCACTCTGCTCCCATTTTCGCAATAAATTTATTTGGATCTGTTTCTTCCAAATATTGGTTTTCCTGTGGAAGTGAATCAAGGATTGCTAGGTATTCTTCTTCAGTAAGGAAATCCATTTTCTTAACAGCTTCTCCTCCTTCGTATTTTGCAATACCTGGCTGAATTACCACATAACGTTCGTAGTAAATGATCATATCCAATTTCTTGGAAGGCAATCCAAGAAGGTAACCAATCTTGTTTGGAAGGCTACGGAAATACCAAATATGCGCCACAGGAACTACCAAATTGATATGCCCCACTCGGTCACGACGTACTTTCTTTTCCGTTACCTCAACACCACAACGGTCACAAACAATACCTTTGTAGCGGATTCTTTTATATTTGCCACAGGCACACTCATAGTCTTTTACAGGACCGAAAATGCGCTCACAGAAAAGTCCGTCACGCTCTGGCTTGTGCGTACGGTAGTTGATTGTTTCGGGCTTTAATACTTCACCACGTGATTCCGCCAAAATGGATTCAGGGGAAGCCAAACCAATAGAAATCTTGTCGAATTTCTGTACTGTGTTTTCTTTATTTCTGTTCATCATGATTTAAAATAAACTTTGTTGTTGTTTTTGAAACCATCTAAATGATTTCGGAAAGAATTTTGAGATCCCCGCCTTCGCGGGGATTCATTATTCTTCTAATCTAATGTCAAGACCCAATCCTTTCAATTCGTGCATAAGTACGTTGAAAGATTCCGGTAATCCTGGTTCTGGCATGGTTTCACCTTTTACGATTGCTTCGTAGGTTTTCGCCCTTCCAATAACATCATCAGATTTAACAGTCAATATTTCTCTAAGTGTGCTGGATGCACCGTATGCTTCCAAGGCCCAAACTTCCATCTCTCCAAAACGCTGACCACCAAATTGTGCTTTACCACCAAGCGGTTGTTGCGTAATAAGTGAGTATGGTCCAATGGAACGTGCGTGCATCTTATCATCTACCATGTGCCCTAGTTTCAGCATATAGATTATTCCTACGGTTGCAGGTTGATCAAAACGCTTACCAGTTCCACCATCAAATAGATAGGTGTGTCCAAATCTTGGAATTCCAGCTTCATCAGTCAATTCATTTATCTGGTCTATAGTTGCACCGTCAAAAATTGGAGTTGCATATTTGCGTCCTAATTTCTGTCCAGCCCACCCAAGAACCGTTTCATAAATCTGCCCAATGTTCATACGTGATGGTACCCCAAGTGGGTTCAATACGATATCAACAGGAGTTCCATCTTCTAGAAATGGCATATCTTCATCGCGAACAATACGTGCAACAATACCTTTGTTTCCGTGACGTCCCGCCATCTTGTCCCCTACTTTCAGTTTACGTTTTTTAGCGATATAAACTTTGGCAAGTTTCAAAATTCCGGCTGGAAGCTCATCCCCAACGGAGATGGTAAACTTCTCACGACGTAAGTTACCTTGAAGGTCGTTTTCCTTAATTTTATAGTTGTGCATTAAATCTGCCACCAACACATTGGTTTCATCATCAGTTGTCCAAACACCTCCGGTTAAGTGGGTATAATCGTCAACAGCGTGAAGCATCTTTAATGTGAACTTTTTACCTTTTGGAAAAACTACTTCTCCAAGGTCATTATTTACACCTTGTGCAGTTTTTCCGCCTACAATGGTGAAAAGTTTTTCAATCAAAACATCTTGTAGCTCAACAAACTTAGCTTCGTATTTTGCCTCAAGTTCTGCGATGTCTTCTTTATCCTTTGCACGTTTTCGTTTATCTTTTACGGCGCGGGCAAACAATTTCTTCTCTATTACTACACCGTGTAAGGACGGTGAAGCTTTTAGCGAAGCATCTTTAACATCACCTGCTTTATCTCCAAAAATGGCGCGAAGTAATTTTTCTTCTGGTGTAGGATCACTTTCTCCTTTTGGGGTGATCTTACCTATAAGTATATCGCCAGGTTTTACCTCGGCGCCAATACGGATCATACCCGCTTCATCCAAATCTTTTGTCGCTTCTTCCGAAACGTTGGGAATGTCATTGGTCAATTCTTCGTTACCCAATTTGGTATCTCGAACTTCCAAAGAATATTCGTCAATATGGATAGAGGTGAAAATATCTTCACGTACCACTCTTTCAGAAATTACGATAGCATCCTCAAAGTTGTATCCTTTCCATGGCATGAAGGCAACCTTCATGTTTCGTCCAAGAGCAAGTTCTCCTTTTTCGGTAGCATAACCTTGACAAAGCACTTGTCCTTTTTTCACTCTATCGCCTTTACGAACAATAGGCTTCAAGTTAATGGAAGTACTTTGGTTTGTTTTTCTGAATTTTACTAATTGATATGTTTTATCATCAGAATCAAAGCTAACCATACGCTCATTTTCGGTACGGTCATATTTAATAGTGATTTCGTTTGCATCAACATATTCCACCACACCATCACCTTCAGCATTTATCAAAACACGACTATCTGAAGCAACTTGTCTTTCAAGACCAGTTCCAACGATTGGTGAATCTGCAATCAACAAAGGTACCGCCTGACGCATCATGTTTGACCCCATCAGTGCACGGTTAGCATCATCATGCTCCAAGAAAGGAATCAACGATGCAGAAATAGATGCAATTTGGTTTGGCGCAACATCAGCATAATTTACAACGCTTGGCTCCACAAGTGGGAAGTCACCTTCCATACGGGCAATAACTTTATCCGTATCAATTTCACCCTTATCTGTTAATGGAATGTTTGCTTGTGCGATGTGTTGATCTTCCTCTTCTTCAGCAGAAAGATAAACTGGTTCATGTTTCATGTCGATTTTACCATCTGTAACCTTGCGGTAAGGTGTCTCGATAAAACCAAGATTGTTCACTTTTGCATAAACTGCAAGTGAGGAAATCAAACCAATGTTTGGTCCTTCTGGAGTTTCAATCGGACATAAACGACCGTAGTGTGTATAGTGAACGTCACGAACCTCGAAACCTGCTCTTTCACGGGAAAGACCTCCTGGCCCAAGTGCAGAAAGACGACGCTTGTGCGTAATCTCTGCCAATGGATTGGTCTGGTCCATAAACTGTGAAAGCTGGTTGGTACCAAAGAATGAGTTGATTACTGACGAAAGTGTTTTCGCATTAATCAAATCAATAGGTGTAAAAACCTCATTGTCACGAACGTTCATACGCTCGCGGATAGTACGCGCCATACGGGCAAGACCAACACCAAACTGCTGTGACAATTGCTCCCCAACAGTACGTACTCGACGGTTGCTAAGGTGGTCAATATCATCAATCTCAGCTTTAGAGTTGATAAGCTCAATCAAATATTTAACTATGGTAATGATATCTTCTTTGGTAAGCACTTGCTTATCCATTGCGATGTCAAGACCCAGTTTTTTGTTCATTCTATAACGACCTACTTCACCAAGATTATATCTCTGATCACTGAAGAAAAGTTTGTGGATAATTCCACGAGCAGTTTCCTCATCGGGTGGTTCAGCATTACGAAGCTGTCTATATATATGTTCTACCGCTTCTTTTTCAGAGTTGGTAGGATCTTTTTGTAATGTATTGTGGATTATAGCATAATCTGCTAAAAGGTTATCCTCTTTGTGTAACAAGACAGTTTTTGATCCAGAATCTAGAATTTCGTCTATGTGCTCTTTTTCAAGAACAGTATCACGATCAAGAATTATTTCGTTACGCTCGATGGAAACAACCTCACCAGTATCTTCATCTACGAAATCCTCGTGCCAAGTTTTTAGTACACGAGCAGCCAGTTTACGGCCAATGTATTTTTTAAGTCCTGTTTTTGAAGCTTTCACTTCTTCCGCAAGATCAAATATTTCGAGAATATCCTTATCCCTTTCAAAACCGATGGCACGGAAAAGTGTGGTTACAGGTAATTTTTTCTTACGGTCGATGTATGCATACATCACACTGTTGATATCTGTGGCGAACTCAATCCATGAACCTTTAAAAGGAATTACACGGGCAGAGTATAGCTTGGTTCCATTTGCATGGAACGACTGGCCAAAGAATACACCAGGAGAACGGTGAAGCTGTGAAACAACTACACGTTCAGCCCCATTAATGCAGAAAGTTCCGCTTGGGGTCATGTAAGGAATGGTACCAAGATAAACATCTTGCACAATGGTTTCAAAATCTTCGTGTTCTGCGTCTGTACAGTACAGTTTCAACCGCGCTTTTAGAGGCACACTATAGGTAAGACCACGTTCAATACATTCCTGGATGGAATATCTTGGCGGATCTACGAAATAGTCTAAGAATTCTAAAACGAATTGGTTGCGGGTATCGGTAATTGGGAAATTTTCCAAAAAGGTTTTATATAATCCTTCTTGGCCTCTTTCTTCTGATTTGGTTTCCAACTGGAAAAAATCCTGAAAGGATTTAATCTGAATGTCCAAAAAGTCGGGATAATCCGGCTTATTTTTTACAGAGGAAAAATTCAATCTTTCAGTTTGCGTTGCTGACATCTATGGACGGAATTTTAATTAAAATAATATTGAAAATCGTATAAAAAAGGTGTTAACCATTATATACGCAAAATGGTTTAGGTCATTCCAAAGTAAATTCGGAAGACCTAAACCTTAAGGTTTGGAACGTAGGGAGCTTACTTAAGCTCAACCTCAGCTCCAGCTTCTTCTAGTTGAGCTTTTAAAGCCTCAGCTTCATCTTTAGACACACCTTCTTTTATTGGAGAAGGAGCATTATCAACCATTTCTTTTGCTTCTTTAAGACCAGCACCAGTTAATTCCTTAACTAATTTTACAACTGCAAGTTTAGATGCACCAGCAGCTTTCAACATTACTGTGAATTCTGATTGCTCATCTGCTGCTTCAGCTGCAGCACCTCCACCAGCGGCAACAGCAACAGCTGCAGCAGCAGGCTCAATGCCATACTCGTCTTTTAATATTGTAGCTAACTCATTAACTTCTTTTACTGTTAGGTTAACCAATTTTTCTGCGAAATCTTTCAAATCTGCCATTTCTATCGTTTTTAAAAATAATTGTGTTTATATAAATTAATTAGTGCTAAATGAATTTTATCCTTCTCTTTCGGATAAGGTCTTAACTAGTCCTGCAATTGTACTACCACCACTCTTAAGAGCAGAGATAACGTTTTTAGCAGGCGATTGTAACAACCCGATAATTTCTCCAACAAGCTCGTCTTTAGATTTAAGGTCAACCAAACTATCCAATTGATTATCGCCAACGTAAATTGACTCTTGGATGTAGGCTCCTTTCAAAAGAGGTTTATCAGATTTTTTTCTGAATTCTTTAATTACTTTGGCTGGTGCATTACCTGTTTCAGAAAACATCAAAGACGTATTACCTTTAAGTATTTCTGTCAATTCACCAAAATCCTTATCAGAACTTTCCATTGCCTTTTTAAGCAATGTGTTCTTAACTACTGCTAACTGAACACCAGCCTTGAAACAAGCGCGGCGAAGGTTAGAAGTATTCCCTGCGTTAAGGCCTGAAATATCTGCCAAATAGATATTAGCATTATCAGACAACTGCGCAGTTAACGTTTCAATTACTTGTGATTTTTCTTCTCTTGTCATAATTTCAAGTTTTTACTGCTCAGTAAACCTTTTAGTGTCAATTTCAACACCAGGACTCATTGTGCTAGACATAAAAATACTTTTTATGTAAACACCTTTTGCAGCCTGGGGCTTAAGTTTAACGAGGGTTGTTAATAATTCTCTTGCGTTTCCTGCAATTTTTTCGGCATCAAAAGATGCTTTCCCAATTGCTGCGTGTACAATACCAGTTTTATCAACTTTGAAGTCAATTTTACCAGCTTTTACATCCGAAACTGCTTTAGCAACATCCATAGTTACTGTACCAGTCTTTGGGTTTGGCATAAGACCACGAGGACCCAATACGCGTCCTAAAGGACCTAATTTACCCATTACACTAGGCATAGTTACAATAACGTCAACATCTGTCCATCCTCCTTTAATTTTATCGAGGTACTCATCAAGACCTACGTAGTCTGCTCCTGCTTCTTTGGCTTCGGCTTCCTTATCTGGAGTAACCAATGCCAATACTTTTACGTCTTTACCTGTTCCGTGCGGAAGGGTAACAACGCCTCTAACCATTTGGTTCGCTTTACGTGGATCCACGTTAAGACGAACTGCAAGGTCAACGGAAGCATCAAACTTTACGCTGGTGATTTCTTTTATTAAAGCAGAAGCTTCAGCTACTGAATAGGCCTTATTGGGCTCTATTTTGGCGTTGGCTTCCTTTTGCTTTTTAGTTAATTGTGCCATTTTATAGATTCTTTTTCAGATTAAAAAGGTGCATCACCTTTTATTTTAACTCCCATAGAACGCGCAGTACCAGCTACCATTTTCATAGCAGACTCTACGGTAAATGCGTTAAGATCGGGCATTTTATCTTCCGCAATCGTTTTAACTTGATCCCAAGAGATAGTGGCTATTTTTTTTGCGTGTGGTTCACCGGAGCCTTTTTTTGCTTTAGCAGCTTCAAGTATTTGCACTGCAGCGGGTGGGGTTTTAATAACAAAATCAAATGACTTGTCCTTATAAACCGTGATCGCTACTGGCAATACTTTACCTTGCTTATCCTGGGTTCTAGCATTAAACTGCTTACAGAATTCCATGATGTTTACACCGGCAGCACCAAGAGCAGGCCCAACTGGTGGTGATGGGTTAGCAGCACCTCCACGAACTTGCAACTTAACTACTTTACTGATTTCTTTTGCCATTTCTAATTTTTAATGTGGTTCTTCAAAAGTGGAAGCCTTTGTAAAAACCTATTAAGCGTAACAATTAAACTTTTTCTACTTGCATATAACTCAATTCCAATGGTGTTTTTCTTCCAAAGATTTTCACCATTACTTCAAGCTTGCGTTTTTCTTCATTTATTTTTTCAACAGTACCGTTAAATCCATTGAACGGACCATCTATAACTTTTACCGTTTCGCCAGTTATGAAAGGTATGTTTACGTTATCGTCTTTTACAGACAATTCATCAACTTTTCCTAACATTCTGTTCACTTCAGATTGTCTAAGTGGCACAGGATCTCCTCCTTTAACCTCCCCTAAAAAACCAATAACGCCGTTAATTGATTTTATAATGTGAGGAATTTCACCACCTAAATTTGCTTGGATCATTATATAACCCGGAAAATAAACGCGCTCTTTGTTTACTTTTTTTCCGTTACGAATCTGTATAACTTTTTCAGTGGGTACGAGCACCTGATCAATATAATCCTCAAGCTCCAATCGCTTTATCTCAGTTTCGATATACGATTTGATTTTGTTCTCCTGCCCACTTACTGAACGGACTACATACCACTTTTTTGTACTTGTTGTTTCGGTCATTTCTTACGACTTGATCCAGATGAAATATTTATCCACTAACCAGTGAAATACTGTATCTACCCCCCAAACTGCCAAGGCCAACACAACAGAAAAAACTGCAACAATAACAGTCAACTTTTGAGCCTCTGCCCAAGAAGGCCAGGAAACGTGATTTTTAAGTTCTTTATAAGATTCTGTAATATAGTTTACCATAGCTGAAGGCGTTTATATTTTTACTCTAAATTAGCACGGGTTGAGAGACTCGAACTCACGACACCTGGTTTTGGAGACCAGTGCTCTACCAACTGAGCTAAACCCGTTTATAAGGATTAGCACCTTTTAATAACAATACGCTAAACCCGCTATAAAAGCCAAGGTATCCCGAAGTAAATTCGGGACACCCAAAGCTTTAAATTATATAATAATTAGTCTAAAATCTCAGTTACCTGACCTGCACCTACGGTACGGCCACCTTCACGGATAGCGAAACGAAGACCTACGTTCATTGCAATTGCTTGAAGCAACTCAACATGGATCGTTAAGTTATCACCAGGCATTACCATTTCAACACCATCAGGAAGCATAATTGTTCCAGTTACGTCAGTTGTACGAACGTAGAACTGTGGACGGTAATTGTTATGGAATGGAGTGTGACGTCCACCTTCTTCTTTTTTAAGGATATAAACCTCAGCTTTAAATTTAGCATGTGGAGTTACAGATCCTTTTTTACAGATAACCATACCACGACGAATATCGTTCTTTTCAATACCTCTCAAAAGAATACCTACGTTGTCTCCGGCCTCACCCCTATCAAGGATCTTACGGAACATCTCAACTCCAGTAATAGTAGAAGTCAATTTCTCAGCACCCATACCGATAATGTCAACAACATCACCTGTATTAGCAACACCAGTTTCGATACGTCCAGTTGCAACAGTACCACGACCAGTAATAGAGAATACATCTTCAATAGGCATTAGGAAAGGCTTATCCACATCACGAGTTGGAAGTTCAATCCAAGCATCAACAGCCTCCATCAATTGAAGAACTGAATCAACCCATTTTTGCTCACCGTTAAGTGCGCCAAGTGCAGAACCAGCAATTACAGGTCCGTTATCACCATCATACTCATAGAAGTTAAGAAGGTCACGAATTTCCATCTCAACTAGTTCAAGCAATTCCTCATCATCAACCATATCCACTTTATTCATGAATACAACGATACGTGGAATACCTACCTGACGACCCAAAAGGATATGCTCACGTGTTTGTGGCATTGGTCCGTCTGTAGCAGCAACAACTAGTATAGCACCGTCCATTTGAGCAGCACCAGTAACCATGTTCTTTACGTAATCCGCGTGACCAGGACAGTCAACGTGCGCGTAGTGACGGTTAGCTGTTTGGTACTCTACGTGTGAAGAGTTGATTGTTATACCTCTTTCTTTCTCCTCAGGAGCGTTATCAATTTGGTCGAATGATCTGGCTTCTGAATAACCCGCATCGGCCATTACTTTGGTAATAGCTGCGGTTAACGTTGTTTTACCGTGATCTACGTGTCCAATTGTACCTACATTTAAGTGGGGTTTTGACCGATCGAATGTTTCTTTTGCCATTTTGTATTAATTTTAATCTTAGTTATAAATATATTAGTGTTACTTGTAATCAAATTTGAGCCAATGATGGGAATTGAACCCATGACCTCTTCCTTACCAAGGAAACGCTCTACCCCTGAGCTACACCGGCGTAAAGTATTTAATTTCTCCTTTAAAAGAAAGGAAGACATTCCAACCCTTACAGGTTTTTGAGCGGGAGACCGGGTTCGAACCGGCGACATTCAGCTTGGAAGGCTGACGCTCTACCAACTGAGCTACTCCCGCATTTTAATTCTGATTTCAGAATCTTGGTATTCAACATTTCAATTAAACGCTTTCACTGACGCAAAAGTTAATTGTGGGGAGAGCAGGATTCGAACCTGCGAAGACGTAGTCAGCAGATTTACAGTCTGCCCTCGTTGGCCGCTTGAGTATCTCCCCGAGGTATTCAAAATTTGAATCCTAAAATCCAAATTTCGAATAGGCATTTCAAAATTTTAAAGAGCCGATAGAGGGACTCGAACCCACGACCTGCTGATTACAAATCAGCTGCTCTAGCCAGCTGAGCTACATCGGCTTTTTGACCTCTTTTTAAGACTATTTTTTAGCCATAAAAAAGTCCGCTATTTCTAACGGACTGCAAATGTAGAGAAATTATTTTTTCTACAAAACTTTTTCTAAAAAATTATATTACAAATATGCTTTTTGTTTCTGTTTTCTTTTTTTGAGTTGCCTCTCTAAAGTCTTTACAACTTCATCTGTAGCCTCTTCAAAGGTTCTGGCCTCTTTCTTTACCATTAAATCATCCCCAGGAATACTCAACAAAACTTCAACTATTTTATTTTCTTTCTCACTGGTTTTCTGGACTTTTAAAAACACATCTGCAAAAACTATCTTATCATAAAAATGTTCGAGTTTAGATAATTTCTTTTCGACGAATACCAATAACTCATCCTTGGCCGCAAAATTGGGGGTCTGTACACTTACCTTCATATTATATTATTTTAAAAATTAATATACTATGTATTTTTATGCCATAAGCTTCTATTAGTTTGATTTAGTTGCGCGGATGTGAGTTTTTATAAACCTCTTTTAATTTCGCTATACTATTCTGTGTATAAACTTGTGTTGAAGCAAGACTGGAATGACCCAACAATTCCTTCACCGAGTTTATATCCGCACCTTCGTTTAAAAGATGTGTTGCAAAAGAATGCCGCAAAATATGCGGACTCTTCTTTACTTTCTCCGAAGTTTTACTAAAGTATGAATTTATAATCCTAAATACAAGAGTTTCATAAATTTTAACCCCCTTTTGGGTTAGTAATAAAAAATCTGCATCCTTTATATTTTCAATCTGGTCCCGATATGGCAAATACCCGTTAATTGTGTTAAGTACAGAAGGCAATAAAGGGATGATGCGTTCTTTGTTTCTTTTCCCCAAAACTTTGATGGTTTTCTGTGCAAATGAAACATCATTCAATTTTATATTGATAAGCTCCGCCCGTCTTATTCCTGTGGAATAAAACAATTCTACTATCAACCGGTCACGAAGACCTTCAAAATTGTTTTCAGCTTGCAAGATTTCCATTACGTTCCCTATCTCTTTTTCAGAAAAAGGGACTTGGATTTTTTTGGAGGTTTTTAGCGCCTTGTGTTTTGCCAAAGGATTTATTTCAATCTGACCCGATTTTAACAGAAACTTATAATAGGTTTTTAGCGAAGAGATTTTTCGGTTTACCGACCGGTTTGAAATACCCGTATCTACCAATGAAACGATCCAGCTCCGAACGATGGAATAATTTACATTTATAATTTCAGAATATTGATATTCTTCTGAAGCAAACTTTTGAAAATCTTCCAAATCCTTCAAATAGGCGGTCACCGTATGTGGGGAATATTTTTTTTCGAGCTGAAGGTAATCTGTGAATGCTTGAAATGACATTTCTTAGAATATTGGATACGAGTTAAATTTAGCAAATTTATAATTGGCAACTAAAATTGCCTGAAATAAAAAAATCCGTTGGAAAATATTCCAACGGATCTCTATTTTTATTCAAAAGGATATAAATTAAATATCTTCCTGATCTCTTAAGTTTTGAATGTACTGAGCTTTTTGAATTTGTGCTCTTTTCTTAACAGAAGGCTTCATAAAAGCTTGTCTGGAACGTAGCTGGCGCATTGTTCCGGTTCTATCAAATTTACGCTTGAAACGCTTTAGCGCTCTATCGATATTTTCTCCGTCTTTAACTGGTATAATTAACATAGTGTCATCACCTCCTCTCTTTAGGACGGCAAAATTAACAATTAATAATTAATAATGAGCAATGAATAATAAAAAATTATACCAATAAGTTACTCTTTATATAAAGAGGCGCGTTTGCTCAAATCCTGGATCAGCTTCTCCTCTTCTTTACTTTCAAGCAAAACATTGTAGTTTTCCCAAAATGCTTCATTGTAAGGTTTGCTTGAAAAAATATCTGCCGACCAATCATTTTGCATTAATTCTTGTGCAATAATTTCAGGGTCTTGAATTATTTCGCTGAACAATATTTCCTGAATGGTATAATAGTATTGCTCCCCTTTATCAAAACCAGGTTCAGCCTCTGTTTTTATTCTATCTGAAGACCTATCGCCAATATTTACAAGTTTCGGGGTTTCGTAATAAATATAATTGGGATACATTTTATCTTTATATTCCATATAAGTCACTATAAGCTTGTGTAGAACCTGTGTGTCATACAAACTCTTGCTTCTCTTCTTCTGTATATCTGAGCCAGCAACCAGTTCATATTCTACTTTTTTGATAGCGTAATTGTCATAATAAATATACACCCAACCTTTTGGCTCAAATCCTTCATTGTAAATATTTGGGGTGTTCAAACCGACAAAGTCATTGCCTTTTGAAATTTTAATTTTATATAATTTTCTTCCATTGTCAACCAAAATCGTATCTAAAGTGAATTCGTGCTTTTCTAAAACATTTTTACCGAACAATGCGCCTGTTACGTCACTATTTCTGACCAAGTTGAGTTTTCCTTTGAAAAGATTCTCTAAACCATTTACCCGGCTGTCATTCCACTTTATGGCGTCAACCAGTGATGAAGTTTTGATTCTATTTCTATTTAAGTTCCCAGCATTGGACCCGATACTTTTAAGATATGCCGAATAGGTAAAAAGACTATCAATATCCCTTAAATCATAGCTTTTTCGAGTTTCATCCACATTTATTTTAAGATTGTTTTTTGCGCCAGAGGCATAACTGGAATCGTATAAAGTGATCGCACTTTCAATAAGCCATTTGTATTCCTTCTTATTGCGCTCTTTGTGGCGTAAAAACCCTTTTTGCAGATAAGGCAATTCAGGTAAGTTTTTAGGCAACTTTTCAATTGCTTTCATTACAATACCATTACCGGTCGTTGGCCTTGGGTCTGCAACTATAACAACCTCATCCAAGGAAGCTACATCTTCTTCCAAAAATATATCGGAACCATTTTCAAATTCACTTATAACAACCCTAAAGCTCTTGTAGCCAATGGACGAAATAACCAAAGTGTCACTCAAATGTTCCTGCGGCACTTTTAAAACGAAGTTCCCGTCTGTGTTGGTTATGGAACCGATAGTTGTGTTTTCAATATAAACACTGGCACTTTCAATGGGTTGGAAGGTTAAAAAATCAGCAACTTTTCCTTTTAGTTCCGTTTGGGCGAAAGTAGTTGCGCCAATAAATAAAATAAATAATGTGAAAAAATTTTTTAAGGTGAAATGCTTCATTTCTCGTAATTAGGTTTAATACTAAAGAAAATATTATGTCGCCGGCTTATACTCTTTTCCTTTAATGACCATTTTGGCAATAATTATAATGGATTTTTGCCAAAACGGTCAAAAAGAAATTTATGTCGCCGGCTTATACTCTTTTCCTTCTATGACCATTTTAGCAATAATCTCTCTCAAAATTTCTGAAGTTCCACCGCCAATGGGGCCTAGCCTACTATCACGTAACAAACGCGCCAAGGGATACTCTTCCATATACCCATACCCGCCCAAAAACTGAAGGCATTCAGTCATTACTTCATCAGCAACTTTGGTGGAAATGAGTTTGCTCATCGTTGCTTCCTTCACCACATATTCGCCATCGTTCAAACGTTTTGCAGTAACGTAATTAAATGTTTTAGAAACCTCAATTTCACTGGCAATCTGTGCAACGCGATGGCGCAATGCTTGAAATTTTGAAATACTTTTTCCAAAAGCAGTACGCTCTTTCATATATTGAATGGTATATTCCAAAGCAAATTCGCTGCGGGCATGGGCATTGATACCCATAATAAGTCTTTCCAATGCGAAATGCTGCATTATATATGGAAAGCCAGCATTCTCCTCACCCAATAAATTTTCGAGGGGAATTTCTACATTGTCAAAAGCTATTTCTCCAGTATCGCTAGCTCGCCAGCCTAATTTATCAAGCTTCGTTGCAGAAACTCCTTTGGCATCGCGGTCAACAACAAAAATGCTGATACCCTTGTTGCCCAATTCGGGTGAAGTTTTTGCCGCAACAATTAGATAATTACTATAAACGCCATTGGTTATAAATGTTTTTGAGCCATTCAGAATATAATGATCGCCTTTTTTTACTGCCGTACTGCGCATTCCAGATACATCGCTACCGCCAAAAGGTTCTGTGATGCAAAGACAGCCTATTTTTTCACCTGTAATACTTGGGGCAAGATATTTTTCTTTCTGTTCGTGATTCGCTTCTTTTTTAAGATGCGTCATTGCCAAATAGGCATGTGCCCACATAGCAGCCGCAAAACCGCCACTGTTTACTTTTTGAAGTTCCTCCAAAAAGATTACCGTATAAAAAAGATCGAGGTTCAAACCACCATATTCTTCGGGTTGATAAATTCCAAAGTAACCCATTTCACCAAACTTCTCCCATATAAACCTTTCAATATGTCCAGTTTTTTCCCACTTTTCAATATGTGGCACCACTTCCTTTTGAAGAAAATCCTGAAAACTCTTTCTGAAAAATTCGTGTTCTTCTGTAAAATACATACTACTCATACTTCTCTAATACTAATATTTATAGGCCTTTAGGCAATTTGTTCTAGTTACTCAATGGACAAATATAATTGAATTAGCTGTAACTTTCTTTGCGTCATTCCCTCAATTTTGTCTAATTCTTCTATGTTGTCAATTTTTTCGCGAAGTGTTCGGTATTCCCAGATTTTCTTTGCCATTTCAAAAGAGATTCCAGGAATGGTTGAAATATCAGAAGCGGAGGCGCTATTTATATTTATTTTTGAAATGGTTTTCGGAGACTTAACGGTGAAAATATTTAGGGTTCTCTGAACAACGGAAGGGCTTAAGCCATAAACATTATACAATTGAATATCATCTGAAAATCCACCTAACTTTTCACGATAAGCAATAATTCGTTTACTCAATGCCTCCCCTATTCCACTTATTTGTTCCAGTTGTTCTGCTGTGGCTGAATTAAGATCACTCTTTTGAGCAAAAGATCTTTCTACAAAGCCTTTTTCACTTTTATATTTTTTTAAATCATTATTTGGTTTCGGATTTGTAACCCAATCTGGAAATTTGAAATACGGACTCAGTTCATTCAACAACGAATCTGAAACACCCGTTACTTTTTTAAAATCGGTTGAAGAATTGATCCATTTATCCTCACTTCGATACTTAAGCAATCGATCAATTTCTTCGTTGGACATTCCCAGAACGTAACCTTTATAATCAGTTATAAAATTCGGATTGAAAGGATATATCTTCGGTTTCCTGTTTTCAACTTCAACATTACGAAGAGAATCCAATTCCTGTTGGATAGAAACAATTTCAGTAGAAGAAGTATTAAAAATATCTTCCTCTGAAAAATCCACAAACCAATAAATACACAACAGCGAAATGATAAAAAGCAACAAAAGCAAAATCCCACTCCTTTGTTGTCTGTTGAACGTGAAGTGGGATTTTGTATTCATTTTGAAAAAGTTTAATCCGATAAAGCTTCTTTCTTCAATTTTATAGCATCCAAGTAGCGGCGCAATTGTTTTTTTACTACGGGGAAGAGGAAAAACAATCCAATCATATTTGGAAAAATCATCGCAAATATCATCGCATCGGAAAAGTCCCATATAGATTTCATATTTGCAGCGGCGCCTATAATAATAAAGATACAAAAAAGAAGTTTATAAACTAAATCCATGGTTTTACCTCTTCCGAAAAGATATTTCCAAGACTGTAGCCCATAATATGACCAAGATATCATTGTTGATACCGCAAAAAGGAATACGGCAATGGTCAAGAAAATATTGGAATACGGGATAAATGCGTGAAATGCTTGAGCGGTAATTCCGGAGCCTTCATATGAGACACCGTCAATAATCGCAACACCGTGACCGGTTACATCTCCATATTCAAAATATCCTCCCATATTAAATATGATAATGACCAAAGCGGTCATAGTACATATAACTACTGTATCAATAAAAGGCTCTAGAAGTGCCACCAAACCTTCACTTGCAGAATATTTTGTACGAACGGCAGAGTGTGCAATGGATGCTGAACCTGCACCAGCTTCATTGGAGAAGGCCGCTCTTTTAAAACCAACCAACAGCACACCAATTAAGGTCCCTACTCCTATTGCTGTGGGGCTAAATGCTTCGGAAATAATTAGGCTTATAGCATCGTCAATTAGTGTATAATTGCTAAATATTATATACAAACAAGCAATTATATAAAAAATCGCCATAAAGGGAACTACCTTTTCGGTTACTTGGGCAATCCTTTTAATACCTCCAATTATAATAATACCTACCAAAATTGCAAGCAATACGCCAATCCAAAAACCAGCCGCAGTACTTTGAAGATTAAATAAATCTTTCAAAACAATTGTTGCTTGATTGGATTGTGCGGCATTTCCTCCTCCAAAAGAACCACCAATACAAAATATGGCAAATAGAACGGCAGTGATCTTGCCCAAGGTTGCAAAACCTTTTTCCTTTAGTCCTTTGCTCAAATAAAACATTGGGCCTCCATAAACTGTTCCGTCCGGTCCAACATCGCGGTACTGAACACCTAATGTACATTCTACAAATTTTGTAGACATTCCTAAAAGCCCACACACAATCATCCAAAAAGTTGCTCCTGGGCCCCCAAGGGCAATTGCCAAAGCAACGCCAGCTATATTTCCATTACCTACAGTACCAGAAACTGCTGTTGCTAAAGCTTGAAAATGACTAACTTCTCCTGCAGAGCTTTCATCACGTATTGTATCTACTATATCACCATCTATGGCTAAATCATCATTAAGTGCCTCAACGTGCGCACCAAAATCGGCAACCTTATTCATGTCAACTCCCTGAGCAATGCCACCTTCTCCGTACAAAATTTTGGCTCCATGGTTTTCTATGTCCTCATATTTGCCTCGAACAGTTTGGATTGCCCTCCAAAAGTATCTGAAGTTAGGAAACCCAAAGTATAATGTAAAAAATGTGGCACTGAAAACTAGTAATATAAGAATAAACGGAATTCCAGCTATTTGAAAGAAAATGACACTAGAGAAAAAATTGGAAACGGGTAAAAAAGCCTGATTAATTTGTTCATCAATCCCCATTTCAGGAGTCGTTTCTTGTGCAATATTTAAGAATGGAATTAAAAATGCGATTAGCGAAAGAAGATGGTTCCTCATAGTGGATTTTTTAGGATTGAGGCTTTAAAAATAAAGCGAAGCAATATCCTAAAAAAAAACTATATTTTTAAAAATTTGTGAAGAAATTTGTCGATGCTTTCTCAAAGCCCATATATCGCTTTGTGACCTTCAATTTAGGCGACTAGTCTTTTAATTAAAAACACCTAGTGATTCCAATCTATTATATATTTAAAAATAGGGCCAGCGAAAGCAGTGTCAAAAGCATCCTCATTAAAAAGATCCACTAAAAATAAAATCCCACTCCGCTGCTATTTATGAAAGCCGAAGTGGGATTTTATGAATACAAAATTGTTTTAAATTTCTTTTACTTCTTTACTCTCTTTATGAATTGTAGCATCCATTTTATCAATTTTAATTGCGTTTAAGTATTTTCTTAATTCCTTTTTCACTTTAGGCGAAAGCAAAACTAAACCAATAATATTGGGGAAAACCATAGCAAAAATCATAGCATCGGAAAAACCGATTACAGCACCCAAACTTGAAGAGGACCCCACAACCAAAAATATTAAAAACAATACCTTGTATGTAGTATCAGAAACCTTTCCTTTTCCAAAAAGAAACTTCCAAGATTGAAGTCCATAATAAGACCAAGAAATCATTGTGGAAATTGCAAACAAGATAACGGCTATGGTAAGTACTATTGAAAAATTTGGAATAGCAGAATCAAAAGCCACAGAGGTTAAATCAACTCCGTTGATTGGTTGATTTGTTGCATTGAGCATAACGTTACTTGCTGCATCAAGATTCCCATAGGTAAATAAGTTATGCTTTGCATTTGTAATAATGATTACAATAGCGGTCATTGTACATATAATAACTGTATCCACAAAAGGCCCTAATAAAGCGGTAAGTCCCTCACTGGCAGGGTAACGGGTTTTTACAGCGGAGTGTGCAATTGCCGCAGAACCAACCCCAGCTTCATTAGAGAATGCTGCACGTTGAAATCCTACAATCAGTACACCAACTACACCACCAAAAGCGGCATTCGGGTTTGTAGCGCCCTCCCATATTTGATTGGCAGCAAAAGGAATCATATCGTAATTGATTCCTAAAATTATTAAGCCAGCACCTACGTAAATAATTGCCATAAAAGGAACTATTTTTTCAGTTACTGATCCAATTCGCTTTATTCCTCCAATTATTACTAAACCAACAACAAGAGCCATGACCAGACCTACATATAAACCGGCATTGGGTCCATCCCAATTCATTAATTGTGTTAACTGTGCAGCTGCTTGATTGGATTGAAACATGTTTCCCCCACCAAAGGATCCTCCAATACACATAACGGCAAAAAAGATAGCCAACACTTTACCGAAACCGGCCATTCCCATTTCTTTAAGACCACTTGCAAGATAATACATGGGTCCGCCGTAGGTTTTTCCGTCTTCGTCTACTTCCCTATATTTTACTCCCAAAGTACATTCAGTGAACTTTGAGGCCATACCTAATAATCCGGCTACAATCATCCATATCGTTGCTCCAGGACCGCCAATGGCAATAGCGACAGCAACACCAGCAATGTTTCCAAGTCCGACAGTCGCGGACAATGATGCCGTTAGTGCCTGAAAGTGGGTAACTTCTCCAGGAACTTCTCCTGTTAATTGAACGGTGTCGAGAATTTTGCCGTCCTTCACCTCTATCTCCTGATCGGCAGGAACATGATGATCTAATTTATCATATTTTCCAGCGGCTGTTTTAATACAAATTTTTATATACCTAAAGTTAACCCCATTGAAATACAATGTAAAAAAAAGAGCTCCCAACAGCAAAAGAATAATAACGATTGGCATCTCTTTTCCAGATATTGTTACGGGATAAAAAATTAAATCGACAATTGGGGTTGTATACTCAGCAAATGCATCATTGATTTTTTCACCAAAACTTTTTTGTTCTTGAGCGAAAGTAATAAAGGGTATAAAAAGGAGAGTAAATAGTGAAAGAAGATATTTCTTCATAGCAGATTTTTAAAATGAAACGTTTTATAATTAAAACGAAGCAATATGCTCAAAAAATATTAGAATTTCAAAGAATTGAACAGGAATTTGTTAACGTTTCCTAAACGCCATACTCTTTTTTAAGGTTTTCTATTTGGTCAGGACGTCCTATCAATATCAACTTAGAGTTTTTTTGGAGAATAAGAGATGGCTCTGGGTTTACAATATACTCACCTCTAGGGGTGCGGTAACCAATGATAGAGCAACCCGTTTTTTTGCGTACATCTAAATCCTGAATTGCCTGCTCCTTTCCATGAGGGCACATTTTTTCAAAAGGAATTTGCTCCACATTAATACTGTCCTGCTGGCCAGACACAGTAAGATTGTCCAAAAACTCAACAAGATCAGGGACCACAACCAATGAAGCCATATGATCACCACCAATTTTATCAGGCATAATCACGTTATCCGCGCCACCGAGTTTCAGTTTTTTATAACTGGTTTCCTCACTGGCACGGCTTATTATTTTAAGATTCTTATTCATTTGCCGAGCAGAAAGTACTATAAATAGGTTGTCCGCATCGTTTGGCATGGCACATATTAGTGTTGAAGCTCTTTCAATTCCAGCTTTCAGTAAAGTTTCATCTTCAATAGCATTGCCCAAAATGAACAAATTATTATCATCTGAAAAGCGGTCAATCACTTCTTCATCCCTTTCAATGATAACATAGGGCCGCTTATACGCTAAAAGCTTCTGGGCTGCTTGTTTTCCGTTTCTACCATAACCGCATACTATTACGTGATTATGCATGGATTCTAATTTTTTCTGCACTTTTTTCTCTCTTAAAATACCTATGTTTTTACTTAAAATATATTCTGTAATTACCGAAATGGCGTATCCCACGATAAAGATACTGGAAATGATGAGAAGCGAAACAAAAATCTTTTCCTGCGGACTCAATGGCTTCAAAACTCCGTAACCAACAGTAGTGATGGTTATAACTGTCATATAAAAAGAGTCAATCCACGTATATTCCGAAAAAAAGCGAAAGCCAAAAATTCCAGTTGAAAATACCAGCAGGAGCAACAACAGGGCGATTGTTATTTTTGAGTTGAGAATGTATTTCATAAATCAAAAACAGAGGTTCGTTTGGTATTTACAAGATCTTTCAACTTCAACAAAAAGGCTAGTGTTAAATAAATTGCAAAGCCAACCCCAAAGGTGGCGAAGGAAACATAAATAAAGAAAAGGCGAACGCTTTTGGCACGCATCCCTAGTCTGTCCGCTAAGCGGGAAGACACATAAAACCCTCGTTTTTCCAGATAATGGCGTAATGAATAAATGGCCTGTAACATATTCGCAAAGTACGCTTTTTCGGTCTAAAGTAATAAACTGAAAGTATGAAAAAAATCAGTTTTGAAAATGTTTTTGTTTTGGAATCTCTTTTTTGAAACCGATTATCGCATTGCCAATCCCGCAATGCAAGCACCTATTTTTATCGCAATACTCATTTTTTAATTGAAGTAAGGCCTGACTTTGATACACATTTTTTGATTTATGTTTTAGCGCATTGAATTTCTTTACAATGATATTTTCTTCAGAAGAAATTTCTGAGGCCAGTTTCAGTATTTCCTCGGAAACATCAAGTCCTTGTTGCATCGCGTAGCAAAATTTCAAAGGTATAATTGTATTGATGACCAAAAGATCCACAAATTTTTTGGTCATTCGTTTTTTTCGTTCCAATGAAGAAATTCCGAAGTTATAGTGTGTATCCCAGTATTCGCTTCCGTAAAGGTTGAAAAGCTCATAAAGATCTTTAATATTTTTTGCAGCGATTACCTGTGAAAACAAGCTGTCTCTTTCAGAATAAAGCACAGCAAGTTGTGCCAGACGAACAGTAGGAAAATTTGGAGGACGAAGCCGAAAAAATTTTGGAAAAATTACATTTTCATTATGCAATCCAAACTTATGTTTTAAAAATTCATAATTAGTCTTCAATGTTTTGAAATACCAATCTTCGTTTTCCCCCTCCAACAAACCAGCTTGACCCATCAAGATTGCTTCCAAATCCTGCCGTTCTTGACTGCATTTTTTTATAATTGAAAAATCTACTGATTTGGCTATGCTGAAGAAAGAATCTCCATTTACTTTTAATCCAAAATTTTTACACAACATTTTAAAAAGAAGTGCCTCCCAATGGTTTTGAGAGTCTTTCAATTCTTTTAAAAGTATGGTTTCCTTTTTTTGGAGTCTTTCAAAAAAAAGTCTTTCCAGCCAATTTTCTTTAATAAATTGCTCAACTGAAGCAAAATCATTTTCGCAGTTAATCCATTTTTCTTTTTTTGAAAACAATTTTTGGTATTGCACCAAAGTATTTTTAGGAATATGCTTTGAAACAACGAGCGTCGGAATTGTGTCACCGTCTTTTCTGAAAATTTCTGCATCGTGTTCCCAAACTACGTGTAGGACCACATTGTCATAAGCAGGATCTGTCTCATGATTATGTGCATACCAATCTGACGATTTAACGTGGATTTCAATATTGCCCGCCCAAAGCTGTCCATCCAGTTCTATTTGAGCATTAAAAAAATCTGGCCCTGAATTTAAATTTTGGCTCCCTTGATTCCTAATGTGGAGTTTTTCATTGTTCGTCGTATAAAATTTGCATACGTCAAACTTCTGAAGTTTCCACACGTAGTGTAGAAAATCCTCTTTCATTTAAATAAGTTTTAGGGGGGAGCTTAATAGCTATACAGTAAATATAAGGAAAATATTATTCAGGCGTATGCTTTTCGTTTTCGATTTGCGAAACATCCATTTTATTGACTTTACCTGAAGGTGTATCCACAAACAAAACTCGGTTCCACTGGTACAATCGTCGATATAATAGGACAAATCTAAAAATACCAACAGTCAAGAACACGACACAGACAATTAAAGCAGCATAACCTATCCAGTGAATTGTTCTAAAGTCTTTAAGTTGAAGTATTGCAATTCCTCCCAACAATAAATATAAGGAAGCCCTTATATAAGCCAAAAGCGTTCTTTCGTTAGCAAGCTTTGTGCGCTCTAAGGCTAAAATTTCATTAGTATTGGCTGGTACCGGTTTGGTGCGTAAAAACCGAAATAGTCTTTTTCTTTTGTCTTTCATTTCAGTTTAAAAATAACAAAAATCCCGCTCCATTTAAAGTGAAGCGGGATTTTATTTCTATTGAAACAAATCTTATAGTGCACGAATAATGTCGTGCTTGGTAATAATATTATAGCTTCCATCACCCAAATCTACCAAAACCGCATTGTTTTCTTTGTGGATTAATTTTGAAATCTCTTCAATTGGCGTGCTTTTTTTTACAATTGGAAAAGGTTTGTGCATCACTTCTTTTATTGGAAGGTCTGCTACATTTTTGTTTTCCAGATATTTTCGAAGCAAATCGGTTTCGTCCAAAGCCCCCACAAAGCCAGTAGTATCTTCCACAGGAATCTGTGAAATATTGTATTTCTTCATTCGCTCAATGGCGTGACCTACAAGTTCCTCAGTTTTTACCGTAATCAAAGGTTTGTCTTCGTGTTCTTTTATCAAATCAGAAGCGTTTTTGGCTTCGTCTTCTACAAAACCTCGTTCACGCATCCATTCATCATTGTACATTTTACCAACATATCTGCTTCCGTGATCGTGAAAAAGAACCACAACAACATCGTCTTTTGTGAATTTATCTTTCAGTTGAAGTAAGCCTTTAATTGCTGCTCCAGCGGAATTCCCCAAGAAGAAACCCTCCATTTTCGCAAGCTTCTGTGTGTAGATTGCCGCATCTTTATCGGTCACTTTCACAAAACCATCTATTACACTGAAATCAACATTCTTCGGAAGAATATCTTCGCCGATTCCTTCAGTTATGTAGGGATAGATTTCGTTTTCATCAAAAATTCCGGTTTCGTGGTATTTTTTGAAAACACTTCCGTAGGTGTCAATCCCCCAAATTTTTACATTCGGGTTTTGTTCTTTTAAATATTTTCCAACGCCACTGATGGTTCCACCGGTACCAACACCTACAACAAAATGTGTCACTTTTCCGTCGGTCTGTTTCCAGATTTCCGGGCCAGTGCTTTCGTAATGTGCCTTGGTATTACTTGGATTGTCATATTGGTTTACATACCAACTATTCGGTGTTTCTTCTGCCAACCTTTTGGAAGTGGAATAATAACTGCGTGGATCCTCAGGTGCAACGTTTGTTGGGCAAACGATAACCTTACTTCCCACTGCCTTTAAAATATCAATCTTTTCCTTACTCTGCTTATCGCTTATTACACAAACCATTTTGTAGCCTTTTACAATCGCGGCAAGTGCCAAGCCCATTCCAGTATTTCCGGAAGTTCCCTCAATAATTGTTCCGCCGGGTTTTAATCTACCGTCAGCTTCAGCATCTTCAATCATTGTTAAAGCCATTCGATCTTTCACCGAATTTCCCGGATTAAAAGTTTCGTATTTGGCAAGTACCAAAGCGGGAATATCCCCAATTATTTTATTGATTTTCACCATAGGTGTATTACCAATGGTTCCTAAGATGTTTTCTGCGTATTCCATATTAAATTTTAGAAGTGCAAAGGTACAAAAGTGAATGGTTTTCTATTGCGTCGTTCTCTGCAATGTTACTCAAACCGAATCGCCTTCACCGGAGAAATTTTCGAAATGATAAAAGAAGGTATCAAAAGCATTAATAGACAAAGTAGAAATGTGCCAGCGTTCAAGATTAAAATATAGTCCCAATGCAAATAAACTGGGGCTTCATTTACATAATAGGTATCGGGATTCAGTTTAAAAACTTTTCCGTATTTCTGAACCAAAAGCAACCAAATGCCAATAACATTTCCCCAAAAAAGACCAACGCCAATCAAGTACATTGCGTTGTAAAGAAATACTTTCCGCACGGTCCAATCACTACTTCCCAAAGCTTTCAAAATCCCAATCATTTGAGTACGTTCTAATATCAAAACTAAAAGCGCAGTAATCATATTGATGCCCGCTACCAAAATCATAATCCCAATAATCATTATAATATTGAAATCGAAAAGGTCCAGCCATTCAAAAATAGAAGCGTATTTTTGGCGGATAGTCTGGGTGTCCAAAGTGCTTCCCGTTTCGTTATAAACTTCGTTCCCGATTGGAATAATTTGGTCAAAATCATTCACGAAAACCTCAAAGGCACCAATTTGGTCATCCTCCCATTTATTCAAACGCTGAATATGTCGGATATCTGTAATGATAAACTGTTCATCAAACTGCTGAAAACCGCTGTTATAAATTCCCACAATATCAAAACCACGACTACGCGGGGTTTTGGAAACTTCGTCATTCAGAAAAAAAGTGGTCACTTTATCGCCCAGTTTCAAATGCAGCCTATTCGCCAAATATTCAGAAATCAGGATATCTTCATTCAAATCGCGTTTAAAATCGGGCAGTTTTCCTTCCGTTAAATAATCCTTGAAATATTCCCAATCGTAATCGTCACCAACGCCTTTTACGACCACGCCTTCAAAATCGGTTTCGGTACGTATTACGCCACCTTTGGAAGCGGTAACCTGCACATGTTTTATACCGTCAATATTTTTAAAAGTTGGGTAAAAGTCCTGATTTTTTGAAATAGGATTTTGGGAATCGTTGGAAAAATTGGTGTCGAAATTTGTGATAATGATATCGCCATTGAAAGCAGAAACCTTTTCGCGTATCTTTTTTTGAAGTCCCACGCCTGTGGCGATGGAGATAAGCATCATAATAATACCGAGCGCGATTGCAGTGATTGCAATTTTTATTATCGGTGCCGAAATACTACTTTTATAGTCCTTGGAAGCAATGATGCGCCGGGCGATGAAAAATTCGAAATTCACTGAAGTTATATGGCTTTATCTTTTTTCAAAAATACAGTTTTATTGGTTGTTTTGACTATTTTTTCCTGCGGAAGTAAAACCACTTCGGAGAATAAAGAACAAAATGAAGAGAGAAAAGAGAATCAAGAAGCAAGATCCAAGATTCAAGACGAACGAATCATCGTTGGTGCGGAGCAATTTCAACTATATGCTGAACTGCTAAAAGGTAAAAATGTAGGCGTTGTTGCCAATCAGACTTCATTTTTAGAAAATGAAAAGCAACATCTTGTCGATTTTCTAATTTCAAAAGATATTTCCGTAAAAGTAGTTTTTTCACCAGAACACGGATTCAGAGGCAAAGCAGATGCTGGCGAACATGTTAAAGACGGTATTGACACTAAAACTGGGGTTCCGCTTATATCGCTTTACGGCGACAACAAAAAACCGAAGCTAGAACAATTGGCTGGTGCAAAAAAAATAGAAGAGGATATTAATAAAGGAGTTTCCGCCATTGATGTAATGGTTTTTGATTTACAAGATGTGGGCGCTCGATTTTACACCTATATTGCCACACTTCACTATGTAATGGAAGCCTGTGCCGAAGCTGGAATTCCGGTAATTGTTTTAGATAGACCAAACCCAAACGGACATTACGTTGATGGTCCAATTATGGAACCCGAAAACCAAAGTTTTGTAGGAATGAATCCTGTACCCGTAGTTTACGGAATGACCATTGGCGAATATGCACAAATGCTTAATGGCGAAGGCTGGTTGAAGAATAAGGTGAAATGTGATTTGACAGTTATTAAAATGAAAAACTACAATCATCAAAAAGAGTACTCGCTTCCCATAAAACCATCACCCAATCTGCCAAACGATCAAGCTATAAATCTGTATCCTAGCCTTTGTTTTTTTGAAGGTACATTTATAAGTGCTGGTCGCGGCACGGATATGCAATTTCAGGTTTTTGGCGCGCCTAGTTTGCCTGCTTCAAAATATCCTTTTGAATATACGCCTCAAGCCAACGAAGGTGCAAAAAGTCCAAAATTCAAAGGGCAGCTATGCCATGGAAAAGATCTTCGGAAGGAATCGCGTTTGAATAAAATAAATTTGGAATGGTTGATTGAAGCTTATAATGCCAACGGAAAAAAGAAGGATTTTTTCAATTCGTTTTTTGTGAAACTTGCCGGAACGGACAAGTTGCAAAAACAGATTGAGCAAGGGTTATCTGCGGAAGAAATCCGAGATTCCTGGAAAAAAAGACTTATGGAATTTCGTATTATTCGGGGGCAATATTTGCTTTATCCTTGAAAAAAGTCTTAGTCTCAGTCGCAGTTTTCAGTGGCAATAAACAGTTTTAAATTACTGAAAACTGCGACTGAATACTGCTACTTAATTAAACGTTTCATCTCTTCCACAATATTGAAAGCGGCTGGGCAAATGGCAACATTCTGCATTGTGAGGTTTGAAATCTGCTGAAATTTCTTTCGGTCTGTATGTGGAAATTCACGGCAAGCTTTTGGGCGAACGTCGTAAATACTGCAATAATTATCGGCTCCCAAAAAAGTACAGGGAACTCTTTGCAAAACGTAATCTTTGTCTTCGTCAATCCGCAAATAGGTTTCGATAAACTGTTGCGGTTTCATCCGGAAATGTTTGGAAATACGCTCTATGTCTTTGTCTGTAAAAAGCGGTCCTGTGGTTTTGCAGCAATTGGCGCACGTCAAACAATCTGTTTTTTGGAACTCTTCCTCGTGCAGTTCTTGCATCAAACTGTCGAGATGCTTGGGCGGCTTTTTCTTCAGCTTCGCGAAGAACTTTTTGTTTTCGGTTTCAGCCTCCTTTGCTTTCTGCGGAAGTTGTTTCAGAATTTCTTCCATTACTCTGCTTCATAAACTTTTTCGCCGTTAATGAAGGTTGCAAGTACTTTTGTATTTGGAAGTTCCTTTTCATCAACTTTCATGATATCTTTATCAAGAACCGTAAAATCTGCAAACTTTCCAACTTCAATACTTCCTTTTTCATCTTCCTCAAAATTGGCGAAGGCAGCCCAAATAGTCATTCCTTTCAAAGCTTCTTCACGGGTTAAGGCATCTTTCATCTGAAAACCGTTTTCAGGATAATTTTTTAAATCTTTTCTCGCGACAGCGGCATAAAAAGTATACATTGGGTTTACTTGTTCCACAGGAAAATCGGTTCCCAAAGCAACCATTCCGGCTTTGTCAAGTAATTCTTTATATGCATAAGCTCCTTTCATTCGTTCCGCTCCCACTCTATCTTCAGCCCAATACATATCGCTAGTTGCGTGCGTTGGTTGTACCGAAGGAAGGATATTGTTGTTATCATCAAAATAATTGAAATCCTGAGGCGAAATAATCTGCGCATGTTCCACCCTCCAGCGTCTATCCGTTTTACCTTCCAACGCTTTCTTGTATGCCCTTAACACCGCTACGTTTGCCGAATCGCCAATAGCGTGTGTATTCATTTGAAAATCGGAAACTGCAAATTTTTGAGCAAAATAATCCAAACTATCGGCTGTTGTTATCATCGCTCCAAAATGCCCCGGCATATCGCTATACGGTTCTCGCATGGCTGCACCTCTTGAACCCAATGCGCCGTCGGCATATACTTTAAAGGAACGAACGTTCAATCTATCAGTTTTATAGGTTCCATTCTTAAGATAATAGTCGCGATTTTTAGGGCTATTGCTGATCATTGCATACATTCTCAATTTAAACTTCCCTTCTTTTTGAAGAGTATCAATCAACTCAATAATATTTCTGCCCAAACCAGCATCGTCAACGGTAGTCAATCCGTATTGAAGGCATATTTTTTCCGCATCCAAAAGCGCTTGTGTTGAAACTTTAGCCGTAATTTCTGGAAATGTTTTACCTATTAAACGCATTGGAGCATCAATAATTATTCCTGTTGGTTCACCGTTTTCCAGAACTATTTCACCTCCAGCAACTTTTGTTTTTGAAGTAATCCCAGCCAACTCCAAAGCTTTTGAATTAACCAACATGGCGTGGCCATCAATCCTACGTAAAGAAACAGGGGTATCGGGAAATAGCGAATCCAATTCTTTTTTGGTTGGAAAATTTTTGTCTTCCCAATCATTCTGGTCCCATCCGCGACCGATGATATACGGCATTTTTTTCTCCTCCTGAAATGCGACAACTTTGCCCAAAACCTCATCAAAACTTGTTGTTCCCACCAAATCTACCTGTTGCAGACCTAATCCCAGACCGTATAAATGTGCATGTGCGTCAATCAAACCAGGAACTACAGTATTGCCTTTTGCATCATAAGTTTCCTTAATATTATATTTCAGCTCAAGTTCAGGTTTTAAGCCTATTTCAAGGATTTTTCCATCTTTTACCACTAACGCATTTGCCGTACTGAAATCCTTATCAACAGTATAAATTGTGGCGTTTTTAATTAATAAATCTGCTGGAAGCTTATCAGGAGCGCAAGAAAAGATTGATATTACTAATAAAAGAAATAGTAGTTTTTTCATAATTGGTTTAATTGAAGTGTAAAAATAGAAAACATCCGCTAAAGACGGATGTTTTCATAAATTATATTTTTTTAAGAAGTTACCAATCAAACTTATAGGTAACCCCAGCCAATCCCTGAATTCCCTGAACTGGGTAATTCAGCCATTTTTCATAGTTATTACTGAAGAGATTGCTTCCTTTTACAAAAGCAGAAAGTCTATCGGTGAATCTATAGCCAAAATGGAGGTTGGCATCAACATAACCGTCTACAGTAACTTTTTGGGTTATGGATAAATCTGTATAAAGGTCCTTTCGTTCGCCAACATAGAAAATTGAAGCACCCCCATAAAGTTTTTCCGTAATACTGAAATTTGAAAATATAGAAGCTTTTAAATCAGGAAGATTCCATGCTTCCTCTTGTAAATTTGTGCTATAACTGTAATAATTGGCGTCTATTCCAAATGAAAACACATCAGAAATTTCAACTTTCAATTCCCCGAAAAATGCCAAGGTATTTACATCATCATAAACTACATTAAATGAATTTCCATATTGGTAACCTTCCAAACCAGTGTATAACCTTAAGGGATTAATTTGAAACAATGGTCTGTTTTCATCTTTTCCATAGGAAGCTCGTATGTTATAAGCCACGGAATTAGACAATTTTCCCTTGACTCCTCCAAACCCTTCGTACAGTTTTTTTGTTGGCGCAATATTCAATGTTGGCGAAATAAATGGGTTTTCTTCCTTAAAATTATAATAGGAATTTTGCTGAAGCCCTCCTTCTGCCCCACCGTAAACAATTACGGTTTCATCCAGCAAACGATACGAAGCATTTAATTTTGGGTAAAGAGAAAAATCAGTATCGCTATTTTCAGAATCCAGACTTACGTATGCTGCAACACCAAGTGAAACCGAAAGATCGTCATTTACAAAAGTAATGGACGGCGCCAAGCCTGCATTTAAATAGCTGTATTTAATATCGGAAGTGTTTTGATAATTTTTATTAAAACTTCCGTTTAAATAATCAATATCACCATCTATTTTTAATGTCAAATTTTCTAATGGAAAGGAAAACTCAGGTTTCAATACAGCATTGAATTCCGATGAAGAAAAAGCATCCGTCAAATAGCGAACATTCAAAGCAGCTCTTTCAAAAAAGGAATCGTCCAAGGCAATACTTCCGCCAGCATACCCGCTAATATAGGTCTGCTTTGGATCAATTTGTGAAGTAAGTTCATCAACGATAACTGCAAATTCCTCAGGTAAACCGTACCAATTGTAAAGTTGGTGTTCCACGCCTGCTTCAAGTCTATAAGTCGCATCTTTTTGGCGGCTTGTATAATTAGCATCAAGGCTAGTGTCGTAATATTTGTTATCCAACTTCACCCCTTTTATATCGCCCTGCGATGAATTGTGCTGGAAGAAAAATCCAGCATTATCGGTACGGCTGAGCTCAAAGTTGCTGTAGAATTCTCCTAAAATAGATGTGTAATTTCCGAAGCCAAGGGTTGCGTAATTATCGTATAACTTTACAGGTTTTGCTTTTTCAACCGTTGTTGCTTTTCCTTTTGCTGGCGTAAAAGTGGAAGCCACGGGAACCGAGAAAATACTGTATTTCACTTCCTTTTTTGTGGTGGAAATAGAATCGTTCAACGACGGAGTTTCCTTTACTTTGAAGGCGTCCGAAATTGTTGGCGTATATGGTTTCACAATATTTACAACCTCAGGATCAAGTTCTTTTTCCTGCGAAAACATCGAGAAATTGAACATTAAAATTGTTGCGAATGAAAATAATACTATGCGTTTCTTTGACATATTTATAGTAATATCGTTTAAAATAATTGCTTAATTACCGCCAGTTTCAACGGAAGAATTGGTTTTTGCCTCAGCGTTTTTAATTACGGCGAGCTCTGCTTTTGCCTCCTCAACTATATCTGGATAATCGGTGAAATTTTTGGTTACACTTTCCAAAATATAAGTCGCTTGATAAGCATCTTTGAGTTGATAAAAATTCTTTGCCATTAGCACCAAGCCTTTGGCACCATATAATTTATAGCCTGAATAATCCTTCGCCAATTTCTGCACGGAAGCATTTGAGGCTTCATAATTTCCCTCTTTATTTTTGAAATAGGCATCGTAATAAAGTGCTTCTGCAGCAAGTTGACCAGTTGCAATTTTCTGAACTTCTGCGTAAGCAGTTTTCGCTTTTGCTTCATTGTTCGTTTTCATAGCGGAACGGGCTATGATTATTTGCGCATCACTCTTAATTGAATTGTCAATTTTTGAATTCTGAAGCACCTTTTCGGCATAATTTACAGCTTCGGCATATTGCTTCAATTCATACGAAGCCTTCATACTGTTGGTCTGTGCGAAAATGATATTCTGCGGAAAATCTGCTTCGGCTTCCAAACGTGTTAAATATTTTAAAGCGTTTCGATAATCCTTTTTGCCCAAATACAATTCTGAAATGCGGGCCAAAGCTTGTTCTGTAAATTCACTTCGCTCGCGGTTCACTACATATTCAAAATGTGGAATTGCTTGATCTGCTTTTCCGTCTGCAAAATAGATTTGCCCTAAATAGAAATGTGCATTTTGGGCGTGTTGTCCGCTTGGAAATTGCTTCAGATACCCTTCAAAACGGCTTTGGGCCTGACTTTGATTATTTTCCAGATATGGTTGTTCTGCAGCCAAATAAGCCGCATCATCAAGTTCTGTATCGCCAACTTGCACGTAATCCAAAGTTTTTACCCAACGCGCATATTCGTCAACATTTCCCTGATCTATATAAATAATTTTTGCAGAAGAAACGGCTTGTAAAGCCTCTGGTGTTGAAGGAAAATCCTTTGCTACGCGTTTGAAAATTGCCAGCGCTTCGTTGCTTTTTCCAGTGTTGTCATATATTAAAGCTTTTTTCAGCAACGCTTTTGAAACAAAACTGCTGTTTGGAATATCACGCACCAATTGGTCGTAAGCCGAAATTGCTTCGTTGGTTTTGTTTTGCGCCACGTATGTATTTCCCAATTCATATAAAGCATCATCACGGTAAACAGATTTTGGATATTTTTTCACAAAAGCAATAAGCTCTTCGATTTTCTTTTCGCTTCTATCCACAAAACCATAACTGATGGCTTTTTGAAATTGTGCATAATCATTATCGCCGCCCAAATCAATCGCGGCGTTGTAGTTTTCCATAGCTGGCCAATATTGGCTGGTCACAAAATAACTATCGCCCAAACGAAGTAAAGCATCCTTTTTGCGTGCGGTTTCGGCAGAAGATGAAGCCACATAACTTTTGAAGTTTGAAATGGCTTCGGTATAATTTTTCAATTTGAATTGATTGTACGCCAAATTGTATTTCAAATTTTTATTTTCTGAAGTGTTCTGCGAGCCTGGCATCTGCATAAACTTTTTATAACCGGCCAAGGATTTATCAAAATTTGAAAGTTGGTAATCGCTTTCGGCTTTCCAATAAGTAGCGCGAGCAGCAAAACTTTGGTCTTGCGATTCCTTCATGCTTTTATCAAAAAACAAAATCGCTTCGTTGTAATCTGCTTCGTTATAAAGTTCGATTCCTCTATAAAATGCTACTTTTTGATAGGCTGCTTTATCTGCGAAATTTTTGTTGTTTTCCAACAAATCCAATGCTTCCTTATAATTTTTTGAAGTAATATAACTGTCTATCAACAGTTTTTTCAATTCTTCGTTATTAGCATTGTCAGGATATTTTTCAATGAAGGAAAGCAAAACCTGTGGGGTACTTTTATAGCTGTTCCCAATTTCATAGCTCAATTTTGCATAATTGAAATAAGCATCTTCCTGAATTTCAGCACTGAAATCCATTTCAGAAGCATTTTTAAAAGCGTTCAATGCTTCCTGTTTTTTGTCCAGTTTTAAATAGCTTTCCGCTAAATGATAATAGGCATTTTGGGCAACGGCGTTTTTTCCGTCCACAATTTTATTGAACTCGCTAATGGCGCTTTCGTAATCGCCCTGCTTGTAATAGGCGTAACCCAATTGGTAATAATCGGTATTGTTCCACTTACCGCGCGTGCCTTTGTATTCTTTTAAATAAGGTACGGCCTCAGCATATTGGCTGAGGTTGAAATAGCTTTCACCAATAATTTTTGAAAGCTGGCTCTGTTCCTGTGGATTGCTTTTATCAAATTGCTCCTTTCCCATATCGATGGCTTTTTGGAAGTTGCCAAGCTTGAAATTCATATCGGCTTGATAGTAACTGAGATCCTCGGAGTAACGTTCCTCGCCTTTTACTTCCTCAAAGTTTTTATTGGCTTCTTCGTAATCATCGCCTTCATAAGCTATGAAACCTAAATAATATTTAGCCTGAGAACCGTATTTTTGTGATGTTGAAACTCTATTGAAATAGGTTTTTGCGTCGTCATATCTTTTCGCTTTAAAATATGCATACCCATTATTGAAGTTGAAACGTTCCTGTTCACTTCGGCTTAAACTTCCCTCGTCAACTTTGTCATACCACTTTTGGGCGTAGGAATATTTTCCATTTTCAAAATAAAAATTTGCAACATCTATATATGCAGAATTTCGCTTCAAGCTCGTGGGGTATTTCTCAACAAATTCCTCCATCAACTGATCGGCGTTTTGTTGATTTAACCTAACTGCCGCATTCGCAATGTAATAGGCACAATCGCTTTGTACGGTTTCGTCTTCGTTGTTATTTTTTATTTTGTCAAAAAGAATTTGCGCAGCCAAATATTGGCCGTTATTGTAAAGTTCCAAAGCTTGGTTGAATTCAGCGAGGTCGTTTGTATAGGCCGCAGTTTGCTGCGAAAAGGATGAAAATGAAAGAGATAGAAAAAGTGAAAAAACAAGAAAATTCTTTATCATTATTTACAGTTTTTGTGGCGTAAAGATATTTAACTTTAAATGTAGCTTTTGGCGATACTGTAAATTTTTAAGGTTTAATTAACGAATGGATTTTTGTTGCATTTTCTTTGTTTAATAACGCTTCAAATGGTGAATAAGTATATCTGTCTTCAATAGAATTTAACATTCATTGAAAAGCTTAAAAAAATTACTGTAATTTTAAAACTTCACAATTTCTAAAAGTATTGTTATGAATAGATTATTGATTTTCCTCATCATATTATTTTCACTTTCCGCAACCGCACAACGTAGCCCTTTTGCAAATCTTACAGAAAAAAATGGTAAAATAGGCATTGGAACAACAGCTCCCGACGAGCTTTTGACGGTAAAGGGAAAAATCCACACCCAGGAAGTGCTGGTCGATTTGGACGGAGCCGTAGCCCCTGATTATGTTTTTGAAAACTATTTCAACGGTTTTTCGGAAATGATGCCAGAATACAAATTGATTTCTTTGGAAGAATTGGAAATGTTTTTAAAAGAAAACAATCATTTGCCCAATGTGCCTTCCGCTGAAGCAATGCAAGCCGAAGGAATTTCATTGAAGGAAATGAATTTGATTTTACTTCAAAAAATTGAGGAACTTACGCTTTATGCGCTTCAGCAACAAAAGGAAATTGATATGCTGAAACAGATTTTAAAAGACGCGAAGAACTAACCACAATCTTAATTAATTTTTAATGGTTCAATTGATTATACCCTGTTATAATGAGGCAGAACGTTTTAATAAAAAACTCTTCTTCTCTTTTGTTGAAGCTTTAGTGAATGTACATTTTATTTTCGTAAATGACGGAAGTACTGATACCACAAATAATTTATTGGAAGAAATTAGGATTAAAGCCCTCAATGAAAATCCGGATGCAAGAGTGACAATTTTGAATTTACCTAAAAATGTAGGCAAAGCCGCGGCCGTTCGCGAAGGAATACTTTTCGCCCTAAAAAATTCAGATACTGAGTTTGTTTCATATTTTGACGCAGATTTTTCCACACCTCTTTCCGAAATCAGTAATTTCATAAAAGTAGTAGAAATAGATAATAGAAGGAAAGCAGTTTTTGGATCGCGGATTAAAAAAGCAGGTTCTCATATAGAAAGAAGTCAAATAAGACATTATACAGGCAGAATTTTCGCAACTGTGGTAAATAACCTTGTTTTAAAAATTGCAATTTACGATACCCAGTGTGGCGCTAAACTATTTACTAGAGAATGTGCCGAAAATATCTTTAAAGAACCCTTTATAAGTAGATGGCTTTTTGACATTGAATTAATAGTAAGAATTCAGGTTCTATATCAGGACTTAGATTTAAATAAAATAATTTATGAACAACCTTTAGAAGTTTGGAAAGAAATGGGAAATTCAAAAATTCGGTTTAAAGACTTACTAAAGATGCCGTATCAACTATTTTTAATATATAATAAACAAACGAATGATTTTAAAAAAAGCGGGAGAATGGTCTAAAAAACATCCCTATACCTTTCTTTTCTTTTTTGGTGTATCTACGCGTATTTTAATATATGTGCTTTATAATGGTCACGTCAGTATTTTTAATGACTCCGGCGGTTATATAACAGTAGCCGAGATGATTAAAAATTGGGATTTTAGCAATTTTAACGGCACACGTACACCAGGTTATCCATTCTTGATTTTTTTGGCAAATCTTTCTGAACCAATTACAGCATTTTATCAAAGCATACTCGGATTACTTGCCTCTTTTATGCTTTTTTATATTTTTTATAAGAACAGCAAAAACTTAAGTTTTTCATTATACATAGCGCTTATTCCATCTATTTTTTTGCATTTACTTTTTTATGAACGCGCAATCCTAACGGAAAACCTTACCATGTTTTGCTTAATTTTTTGTATTTGGGTATTGTTCAAAACCAATTTTTTTTTGCAAAGGCTTAGTTTGTTAAATATATTATTAATTGGTTTAGCATCAACCTTGGCGCTTGTTGTGAGACCTATGTTTATTATACTTCCGCCATTTATAACATTTTACTATTTGGCTCTAAACTTTCGAAGCGGAATATTTCACAATGTCATCAGTATTTTACTTTTATGTCTTCCAGCTTTCATTTTTTATTCCTTTTGGAGTTCCTTCAATGAAATTCATACTGGTTATAAAACCATTACGGCTTATTCGGGAATAAACATTGCCCAAACAACTGTATTCTTTGCTGAAAATGCGGATGAAAAATATTCCGATATACGAGATTTACAGGTGCGAAAAAGAGATTCATTAATTGTAAATGGCGCCGATCCCGCAATGGCAATTTGGTATGTTTTCGAAGATCTTGAAAGAAAAGATTCCATATCAGTAGCAGAATTTTCTCAGTTACTTAAACCCATGAACAACAATCTGCTAAAAAACAATAAGTTTGCTTACGCAAAAAGCGTTGCAAAATCATGGGTAGAATTTTGGGGAACTGGTGTCATGTGGAATTATGATTCCTTTAAAATTAAAGAAATTAAGTGGGTATTAGCTGGTTTTTGGCTGTTCATAATGACTCCAATCATTATTATTCTTAAAATACTTTTTTTACTAATTTGTGCGTTTCATTTTTATAAAAGAATACGCAATAGAAAATGGCTATTTACTTTTGAATTCTTTTGTGTTTTACTAATTTTGGGGGCATCACTTGGTCAAGCCTTGGTTGTCTATGGAGGTAATGCTCGCTTTTCAATGCCATTTTTCCCGTTGATCCTTATAGTTGTAGTTCAATTTTACCTAAATAATAAAAATTATGTCCCAACCTGTTTTAGAATTAAAAAACGCCGCCATATATCAAACTGATAACTTGGTACTTTCCGATGTAACCGTAAGTGTTGATAAAGGTGAATTTGTTTACCTAATTGGGAAAACAGGAACTGGAAAAAGTAGTTTCATGAAAACACTTTATGGTGACCTTCCGCTGAAAGAAGGCGAAGGACACATTGTGGGTTATGATCTTGCAACACTAAAAGAAAAAGACATCCCTTTTTTAAGAAGAAAACTGGGCGTAGTCTTTCAGGATTTCAAACTTTTGAACGATCGAACAGTAAGTGATAACCTGCGTTTTGTTCTCACCGCTACAGGCTGGAAAGATAAGGCTGCAATGGAGAGTAAAATAAACGAAGTTTTGGATAAAGTTGATATGAAAACGAAAGCGTTTAAATATCCTTACCAACTTTCTGGTGGTGAACAACAACGTGTGGCCATTGCGCGGGCACTTTTGAACGATCCTGAATTAATTCTTGCAGATGAGCCTACTGGAAATCTAGATCCGCAAACTAGTGTGGAAGTAATGGAAGTACTACGCGATATTAACAAAAACGGCAATACCATATTGATGGCAACGCACGATTATGCTTTGTTATTGAAATATCCTTCCAAAACTTTAAAGTGCGACGAAAGCCAGATTTTTGAAGTTGTTCAAAAAACTGTTTAACGCAATCAATCGTTTAATATACTTGGGTCTCGGAGCTGAAGTTCACATTCTTTTTTAAGGGATGGTTCTATTTTTAGATGAATTTTTCCAGAAGCATTTGGCTTTAAAATAGTGTTTTCAGCAATTACTATTTGCTTCTTTGAAGTTAGATCCAAAGTAGCATCTTCAGTGAATTGTTGGTTTCTAATAATCACATCAGAAATGGAAGTGAGTTTAAAATCCCAGCGACTGAAACGTTGGTTTTCAATTTTAACAGCATCTTTTTCAGCAAACATATCAAAAACCATTTTTACTGCACGACCTGTATTGAGCATTCCCGAACCGTACATTCCCGCATAAGGTTTGTTGGGTTCAACATAATCAATATTGGTTGATGTAAATTTTATAATACTCTCCACTTCATCTGCTGGAAGACATGGATAAAGCGAAAACATGAGCCCAATAGTACCTGTTATTAAAGGAGCTACACCTGAAGTTTGGTTAAATTCACTTACATCCACTTTTTTTCGCAATGCAAGCTCGCCATATCTAAAAATACCTGTTGAGGGCCCAACAATATCTATTGCGCTATTTATGTTTCGTATGCTTATTGGGTATAGATGGGGAACTTGCGTAGTATCATTATTCTTAAACCCTCCTGTAAGTCCAACGTAGTTGCGAATATTTTTCACATAATACAATCCTTTGTCCTCTTCAATTTGAATATTTTCCCAGTAATGCTCATAACGATGTTGTGCAGAAGATACCGCAATCACTTTGTCATATGATGCCGGATAATAAAAAACCTTCCCTTTTGTTTTTGTAAAATCTGGATTATGGCCTATTGCAACTATCACAGTACCATTTTCCATCATTTCATATATTGCCTTTTGAGCGGGTTCATATTCATGATTCAAGCCCCAACTACAATTAATTACTTTGACGCCCATTTTGGAAAGCTCAACAAGCTGCTCCAAGGTATTTAAGTGTTTAAAGTTTGTGGAATAAATACTGCAGTCGTAACAAATTCCTGCTATACCATATGCATTGTCTCCTTGACCAGCAGCTGATTCGGCTACGGAGTAACCATGACCATTGACTAAAATGGATTTTTGTATCACTTTACTCTTTCCTGCAAATTCCTTATCGTTCGGATTAATAGAGCCATCAGATATTCCAATAATTACATCACGTGAGCCTGTAGTATAATACCAAGCTTTAGGGACTTCAAGAACGTCGAGATAATCAAGGTTTACCTGTGCACCCAAATTTTCTCCAATGGTACTGGTTAACCCATAATCATTAGGTTCAAATATTTTTTTGTCTTCTTCAGCAATTAGTTCACCAGATTCAAAAAGATTAGAAACATTCTGCAACAAATCTGTTAATAATGTTGCCTTATCAGCAATCACAAAAAAAGTCTTTTTTAGGTACTCCTTTTTGGCATGCTTCCATGTTTTTTTAAAAATTTTAATTTTATAATTTTTCAAAGCTGCCTTAAGCCTTGTATCGTTACCTGTATAATTTAAATAACCTTCTTTTGTTTCGAAGGAAGGCGAAAAAGAAGTATCTCTAGCTCGCAAATAAAACCAAGCCTCCTTTTGGGCGTGTACCGAAAATGTAGATAATATCATAAAAATTATAAGGAAAAATGCTCGCACGATAAATTCTTTTTTTACAAGGTACTTATTTTTTAAAAAATTTAAGAAACATTAATCACTTACTAACTAATTCAGATTATAATTTTCCGCATCCTAAAAAGATTGCTGTATTTTAGCAACATGTATCAAGCTCTAAAAAAAGTAGCGCTTTCTGTCATTCCGAAAAAAATGCTCTTTGAAAACGAGATTTTTTTTCGGTCTATTTTTGCATTTCACTTACGTGGTAAAAAACACGAATGTACTGTTTGTGGTCACGGACTTAAAAAATTTATCGCAATTCCAGACGGTGATCTGCTCTGCCCTTTTTGCGGAAGTCGTTCCCGAACCCGACGCCTTTATTATTTTCTAAATGAAAATGATTTGATTCACGGAAAAGTGCTCCATTTTTCACCTTCACGAAGTGTTTACCGGTTGCTCAAAAAGAATTCCAAAATAAAGTATTTCAGCACCGATTTTGAAGACGAATTTCTTGCAGATTATCGGTATGACATTACCCAAATTACTTTGGAAAACGATTTTTTTGACCTCATAATCTGTTACCATATTTTAGAGCATATTGAAAACGATAAAAGAGCAATACAAGAATTGCACCGGGTTTTGAAACCTGCTGGAACTTGCATAATTCAAACGCCGTTTAATGAAGGAAACATTTACGAAGATTTTTCAAAAAGGACTCCCGAAGAAAGATTAAAAGCTTTTGGTCAAGATGACCACGTGCGTATTTATTCAGTGGAAGGTTTGCAGCAACGATTGAAAGAAAACGGCTTTCAAGATGTGGAAATCAAAACTTTTCCGGCAAACGAGCGTTACGGGTTTATGGAAGAAACTCTATTAATCGCCAAAAAATGATTTCCATCCTTATTCCAACATACAACTACACTGTTTTTGCGTTAGTAGAAAACTTACAAAAACAATGTGAACGCGCCAATGTTGTCTATGAAATATTGGTTTTGGACGATGCTTCCACCGACAAAAGATCTTTGAAGGAAAATTCAAAAATCAATTTATTGAAGCAATGCAGTTTTCAGATTTTGGACAAAAATATTGGCAGAAGTAAAATCCGCAATCTTTTGGCAGTAAAAGCAACGTATGATTGGCTGCTATTTTTGGATGCTGACACATTTCCTTCAAGTTCAGAATATATTGAAAAATATTTGGATGCATTTTCAAATAAAACTTCTGTAATTTTTGGCGGTATTGCATATCCAAAAAACGATTCCAAACAATACAGTTTGAGATATAAATACGGTATTGAACGCGAAAGCCTGTCGCTTGCAGAGCGAATCAAAAATCCTTACCGAAGTTTTATAACAATGGGATTCGCCATTAAAAAAGAAATTTTTAAAACTATTAAATTCAACGAAAAGCTCGCAGGTTATGGTTACGAAGATTCAGTTTTTGGGCATGAACTTCAAAAAAACAACATTTCCCTAATACATATAGACAATGCCGTGGTCCATTTGAATTTGGAAACCAATGATGATTTCATAAAAAAATCGCAATTGGCACTTCAAAATTTATTGAAATTTTACAACGACGGTTCCGTTAATAGCGAAACCGTGAAAATCTTAAAAATCTATTTGAAATTAAAAAAATGGAACTTACGGTTTGCCGTGAAAGGATTTTTCAATGTTTTTAAACACCCCATACTTAAAAACCTAAATTCTCCAAAACCTTCACTTTTGCTTTTTGATTTGTATCGCTTGGGTTATCTTAGTTCTCTAAATCCAAAAGATGCCTAAATTTTCGGTTGTCATATCTGTTTTCAATAAAGAAAAGTACATTGCAGACACTTTAAAAAGTGTCTTTGCGCAGACATTTACCGATTTTGAAGTAGTGATTTTAAACGATGGCTCCACAGACAATAGCGAAGCTGAAATCCTCAAATTCAACGATTCACGTATTCGTTATTTTTCAAAAGAAAATCAAGGTGCTGGTGCCGCACGCAATTTTGTAATAAAAAAAGCACTGCATGACTATATTGCTCTCCTAGACGCTGATGATTATTGGCATCCTTATTATTTGGAAGAACAAGTCAATTTGATAAACAAATTTCCAAATGAATCAGTTTTCGCCACAGCTATTGAAATTGAAAAGAAAGGAAAAATATACCCTTCAGTATATTCAGTTCATAACTTAGTGCCAAATGAAATACAAATTGTGAATTTTTTTTCCGCAAGTTTTTTAAACTCAATACTAACTAGTAGCAGTACTGTTCTAAATAAGTTTGTATTTTCAAACATAGGATATTATGACCCTTCAATTAAAAGTGGTCAGGATACGGATTTATGGATTAGATTAGGTTTAGAATATCCCGTCGTTTTTTTGAATAAATCCTGTGCAGTTTACCGTTATGCATTGGAAAGCCTCTCAAATTCAAAATTAAAAGTTTCCCAAAAAGCTTCCTTTGAAAAATTTGAGCTCTTCGAAAAGAATAATCCCGCCCTTAAAAAATTTCTGGATTTAAACAGATATTCGCTGTGTATCTTGGCTAAAATAGAAGGCAATAAAGAAGCCTTTAAGAAGAATTTTCAGAAAATAAACCAAGAAAATCTCAGTAAAAAGCAACAGTTTCTACTTCGGCAAAACAAAACCATATTAAAGTATCTTTCAAAAACGAAAGACAATTTGGAAAAGCTGGGATTGCGGTTAGGCACCTTTAAATAACTTAAAATCTTCGTACTCACGAATATAATCGTCTTCGTTGTATTCTTCGCTTACCAGTGAAAGGCATACAGCTCCAGAAGAAAAATTTTCTAATTCCCGCCAAACCCCATTCGGAATCAATAAGCCTCTGTCCGGCCTGTTCAAAGTGATAATTCTTCGCTTTTTTCCATTGTCCAAAACCACATCAAAACTACCGCTTAAGGCAATTAAAAATTGTTGCAGCTCTTTGTGAGCATGGCCACCACGTGTGGACGAACTTGGAACGTCATACAAATAATAAACTCGTTTTATTACAAATGGCAAAAAATCCTTTTCGACTACTGATAAGTTTCCACGACCGTCCGGATCGCTGATTTTAGGTATTTCTCTGAGTTCTATTTTATCTAAATCAATGTATTGCATGCTGTAAAGTTTGGTTCCATTTTTCAGAAATGGCCTGCATTGAAAATTTCGCTACAGATGGTTTTGTGTTTTTTTGAAGGGTTTTATACAAATCCTCTTCAAAACATAAAGTTTGCAACGCTTCCGAAAATAAAGGTAAACTTCTTTCGGCAATCAACAAACCGTTTTTTTTGTTCTGTACAATTTCCGAAGGGCCCGAAATTATATCCAATGATACCACAGGTGTTCCCAATGAAAGTGATTCTACCAAGACCATTGGAAAACCTTCGTATTTACTGGTAAGCGTTACACAACGAGCTTTTTTAATAATTTCAAAAGGGTTTTTAGTAAATGGCAAAAACAAAATATGTTTTGCGCAGGACTTTGAAGCTGCCAATTTTTGAAGCATTTCCTTGTCCTTTCCATCACCCAAAATAACGAGATGGATGTCCTTTTCCCAAACTTTCGATTGTGAAAAGGCTTCAATCAAAAATGAAAAATCTTTAATTGAATCATCCAATCGACCATAGGAAAGTATGTACTTTTTGTTTTGAAGAATTTTGGGAAACTCGCCGTTTTCATTTTCCCATTTAGGATTAAAAGCATTATGGATCGTTAAGGAATTATCTATCCCTTCGCTTCTTAAAATTTTGGTTTCAATGTATTCAGAAACGGCAACATTCAAAAGGTTTTTCTTACAGATTTTTGAAAATGCTGACGGATTTTCAGTAAGGTATTCCGTTTTTTTTGAACTGTGCACCACATAAATTTTTTTCAGTTCGCGATAGATGAATTTTGAATAAAACAATTCGCGTTCAAAATTATTTTTAGGTCGGTGATCAATTAGTACATCAAAATTTTTCTGCTTTAAATAATTCCGAAATTTTCGAAAGCGCAGCAATCGTTTCACTAAAGTATCTTTTTCGGTTTTTAACTTCCCTAAATTCAGTATTTGCCCACTGTATGGATAATCAACTTCATCATTCAAAACAATTATATGTACTTCGTGCCCCTTTGCTTCCAACATTTGTGAAAGCATGGCGCACGAGCGCTCCAAACCGCCCTTTGCAAGCGAAATGGATACTAGGCACACTTTGAATTTCTTTTCAGTGCCCATCGCTATTTATTATGTATTTTTGGTTGCACAAAGCAAATATAGCTTTTATGAAACATCCAAGGCTAACTTTTGACCCTTCAAAAAAAATGTATTGGGATGTTGCATGTGACCATTAAATAAAATATTATCGACACATGAAAATACTTTTGGTGGGTGAATACAGCAGGTTGCACAATTCCTTAAAGGAAGGTTTGCAAGTACTTGGCCACGAAGTAATGTTGGTTTCTACAGGTGATGAATTTAAAAATTTTCCATCAGATATACTTTTAAAACGAAAATACAATTCGGGGATTTTAAAAAAAGTAAAGGTTGGCCTATTCAAACTTTTTGGTTTCGATATTTCTTCCATTTCCTTAAAAAATCAATTCTTTCAGCAGAAAGAAAATTTTCAAGGTTATGATATTGTGCAATTGATAAACGAAAGTCCACTTGGAATTTTGCCTAAATACGAAAAAAAAATCATTTCCTTTTTAAGGAAAAACAACCAAAAACTCTTTCTGCTTTCGTGTGGAACGGATTGGACAAGTGTGAAATATGGGTATGAAAAAAAGTTTCGCTATTCTATTTTTAATCCTCTGTTGGATGGTAAAGTCTCAGAAAAGGAGTTTTTTCCGGCACTGAAATATTTGAAACCAGAATACAAGGATTTGCATGATTTTGTTTTTGAAAAAGTGAACGGTGTAATTGCTTCCGATTTAGATTATGATATTCCACTCCAAGGAAACAAAAAGTATTGTGGATTGATTCCAAATCCCGTAAATACTAAAAAATTAGAATATCACTCGCTCGGCACAAAAGAAAAGACCATCATCTTTCACGGTATCAACCGTGCTAATTATTTCAAAAAAGGAAATGATTATTTTGAAGATGCCCTAAAAAAAATTCAACAAAAATATCCTTCAAGAGTTACAGTCATATCGGTTGAAAACTTACCGTATTCTGAATATATCGAAAAATATAATTCAGCACACATTCTTTTGGACCAAGTGTTTGCATACGACCAAGGCTATAATGCTTTAGAAGCGATGGCAAAGGGAAAGGTGGTTTTTACTGGAGCAGAAAATGAATTTTTGGAGCGGTTTAATCTGAAGGAAGACGAAGTGTGTATAAATGCACTACCGGATGTTGACTATTTATTCAAAAAAATGGAAGAATTAATTTTGAATCCTGAAAGACTAACTTCTATTTCAAGCAATGCCCGAAAGTTTATTGAAGCCGAACACGACTATGTTGCTATTGCTAGAAGATATTTAGAAATTTGGGGGAAAGCTTAGCTTTCTATTTTTTTCTGCTTTCTGAAATAGCGAAACACGAGGTAAAAAACCACGAAAAAGTAAACCACATATCTTAAAAAGTGTGCCATTACAACACCTTCTACTCCATAGATTCCTGCGAAATAATAGGAAAAACCATAGAAAAGCGCAAGTGACAATATTTCTGAAAAGATAAAGTTTCGCACCATTTTTTTTGCTAAAAACTGATAGCCTAAAACAATAGCCGCAAGACGAACAAAATCACCCAAAAGTTGCCATTTAAATAGCGGAGCCATTCCGTTAAAATCAGGATAAATAATTTGGATTACATAATCCCTTAAAAAGTAAATTAACAACATTCCCACTCCAAAAAGCGGCAACAATGTCTTGTAAATATTAAAAAGTTCAGCTTTAAAATCGGTTTTATTATAAATTCCCGAAAATTTTGGAAGCACATATAAAGTAAAAATAGCACTCGAGAAAACCATATAATTCTTGGAAATATTGGTCATTGCCGTCCACGTTCCAGCTTCATTTTCAGACAATCGATTTGTTACCATGAGCCTGATATCCAATTCAACATAATTCAACAAAACCGTAGAGAAAAAAGACATTAAAGAAAAAGCCAACAGACTTTTTGCCATTGGGATTTTGAACTTAAGTTGTGAAAACTGAACATATTCCCGAAGTACTTTTATGAATATAAAAAGCATCACTACAAACTGTAATGCCGGAGTAATTGCAATAGCAATAAGTGCCCCGTCAATATTGTTGGTAAGAAGTAACGAAACAGTTAGAATAGCACTTAAAACATAACTGAAAAGATCTATACCAGCCAGTTTTTTGTAGCGGGAAAGTCCATTGACAATACCGTTAAAAACACGGTACATGCTTATAAAGGGCACTACAACCGCTAACAATTTTATGAGATAAATATAATCTGAAGAATCAAAAATAGTAGTACTTAGGTAATCCGCACCAAAGAACAATACGGAAGAGACAACCAGGGTTCCTAGCACTGTAAAAACAAAAGTAGTAGAAAATAATTTTTGGAGTTGCTCTTTGTCATCTTTATATTCGGCAACATATTTTACAACGCCGCTAAACATTCCTACGGAAGCAAACGAACTGAGCATTTCCAAAATATTCCGAAGCGAACCAATTTTTGCTATTCCAGCTTCCCCAACAATCTCTGCTAATAACCGCTGAATAAAAAGTGAAATAACCAACCGAATAGCAATAACACCAGCATTCAAAGATGTCATCTTTAAAAGTAAGTTACCGCGTATGGCTTTTGGAATTTTCAATTAATAGTTGTTTAAAATAGAAATCACTTTTTCCACATCTTCTTCAGTTAACAAAGGACTCATTGGGATGCTTAGCACTTCATTGTGAATCAGTTCAGTTACAGGAAAATTAAAATGAGAATATTCCAAAAGTGCTTTTTGTTTGTGTGGTGGAATTGGGTAATGAATTAAATGCCCTATCCCATTCCGATCCAAATAATCGATGAAATGATTTCTATTTTCTACACGAACTACAAAAAGATGGAACACATGATTGTCACCACCATCATATTTTGGAAGTACTATCTTTTTGTTATTTATTTGCGATATATATTTTTTGGCAATTATCCTTCGGCGTTCGTTATCTGAATCTAGAGTTGGAAGTTTAATGTTCAAAAACGCCGCCTGAAGTTCATCCAATCTTGAATTAAAACCAAGTAGCTCATTCACATATTTGGTGGAAGTACCATAATTTCTGAGTTTTTTGATTACTTCGGCGAGATCATCATCATTAGTGGTTACCGCTCCCCCATCACCCAAAGCGCCCAAGTTTTTAGTTGGATAAAAACTGAATCCAGCCGCATTACCTATATTTCCAGCCCTTTTTCCTTCTCTTGTTTTTGCGCCATGAGCCTGGGCTGCATCTTCAATAACAAGCAAATTATTTTCTTTTGAAATCTTTGAAATTTCTTCCATTGGGGAGAGTTGTCCGTAAAGATGGACTGGCATTATGGCTTTTGTATTTTCAGAAATTGAATTTTTTAATGAATCAATATTGAAATTATAGGTGTTAAAATCTGCTTCCACCAAAATCGGTTTTAATCCAGCTTGCTTTATTGCTAAAATTGTTGCGATATACGTGTTCGAAGCTACCAATACCTCATCGTTCTCCTTAAGCTTTCCAAGTGTTTTATAGCCTTCTAAAATTAACCTTAGTGCGTCCAAACCATTTCCAACACCTACGCAGTGCTTCACGTCACAAAACCTAGCAAAATTAGCTTCAAACACTTTTACTTCATTTCCCAAAATATAATATCCAGACTCCAAAAATTGTTTGAAGCTTTTGTGAAATTCTACTTCAAAACGCTGATTAATTGCTTTTAAGTCCAAAAAAGGAATCATATAAAAATAGTATTTAAAAGGTGGTGGTTTTCAGTTTTGATTTCATAAAAATCGTGCACAATACTTCTTCCGCCAAAAGTTTCTTTCCAATGAAGAAGTCCTTGGTTCACTTTCATTCCCTCTGCTTCGTTACTAATGCCGAAATCAAAATATTTTTTATGCGAAAAATGCGCTAATAAATAATTGAACAGAAAATCTAAAGCACCCGTTTGGCGTCCTTCTTCATTAGCAGAAATATATTGTGTATGTGCCACAAAAGTTGTTTCAAAAATAGTGGCCCCAGCAACAATTTTATCATCTTTACAAACATTGAATTGCCAGATGCTTCTGGGAAAACTAGATTGCAGCAATGTGATTTCCTCTAAGGAATGAACAGGTTTCTGATTGTGTACTTGCCTTAAATTCGGCTCCAAGACTTCCTCCCAAAAAGGCTTGAAGTTTGAATCTTCCTTAATCTGTAGTTTATTTTTCTCTCCTTTCCTTATTCCGCGTAATCGATTTGAAGATTTAATTTTTAACCGATTTTCATTTTCAACACAACTCGTTACATCGCGGCGTATTAATGCGGCTTTTGTTAAAAAAAGCAAGTAATCAATTTCATCACTCGGCAATTGATGGTATATTTTGGGGAGCAATTTCAGTTTTAAAACAGCTATTTCTTCATTTTTTAGAAAAACGAGTATGCTTTTAAAAACCTGGAATGCTTCTTCAAAAGAAGCTTTTTTATTCAAAACCAACCCTCCGTAGCTCAAGCCTTGATGAGAATGCAATTCAGATTCCGAAATATTTGCAGGAAGTACTGCTACCAACTTTCCATTTTTATAAACTAATAGCGAGTAATCTTGAAACCTAGCGGAATGATAATCCATAAAATCACGCTGGAACAGAAAGGTGGCATTCTTTGCTTCTTGCACAAAGTTGTCCCAAATTGTTTTTTGTGATGCTTGGTATTTTTTTATTTCGTAATTATCTTCCAATCTTTTTGTTTTCGATTTAGTTAGCAATTACTTTTCCGTTATCGTCAATTACTGGTCGTACAGCTTTTGAAAAAGTACCGTTCTGAAGGTTATAACTCGAATTGTCTTCCAAATATTTCAAATATTCAGGGTTTTCGCTTAAAACTGAAAAAAGAACACGAAAAATATTCACATTACTTTTCAATTCAGTATCCATTCCTTCCATTAAATTTCCATTCCATTTTATAGCAGCCAAGGTTGAATAAATAGAATGTATTTGTTGTGGATCATTAGTTGAAAACATTTCAGGGTAACTGCCCAGTCCGACCCAGCCTCCGTGATCCGCCAAAATAATAACGATTGCATTTGGATCGTTTTTAGAAATATAAGCAACTGTATTCTCTAACCAACCGTTCACTTCTTTTATTTTTTCGATGTAGATATCGCGCTCCGCTGATTTTGAAGCTGCAAAATGAATGTGGTGTGGTAGCAATTTCTCCACAAAATAGAATCGTGGCCCTTTCACTTTCGAAGTGTCCATTGCGGCTTTCAAATCATCAAAAACTACTTTCTTCACATTATTGTCATTACTGAAGTAAGGGATTTCATCCGGATCTAAATTGTAATAATCATATCCAGGTTCTGGACGGTTTTGCTGAAAATATTCATCTTGTACAATGAAGAAACTTGTATATCCATTATTCCTTAAAGTTTCAATCGCGGCATTGTTGCCAGCAATAAGATCACGGGCATTTGGCATATCAATGGATGGAAAAAGAACTTTTCCAAAACGGTGCTGCTTCATAGAGAACATTGACGAATTTGAAGTTAGACTTGCTGGGTAATTGCTTCGAAAATTTTCGTAAACTTTAAAATCGTGATTCTCCAACCAGCCATAAAAAGGATTGTTGTAATGATACAAATCGCTTTCCATCATATCCTGCCCAACATAGCCGTCTGGCTGAATCATATAAATATTTGGAGTTTTTTTGAACTTTGTCTTTTCCATAGAATCAGGCAATTGCGCCCATTCCATTTTCCGTTCGTGTTCTACAATCTTGATGATACAATTAACCGTTGGAAGAATACTCATTAAAAGGATAATTACGAGTAATTTTTTAAAATGCGCGTGTAATTTCCAGGCTGCCAAAATTGAAACAATCAGCAAGCCTAAAAGCATTTTCTTTTTAATTGTAAGATACATCGCCTGCGACATGAGTGTTGCCACTGTCATTATTATCAATACAAAAAGAATGTGCAGTTTATATTTTGAAAGTAAATTAAAATATTTAAACCCTAAGGAAGCCACAGCAAAAACCAAAAGGGGTATTCCCATAAAAAAGAGCAGAAAAAACCCTAAATGTTCCCACGAATTGATTGCCGAGAAGTTATTTGAAAAGTAAAAAACCAACGGATAAAATCCACAAATTAAACCCGTAAGTAAAGGATTAAAATTCTCTTTAAAATATTTTGTGAAGAAATTACTCATCTAATTAAAGGTTATACTTTTTTGAAAACTATTTTTCCCTTGTCATCAATATATTCATAAACGCCAGGATCTGCATCTTCCTTCAAAATTAGATAGCTTGCATCCGATTGCAATTGCTGTAAATATTTTTCGTCATTGCTTAAATAGGAAAACAAAACCCTGAAGACATTTACACAACTTTTTAAACTAGAATCGGTTTTTGGCACTTCGTTATTGGGCCATCTAATGGACAGCATAGCACCAAAAGTACTGTAAATAACTTCAGGATTTGAGGTCTTTTTGTAAACTTCGCGTGTATAATCCAACCCGACAAAACTTCCGTGATCCGCCATTATCATAATGAGTGCTCCAGGATCTTTTTCGTTAATCAGACGAATCATTTTTTCAAGCTTTCTGTTTGCAGTCTCCAATTTTAATAGCCATTTCTCCCGTTCTGCCACTTTTCCCTTTGAAGCGCTTTTTGTGGTGGAAATGTGACTCGGATCAAAAATTTCTATAAAAAAGAAATTGCCGTTATCATTTTTTGAAGCGATTGCGTTTTTCAAATCTGGAAAAACTTCCCTTTCAACATTGAAGCCTGTAGAGATATATGGTATTTCAGTGTATTTAAAATTGGTATAATCAAATCCGATTTTAGGCCTGTTGACCATTAAATAAGGGTGTTCAGTAATAAAATGTGTTTTATACCCATTGTTCTTAAAAATGGAAAGTACTGGATTGGCTGAAATAATATTTTTACGAGCGTTAAGCATTTCAGAATAGTCTCTACCATTGTTGTAATAGTGATGTTTCATCATAAATGTAGCACTATTGGAGGTAATGGTGGTTATATAATTACTTCTGAAGTTTGGGTAGTTAATAAAATCATTTTCATCCAAAAATTTATTAAAATCTGAATTATCGACTTTGTAAAAATCACTTTTCATTTCTGAAAAGCTTGGATAACCGTCGGGCTGTATGTAATAAATGTTTGGTTTTTTCTGAAAAACAACGTTTTCAATATCATCTGGTTGCTGCGTCCACTCGGTAGAATAATTGAAATATTTCATCAACATGGGCACCAAACCTATAAATCCTATAACAGCTAAAATAAGTTGCAGTGCAATCCACTTTTTAAAATGCTTATACAAAAAATAGGCTATCAACGCAGAAACAATAAAAATTCCTAGGATTATTTTTCGTTGAATATCTGCATATAAAATAATTTTAATATAAAACAGAAAAAGAAAAACACTAAAAAAGGGAAGTATATATTTACCCCATCTTGCAATAAACAAAAGGGTTTGTAACCATTTCAAAAATGAAAAGAAAACAAAGGGGAGCACAATAAAAAGCAATAAAAAATAACCAAACTGTCCCCAGGAATTGATCATCCCAAAATTGCGGGAATAATAGAAAACCAATGGATAGAGTCCAACACCAAGTGCTATCAAGAAAGGATTATCTGAAGCAGATCCGATAAATTTTTTAAAACTGTTTTTTGAGTGTTTAGATTCCATCAATATTTTTTAAAAACCACATTTCCATCCCCATCTAAATATTCATAAATTCCTGTTGGAGCATCAAAATAGATAATTATATAACTTTTATCGGGCTGCAAGTTTGCAAGATACAAAGGATTTTCACTTAAATATGAAATCAAAATCCGGAACAAATTTACCGAAGTTTTTAATTTATTATCAAATTGTGGTTTTTCGCCATTGGGCCAGTGAATGGCGAGAATAGTACTAAAAATTGAGTGTACAAAATCGGGGTCGGTACTTTTGGTATATGAGTCCACAATACTCTTCATCCCAACAAAACCGCCATGATCAGCCATAATTACAATTAAAGCTTCAGGATCATTTTTTAAGATTGTTTCAGTGAGCTCAGTAAGCTTTTTGTTTGCTTCTTTTAAACTTTCATTATAATGCTCCCGCTCTCCTGCAATACCCTTCGAATCAACATCTCTATTGATGATATGCCCTGGATTGAAAATCTCTACAAAAAAGAAATTAGGCCCTTCCGGATATGCCTTTAGGTAATCTTTAAAGGGCTGGATTATATTACGAGGATTTCCGATACCAGTTGTCACAAAACTAATTTCCTTAGTTGAAAAATTGCAGAAATCATACCCCAACTTCGGTTTGTTAATCAAAAAATAAGGTTGCTCAGTGAGAAAAAAAGTTCGATAGTTATTGTGTTTTAAAACCTGGAGCACACTATTATCTGTAATTATCACATTCCGTGCATCGATTGTTTCCGTAAAGTTGGAACCATTGTTATAATAATGGTGCTTCATCATAAATGTTGCGCTGTTGGAAGGCAAAGTAGCGGCATAATTACTTCGGAAATCTGGATAGGTTTGGAAGTTGTTTTCTTTAAGAAAACTTTCAAACGCTGTATTTTCAATTTTATAGTTGCCTCTTTTTAGTTCTGAAAAATTCACATAGCCATCTGGTTGAATAAAGTAAATATTAGGCTTCTTTTTAAAAGCAGCATTTTCAATACCATCAGGCTGTTTCATCCATTCCTTGGAGTAATTAAGTTGTTTTACAACCACGGGCGTTAAAGTGAAAACACCAATCACAGCTAGGATAAACTGGAAAACAATTATTTTTTTTAATTGCTTCCGAAGTAAAAAAGCAAGAAGTAATGCAATTCCAAAAACAATAAAACTGCGCAACCAACTAAACCCTGCATAAAGCGCAATATTCAGAAAGAAAAGGAAAAATAGAAAATTTAAAAAAGGAAGCACAAAAGGTCGTACTACATGAAGAGATGTAACTTTTGAAAGCTTATTCGCAATGAAAAAAATAGCTATAGGAGCTAAAATAAATAGCGAGACAAAATACCCAAAGTGTCCCCAGGAATTTATTAATTTATAATTGTTTGTGTAATAAAAAAGAAGCGGATACAAACCCGCAGCAATGGCAGTAATTATTGGAAGTATGTTATCCTTTTCAAAAAAAAACGAGAAAAATCCCTGTTTTTTTTTAGCCTGCATGATTTTTATTTTTCAAAAGATACAGCAGACGTTCGGTTCCTTTTACTATTTCCTTTTTTTCAATGGTAAAGTATTCTGAATAGCCATTTTCAAATTCCGTTTCGTTATAAAAATCGAAGTGATTAATGAACTCACGTTTCCGAACAAGCAATGATTCCACCCAAGAATCTTCGCGTTTAGGGAACTCAATGAGAAGGTTTTTTGAAAACGAAGCAAAAAATTCAGCCGATTTTTCAAAAGGAACATTTCCCGAAAGGGTAATGTGATGGATCAATGCAAGCGCCATAGTAACATTCGGGGCATATTGTGCCAAACGTTCTATTAAAGAATTCCGTTCCGTATTGTTAAAACCTATACCAGGCGCAGGCTGTAACACATCGCACACAAAGGGAAGCATATTGGTTTCCTTGTTTTTTTGGAGTTGTTTATAATTATAATCTACAGCGTTGCTGTCAATGTCCGTCACAATAATATGTGGAACTGAATCAATTACTGTTCTTGCAAATGTTCCGTCGTTGCCACCAACATCAATCAGTTTTTTTGGCGACAATGGTTTTATCCATTCTTTTATTAATGTTTTTTTTGCTTCAAAGGCAGCCTCGTCATAATTAGTTTTATTGTAATAATCGCCCCACTCACTAGCTTCTTTAAGCGTTAAGTTTTTTATATAGTCATAAAGACTCTCCAAAATATTCTCCTGCGATTTTTTTGAAAGCGTCGCTATTTTCGTTTCGGCTTTATAATCTTCACTATGCTTACTTTCCATTTTTGCAAGCAAATGAATGTTTGGGTAAATTACAGAACTTAACTTGGTTCGCGTGGGAAGCAAAGAGGATATCAATTTTACAGGAATTCCGTCAATGTGCGTTTGCATCATTTTGAAAATTTCGGTACCGTGATATTTTGCAAGGACCAATGGCCCAAAAAAGTGCGTGATAAATTGTTTGTAAGCTCGCCAGGGTGTTCCTTCTTCGTAAAAATCGAAAGAAAGCGTGTCTATAAAAACAGGTTTCCCTTTGTGAAAAGCAACGTTATAAGCGGAAGCATCTTTCAAAATAAAACCTTTTGAAAGTGCGTATTTCTGAATTTTTAGGGTGTGGAGCGCGGCGTGCTTATATTGCTCAAAGCTCCATTCGTAAGCATTTGTAATAAAAGGAATTTCCTCTGGAGTAATAATTATTTCTTCCGAAGAAACCGAAGTTTCCTCATGTGGAATCAATAAACCATTTGAAATTAGGTTTTTGAAAAAACCACTCTCTTTCAGTTTATTGTATTGTGGAAAATAGATAGGCTTGATAGCCCTTCGCAGGGTTTTTCCATCATAAAACATGTATCCAGAAGGATCTCGAAATGAGGCTTGGTGTGCGTTAGTTTTTTTTGTCATCTGTATCGGTGTCTTCCTCTTCAACGTCAATTGAATCGTAAGTATCTTCCTTCTCTTTTACCAATCCGAAAAAAGATTTCACCTTATACATAACACTTTTTGAAAAAAGTAAAATACCAGCTGCTGCTGCTACAACCGCCTGTACTAACATTGCTCCCAGCCCTGGATCGAAATAAAGAAAATTCATACCTTTTGTTTTATACTAAGTTTGCCTTTCGGCGATAACAAATTAACTAAAAATCGCCGAGTTTATTGAATTGCTCGGCGATTTTCTTTTTCTACAATTTATTTCGCTTGCGATCCGTTTCTTTCAAATAAATTTTACGGAGTCTTAAAAAGTGAGGTGTAACCTCAACATATTCATCTTTTTGGATGTATTCCAAAGCCTCTTCCAAAGAAAATTTGATGGCAGGAATAATTTTAGCTTTATCATCAGCGCCCGATGAACGTACGTTTGACATTTTCTTGGTCTTAGTAATATTTACAGTCATATCATCTTGACGTGTATTTTCACCAATAACCTGTCCTTCGTAAATATCTTCGTTAGGATTTACAAAGAAGCGACCCCTGTCTTGCAATTTATCAATAGAATAAGGAATTGCTGAACCAGTTTCCATAGAAACCAAACTTCCGTTTTGCCTTTCTGGAATTCCTCCTTTTAATGGTTGGTATTCAAGAAAACGGTGCGTCATAATAGCTTCACCGGCAGTTGCTGTCAACAATTGGTTACGCATACCTATAATCCCACGAGAAGGGATAAGGAATTTACATACCATTCTATCACCTTTTCCTTCCATGCTTATCATTTCACCTTTACGAATGGTTACCATATTGATAGCGGTTCCACTTACATCTTCAGGCAAGTCAATGGTCATTTCCTCAACAGGCTCACATTTAACACCATCAATTTCCTTGATGATTACTTGTGGTTGCCCAATCTGCATTTCATAACCTTCGCGACGCATGGTTTCAATCAAAACAGAAAGGTGTAATACCCCACGGCCAAAAACAATAAATTTATCAGCACTATCTGTTGGTTCCATGCGCAAAGCAAGGTTTTTCTCCAACTCTTTTTCAAGCCGCTCTCTAATGTGGCGCGAAGTAACAAACTTTCCATCTTTCCCAAAGAAAGGCGAATCGTTAATGGTGAAAAGCATACTCATTGTAGGCTCGTCGATAGCTATGGTTTTTAAAGCTTCCGGGTTTTCAACATCGGCAACAGTATCGCCAATTTCAAAACCTTCCAAGCCAACCAGTGCACAAATATCGCCTGCCTTAACTTCAGCAACTTTTTTACGGCCCAAGCCTTCAAAAGTATGAAGTTCCTTTATTTTAGATTTTACTATTTTTCCGTCGCGTTTAACTAGCGCAATTTGCATTCCTTCTTTTAATGTTCCTCTTTGTAAACGGCCAATAGCGATACGGCCTGTAAATGATGAAAAGTCTAAAGAAGTAATCAACATCTGTACTGTCCCCTCTTCAATTTTTGGTGATGGAATGTGTTCCAAAACCATATCGAGTAATGGTTCAATATTATCGGTTGGTTTTTTCCAATCATCACTCATCCAGTTTTGCTTCGCAGAACCGTAAACAGTTGGGAAATCAAGTTGCCATTCTTCCGCACCCAATTCAAACATCAAGTCAAACACAGCTTCGTGAACTTCTTCTGGAGTACAATTTTCTTTATCTACTTTATTGACTACAACACATGGCTTTAAACCAAGGTTGATTGCTTTTTGCAACACAAAACGCGTTTGTGGCATTGGACCTTCAAAAGCATCTACCAAAAGTAATACGCCATCGGCCATATTCAATACGCGCTCTACTTCACCGCCAAAATCGGCGTGACCAGGAGTATCAATAATATTTATTTTAGTGTCCTTATAAATAACTGAAACGTTTTTTGAGGTAATGGTAATACCGCGTTCGCGCTCCAAATCATTATTATCCAAGATAAGATCTCCTGTATTTTCGTTTTCACGGAAAATACTACAGTGGTGCATAATTTTATCAACCAGCGTGGTCTTACCGTGGTCAACGTGGGCAATAATGGCAATGTTTTTGACTTTCATAACAATACTCCTTTTTTAAGAGGGTGCAAAAGTAGTGTTTCTAAGTGGATTAGAAATAAAAGTTGTGATTTTATTTTTATTGAAAAATGGAGCTTTTGAAGTAAAAAAGGGATATATTTATGTTAAATATTTAGTTATGAAGACAAAACTACTATACACACTATTAATATTTTGTACTATTTCTGGGTTTGCGCAGCGGTTTGGACAACAACAGATTATCTCTACAAATACTGAAAAACCTTATTTATCAATTCCTTTTGATATAGACAATGATGGGTTTGTTGATGTTTTAACTGCTTCGGGTGAAACATATAATTTAAGCTGGTATCGGAATCTTGATGGCCTAGGAAATTTTGGTAATGAAAATATTATTGATGGAACCAGCGCCTATTATTTATCTGTTAAATTTGTTGATATAGATACTGATGGCGATAAGGATATTCTATATTTAAGAAATAATCCACGGCAAGCGGTATGGGTTGAAAATCTTGATGGAGCTGGGAACTTCGGAGCACCGCAAATTTTTATTGAAACTTCTGCACCTATTTATATAGCTCTTATCAATCCTATTGATTTGGACAACGATGGAGATCAGGATATGATTGTAATCTTAAATAATTATTCCATTTCTACAGGCCGAATTGTTTGGTTCGAAAATCTTGATGGACTTGGTACTTATAGTGAAGAAAATATATTGTTTCAAAATACAAATGAATATTCAAAATTATTAATGCAGGATATTGATAATGATGGATTATTGGACATTTTGGCAACGGAAAGTGTGTATAGTCAAGGCAAAATTTTTTGGTATAAAAATTTAGGCAATGCAACATTTGGCCCAATGCAGATTATATACCAATTTATCTGGGTACATTCTGGCGGAACTAATATTGTCGAATTTCAATATGCAGATATCAATACCGATGGGAAAAAAGATGTCATTATAACTTCTGTTGATGATAACTCCTTTATAAATACCTATTGGCTTGAAAACATGGACAATCAAGGAAACTTTGGTGACCTTCAATTTATAATGGATACTGATGATCAATATCTTTTTTATGATCTTGACAATGATACTGATAATGACATGTTATTATGGAATAGATATTCAAATAAAGTTTCTTGGAAAGTAAATGAAGACGGACAAGGGACATTTGGAGCGCCTAATGTTATAAATGCAGCAGCTGATTTTGTAAGTGATGCGAAAGCAGCTGATTTTAACGGAGACGGCTGGCTCGATATTGCTTCTGCATCTCCTGGTAATAACGAATTAGCTTGGTACAAAAACAACACCTTGGGTATTTCAGAATATGAATCTGGCAATTACAAGATTTTTCCAAATCCAACCAACGGAGTTCTTTATATAGAATCAAAGCAACCCATTTCGCAAATTTTTGTTTTTAATATTTTGGGACAAATGATTCAAATAAAGCAACACACCAATCAAATCGATCTCTCCAAAACTGAGGCTGGTGTTTATTTTATAAAAATTGAAGATGAAAATGGCAATTCACAAACCCATAAAATTGTGAAGGAGTAATTTTCAGAAAACTTCCATCGCGTTTTCAAAGTTGAGCGAAAGGAGCTTTTAACTACCTTTGCCTTAAAATAAGTACAAACAATGCAACTGAATAAAATCCCACAAATAAAACACACAACCTCTAACAATTTTTTCCTCCTAGCTGGACCTTGTGCTATTGAAGGCGAGGAAATGGCCATGCAGATTGCTGAAAAGATTGTGAAAATTACAGATAAGCTCGAAATCCCTTTTATTTTCAAAGGAAGTTTTAAAAAAGCAAACCGAAGTCGCATTGATAGTTTCACAGGAATTGGCGACGAAAAAGCCTTAAAAATTCTTCGGAAAGTTTCCGAGGCTTTTAATGTCCCTACTGTTACCGATATTCACGAGGTGAGTGATGCAGCAATGGCTGCAGCATATGTGGATGTTTTGCAAATACCTGCATTCTTGGTTCGTCAAACAGATTTGGTGGTTGCCGCAGCAGAAACTGGAAAAGTAGTGAATTTGAAAAAAGGGCAATTTATGAGTCCCGAAAGCATGAAACACGCCGTGACCAAGGTAACCGATTGCAACAACGAGCAAGTACTGATTACAGATCGCGGAACGATGTTTGGCTATCAAGATATGATTGTGGATTTCCGCGGCATTCCAACGATGAAGCAATACGCTCCCGTTGTTTTGGACGTAACCCATAGTTTACAACAACCCAATCAAAGTGCTGGTGTTACAGGCGGAAGACCCGAAATGATTTCTACAATTGCACGCGCAGGAATAGCAACCGGTGCTGATGGTATTTTTATTGAGACCCACTTCGACCCAGCGAACGCAAAAAGCGACGGGGCCAATATGCTTAATTTAAATTTGCTCGAAAAACTACTTACAGATCTTGTAGCTATTCGGAAAACTGTTAATAAGTTGTAATCTAAAAATAATTGCCATAAATAAAATCGCCCTGCCACTTATAAGTGGCAGGGCGATTTGGCTAAAAAAATATATAAAAATTAAACGCTTTAATTTAAAAAAAGGACTGCTCCAAGTAAGGGAGCAGTCCTTAACTTTATTACTTATAAAACTCCCCAATTAAATAAGTATCCAAATATCGCACTAAACTAGATACCAGTCAAGAGGGAAACCCCCCATTTTTCTTAAGGGTTTTCCCTGTTTTTCAATTGGTTGAAAAATAGAAAAGCCACTCCAAAACGGAATAGCTTTTCTATTATACATTATTAACTCCCCAGTTAATTTGCTTTTGTAAAGGTGCAAAGATCTTAAAAGCCAGTCAAGAGGAAAAACCCTGTTTTTTCATGAGGGTTTTTCCCTTTTTTTTAATTTTGAAGTAATTCCAATTTACTAAGTAACAAAAAAGGTTGTCCTTACAGAACAACCTTTTCCAAATCACTATTATTAACTCCCCAATTAATTTCTAGTAACACAAAGATGCAGCATAAAACAACTCGTGTCAAGAGGGAAACCCCCCTTTTTTTTAAGGGGTTTTTCCTGTTTTTAGTATTAATAGGTCCTAACAGCAAAAAAGTTTTAAAAATTAATTTGCAGGATAACTATTTTTATATTTACTTTGTTTTTCAAAGTACTTTATTATGAGTGAAAAAGATTATTTAAAAGACATAAGCGAGATAAAAAATTTAATGGACCGCTCTTCCAGATTTATATCGCTTAGTGGACTTTCGGGTATTTTTGCAGGAATCTATGCAATGATAGGAGCAGCGATTGCGTATGTATATCTTTTCCCAAAAACGGGCGAGTATCTTACACTCCATAGTTTGAATTTCAAATTATTGCTGGCGTTATTGGCTTCGGTAGCCATACTGAGTATAGTTACCGCTTACCTTCTAACCACAAGAAGAGCGAAAAGGAATAATGAAAAAATCTGGGACACCACAACCAGACGTTTGTTGCTGAACTTTTTGATACCCTTGGTTACCGGTGGAATCTATATCATAATAAAACTAAATAGCCAGCATTACGGACTCACGGCTTCATTAATGCTTATTTTTTACGGCCTTGCGCTCGTTAACGCTTCAAAATATACCATTGGCAACGTAAAGTATTTAGGCTATGCAGAAATTAGCATCGGTTTACTTTGTGCTGCCCTCCCCGGCTATGGCCTTTGGTTTTGGCTCTTGGGCTTTGGGCTTTTCCATATAATTTACGGAAGCATTATGTATCTTCGGGAACCAAAAAACTGAACGTGGGAATCATAGATAACATAAATAAACTATTCGATCATCGCATTCGGTTGGGCATTATGAGCATTCTTGCGGTAAATGAGGATGCTGATTTTAATCGCCTTAAAGAGCTACTTGAAGTTACCGATGGCAATCTTGCCAGCCACATAAAAGCATTGGAACAAGCCGAATATATTTTAGTGGAAAAAAGCTTCGTTGGAAGAAAACCCAACACCAACTATACTGCTACAAAACTTGGAAAGGCTGAGTTCAAAAAACATATAGAGGCACTCGAAAAATTAATCCAAAAACCGAAAAAGTAAAAAGTATATTTTTTTATTATTTTACTTTGAAAAACAAAGTACTTTAAGAATATGAAATTAAGAAAAAAAATTATCGAGAAATTATTTGAATGGTCGCAAAAGTTTTATTTGAAATTTAAAAGAAAAGAACCCTGGGGAATCGGTACCAAGGAATTATTGAAATTTCCCATGAACAGTTTTGGACAACACCTCGGAAACTTTCTCAATAAGAATGGTTTTGAACTCATAGGGAAAGTAGAACGTCATGATGCCTATCATGTACTATCTGGCTTTGGCACTAATGTGGAAGATGAGATTGCGCTTCAATATTTATGTTATGGGAACGGTAAGCGAACTCCGTATTTAACAGGTGTCCTTTTATTGGGGACCATCATCCTCCCCGATTATGCCCCTTATTATTACAGATCCTATTTAATAGGAAAACAAGCCAATAGCTTTCATCATTTCGATTTCAAAAAACTACTTTTTACAGACTTTGATAGTTTTAGAAAAGTGATTTTTTCTGAAATACAATTATTAAAACTTCAGCAACTGCAATTTGAATACAATAAACCTCAATACAATCCACAAACAATTAACTAATAACACAAAAAGTCATGGAACAGAAAAAAAGTAGATTTAGCAACTGGATGCGTAACTCCATCACCGCAAGAATGTTGGTGGTCGGATTTTTATTATTGATACTATTAATACCCTTAGAGTTTGTAAAATCCCTTATCAACGAAAGGGCATATAGGCAAGAGGAAGTGGTGCGCGAAATAAATGAGAAGTGGGGAAATGAGGTACTACTCTCCGGCCCTATTGTGAAAATTCCCTATAAAGTCATCTCTGAAGAAAAAATATTCAACGAAAAAAATAACTCCTATTATACAAAAACCAAGGAATCAGTTGAAAACGCCTACTTCTTCCCAGATAAACTCAATATCACTTCACAGGTTGACACAAAACCGTTGAACAGAAGCATATACGAATCGGTGGTTTATTCCGCAGAAATCGATGTGAAAGGTAATTTCCCGAAAATTGATTTTTCAAATACAGATATTGCGGATGAAGACATACTTTGGGAAAAGGCAACGGTACTTTTAAAAACTTCCAATTTAAAAGGAATAAAAACAACTCCCATAGTGAATTTGGCTTCCGAAACACTTTCAATGACGCCACAATATTCCACTGAGTATCTAAATACAATCCAAAGCAATTACATTGGCAATGCCAAAGAAATATTCGCCGTACCGCTTTCTTTTTCATTCAACTTAAAGATTAACGGTAGTGAAAGCCTTAAGTTTTTGCCCATTGGGAAAGAAACCGATGCCATCATGAAATCCAATTGGCACTCTCCCAGTTTTGATGGCAATTTTTTACCAGAAGACACCAACAAAGAAATAAGCAAAGACGGTTTTAACGCTAACTGGCGCATACTACAAATAAATCGACAATTTGAACAATCGTTTTTTGGGCACCTTCCTGACCTTTCCGCATCGGCTTTTGGCACCAAACTTATTATACCAGTAGACGAATATCAAAAAAGCGAACGCACCGCCAAATATGGCTTTATGGTCATCGGATTAACGCTATTAGTGTTTTTGTTAATTCAATTAGTAAGTAAAATATATATCCTCCCATTTCAATATGTGATGATTGGTTTGGCCTTGGTGATGTTCTATACACTGCTAATCTCTATTTCGGAACACAGCAACTTTTTTATGGCATATGCCATCGCCGCTTTTTCGGTGCTCGCTTTGATAACGGTATACTCCCGCGCCATTTTAAAAGGGTTTAAGTTTCCATTGCTTATCTGTGCTTCGCTGGCTTCGTTGTATGGCTTTATCTATGTAATTATACAGTTGGAAAACTATGCGCTTTTGGTAGGCAGCATTGGTCTATTCTTGATTTTGGCGGTTATTATGTTTGCTTCTAGAAGAATTGATTGGAGCAATGAATAAAAGAATAATGAAGACACTTTTTAATAAATCTGTCAGACTTTTCAAATGGGCTTTATTGCTAAGCCCATTTGGATTGTTTGTTATCATCTGTTTGGACACGTATATAATCATTGAAACTGAAAACCAAACTTTTCAAAATGTGCAGAAAATACAGCATAACAAAGTAGGGCTAGTGTTGGGCACTTCAAAATTTATGAAAAACGGAGCATTAAACCCCTATTATAAGTATAGAGTTGAGGCTGCGGTTATTTTATATAAGGCTCGCAAAATTGATTTCATATTGGTGAGTGGCGATAATGGTAAAATCGATTATAACGAACCTAAAGATTTTAAATCAGATTTAATTTTGCTGGGGGTTCCTGAAAATAAAATCTACCTAGATTTTGCTGGTTTTAGCACACTGGATTCTGTTCTAAGGGCTCAACAAATATTCGGACTCAATAGTTTTACGGTTATTTCGCAAAAATTTCACAATGAACGTGCTATTTTCTTGGCACAACAGAAAGGAATCACTGCAATAGGTTTTGACGCCCAAAATGTAACGGGAAATTATGCTGTCAAAACAGAGCTTCGGGAATATTTGGCAAGAACAAAAGCATTAATAACCATTATTTTCAATACAAAACCTAAATATCTAGGTGAAAAAATAGCTATACAATGAAAATTGGGTTTTCTTCGAAATATCTTCTCGCAACGGGCATTCTTTTCTTAATAGAACTCACAATCGCCTATTTCCATTTCAACCCTTTTATAAGAGGGTTTTTAGGTGATGTGCTGATAATACTTCTAATCTATTCCTTTCTGAAAATTTTTATAAGAAACCACGTTTTTAAAATTGCTGTTTCCGTCTTGGCATTTGCCTGTTTCGTTGAACTATTACAACTTTTCAAACTAGCAGAAATACTGAACATCCAATCCGAAATAATGCTGACCATTACGGGGTCGGTATTTGATGTTTGGGACATCGTGGCCTATTTCATCGGTTTTCTTCTCATTTTATTAATCGAAAAACTTTTCACTAAATATGAAAACAATAAAAACATTTCTCTTTGATCGGTTCAATGTATTATTTCCACTTTTCGCATTAACTGTTTTAAGTATACTCATGCTCGCCATTAGATTGAAAATAATCCATTCCTTCTTCTTCCTTTTTTTGGCTTGGAATCTTTTTTTGGCAATGGTCCCTATTAGTATTTCCAGCTGTTTAGTGGCTGCTAAAAAAATAAAAAAGCCGAAATTGTATTTTCTATTGGTTATTTGGTTGCTATTTCTTCCCAATGCGCCCTACCTCTTAACAGATTTTATACACCTACGTTTAAGTCCGTTAGAATGGCTTGGTTTTGATGGTTTAATGATTGCCATTTTTGCAATTACGGGAATAACATACTATCTATTTTCAGTGCAAGATATTGAGGGAATACTTTTAAAAAATTTTAATCATAAAATTGCTAAACTAGTTATGGCAACCCTCCCCTTTTTAGTAAGCTTCGGAATTTACTTGGGCAGGGTTTTGCGATGGAACTCGTGGGACATACTTCACAATCCGCTCCGTATTTTTATAGATGTTTTGGCATTATTCACAAACCCTTTTGAAAATAGGGGTGCATGGCTGTTTGCCACGCTACTTGGGCTGTTTTTAAAATTGGTTTATTGGGGTTTTAAAAAATATCTTTTTAATTATAGGAAAGCTTGAGCATTTTGTATTTCCAATATTTATTCTATTTTGCGAAACAAAATTTCGATATACCTTCATGTCTCTTAAAAGATATTTATCCCTATTACTGTTTTTAAGTTTCTATTTATCACATTCCCAATCGGAATACATTCACGAGTTTGGCAAACCCACCAAACAGGAACTAGCACTTAAAAATTATGAAGCTGAACCCGAAGCTGCTGGAGTAGTTTTATATGAATCCGGCAATTATTATGCTGTTTCCATAGTCAAAAAAACTGCATTTAGATTGGTGATGGAAATACATAGAAAAGTAAAAGTGTTGGACGTAGCAAAATTTGGTAATTCCACAGTAGAAATTCCATATTATGTTGGGAACGGATTCTTCGAAGAAGAAATATTGAACTATAAAGCTATAACCCATAACGGAATCTTACAAGATGCCGTACAGAATGATTCCTTCTATATAATTGAAAAATCAGGCGGGAGAAAAGCACTAAAATTTACGTTTCCAAACGTGCAGAACGGAAGCATATTAGAATATAAGTATACATTAGTCACTCCCTACTTTTTTGATATGGATGGGTGGGAATTTCAGAACGATTTGCCTACCATATATAGCTTCTTTCAAACTGTATTGCCCGTCAATATAAAATACAGCCGTGTTCTTTATGGCTCAAAGAAATTGGACAACCACAGCAACTACATTAAAAAAAATGACTTTCTGATACCTTCCAACAATGGCCACGTCGACTCCGAAGTGAATATTTATGTAATGAAAAATATCCCTTCTTTTGAAGAGGAAAGATTTATGTTGTCGAGAAAAAATTATATTAGTCGAATTGCCTATGAACCCTTATCGTATAAACCTTTTCACGGGGAAGAAAAAGTTTATACCCGATCGTGGAAAGATGTAGACCACCAATTTGAGAGCCGGGTCGATTTTGGGGATCAGCTGAATAAAAATAATTATTTCAGAAGAAAATTACCGAATGCCATTCTTGAAATCAAAGATGATATGGAACGCGCAAAAGCAGTATATGGCTTCATTCAAAGCAACTATACTTGGAGTGGAAGGTATTTCAATTATGGAAATGATATTAAGGATTCCTTTCAAGAAAAATTAGGAAGTGTATCAGACATTAACCTTTCGCTTGTAAATGCACTTGAAGCGGCAAACTTACACGCTAAATCGGTTATACTTTCTACACGGAATAATGGGCTGCCAACAGAACTCTATCCTGTACTCTCCAATTTTAATTATGTTCTAGCGGTATTGATGATAAATAATGAAAAGATATTACTGGACGCTACAGATAAACAAGCACCTTTTGGAATCATTCCTTTTCGGGCACTGAACGTTCAAGGTCGTGTTATGGACTTTAAAAATGGAAGCTACTGGATGCTCATTGTACCTTTTAAACAAAACATCCATTACGCAAACGCACAAATATCAGCGACTGAAAATGGTAGCTTCTCCGGAAAGGTGAATCAGGCAAGTTATGGTTATATAGGCCTTGAAAAAAGAAATACCATTGCCGATGAAAATCTGGAGGAATATATAAAAACAGAGGAAAACGACAAAGCAGGTATTGAGATTGACGCTTATCAAGTAGAGGACATTGGCGACATAGAAAAACCCTTAAAAGAAAATTACACCATTTCCCTAGCGCCCGAAATAGTAGAAGACAAGGTAATTCTCTATCCATTTTCCAACAAAATATACCTCAACGAAAACCCCTTCAAAATGAAGGAGCGCAGCTACCCGATGGATTTTGGTTTTCCTTTTACAAACACCTATCTAATCTCGATAGATTTAGGCGATATATATCAAATTGAACAACTCCCAAAAAGCCGAAGCATAAAATTACCCAATGATGACGGAGAGTGCTCAGTAATTTATATTGCCGATGGCAGCAAAATAAACATTCGCTTCAATATGAAACTAAATGCATACCGTTTTTCATCAGACGCCTACCCATCTTTAAAGGAATTTTTCGGCACTATGATAACAATGCTGAAAGAAGAACCCATAACATTAAAAAAAATCTAATATGTCCTTAAAAAACCTACTTCTCTTTAATAGTTTACTTTTCGTTTCTTCCCTATTTGCACAAATTAGCAATATCCAACCTTTTGGTGAGCCATTGCCAGCGGAAATAGCCATGACAGAATACCCGTCAGATCCTGAAGCAGCGGGGGTAGTTTTATATAAACGCGGAAACTATTCAGTAGACGAAGTAGATGATTATATCAGACTTATTAAAGAAGTGCATGCAAAGATTAAGGTTCTTGATGCCAAAAACTTTAAACAAAGCACTATTGAAATTCCATACTATCGCGAAAAAAATGTTCGAGAGCAAATTGCAAACCTTAAGGCGGTTACACATAATGGCGCAGTAAAGGAATATGTAAATTCGAATGCTATTTTCGATACCGATGAATCACTCAATTGGTCAAAGAAAAAATTCACCTTTCCAAACGTGCAGAATGGAAGCATTCTGGAATATACCTACCGAATTGAAAGTCCTTATTTTTTTAACTTCGGAAGTTGGCATTTTCAAGAAGATTTGCCCGTGATTTATTCAGAACTTCATACGGAAATACCTGGCAACTTTAGTTACAATAGAGCTCTTACCGGTAATTTACCTTTGGCGGTGAATCATGCCGAAATCAAAAAAGCATGCTTCGTTTTAAATGGATTTGACGTTCCTGGAGATTGTGAATCTGCAACCTATGCAATGCAAAACCTTCCCGCTTTTAAAAAGGAAGAATACATGCTTTCAGAAGAAAACTACATCCCAATGATGAAGTATGAGTTAATTGAAATTGTAGATTTAACCGGAAGCAAAAGTACCTATACCAATACTTGGGATGATGTGGACAAAAAATTTAAATATGACAAAGACCTTGGCCGCCAACTAAAGTATGCCGATTTCTTTAAGGAACAACTCCCTGCTTCCATATATGCAATTCCCGATGCTTTGGAGCGCGCAAAAGCTATCTATTACTATATCCAAGAAAATATGTTTTGGAATGGAGAATATCGAATTCTTTCAGACATTCGCGTAAAAGATGCTTTTGAAAACAAAAGCGGAAACAGTTCTGAAATAAACCTTGGACTCGTTAATGCTTTGGAATCTGCCGGCCTAGATGCCAAAATCATGCTTATAGCCTCTCGCAGCCAGCCCCTGCCTACAAAGCAATATCCAGTACTCACTGATTTTAACTATGCGATTGTATGTTTAAACATCAACAATACAAAATATTTATTGGATGCCACAGATAAATACACTCCCTTTGGTATATTACCTAATAGAGATCTAAATGTTTATGGTCGGGTCATGGATTTCAAAAAAGAAAGTTATTGGATGCCAATCGAACCTTTTGCCAAAAACATGCACTATGTTAACATGCAGCTATCTGCAGATGAATCTGGTCTGTTTTCTGGAAAAGTAAGCGAAGTTTCCACAGGCTATATTTCTGTTGATAAGCGCAAGGAAAATCGAGAGTTTAGCAAAGAAGAAATCATTAAAAGAAAACAAGGCAAAAATGAAGGCTTGAACATTTCCAACCTTGAAATCCAAAACAAAAAAGAGCTTGAACAACCGTACAAGGAAAACTATACCATTTCGTTGCACGAGCAGCCTGTTGGCGATAAACTATTTCTGTATCCTTTTTTAATGCAGACTTATTTTTCTGAAAACCCTTTCAAAAAAGAAACTCGACAGTATCCTATCAATTTTGGTTTTCCTGTTACAAATAATTATTTAATTTCCATTGATCTTACTGACCAGTATGAAGTTGTAGGAACACCTAAAAGCCGTCTACTGAAACTGCCCAATAACGATGGTGAAATGTCTGTTGTTTACAGCCAAACAGCAAACAAGCTGAACATTAGACTAAGTGTAAAATTAGACAATTATACCTTTTCGCCGGAAGCCTATAAAACGCTTCGAGAATTTTTTACTGAGCTGATAAAAATACAATCGGAAGAGCCTATAGAGCTGAAGAGAATAAAATAAAAACCGAATTAAAGATCGCGATTCTTTTCCTGTATTTTTCGGATTATCGCAGTAGCGGTGCGTCGGGGAACAAAACGCGGTAGTTTAGACAGAAACTTGTTGAAGTTACCTGGAATGGCAACAACCTTTCCTTTCCGCATTGCTTCATAGCCATATTCAGCAACCTTTTTAGCATCGCTAATATTGAATTTTATTCTATTTTCTGTATGCTTTGCTCCGTTTGAAACCACTTCCTGAAAACAAGTTTTAGTCTGTCCCGGGCAAAGGGCGGTAACAGTTACTCCCGAACCTTTTAGTTCATTGGCTATAGCTTCAGAAAAAGAAAGGATATACGCCTTCGAAGCATAATACAAAGACATCAATGGCCCAGGCTGAAAAGCTGCAAGTGATGACATATTCAATATTTTTCCGCTTCCACGGGCAACCATTCCTTTTAAAATTAGTTTTGTTAAATGGGTTGTCGTAATCACATGCAGATTTAGCATTGCCAAATCGCGTTCCCAATCGGTATCATTGAAACTCCCGAAGATACCAAAACCGGCATTGTTTATAAGTACGTCAACCTGCTTGCCCTGAATGTCATGGAATATTTCTTCCGCCACATTCTGTTCGCTCAAATCTTTATGTATTATTTGGATTTCCGAAGGATAAAGCGCAGCTATTTCGCACTTCGCCTCTTGCAACTTTTCAGCATTTACGTCTACCAATATTAAATCGTATCCATCTTTGGCCAAAAGCAAGGCCAGTTCAAATCCAAGTCCCGAAGCGGCTCCCGTTACAAGGCCTATCCCACTTTTCAGTTCCTTATTTTTCAATTCCTCGGTAGTTAATAAAACGTTAAAATGTTAATCGGCAATTAACACATAATCTTGTAAGTATGCAAATCTAGAAGTAAGTTTTCCATCTTCCGTGGTCATTCTAGCACGTTGCAAAACGCCATCGGCATCTCCATTGAAGAACGCAGGGATTACGTTTTCTAAAAACATATCGCCAAAACCTTCACTGGCATCCTTAGGCAATTCGCAAGGCAAGTTGTCTACTGCCATTACTGTAATTGCTCCTGGAGCGTCAAAAGCTGTTTCGGTTTCGGTTTTGGGATCATAGCCATAAAAGGGATCAGCAATGGTTGAAGCGCGAAGGGTTGAAGCTATAGGGCCATCAACATCGCAAGAGATATCGGCAACTAGGTTTATTTTGAAGTCAAGAGCTTTGGCATCTTCACGCGTAAATAAATACGGTGCGCCATTGCCATAAAAGTGGCCTGTAAAGAAAGCATCACTCACTTTGGCATACTTCATAAAATCACTTTCATACTCAGAAGGATCTTCGTAAAATTCATATTTATCAAAGGCTCCGCCATCTTTACGCTTGTTGTATTCCGAAACGTCAATCTTGCAATAAACAGGTTCATTAAATTCTTTGGAAAGGTATTCCGCGTCTGTTACTTCGCGTATCTTTAAATGATCTAAAATCTGTTTCGCTCCTCGTGTAACTTTTCCCGTTCCAGAAAGAATGATTTTCATATTGGGAATGGTTATTTTATCCAGCTCGGCTTTTACCGCCTCCAGATCGGGAAGGTGTTCCACCTTTGGAAGCGCAAATAATTTATCGCGTAAACCCAAAGCTCTAAATCCATTGTAAGCACCTACCAAGCCAGCGTAATACCCAAAACCTATCAGTCTGTGCTTGTCTGCATTTACAATAGTTTCGTGGTCAAACATTTCAATACGCTTGTCCAACATCGCTTTTAGCAGTTTGCGGTTATAAGGTTGTTTTTTTATGGTATGACTAAAGTAAAAGTACTTCTTGTTCGGAATTAATGCATCTACTGGCACTTCTTTCACGCCCAATAGCACATCAGCTGAAGAAACATCATTCATTACCTCAAAACCAGCTTCACGATAGGCATCGTCAGAAAAGATGCGAATATCAGAGGCTTCCACAATGATTCTAGCATCAGGGAATTTTTTTATGACTTCTTGGCACTTTTCCGGCGAAAAAACCACCCGACGATCTGGCGGGGTTTTGCGTTCTTTGATGATGGCAAAGGTTATAGGCATTTGGTATGTTTTTTGAGTAATTATTAGAGTGGCAAAGATAGGGTTTTTCATGTATCTTTGCCCGCTCTATAAAAGTTGTAGGCTAACTGCTAATCGATAACCGACAACCGAATAAAGGGGGCCGACTGGTTTTGACAGCGGGTCTTATTGTATTGTAAGCATGTCGAGCGCTGGGATATAGCTCGTTAATATCATATTTCACACTTTTTAAACGGCGAGAATAACTACGCCCTAGCTGCATAATCCGAATTACAGTAGGATGTGCCTCGGCCCACAAGGTGGGCAAGCAGGAAGTCACTCAACGGCCTTGGTTTGCGGCGGTTGACATAGTGGCTTCGTAAAAGTAAACCTAGCAAGAGTAGTGCTTTGATGCTCTTGTGAAACTCAAGTGAAGATAAGGGGTGCGTTGGTAGTTTTCGACCGGCAATCCCACGAAAACCTAAATGAAAACTAAACATGTAGAAGGCAGTATAATTGCGCGTTTGGACGAGGGTTCGAATCCCTCCGGCTCCACTTTTAGACTACCAATTTAACGCAAAAACCCTGTTATCGTATGATTTACAGGGTTTTTAATTTTTTACAGTTTCATTAAATGGCAAATAATAGCATATAAAAAGTGACTTATTCGGTGAGCATTATTTTTATAAAAATTGCTCACCAATATCATTGTAACAATCTGATTATATGTTAAATATATTTATTTATTTTTAAGCGATTTGTATCTTTATTTGTGTTAAAATGCTTGAAAAATGAACACTTCCTTCACACAATTATTCTACTTAAAAAAGAGAAAAACCGAAAACGGCTTGAAAGTGCCGATATACTTACGTTTAACTGTAAATAATAAACGAAGTGAATTGAGTATTTCTCGAAAAGTCGACCCTCAAAAATGGGATTCTAGGACAAATAAAGTTCGAGGAACGAGCTCAGAAGCAAGAGAATTGAATATGTATTTGGATAAGGTAAGGAGCCGTATGAATAAAATGCACGAAAAATTACTGGATGCTAATCAACCTTTTACTGCTCTCGATTTAAAAAACCTTTATATCGGAAAAAAGGAAAAGCCAAGAATGCTTCTCGAAGTTTTTGACGAGCATAACAAGCAAATGGAAAAACTGATTAATATAGAATTTGCTCTGGGCACCTACAAACGCTATTTTACAACTAGAAACCACATTTATGAATATATCAAAGAAGCTTATGGCAAAGAAGATATTCCTGTTCAGGATGTGAACCTCAAATTTATTCGTGGATTTGAATATTTCTTAAAAGAAAAAAAGGAGTGTAATCATAACTCATCTTTAAAATATGTAAACAATTTTAAGAAAATCATCCGGATTGCTGTCGGCAACGAATGGATTACTAAAGATCCATTTTATAATTATAAAATTAAGTTTAAAACGGTAGAAAGGGAATTTCTCTCAAAGGAGGAGCTTAAATCCCTCGCAGAACGTGAAATCCATTGGGACCGATTAGCGGTTGTCAGGGATATGTTTGTTTTTTGTTGTTATACAGGTCTTGCATATGTTGATATTCAGAAATTAAATTCTGATAATATTGTTACTGACATAGATGGCAATCTCTGCATACAAGCAAAGCGAACCAAAACCAAAACGAAGTTAGTCATTCCCCTACTCCTTCCTGCCGTTGCCATTTTAGAAAAATACAAAGATCATCCAAGAGTATTAAATGATCAATGTGTGTTACCTGTGTTGAGCAATCAAAAGTCTAATGTCTATCTAAAAGAAATAGCATTGCTCTGTGGCATTAAAAAGAACCTTACCACACATTTAGCCCGACACACTTTTGCAACTACTGTAACACTTACTAATGGAGTTCCGTTGGAAACCGTAGGGAAAATGCTAGGGCATAAAAATTTTCGCACTACCCAGCATTATGCAAAGATTGTGGACCGAAAAGTAAATGAGGATATGAAGATGTTGCAGGAGAAGATGGCGGCTGAAATGAAAATGACAGACAAAAAGAACAGCAAAAATTAACAGATTTTAAATTCATATAATTTAAAACTATTTAGTTTACTTTAAAACGTATAGCAAATATGATTCATTAGTACTGGCACAAGTATTTGTAATATTCAAGTTGAAATTATTAGAAAAGAATAAATATGAAAAGAGATATATTATTTTTGAAATATTGAAATCTATATCAGCCTACTGAATTGAGTTTGGAAGACTTAAACCAAATGACAAACTTCAAAGAATTTGAAAATTTCAGATGATAGAATACAGGGATAGAATGATTTCATTGTAATAAATAAATTAAGTAATAGAACCCCATAAGAATCAATTTTGGGATTCCTTATTATTACTCTTAAATGCATTTATCAATTTAACCAAATCATCTGTAACCCCTTGTCTTTTTGATTTGTTTAGACAAGAAAGAAATACAACAATTAAAAAGAAAACTATTACTGGAATCCCAACAACAAGCAACCCATAATACGAGATGTTTTTAAACCACATTTTAATTCATTTTAAAATTACAACTCAAACTTATTAAAGTACTTTTCAATAAGTTGTGACAAGTAATTTTGATTTAACCTAAACCAAGATATTCATTGAGTTTGTATAAAAAAAGGACATCAATTTCCACCTTAATTTAAACCGAAGTTAATTCAAAGGTTTTCAAATAACAAAAACTCTATTATAGCTAAAACTTCATTATAGCACCATTTAATCCTGCTAATTTAATAGTTCCTAGCAATGTATGTTAGGAACACTTTTTCCTAGTTGGTAAATTGTGTATCTAACTTAAAGCCAATCACCATCTGAACAAAGGTCTTAAACCTCGTTCTATAAAAAAATTACAGTTTTATAATCCAAATTAAGCAGTTCAAATTATCAAATGAATGCCCTTTTAAGGCATTTATTAAGATGAAGGTATTAAGCTTATAAATTATGCAACAGTATCTTAAATACATTTAACAATGAGGTAGAAATCTTGCCTCATAAATGCGAATAATTATGTTGGATGTAGAAACAGTTAGAAATTCAAAATATTTGCCGTAACAGAGTATTATTTAACCCACAGCTGTAGAGTATTGTAGCAAATAATAACAGTACCAGATAGTGCTACAATATTAATTGTTCAAGAAATCTGTAATGCAAAAAACCATTTAATAAATTCTTGAATCGAAGTGCCTGGCCATTTCTGAGTGATTTAAAAACCACATTAAATTATCAGGCAAATTTTATTCATAAAGATGCTGACGAAGCGTTGGATAGTGTACTAAATTTTTAGAAAAGATTACTGTTTCATAGTTTACCCCTAAAGGATTATAGTGGCTCCTTAATATCTTTTTAATAGAATTTCATCGGATCCCTTTAAATACTTATAAAATTTTTACTTTTTAAAAATCAAAAGCCTTTAAAATTTCTCTGAAAATTTTTTTAGTTCTTAATTATTTTTTTTACACTAACATTTGAGTTTTTATCGATCAACTTTATAAAGTATACATCTTTCGGAAATTTATCGATAGAAAAAGAATCGATACCTTTTTTATTTTCCAAACTCAAAATGATCTGCCCAAGCTGATTAAAGACTTTCAATCCAATAATGGCATTGTTCGATGAGATGTAAATTACACTATCTCCAGGATTGGGAAAAATCTTTATAGGTTTAAAATCTACATCCTCCATGCCTAGAACTGGTTCAGCAAAAATATTGAAACTGTTAACACTGATGCAAGAAGTTGTCAAATTAACTAAGCGAGCAAATATTTCTTGTGGGTTTGTAATATTTATATAAGCTTCTGGCAATACAATTTGATTAATTCCATTCAAAGCATCTATCTCTGTTTCATAAAAAGTAATATCAGTTCCTGTTTGTGCACCAAGTATTTCAGGTATTTTAACAGTCAAGTCAAACGTTTCGAAACCATCATTATCAACATCCGATACAATTAAATCCGTTATAGGTAAAATTTCCGGTTGCAAATCAACTATCAAGTCAAAATTTGTTGTGTCGAACTCTCCATCAGTTATTCTTTCCAAACGAGCGTAAATGGTTTGTGGATTTGATGTATTTGTATAGGAACTTGAATTAACAATCGGATTAAGGTCATTGTTGGCATCACTCTGAGAAATGTGAAAACTGAGATTATGAATATTAGGGTCAAGCGCTCCTAATATTGCTCCCGAATTTTGAGTTAAATCGAAAATCGCAAAATCGTCCGCACTACAAATTTCCATATCCGAAGGTTCCGAGGCTTCAACTGGAACAAATTCGACGATAGTTGTGGTTACCGAATTAGTCAACACAGGAGGGTTAAAGTCAAAGAAGATATTTGCACTGTTTGACATTGAGTCTCCAATATCTACCGTACTTATAGGTTTAATTTTATATTGAATATAACCATGAGATTCTGGCTCGTTACTGGTTGAATCAGGCAAATTAATATTTTCAAATATAAATTCTACATTAGTATTATTAGTGATTTCAACCCTGTTCGGATGACTTATATTCTCTAATTCCAGTGTTGCCCAGTCTAAATTTGCATCTAATGTATTTGTTATTTTTACATTAATCGCTGAAGCAGTTCCTGTATTTTGGAAGCGGATAATATAATGGAGATAATTATCAGCTTCATCTAAATATATTTCTTCACCTTCAAGAACAGAAATATCATTGGGATCATAAGAACCAACTACTATTTGTTCTAATTGAAATAAATTATCTTCTTCATTAACGTCACCAACTACAGGGCTAACTGTAGCTTCAAAAATTAAAACATCCCCATTAGAGGTGTTAGGTGGTGGAAATACATTAAAATCTAAATCAATAGTTCTTATTTCAAATGGATTCAAGTTTGAAAAATTAAAACTTAGGGTATTTGCAGTTTGTGTATCGACAGGTTCACTGGCACCTAAAAATTGTATCTTATCATTATTAAATTGAAATGAAACAGCACCATTTAACTGCGTTGTTCCTAGATTTCTATATACTAATTGATAGGATGTGTCAAAACCTGGCCGCGCATCATTAATTGTAGGATATACTGCAATACTTAAATCATTAATTACATCTACGGGCTGTAAACAGAAGTTAGCATTGTCAGTATTACCCAAGCCAACAAAAGTAGATGTTTGAGTTAATGGACTTGAAATGTAATGAGGAGGTAATTGCACAATTTCTGTAGTAAAAGTACCTTCACCAGGAAATAACTTATAGTTTCCATTGTTTGCACTAAAAGTTGATAAAGTATCAATTCCGTCACTAGTTTTTATCAATAAGTTTGCCGCACTAACATCATTGTTATCGCAACCATTGGAGTTAACATCCAGCTTTAAATTTCCACTGATCTCGTTGTTTAATATGGCTAGATTTTTAAACCATACGATTTTATGATCGCTATAGGAGGCAGCTACTATGTCCATAGCACCATCACCATTTATATCTGCTGTGAAAACAGACTGAGCGCCATCAGAATTAGTTGTAATAGATTGTAAGGCTCCAAAACTACCCTGTCCATCGGTATTTTCATACCAAGCAATTGTATCATCTGTTTGGGAGGAAGATATAACATCTATATCTCCGTCATTATCAATATCACTGGCATAAATTGAAGTTGTATTTGCAACACTGTTGGTTATTACATGTTCCACATTGAAATTTCCTAGTCCATCAGTATTCTCGTACCAAGCTATTCTTTTGGAGCCTTGCCATGAGGAAGCTAAAACATCCATATCTCCATCGCCATCAAAATCAGCTGAATACACACAGGTTTTAAAATCATTAGGAGTTCCTACAATCACCCGTGGTGTTCCAAAAGAACCTTGTCCATCTATATTCTCATACCAGTTTATTTTATAATCATTAAAGGAAGCCGACAAGACATCCATATCACCATCTCCGTCTAAATCTGCTGCATAAACAGACTGTGCCCCATTCGCCGAAGTCGTAATAACGTTTTCATTCCCAAAAGTGCCCAAGCCATCAAGATTTTCATACCACGCCACTTTGTCATCATTAAAAGAAGCGGATAACACATCGATATCACCATCACCATCAATATCTGTTGCATACACAGACTTGGCTGTATTTGCGTTAGATGAAATAATATTTTTTCCTCCAAAAGCTCCTAAACCATTTGTGTTTTCATACCAAGCTATTGTATTATCTGATTGAGAAGCAGACAACACATCCAAGTCCCCATCTCCATCTAAGTCAATGGCGAATACCGACTGAACAGTTTCTGCTGTAACTGTTATGATATGTTGTATTCCAAAAGAACCTTGTCCGTCTGTATTTTCGTACCAGGTGATTTTATTATTAGAAGATGATGCCGATAATACATCCATATCTCCATCGCCATCTAAATCCGCAGCATAAACAGCTTTTGGACCATCCATAATATTTGAATCTATAATATTTTCTTGAAAATTAATCTGAGCATTCGACAAATTAACACATAGAACAATAAAGAATAATTTAATTATTTTCATTTCCTAACAAATTTTAATAGAGAATATTAACTTTTTTTTACAAAGATAATTTAATAAATGATAATCCACTTTTTTTAATTTTTCCAAATAATTATGTTAAGAGATAGAATAAGATTATTTGGAATTGATTAATAACGATCTTATAATTTTAGCGGTCAAAAACCAAATGAATCAAAAAGAGAAACCCCAGCAATTACGCAAGGGTTCATTTATTAAATAAGTAAGAAGTTATTTCTTGTCCAAAAGCTTTTCCAAATAACTTATCTTTTCTTGTTCCGCCTTTAATAAACGTTCATAGAGTTTTCTATTTTCTTCAACAGCCTCTATGAATTTTTCAAGCGGGTTAAACGTGCAATTGTTATTGTAAACTTGACCTGTACTATTATCATAGAAATTACTGAAGTAATTAAATACTGCCTCTTCTGAGAAATTTTCAATTGCTTCTTTAGTACCACCCAAAGCTTTGGCAACTTTTTCCAGCTTTTCGTCCTCAACGTTTTCGCTTTGTTCAATTTGTGATACACTCTGTTGACTAATACCCATTGCCTCGGCAAGGGTTTCCTGCTTCATACCGCGAAGTTCACGGATGCGGCTAATTTTTCTACCTATATGGTTGGATGTTGTTGTGCTCATATACCAAAGATAAATATAATTCCAATATATAAAAAAGTAAAATACAACCTAAGCGTGGTAAAATACAATTGTCAATAGTTCGGTACACTGCCAATGAGCATTTATTTTATCTAAAATAAAAAGTCATGGAAGCAAATATCAAAAACCTAGAGAACAACAAAGACGAGGAAACTATCGCAAAATGGGTTTCTGAAATTACAAAGCAGGTAAACGTCAATCAGATATATTTGATTATCGGAGATGAAGAATCAAACTGTCACTATAGGTTTATAATAGTTATAGAAGATATGGCAAAACGTTTCAAACAACGAGTGAAGGAAATTTTAGAGGAAAGTCTACAAGAATATCCTTTGTTCTATGCACAGTTCTTCACGCTCCATTATATCCAAAATGCCACCTCAGAAGGAAACACTTTCTTTTTGAACCATTGTACCAAGAAAAAGCTTATTTATTACCATCACAGCTATTATGAAAATTGGCTTTTCCATAATGTAGACTTAACCGCATTTACCATAAAAGCCAAAGAGAATTTCTTAAACCAAGAAGAAAAGATATTGGGTTTTAAAAATGGGGCTAACCTTTTCCTCGAAAAAGAAAGTTTTGGACACGCAACATTTATGCTACACCAGACTATTGAACATAGCTTTTTGGCCGCCGAATATTTTTTAATAGGAAAAACCTTTACTGGACATTTGATTAGCGATCATCAAGTATTTATGGGAAATACCCACAAAGAATTTGAAAACATCTTTCCAAGGGAAAATGAAACGGATACAAACCTTTTAAACAAATTAAACAAAGCCTATTGTAACACACGTTACACCCTTAATTACCAAATAAAGAAAGAGCAGGTCCTTATAATCAAAAAAAGAGCTGAAGAGCTGATCCAATTAGTAAAGAAATATGTTGAGGCAGAAATTTTGAAATGCCAAATATCATTTAAAAAGAATCCTTTAACTCAGACAATAGAAAAAGTATCTGATAAAAACGAGCCGCAAACAACCACAGATGAAGCTGAGGAATCATTTTTAAATAAGATACGAAAATTGGGCAAAGAGAATTTTATGACACTGAAACCAATTGGAGGAATTCGAGAAGGCTATTACCTCAACTATGCGAGAGTCTATGATTATTTGGAGCTTTTTGCCCTATTACAATCGACCCTAAATGTTTGTATCCTCGCTTTAGAGGAGCAGCAGGATTTCACGCTCGACATTAGGAACAAAGAATATGATGTGAAAGCAGTATTGGGTTTCGCTAAAAACCTGATACCCTTGGAAGAGGCAACTTTTCTTGATAAAGTGCGTGAACTATTAAACAAGGAGAAATAGTTATGAAAAATAAAACTGAAACAATAAAGGCAATTAAAGGATTGCTAGATAACTTTTCTGGACAAAATGAATCTTCCGGGAAGCGTCATAAAAACCACGTAAGCTTCGAGGTAATTAACAATGAAGATATTGTAGCCCACATTTCCGCACTCTTGGAAGTATGTTATTATGCCTTGGATGGAAATGGCGTTTTCACCTCCCCAGTACAAAAAGCATAACGGTAGAGTCCAGTGTATTAAAGGTCATCGAAATGATTCTTAATCTCGTACCTCACGGACAGATGCATTGTCTAGACCGCATTAATGAAATTTTATATGATAAAGATAGGAATGATGACAAAAGAGAAACACAATAAAAAATCGGACAGCGAAAAATTACAGGAAGCAATCCAACTTTTAAGACCACGAAAGCTCCGAAAATACAATAGGAAAAATAATGGCACCATGCAGGAAGTAACATTTGAGGTAACGAGTAATGGAGAACTCCGCTATATCATTTCTTGCCTATTAAGGGTTTGTATTTTGGCATTGGAAAATGAAGAAGGATTTTGCTCTCCCCGATTGTCCGCATGTTCCGAGGATCTGACCATTGCCACTATTTTAGATCTAGCAGATACTCTGATGCCGGATTCGCAATTAGATAGTTATGATGCATTGGAGGAACTTTTGTTGGAGGAGTAAAAACTAATTTGAACTAGTGAAATCAGCTTTTTACGAAAAAATCCGTGAAAAATTTGCCTGTTAATGGGTGGTTTGAAGGTTTTTCAAGGAAAATTACGAAAAAACAAATTTGGGTAAATTTATAAAATGCTAAAAACAAGTGGTTTATAAAACAAAACATCGCGCAGCGTGTTATCCTCTTGCTTTACAAATTTTTTCCGCTCCGCTCCAAAAAAGTAAACAAAATCAAACTAAAACAAACATAAATTTATAGCCAAACATTTTATTTTTTTAATATCAATTAACTTTTAACTTTAGAGAATAATCAAAGAAAGGGAGTTTATTTTTTGCTCAAACCCAAACGATTTACTTATTATATCTTGAGCGTTTTCCTTTCCTTTTTGATTTAAAGCGGAAACTCCAATACATTAGAAGCGTTATATTTAAAAGAGACACTATCCCCATCCTATTCTCGATTTACTTCCCATAGCGCCGTCACGTTACCTTTCCGATACTGGTCCATTTTAAAATTTAAAATTAGAAAAGGACTTATAAAAGGGAGCGCGCGACCGGTTATGCAGTCCTTTAATTTTAAATTTTATACCTTTTATCGGAAAGGTAATGGGATGGTGGGATTTATAAATTTGATTGGGAACGTTTTGGAATGTTATTTTGGAAGTCTGGACACTAAACCCAGAAAGATAGAGCGGAATCAATTTCAAAATTTTATCTTCTAAAGCTTCATTCATAGAAGGACAATAAAATAAAATTTTGGGATTGTGTCCAAGACTACTTAGTGAAGCGCATTTCCCGAAATGGAATGTAGTGGGAATGGGCTGAATGTATTTTAGTAAATGTTATTCATCATTAATGGATTCAATATAATCTTCAATGGTGATTCGCTGATACTCATTTTTAAGTAGTGGTGAATCATCGTCAACCTTTATTCTTTTATAATCAATATCGGTTTCAATTTGTATAGTTAGCTCTCCTTCTTGTTTATGATTTTTAGAAATAAATTTCCACAAGAGCTTTAATGTAACATTTTCCGGCACTGCTTTCAAAAATATGGGCTCAGAAGTGAATCTATCTTCACTGACCAAAATTTTCTTTCTTGGTTCAATTTCTATAAGATGGTTTTCCTTGTCAATTAATGTGTCAAAATGTATATTTGGGATATGATGAAAGAAAGCATGACCTTTCTTTTCGGTATTATTATGGGTTGCATCTGTAATTTGTTCTGGCAATATCACTATCAACTTCCAATGTTCTATTGGCTCAGAACCATTATTTTCAACTACCAATGTACTATCAAAAAAGCTTCTATTAAATTCAGTTCTTTTAGATAGAGGTTCAAATGTCAAATCGAGCACCCTATTATTTCGCCACAAATTATTTTGGTAATCATTAAAAAACTTAGGGATATTGGCTTCGTTTTCTAACTCTTCATATTTACTTTTAGAGATTCGGGATTTTCGAATAAACTTTGGATGAACAGTCATTTCAGTTTCCTCGTTTTTAAAGGTCACTTTTACAGATTGATTTGTTTTAAATGAATTGCTATTCAAGTAATAATCATAAGTGCTTTTATTTTCTTCAATAAGGTCCACGATATCCTCCCAAGCATAGAGATGGATTTCAAAAAGACCCTGTTTAATATGTTCAAGATTTTTCTTTCTAATGAAGGCTTCTATTTTTGCATCTTTAACCGCTGTAGTGGCAAAGTACATTTTCTTGAGTGCCGGCTCAAAGGTCTTGGCTTTCTCTATTTCCTGATTAATTTCCTTTTCAGTCAATTGCTTTTGGGAATAAAGGTTTTTCCCTTTGCATTGAATCCCATAATACGATTCTTCTCCTTTGGGAATGCCTGAAATATCTATACCAGATTGGTTCTGTCCATTGCGTCCGTTCATCGTAATTTCTGGACAATCCCAAATTTCACCCCATAGTTTCTTGCATAATCTTTCAAAATCTTTCCAGTTGTCCGGTGGTGGTAGTGATTGAGCAATTTTCATATTAAGCAATTTATACAAAATTATCAGTATTCTATCAATATCATCTTTTACTGGAAAATATTTTACTAAAACCTTATTATGGTGGAAAATATTTGACAATTTTACTTATTGAAAAGCTTTTAGTAGAAAATAGCATTTATTTATAATGGAAAATATTTTGCACAAATACAGCTATAGTGGAAAATATTTTGCATTTTTGTTCTTTAAAATAGTTATAATGGAAAGTAGTAGCCAATTACATTTACAGGAAATTATTTATGGCTCGCCAGATTCTGTAACTTCTCGGAGAATATCAAAGTGGGAGAATGATAGCATTGTTCGCAAGATTGCAGCAAGAATCTATACCCCTAATTTTGAAGATACACCGGAAGATATCATCCAGAGGAACATATTCCCAATTCTTGGTAATCTATATCCCGGTGCTGTACTAAGTCATCGTTCGGCCTTTGAATTTGCCCCCACTTCAAATGGACAAGTATTTGTAACTTACAAATACACAAAGAAAGTAAAACTTCCGGGCATAACTATTCGTTTTATGGAAGGGGCCTCAGCTATTAAAGGAGACACCTCATTTTCGGGCGAACTAATGGTTTCACAACGGGAACGGGCACTGCTTGAAAACCTTCAAGTTTCAAGACAAACGGGAGCAGATTCTAAAACAATTGCCTATCCACAGATAGAAGAAAAATTGGAAAAAATTATCCGTGTTAATGGAGAAGATGAGCTTAATGCAGTAAGAGATCGTGCACGTGAAATTTCCGAAGAAATTGGAATGCAAGAGGAGTTCGAAAAACTCAATAAAATAATAAGCGCCCTATTAACCACAAGACCTTCTAAAGAGCTCAAATCAACCGTAGCAGTTGCTCGGGCTAAAGGAACACCATATGATCCCGTCCGTTTACAATTGTTTGAAATTCTTTTCAAGGAATTGAAGCAACAAGAATTTAAAAACCGGGAAGAACAAAATAAGACCACACAAGCTTATCGCAATTTCGCGTTCTACGAGAGTTACTTTTCAAATTATATTGAAGGAACTGTATTTGAGATTGGTGTAGCGAAACAGATTATAGCGACCCAACAACCCCTAGTTGCTCGCAACGAAGATTCACACGACGTCTTAGGCACATACCAACTTGTTTCCAATAGGCAAGAAATGAAAATAGTTCCTTATTCTGGTGATAACTTGCTTGAAATTCTACAATACCGCCACGAAATATTGTTAAGTGCGAGATCCGATAAGAATCCGGGTAAGTTCAAAGACAAAAATAACCAAGCAGGGAACACGCATTTTGTGGATATGGAACTGGTACGAGGAACAATTTTACAAGGTTTCGACTTTTATAAAGCACTTACCCATCCTTTTGCCAAAGCGGCCTATATAATGTTTATGGTTAGTGAAGTACATCCTTTCTTAGATGGGAACGGCCGTATGGCACGTGTAATGATGAATGCCGAACTTTCCACTGCAGGACATACAAAAATAATCATTCCCACCGTATACCGAGAAGACTACTTAGGTGCGCTTCGGAGACTAACCAAAAACAACGACCCAAAAGTCTATATTCGGATGCTGGAACGCGCTCAGGCCTTTAGCCATACACTCAATGGTGCTGATATGAATGAGATGGAAGAAAAAATGCGAAAGAGCAATGCCTTCGAAGAAGGTAATGAATGGGTTTTAAAGATTACAGAGTAAATGTCAAATAGGAGTCAGGGATTTTAGGTTACATTAGGTGGAAAGTTCTGATTCCCTTGTGGACATAGGTTTCATGTATTTCACTGGGAACGCTCTGAAATTTTTCTTTGGGGATCTGGACATTAAACAAAGTAGGATCGAGCGGACTCAATTACGAAATTTTATATTCTAAACTTTAATTCTAGAAGAACGTTAAAATAAAATTTTGGGATTGCGTCCAAGACTATGTAGTGAAGCGCATTCACCTAAATGCAATTAAGCGTGAATGGGCTGAATGTATTCTATGGAATAAGTTTCCTATATTATTAACCATCAATTGTCATATTCGACAATAATCAATTTTTAATTATAACTATCTTTTGAGAAAAAGCCAAATGGTATTTGTCCATCATATTGGAAGCCATGTTGTCCTTAATTATTAAACCTACAAATTCAAAAATTAATTTCAAAAAAAAAGCTTATAGCTTTAAGATAAGACTCCCGATCAATGTCAGAATTTGGAATATTGTGGAAACAACGGGCATCAATTGCATTTGTACATCCTTGCCCCAAATTTGAAACTGTATGTGTACTTAAACTAACTTTATTATTATTTATATCGGTTAAACACACTCAATTCAGGTTACCCAACACCAAAAACAAAGAATTCACAAAAGTTTTTAAGAAAATTTTGGCAATTTAAAATATTGTTTTATTTTGCACCCAAGTTTACTTCTCCCCAATTATAAACTTGCACTTTGCCGTCATTTAATGACGCTGTATGTTATGGCCGATGGCTACGCAAGTTGATTAAGATATTTTTTCTCATCTCCATATTAGTATGAGTTGGTATGTATAATAGTTTTCCCAAATGGATATTTTATTCATTTAAGGAAAACAAAACAATATTTTTTAACTGAACCCAATTTTTATGAAACACCCCTACCCACGCACAAGTCATTCCCTTCTTTTGGTAGGAATATCCTTGTTCCTGACCACCCAAAATTACGCCCAGGACATCCTTTGGGAAAAATCCTATGGCGGCATCCAGTCCGAATATCTTTTCGATGCCCAGCCCACTGCCGACTATGGCTTTATCCTTGCTGGGAGTTCCCTTTCGGGAAAAACGGGCAATAAAAAACAGGAAAACGTAAAAGACCTTGATTATTGGATCTGGAAGATGGACGAGAAGGGCGATATGGACTGGCAAAAGAACTTTGGTGGTACGAGAGCCGATTTTTTGCAGAGCATCGAAAATACTACAGATGGTGGATTTATCCTTGCGGGCACTTCCAATTCGATGAAGGGAGCCGACAAAAAAGAGGATAATTTTGGGATGGAGGATTTTTGGATCATCAAGCTCAATGCAAAGGGCGATGAGGAATGGCAAAAGACCATAGGTGGTACGGGAAGGGATGTGCTAACAGCCATACGCCAAACCAAGGATGGTGGGTATATCATCGGTGGCTCCTCTGAAAGTATAATCTCAGGGCTTAAAACTGAGTCCAGTTACGGCAGCCTTGACTATTGGATCGTAAAATTGGACAGCACAGGCAATATCGAATGGCAAAAGACCTTTGGCGGACAGTTTATGGACCAACTGGAGAGCATCCTGCCCACCAAGGACGAAGGATATATCATTGGTGGCTGGTCCAACTCCTTCAAATCGGGCAATAAAAGAGAGGATGCCTTTGGCGAGGGTGATTATTGGATATTAAAACTCGACAGAAATGGCGAAACGGAATGGGAACGGGCTTTTGGCGGTGAGGATGATGACCATCTATATACCATCATCGAGCTCCAAGAAGGTGGCTATCTAGCAGGTGGTGACTCCCGTTCTGGCACCTCTGGGAACAAGAAAAAATCAAACGGAAGAGGCACCGACTTCTGGCTGGTCAAGATCACCGAGACAGGTGAATCAGATTGGCAAGAAACCTATGACTTCGGCAAGACGGACGTGCTAACCTCCATTACAGAAAATGAGGACGGCACCCTATTGTTGGGCGGCAACGCCAAGACCGAGAACACGGGGCTTACAAGGACAGACAAAAAAGGTATCGATGACTATATCGCATTAAAGATAGCTTCGGACGGTGAGGAAAAATGGCGACAAACGGTGGGCAGCGCCGGAGAGGACAACCTTAAAAAACTGGTGGAGACCCGTGATGGGGGTTACCTATTGGCAGGTACCACCAACGGAAAGGTATCCCGTGACAGGAACTCTGGCCAAGGCCGAAGGGACTTTTGGGTAGTAAAACTCAGGGACAAGGACAAAGAGGATGAAAAGGAACGCTATGTTGGGCTGGAAGCATTCCCAAACCCCACCGAGACGTTTACCAATATCATCGTGAACCACGATTTTGAAAATGGGAATGCAAGTGTTTATGACATCAGCGGAAAACAGATTCAGTCATTTGAAATAAAAAGTAGAACCGTGCCCATTGACCTACAGGGGCTTCCCGTTGGGGTCTATATTGTTACGGTAAAAACCAATGTTTCCACAGAATCAGTTAAAATATTAAAGAGCAATTAATACTAGGTTATGACTACAAATGCTAAAATTCTTGCAACTTTTTTTTCAGTTTTCATATTACAAATGGGCTTCGCACAGCGGGAACCTACTCCCGGAAATACTGTGGATTATAACACTGTGAATATGCCAGAAACACCTACGGCAGCGGCATTCAATTCCGTGGGTAACACAAAGGTGAATACCGCTACAGGAATTCCATCCATAAGTATACCCTTATATACTTACGAATTGGATGGTATAAAGATTCCTATTTCTATTTCATATAATGCTTCTGGTGTAAAAGTATCAGAGTTTTCCACTCCAGTAGGCCTTAATTGGAGTCTTGAAGCGGGAGGGCAAATATCCCGTACCGTAAGGGGGATGGCTGATGAGGAGCCAGATGCGTGGTTCGACGAAGGGTTTCTTTCCGATAGTTGGTATTCTTCCTATAACCCAAACGACCCCTACGACTGGCAAGAAGATATGAAGGGACTTTATATTAATGATTATAATGGATATGCAAAAGGTAGAGACCACAATCCAGATCTTTTCAGTTATTCTTTTCTTGGCAATGCAGGCACCTATATTCATACAACAACTGGCGACATATTTAAAGAGAGACAAAATGGGATCCAAATATCAGATTTTGGGAATAGCGATGATAGTCTAGAAGCTGATGATATGAACGGTAACCATTATGATTTCTACTATTCAGATACCGAGAAATCTAGCAACACAAATATTTCCTCATCTAATGGCGATCTTACTGAAGACTTTTTTGATTGGGAAGGCAATACAGTTACCGCTTGGAAGCTATCAAAAATAACAACAAAAAATGGCAAAGTTGTAAATTTTGATTACCAAAACGAGAATATGGAATATACACTTTATGGTACGGAATTCCATCTAACCGTAGGTTATGGCTGTGCTGCCGGCGGAAGTCCACCGCAAGTAAAAACCTTAAGCAAAACCAATATAATGTATAAGTACAACACACAACTTATCGATAAAATATCTTCCCCAGATGGAAACATCGAAATTGACTTTAATTATACTTCTGATAGTGGCCTCCCAGCAACTGTTTGGAAAAAAAAATTGACTAGTATTGTAGTAAGAGATGTAATAACTGGAAAGGTAAAAGAATACCGCTTCACCTATCTGCGGTTCAGTGGGGACCAACGTCTTAAACTAACTAGTGTTTATGAAGTTGGCTACGATGACAACAACAATATGGTGCAAAAACCGCCATATGTATTTACTTATAACAACTACGGTCCCTTGCCTTCAAAAGATTCATATTCCCAAGACTTTTTTGGCTACTACAATGCATCTACTGGTCCAAGTTCTCTAGTTCCACACTTGGACAATATTGGATATCCTTTCCAGGGATATTTTGACTCCAACTCCCGTGACAGATCAGTCAACCCATTAGCACTTAAAAATGGGATATTAACGGACATTACATACCCCACAGGTGGTTCAACCCATTTTGAGTATGTGCCGAATGCGATTGGAGATAAATATTGCGGTGGACTTAGGGTCAGTGAGATCAAGGATATAGACGAAACCGGCACCTACAACAGAAAGACCTATCAGTATGAGAACCTATATGGGAAAAATATGGAGGATAATATTGGACTTTTCATCAAGACTGAGGGCGGTACCCATAGCTACAATAGTGGCTTCATTGCCCTTCCTGGAGATGCAACTGGATATAGGTCGGGTTACTTTTACGGTAAAGTTACCGTGACCTCTCACGATGGGAGCGACAATTACAAGGAGGAGTTTGCATATGAAGAGAACCCATATGCTCTTCAGAAATTCGATTATGCCCTGAAATCCACCACATCCTTCAAGGGGGGCCAGGAGGTCAAGATGATAGAATACATCAACGACACCATCGGTTCTCCGCAGTATTATTGGTGGAATGCTCTAGGGGAAATGATATGTTATGGTGCCGCACCCAATCCAGTAAAATTGGGATATAGCAATCTACCTAAGAAAGTATATTACGACGGCGAATATGCGTATATGCCAAAGCGCATCGCGACAACGGAATTTCTGGGGACCTCCTATAAGCCAGTAACCATTATCCAGGATATATCATATGATCCCAATACACTTTTGAAATTACAGGAGGTGAAGGATATGCGTCAAAAACGTTTAGGGTATAATAATTATCAATTGGTAGATTCAAATGGCGAGAAGACTACCACAGTGTATAAATACCCGAAAGTGCCAACTGATGAGGGCTTTTCAAACGATTTTCCGCAAGCACAGGTAATTCGCCAAGAGGTTTTCAGCACCCACAGCAGCGGACAAAAAATATCCGGTCAGGCCTTTGAATTTGATGGCTCAGGGAACATTAAAAAAGCTTATGAATATAATAAGGGAGAAATTGGCAACAACAATCCTTTGGCCTACATTCCAGACGATTATGAGGAGATGGCTACGCTTATATATGCAAATGGGAAACCTGTACAGGTCCATAAGAAAAATGGAGCCGCAATCTCCTATATCTGGGGTTATAAAGAACAGTATCCAGTCGCAAAGATAGAAGGGGTTACCTATACAACCCTCTTGAATTCTGGACACGTAGCAGCAATCCAAAGTGCCTCAAATACAACTCCATATAATGAAAACAATCTTTTGACAGCACTTAACAATTTGAGAAATGCATATCCCAATGCAATGATTAGCACCTTTACCCATATACCATTGAAGGGAGTGAAAACAATAATTGATGCAAAGGGTGATAAGATGACATACTATTACGATGGGGTGGGAAGGCTGGAATACGTCAAGGACAAAGATGGAAACAGGTTGAGCGAAAACAAATACAATTACGGAAACTAAAATTACTATTCTATGAAAACGACTACTAAAAAAGGAAAATCCTTTTCATCTGCTCTTCTCTGCGTAATGGTGATCTTATTGTTTCCTATATTTAATATTTCTGCGCAGACCAGTACGGAGAATTATATCAAAACTACGACCTACAAAATTGAAACGGCCAACAGTATCTCGAATCCTACCGCAACACAGGCAAAGGTGGATATTACCTATATAGATGGCCTGGGTCGTCCAAAACAGAAAATATCCCATCAGCAATCCGGCAATGGAGAGGATCTTATTACTCATATGCAATATGATGGTTTTGGACGAGAGGAATTTGAATTTTTGCCCTATGAACGTAGTGCTTCCCTCATTTTTGACGGCAATGGATATAGCAACACTACTTCGTTTTATTCCAATTCCTCAAACGGTCCGACTACTTCAAATCCTTGGAATCAAAAACAATTTGAGTCCTCTGCCCTGAATCGAGTCCTAAAACAGGCAGCTCCCGGAGATGACTGGGTGATGGATGGAGGACACGAACTTAGGTTCTCATACGACACTAATAATTCAACAGAAGTGCATCATTTTTCTGTACATTTTAGTGGGGAAGACCCTGTACTCCATTATGAACAGAAGTATCCTGAGGCACAGCTCTATAAAGCCGTTACCAAGGATGAAAATTGGCAACAGGGTGATGGGAATAAGGGAACCATTACCGAATTTAAGGATAAAAAGGGCCAGATCATTCTGAGGCGCCATTATGATATCCCAATAGGGGAGAACAAAACCTCAACTGGAAGTATCGTACTTGACACCTATTACATTTACGATGATTTTGGCAACCTTACCTTTGTACTCCCACCAAAACTTTCTCAGCAGATTCCTAGCAACGGAAGTATTTCACAATCTCTATTAGATGCATTAGCATACCAATATAAATATGATCACCGGAACCGCGTAATTGAAAAAAAGATACCTGGTAAAAACAGAGAATTTATGGTCTATGATGACCTAGACCGGCTCGTAGCCAAAGGTCCCGCCCTATCTCCCTTTGGGGATGGCGCCGAAGGTTGGCTCCACACAAAGTATGATATTTTTAACCGTCCTGTATATACGCTCTGGAAGCAAGGTACCGTAAACGGTGTCCAAGGCAAGACCTTGATTCCCCAGACCCCTATATCAGAAGTCCGCATTCCCGGGACTTCATCCGTTAATGGGGTGTCCTTTAGCTATTCCAACCAAGTAGCGCCTACATCCGGCTACCATGTGCTTACAGTAAACTACTACGACGATTACAGCTATACAGGCGCACCATCGCCTATCCCTACTACTGTGGCTGAAGGAGAAAGTGCTGTATATTACAATAATACCCAGAAGCCCAAGGGGATCCCTACGGGAAGCTGGGTACGGCAGGTTGAAACCGCTCTGCAAGGCAACGGTATTAAATCCTATACACTTTACGACAAGAAGGCACGCCCAATAAGGATGTATAGTACCAATCCCGCCAACGGCTACACGCAGATTGATACCAAGAACGACTTTATCGGCAATAAGCTCAAGTCCATTACCAAGCATAAAAAAGACGCCGCCGCCACTGTAATCGTGTTCACGGATGCCTTTACCTATACCCCACAGTCAAGGCCTTTAAAACACACTCATAAAATCAATACTGGAGGGGAACAGTTACTAACACTGAACACCTATGATGCCCTTGGCCGCCTAAAAATAAAAAAAGTGGGCGGTACCGACCCATCGGGCACCGCCGCCCTCCAGAAGGTAGACTACAAATATAATGTGAGGGGCTGGATGACGGACATCAACAATGTAAGTGCCCTTAATGAGGGAAGCAATCCCTTAGACCTTTTTGCCTTTAAGATCCTCTATAATTACGTGGCGGACGACATCAACGGGGCGGTGACGCCTCTCTATAATGGGAATGTTGCCGAGACCTACTGGCGCACGAGTAGTGACAATATGGTGCGGAAGTACGGCTATGCTTATGACTATCAGAACCGTTTGCTAGATGCCTACTACCAAAGACCGGGCACATCGGTACCCAGATCCGATTCCTATAGTACTCATTATAGCTATGACCGTAACGGAAACATTCTAACCCTCAATAGAAATGGAGAGCAGGATATCGCAAACTCTATTATCTCAATTGATGATTTAGTATATACCTATGATAATGGTAACAGGTTAAAAAGTGTTCGCGATTATGAAGTTTCTCCAGCTGGGTACAATGATTTCCATACCAATGCTATGGAAGATGATTTTGGTTATGATGATTATGGCAACTTGATATTGAACAAGGACAAGGAAATTACCCATGTGGACTACAACCATTTGAACCTCCCTACCAAGGTAACCTTTTCAGGAAATCGAAAGATTGAATACTTTTATGATGCCTCCGGCGTTAAACTAAAAAAGAAAGTCACCAATGGCTCAACAGTGAATACGACGGAATATATGGATGGGTTTCAATACACTAATTCGGTACTTGATTTTTTTCCTCATACAGAGGGCTATATAAAAGCTATTCCTTCTTCATTAGGTGGTCCCGGAAGTCCAATAAGCTTTTCTTTTAAATACGTTTTTAATTTTCTCGACCATCTCGGCAATATAAGGCTTAAGTATGCGCAAGACCCAAGCAACAATAATGAAATATCGATTCTTGAGGAAGACCATTATTACCCCTATGGATTAAAGCATAGTGGATATAGTAGTGGCCATTTGGTTTTTACAAAAGACTCAGAGCCAGGAACCGTTATCCTAACACCTGTTAATCCATTTCTGGGAGACAGCTATAAGTACAAGTTCGGCGGCAAGGAGTACGACGATACCTTCGACATCAACACCTACGACTTCGGCGCGCGTAACTACGACCCAGCACTGGGAAGGTGGATGAACATTGATCCAATGGCCGAAAAAATGAGACGCCACTCACCTTACAATTATGCATTCGACAATCCGCTTTACTGGATAGATCCAGACGGAATGGAAGGAGCTCCAATGGTAAATATGGGCTATACACAGCAGAGCGCTACTACCATATCTGGAAGTGTTGACTTTAACGGAACATTCGATCAAGCACCAGATAGAAGTAGTGAAAGTGGGAATAATGGTAGCACTAGCTCATCATCCAGTTCATCTGCGCCCTCGCTTTCTAAAAAGAAAGAAACAGTACCAGGAACAGGACTTGCGATGGGGGCAGATGGTGTAGGAGAAGTTGACAGCGCTCAAAATGTGACGGTGGACAACACAAAGCAAGCTTTGGATCACTATTATAACGGAAATGGTGCTCCTGTATCATTAGGGCCCGAAACTGTGAATTCAGTTCTTTATAGCAAAGAATTTAAAAATGCACATAATAGAATAAAATCAGGCCAAACTCCTTTAATGTCTGGAAGATTTAAAGTGGATTTAACAGCTAGTGTATTTCACGTCGGAAGAACCAATGTACAATATTCAATTATGTGCGCTGGAGCAAATTGTACAGTAAATTATAGTTTGTTTGTGGATGATGGTTTTTGGGATGCAAATTTTATGGATGAAAATACTATAGGAAGAATGGGTATAGAAAAATTTCAACCTGATGGTTTAGGACCTAATTTAGAACTGGAAGGAGGAACACCATATCCTTATATACCCAAAAATTTTACCTCAACTTTTGAAAACCCAGGATATTAATTATGAAAAAGATTAGACTTTTATCGGCTATAGCCATAATACTATGTTTTATTTATTTAATTTTTGATTACCAACTTTCTTTTTATGGTAAAAATGATTTGAATATTTTCAGTCCTTTACCAATGAATATTAGCCCCAAATATCAGCCAGAGTTTAATGGAGGATTTGTTTTAGAAGATGAGTTTGGATTTTACCTGATATCAAAAGGTCAAAATAGATATAAAAATTCAAATATGGAATTAGATGTAAAAGATATCGTGAAATATGGATATAATGATAAAATAATTATTGCTCAAATAATCGACAAAAATAATAAACTATTTTTCATTAAACTTTCTCCCAATCCGAAAACCGATAATATTTCAGCAAATATTTTAAGTGAAGATGAAAAAATAAGTGATAATTTAGATTGGATATCTTTAAAAGATAGCACAAAATTAAAAACAAAAGAGCTGCTGAGAAATTACTTATTTTTTGCCATAATAATTATTGGTCTTTTTGCTTTCTTGAAAATGTTGATATTTCTATATAAATCTACAAAATTTAAAAGGTAACAGACCATTCAGAAAGTTTTTTTTGTGCTGTTTATTTTTATTTAAAACACCCTGCCTAAAAAGGCAGAGTGTTATCAGGCACAAGAATATCGCAATTGTCAGCAAGAGAATAAAATCCTTCTCGGGTTATTATTATATAGTCCACTAATTGAATGGAGAATATATTTCCGGCAATTTTAATTTTTTCCGTTAACGTTCTATCTGGCTTTGAGCTTGTAAGATTTCCACTTGGATGGTTATGACATAAAATAATTCCCTAGGCATTTGTTTTTAATGCTAATTGAAATATTTCTTTTATGTTTACCACTACACTCGCAGTATCTCCCATACCAATTTGTGAAAAACCCAAAACCTGATTACTCTTGGTAATTAATAGAACCCAAAAATATTCTTTGAAATCCACTAGGTCATAATCAATAAGTTCAGACAAAACCGTATAAGCATCGCAGGAATTTTTTATCACTGGCATCGTATCAAAGAGAGGACTTTTATACACCATTACCATGAAATTGCATCGAGTTGCACGATAGTTCCTTAACTAAGGTGTAAGGTGTTCCGAAAATAAGTATTTTTGTATTAAGATTCGTGACTATAAAATTCTAAATTCTGAATGTTTATATTTTATAAGCTTTGCCGTTATATAATTGTTGAATATTTTTACTCGAAATGTTTTGACCTGAATTAGGAATAAAATAAAAAAACGAGAGCTACTATTTAGCAACCTAGCCCAGCGTGGGTTAATACAATTTTTTATATTCTATATGGTTTTTTATTTCAGAAAGTTCGGCTGAATCAAATTCATATATTTTTTAATGGCAACGGTTGCTTTTTCTAAATCTATATCTATTACACTGCCTGTTATATTGAAATACAGACCCATCCAATCTTCTGAATTCGTTTTCATGTGGATAACCTCGCGTCTTACATCATAAAGCTCTACGATTATAGCTATAGTTTTAAAATGCTGTTTTGAAAAATGAGGTTTATTTTTTAATTGAGACATTACCTCGGTTAATTTCTCTTTGAAAGTTACACTTGGCCCTTCAATTTTCTCTTTATTTAATTTCACAGGCTCCCCCTTTCTTTCTTTAATATAGATAAAATCGTTAGGAATGGATTGGTTTAGAAAAGCTTCCATCGCAGTAATCAATGATATTATTGCAGTAATTTTAAACTTTATAACATTATTAAAGTTGAGGTTTGTGTTTCCATCATAAAGGTTCATAAGGTAAATGTCTTTACCATTTTCTTCCAATTGACAATCATCTTTGAAAAGATTAAGGGTTTCTACGGAATAGTTATAATTTTCGATAGCAATATTCAATAATAAATGAACTGGATTTGGAAGTGGAGCAATAAATACTTGGTTTTGATAGCTCATTGTTCTGCTATTATACATAATTTTCTTGCCATCGTTTAATTGTGCCATTACGAATATTTCGTCCGACAGTTGGGATTGGGATTCTAAATTTTGGTGCACCACTTTACTTCCGTCCGAATATCTAACATTTGGAATGGAATTTTGAAAGAATAAAGGTTTGTTTTTAATTTGCTTCACAATATTTATTTTTTATAGAAATGTGGGATTTATTAGACTTAACCAAAGTAACTATATTTCCATCAGCCTCGGTGGGCCAATTTCACTTAAAAGAAAATGTTCACAATCATTAGGAGTAGCAATTAATCTTGAATGTTCTTTCAACAAGCTTCTTGTTCCATCATAAGACAAATACACTCGTCTATCTTCAAGCACGCTCCACCCTAGTATTAGGTCTACCATTATTCCAACTGCATTTGAAGCAAGAACTCCATTTGACCAAACTACTTGCGGATTACCTCCAATATCACCATATTTTTTTGCTTCCGCAGCCAATTTATCTTCAGTTATAAAACCACAACATTTCATACAGAATGAACCTGGTAAGGACAATATTATTTGACCCGAAATAGAAAAAGAGTCCATAACTTTGTAAATATCCATCCCAATATCAATCAACGGTATCAGATATCTTCTAGTTTCTGCCTCTAATTGTTGTCGCTCAATAAAGGAATCTACGCAACCAACGACTACATCACACTTGTGTAATTCTTCAGGTTCTTCTTGCCATCTTTTTTGAATTTTAATAACATTTGCTGTTGGCAAAATATCATTTATAGATCGCTGAGCTATTTTTGTTTTTTTGGTTTTATTCTTTACATCAGAGTATTTAGCTCCAACTAGTCTATTTATATTACTTTCTTCAAAAGAATCGTCGTCAAAAACATAAATATTTTTGAAACCAATGTGAGCCAGCTGCTGTCCTATATGTGACCCACCACCTCCATATCCAATTATTCCAATATTTATTTTTTCAAAAACATTATTAGAATTCTCTCCTAAAAATGTCTGTCTTTTTTGTCTCTCACTAAACTTCTTATTTTTAACCTGTTTTGCAAAAACCAAATTCATTGGATAACCTATTTCAGTATAAATGTCCGGTTCAAAAAACTCCTCTTTCTTTTCTGAGTAAATTTTACATATTGCCGAATCATTACTCAGAATCAAGTAACCAAAATCTTCATGTAAATTCACCCTAGAGACACTTGCCATCATAGGTTGAATCCCTTCTTCATCGCTAAAACTTTCTGTGGGTTTTCCTAAATGCATATGTAAATGAACATGAAAAACACCACACTTTTGAGTATGAGCAACTTGCATTGCTTTCCTAATAGCATTAGAGTTAATTCTAGCTCCAACATTCTCATCATCTATATAATCTTCGTCGGCTACAGCACAATAGTCATAAGCCAAAATCAATTTATCATTATTACTTTCACACAATCGAGTAAGTATGAAACCTACTCGTTCATACGCATATTCGTGACTTCTTTTTAAGTCCGCAAAAATAATTTTCCTTAATGATTTCGGAATCTTGAATTTAATACTTTCCATTATTTAAGTGCTTTTAAATGAATACTTAACATTTCTATCAAGGTTAGACCTGTTCTTGTTTTCCAAGAAATAGCAAACCAATTTTTTCCTATAGCTCTCAAATTTCCATTCCAATTTCTTTGAGGGCAACCTGATATTTTGGAAGAAAAAAATAAGCGGCAAGGGTATCCACTATGAGTCGTTGGACACAGCAATGCTTCTACTATCTCTGGTATACAACCTTCAGGCAATTGTAATTTCTCAATATAAAAATAAGTATAGCCCCCTTCCTGAATGGTTTTCAGTTCAGGGGCTATCTTTTTCAAATCATTAATTTCATCTGGTGAAAAATTCATGATCTATGAAGATTGGCCGTCCTTCGGGTGAGAGATAAATTCCTCTTTTCCCTTAATGATTAAAATTTTGTTATCCTCAATTGGTATAAACTGTCCCTCTACGATTTGCTCTAACTCATATTCTAATGGAACATTACCTATTGTCTTTAGTTCAGTTCCAGAATACTTTCCCGAATCTATATCAAAAGGTTTTTTATCAATAATAATTGTGACAAAATTAGAGCCTTCTTCTTTTGAGTAGAACTTTTCGATTCCCGGTCTCGCTAAATTCACCTTTTCATTATCATTGATAAGTTCATCCTCAAACTTACCTTTAATCATCAAGAAGATTTTAGCACCATTATCTATGGAGCCTAAATTCCTTAGCTGTAAACCAGTAATATACTGTTCATTCCAGCTTACAGTTTTCGCATTGATCTTAAATTTGAGCAATGGCCTAATGTAGAAATTTTCGATCCCCGGTCTTCCAAGATCTACTTTTCCATCATTCGGCACCAATTCGTCATCCCAAGGATCAATAAGGGACAGAAAGAGTACCTCGTTATGAGATATTCCAGCTAAGTCTTTAAGTTGTTTACCTGTAATAAATTGATTACTCCATTCGTAATCTTTACCTTCAATTCTAATATTAAGCTCTCGCTTTGTTTTCTGATTTTGATCTTTCTCTGGTTTCATATTATAGAGATTTAATTCGTACGCATCCTTTATCGAGAAACCAATGGCGTACCCATAGGTTGCAAGTGCATATGGTTTGACCTCTTATTGTGATAAGAAAAAAATAACTATCTTTGAAGAAGAAACCAAGGGATTACAAAAGGACTACAATTCTTTTGCATTAACAGAACCAAACGTTATACCCTTATTGCCCAAAAAGTACTGCAATACTCTTTTGGGCTTTTTTTATATATGTAGCTTATTCATTTTAAATAATTAAACATTCATTTCGTAGCAAAGATAATAATAATTCTATATATAGCAAATTTTAATCTAAATTTATCTATCTTAATTTAACAAGAAGTTTTCTTGCTAAATTAAAGTATATTTCTTAACTTTGCTGAAAGCAAACAAACGATGGGCAGCCTAGGTGAAACACTAAAAAGTCTCAGAACGCTTAAGAATTTTACCCTTAAAGACGTTGAGCAAAAACTGGGAATATCAAATGCTTATTTGAGCCAGTTAGAAAATGACAAAGTAAAACAGCCATCAGCAAACACGCTTTACAAACTTTCTAAATTATATAATTTAGATTTGGATGTTTTACTGTACTCGGCGGGAATTATAGAAGAAAACCCGATTAAAAAAAGAGATGAAACTACAAAATTTCTGCATGCTATTCAGTATTCTTCTGATGGACTAACTGAAGAGCAAAAAAAATCTGTTTTAGAATATTTGGAATTTATTAAAAGTCGTAATAAATGATCGAATCAACAAGAAAGGACATCGAAGAGGTGTCCTTTGAACTTTTAAAAAATAGTAAAGCTTTGGATATATTTCCAACTCCTGTTGATAAAATTGTTGAGCATTCGGAATTAATCCTAAATAATAAAGTGGATCTCAATAACATTGAGAAATCTTTCCTTGACAATATCCGAGAAAAAGCTGGTGAAGGGTTTAAGATTCTTCAAGAAGGTTTAGAAAATCTCAGAGGTTTATTTGACCGTACAGAAAACACTATCTATATTTCAGAAACTAGACATTTAGGGAGAAAGAATTTCGTTAAATTACATGAAACAGGTCATGGTGTTTTACCATGGCAAAATGCAGTTATTAGCGCATTTGATAATTCCGCAACCTTAAACCCTGATTTTGAAGATCAATTCGAAGAAGAAGCAAACTACTTTGCATCAATTACTCTATTTCAGCATAATAGATTCGACAGAGAAATGAAAAAAGTAGACTTCGGACTTCCTGGGGTTATAGCTTTATCAAAAAAATTCGGTTCATCTGTTCACGCCTCCTTTAGAAATTATATTTTTAAAACCAACAAACGCTGTATCTTGTTAGTTTTAGATCCTATTCAGAATAAGAAACTTAACGAGCCTATCTGTTCAAAAAGAAATTTATTCCATTCAAAATCCTTTTTTGAAGAATTTGGAAAAATTAATTTTCCTGAGAAATTTGGATATACTTGGGACTTTATTCAAAGGTATCTTACCAAAACTGCTTTTATTATGAATGGAGAAACAACACTAACACTTGAGGACGGTGATCAATTAAATTGCAATTATCACTTGTTTAAAAATGGTTATAATGCATTTGTACTAATCTTTCCGAAGGGTGAAAGAAACAAAAGAGTAAGAAATAAGATAATTCTAAAATAATCCAAATTATAAATTCTAAAGAATTACCCAACATATCCTTTCTTAATTCTTTTTGATTATAACTCAAAAATATATCAAATTGAAGTAAATTAAATTTCTTTCGCAAAAATCTCAATTTGTTGTACCTATGTTGTACCCGCCCTAAAAATAGGCCTCACATTTATGTGAAGCCTTGATTTTGCTAACAGCGGGAACAGGACCCGAACCTACCTCTTCGGGTTATGAGTTTAATAATATTAGGCTCGAATAAATATGGTGAATTCTAATTTACTGAGAAGTAATTATTCGATTTTGAATAAATCCAATAGCTTGTTGTCAAAATTATCCTCCCAAATGTTAAAAAGTCACCTATTCGGTGCGCACTAAAAATAGACCTCCCGGAACCCGCTATTTGCATCGTTTTTATTAATCAGTTCTAGTCCCTCCGGCTCCACATAGGCCCTCCAAAGCTCCGAATTTATTAGGAGCACAGGAGGGTTTTATATTTTTTACCATCAACAATGGCGTTGTATTAGAGCTTCGTTGGATGCGGATTCAATTCTACTCCGTCGCAGCTTTGCGTTTTTCCTGCCTTCTCTGAAAGCTTCGTTGAAGGCGGAGACAACTCAATACTAATTACTGAAAATGACCCAATAAAAAACCCAGCAGTAAAGGCTGGATCTTATATTTTAAACTAGGGTAACTTATTTGCCACCAGCTTCAAGGTTTTTCATTTCCTTTTCAATCATATCATAAAATTGGTCGATTTTTGGAAGCACCAAAATACGCGTACGTCTATTGGTTGCTCTATTTTCTGCAGTATCATTTGGAACTAATGGCGCGTATTCGGAACGACCGGCAGCAATTAATCTAGAGGGTTCAACGCCCAAGATTTGAAGTTCTCTCACAATGGCGGTGGCCCTTTTTACACTCAAATCCCAATTGTCCAATAATAAGCCATTGTTATAAGGCACATTGTCAGTATGTCCTTCTACCATGGCTTCAAAGTTAGGCTTGCCGTTGATTACTTTAGCAACTTTACCTAAGATTTCAGTAGCTCTGTTTGAAATCTGGTAGCTTCCACTCTTAAATAATACTTTGTCAGAAAGGGAGATATACACGACCCCTTTTTCAACATTTATTTCAATATCGGGATCGTTTACGCCCACTTCCCGCTTAAGACTGGCTACAAGGGCAAGGGTAACACTGTCTTTTTTGTTAAGAGCATCTTGCAAACGATTGATTTTTAGGTCTTTTTCTTTTAAACTTTCCAATGATTTTTCTAAATTGGTAGCCCCTTTTGAAGTTAACATGGTAAGCTCTTTGGAGCTTTCTATTAGATCGGAATTTGTTTTTTTCATATCTGCCAAACGTCCTTCAAGTTCCTTGGCACGAGCCATACTAGCAGCTCTCTCTGCAAGGCAGTCATTGAGTTTAACTGTTGCCGTGTTCAATAAATTTTGTGTGTTTTTTTGTTTAGCTTCAAGTTCTAAATACTCCTTTTTCGAAACACAGGAAGTAAGAACAAAACTTGAACAAAGTGCTAGAATCAAAAGTTTTTTCATGATTTTTAGGTATTATTTTAGACAATTTATTCAATATTTCCTTTCTAAGATAATCAAACTAAGCTTCATACAGAGAACACTTAACAGTAATTTATCGACAAGAACTTGAAAATGCCCTTTTCTGGTGTGCTGCTATCTGCACGGAGCGGCTTTAAGATATAAAGGATGTCTATTTTATTTCATCTGTATGCCATTCCCGAGCTACAAAAACTTGGCCTTACTTACTTGTGCTTCATCGCTCGCACCTCCTCTCCCACCTCAATTCATACATTTACAATCCCCCCATAAGCCAATAAAGCAAATTCTTTTTTAATCTTGCCTAATTGCGATTCCAACGGTTTTTTAAACCGAGGTGCCTTACATTTCCGCCTATTTCTTTATCTTTACTTTTATTAATCTTTAAAACCGTTTTTATGGGTGCTGGAAATATATTTGTTGCCACAGTTATCTTGTTTTTGTTGCTTTTCATAATCAGCTTTCTCCAGTCAAGATCAGAGTAGTCTCTTTTTATTTGTTCTTTTTCTTCAGCATACAAAACAGCAACCTTCGTCGATATAAGTAAGGCTAATGATAACAATGCCGTTTCACTTTTTTAACATTTTGCTCAAAAAGCTATTTTTCGCCTAGGTATGCCACTTTTGTGAAAGCTGTCGAAAAAACATTTCCCAAAATCCGAACAACCCACTACTCACTAATTACTCAGAATAGCTGCCTTCATAAACAAAGATCGCCCGAGGAATTTCCTCGGGCGATCTCACATTTTAACAATCAACAATTATGAAAAACTATTCTTTTAACAGTCGTTTTGTTATCTGTCCGTCCTTGCCTGAGATCTTAACATAGTAAGAAGCAGCAGCAAGCTGGTGCACGTCTATCGGCTTGGTCCTGCCCATACCGCGAAGATCTGCGGTCTGAACCAATCTACCCCTTAAGTCATAGATCTCCAGTCTTTCCAGATCTAGGCTCTGCGGGTTGCTGATGTTCAGGATGTTCTTGGTCGGAACAGGATACAATGTTACCGTTCCAAGATCCTGGCTATCATTGCCGGCTCCAAGTACCGTATCTACGGTAAGCTCAAAGTCACAGGTGCCAACATTGCCATATTCATCCGTTGCCGTCAGCGTGATGGTATAAACTCCATCTGGTATCGGGGTACCTACAGCAGGATCCTGACTTGTTATCGTAACAGGGTCCGTACAGTTGTCTACTGCCGTAGCTTCTCCCGTTGCAAAGTAATCCGGTACGATGTAGAACAGGTTCCCCTGTCCTGGATCTAC
>CAKZLK010000053.1 GCA_937125455.1 uncultured Aequorivita sp.
ATATCCCGATAGCGATCGGTCTTTTTTGTGATCTCGGCCAACATTTCCTTAGTTTGAAGTTCCTTTTCCTTTAGAATGGATGCTCTTTCAGCATCGCTCATTTTCATATAATCGCTGGAGAGAATCTGATCTATAAAGTCAAGATTGTCCAATGAAGTATCGATGATAGCGTTAAAGGAATCTGAAATGCGAGTAATCTCATCTGGTTTTATAAAAGGAGAATTCAGAATATCTCTTAAATCATCATTTACAATGTCGATCAAACGTTGATTGTTGCGATTGATTTCTTGAACAGCCTTCAGCTGCTTGATTACATCGTTTACCTTTTCGAGGTTTTCCTTCTGAGTTTTTAAAAATTTGACCGTTTTCATAAGATTAGAGGTTTGCTTTCCAGACTCCAATAATTGCTTAATCAAACTAATAAAGTTTGTATTGTCATAAACAGGCATTCCTTGCGCTTTGATATTCAAGCTGAACAATAGTGCCATTGAGAGTATTAAAATTTTTGTTTTACTCATCGTTAAAAATTTGTCTTGGTATTCGTGAATCTTCGATTTCATAATTGTTTGATTTAAGATGTATATTCAGTGATTGCTTTTTCCATATTTTGGTGCTTTTCATAAAGCTTCATTATTTCCTCGTTTTCTGAGCCATCGGTTAGGTAGGCAGCATACACTTCCTTCGGAACTTCAAGACGAAAAATGTTGCTTTCCTTTCCTATTTTTATAAACATCTCGGTGTACTTCCGTGGTCCGGAAAGGTTGTTCTTGATTGATTTAAGTTGATTCAAATCGTGGCTGGAGAGGTGCAACCTTTTCTGCAGCTCGTCATATCCTTTTTCATTGTGAAGGCTGTAAATGACCTGGGTGTTCTCCAAGATGCTGGCTGAGGTTGAATTGTTGGGAAGTTGATTGATGGATTGCAGGATGATACCAATAGCTCCATTCTGTTTTCGGATTGCCTGATAGTAAAATTCCACGCTCTCCAATACATTTTCAAACTTGAGCTGCTTTGCGAACTCATCGAAAAGAATAATACCCTTTTCGGCCCGGTTCTTCCATATCGTCCTTTGGATGGCCGATTTTATAAGTTTCAGCATTACGGAAAGGATTTCCTTATTATCCTTCACTTCATCCAGTTCAAAAACAATCAATCTTTTATCCTCAATTTTATAGGTTTGGTCCTCACTAACCTCAAAAAGAAAACTGTACAGTCCATCCCCAACATACTCGGACATAATGTGCAGGAAATTATTAATGTTGAAATATTCAGAATGTATTTTCAACTTCTTTAAAAGTGAATCCTGATTGCTCTCAATAAAGGCATAAAAGCTGCTAAGTGATTGGTTGGTCTTGATTTGCTTATAATAATATCGAAGGATTTTCTTAACCGAAACCGATTGCGCTTTTGTCACTTTTAAATCTGAAGCGAACAATTCAAATAGAAATACCGAAAGATCCTCCAAACGTTCCGGAGTCAAGTCTTTAAGGTCACTTATATAAAAGGGGTTTATACCGAGATTTTTTCCACTTTCATAGCGGAGCACGGTATATTGTTCTGGATAGAGTTTTGCAAATTTGGTATAGGAGCCTCCCAAGTCGATAATAACAAGACGAACCCCACTTTCAAAATATTGGCGCAGGATATTGTTGGCCAAAAAGGATTTTCCTTCCCCAGTAGGCGCGAAGATTGCAAAGTTTCTGGCCTTGATACGCTTCTTTTTTTCGTCCCAAACATCTTTGAGAACAGGAATGTTATGTTCCCTGTCATTGAATATTACTCCCGTTGTATCCGATTTATAATTGGTGTTGTTGATCAATAGGCATAGCGAATGTTTTAAATCCGTAACATACAGATCGTCATTTGAAAAGTTGGAAGAAAAGCAGCAATAGCTATTCAGGATATAATTCTTGCGTTCCTCGCCACGGGGATAGTAGGGAATAATGTCCAATTCCTTAAATTCAGTTTTTATCTTGGAACTGATTTTTTCAAGATTTTTCATCTCCTTATCCCAATAAATAATATTGAGATGTCCCCGGATTACCCGCGCATTGTCATCGGAATTTATTTGGTCCTGTATATATTGGATCTTCTTTAAAACCACTTTATTTTGCGATCCAAAATTGGAGCTTTTGTTGAGTTCTTCGATCTTCTTGTCGAGGATCTTTCGCCACTTCTGTTTGTCATCCAGATACATAATTTGGTTTACAATATGGTTTTCATTCAGCGTAAGTCCAAGTCCATCGATAAACCCTTGATGAAACACAAAATCGTCTGAAGTAAAATGTTCATTGGTCTTGCTGCTCTGTACATTTTCGCCAAAGCAGAGCTCACTGTTTACGGCAAGAGCATCGAAATAGTTTTCTCCAATATTCAATTCCCTTTTCTCTAAAATTATATCAGTATCAAACCCTTCATTGAAACCATTGAAAAAGCCATTTGTCATACTTTGGATTTCCTTTGAATCCAAAGGAGTGAATTCCATTTTTCGACTGTTGTTTATAAAGGAAACCGAATCACTAACGGCACCAAGAAAACTGTGAATAGTATCGTCCATTTCCGGGACAATTGTTTTTGTCACCTTTTTAAAGGGGTTGATATATTTTGAATTGTTTAGCGCTTTGTTTTTGGTAAGAATGAAAAACAGATAACATTTGTGCTTCATATATTCCCGTCCCTTAAAATGCTTGTGTGTGGCTTTTTCCAAAAAGGTTTTGTTAGGTAGATTTTCTGAGGAAAAGTTTCTTTTTAGATAAATATCCTGTTTGTGAACAACGCATCCAGTAGGCAAGGATTTAATGGCCTGAAACCAAGCCCCGTGAATATCCTCGAAATCTTTTTCGGAGAGGGAATATATTTCTGGAAGATTGCCCGCGTAACACAAAACCACATTGCCATTATTGGCGAAAATGACATTCTCTTGAATATCCACTATTGGGTGATATGCGGCCAAGTTAATCTTCTTCATAATTGAAAAGTGTAGGTTTCTTATTACTAATAATCTGAGGAAAGGGTTTTGAGAAGTGGAACAGTTGTGGATTGTTTGTAATCCTTATAAGCGCAATATACAGGCCTACGTTCAAAATGATCACTCCGATAATTATCCCAAAACTGAAAGAAAAAATTATGACCAGAAGCGAAGCCACTACTGAAATCATCATTAGGGCAAACAGGGAGATAGGCAGCCCAAAAATGACCGCCCGTTTCCTGATGTTTCTATAGGTCTCGTATTGTTTCATTATACCACGATTCCGATTAAATAAGTAAAGATCCCAACCACGGCTCCCGCTATCAAGACGAAAACTAAAACTCGGGTAATCCCTTTTTTTAGGTCTGCGTTCTCTCCAAAGAAATGCCCGGCATTAAAGAGAAATCCTATAAGAAAGATGATCCCGAGAATAATAGGGAAGATGGTCCGTATAGTATCGGAAACATCATTTACGGAATCTTCGATTCCACCAATCTGTGCGAAGCTTTGTGCGATTGAAAACAAAAGTGCGGTTAAAATGAAAATAGATCTTTTCATAACTATGCGTTTTATAAACCTGAGATAGGTTGGTTACTGAAATTTTGCGAAATCTATTATGAAAAGAAGGGAGGGAATAAGAATCCTTAAACTTTAACGCGAACCACTGTTAAACTTTGGAAGATTGTTAGAAATGGAAATGAATCTTTGAATTTTGTTCAAAACAAGAAATTATTATGGTTCAGTTCAAGGTTTTATTCTCGATCGTTTTGGCCTCAGAATTATTTGGTCTGGCCAATCCAGTTTTGGCACAAACAAACCCAATTGGAAAAAGGATAATTGTAATTGATCCTGGCCATGGTGGAAAGGATTCCGGGGCAGTGGGTATAAATGGTATTCAGGAAAAAGATATAGTTCTGAAAATTGCGAAGCAGATTGTAGAACTAAATGAGATCGCTTTTAAAAATCAATTTGAGATTTATCTTACTCGATACACTGACACACTTATTTCATTGGGAGATAGAACCAAGTTAGCTAAGATATTGAAAGCTGATATTTTTATTTCCTTGCATTGTAATCATGCGGACAATGCAAATGCGAGAGGTATAGAGGTTTATGTAGCAAACAGCAATGAGAAACATTTTCAGAAATCAATAATAATAGCATATAATATTCAGAAAATGATAATGGCTAAACTTGGTTTTGAAAGCAGAGGCGTAAAGTTTGCAAACTTTCAGGTGTTAGGTGAAACCACCAATTTTTGTCCTTCCATATTATTAGAACTTGGATTTTTATCGAATAGAGATGAAGCAAATTATGTTTCAGAATATAAAAATTTGAAAGACTTTGCATTATTGCTATTGGATGAATTATATAAAATAAAAAGCTATGAATAAGTTGTTTGAACAGGTTTTGAAAAGTTTGAAGCAGATTGTTGTGGCTGTTGGTTCTGAAGTGATTAAGATTATTAAGAGATTGAAGTGATTTGAATGTTTTCTTACCCTTTAATTTTTGCGGCAATTCCCTATTTTTGATTTTATATCAATAGTGTTGTTAAAATTTAATAAAATTGAGATGCCAATAAAAATTACCATTGACGAAACCTTGCCCGATGCATTTTACAAGTTTACCAGTGCCGAACGTGCAATTGAAATTGTCAAAAACAAACAGCTTTGGTTTTCGAGTCCTAAAAATTTTAATGACCCATTTGATTGTAATATCAATCTTATCGATTTTCAACCATCTGAAGAACAAATTAAAACGGTCATTAACGAAAAAGTTCAAAGAAACAGAAAAACAAGAAGACAGGAAATACAAAAAAACAAACGTAATGCATACCGAATAAGAAATCAATTTGCCGAACAATCAAATGAGATGTTTCAAAATTCTGGTATATGCTGTTTTAGCGAAAAATATGAAAACATTTTACTATGGTCACATTATGCTGAAAATCACAGAGGAATTTGTTTAGGTTTTAACAGAGGAATTTCCAAAATTGCTACAATGTCTGGAAAAGTCCAATATTGGATAGGGCGGACAAAGTGAGCCACTTGCGGCGGATGAAAGTGAGCATAGCAAAGTAAGTGCTCAAAATCGA
>CAKZLK010000054.1 GCA_937125455.1 uncultured Aequorivita sp.
TCGCTGTTTCCGTTTACGTCGGTTACGGTCAGTACTACCGTGTTGTCGCCTATGTTCGAGCAATCGAAGGTGTCGATATCAAGATCATAGCTCGCGATGCCACAGGCGTCTGTTGAACCATTGTCGATATCAGTTCCGGCGATGGTAACCGTTCCCGTTACCGGGTCAAGCTCTACCGTAATGTTCTGACAAGCCACCACAGGGGCGGTTACATCCTCTACCGTTACGATCGCGGTACAGGTACTTGTGTTTCCGTTTACATCGGTAACTGTCAATATCACGTTGTTGTCACCAACATTGGAACAGTCAAAGCTATCCGGTGAGATACTTATGGTATCCACACCACACTGGTCGGTGCTTCCCCCGTCAACATCTGCTGCAACAATGCTTGCGTTTCCGCTGGCATCAAGCTGGATGGTGATGTTCTGGCATACGGCCACTGGTGGCTCGTTGTCTATCACCGTAATGATGAAGCTACAGGTGTTGCTGTTTCCGTTTACATCGGTTGCAGTAAACTCAATGGTTGTATTTCCTACAGGGAACATGCTTCCGCTTGGGGCACCCATCGTCTGTACTACAGTTGCCACCCCACAGTTATCGGAGGTGATCGGCATCGGGAAGTTTACGATGGCTGAACAGTTGCCAAAATCGGTGTTCACAGTGATGTCCGCTGGACATGTTATGGCCGGTGGGATGCTGTCCTGAACAGTTACTATGGTGGTACAGGTAGCAATTTGACCATTACCATCGTCTACCGTCCAAACAACCGTTGTATCACCGTTAGGTAGTATTTCTCCAGCGATTGTAGCAGTTCCGTTTAAATCGTTAGTGATGCTTGCTTCTGAACAGTTATCTGTAAAGATGGCATCAAATTCGGCGCCAACAACGGTGTATTGACACATGCCTGGATCAGTATTTCTTGTAGTGTTTGGCACACAAGAGATAATCGGATCTTCATTATCTTCAACCGTAATAATTGTAGTACAAGAAGCGGTCTGGCCATTGCCATCATCAACCGTCCAAACAACTGTTGTATCACCTTTAGGGAGTATGTCTCCTGCCATAGTAGCAGTTCCATTAAAATCATTGGTAATGCTTCCGCTAATACAGTTATCTGTAAAGGTGGCATCAAACTCAGTTCCAACCACTGTATATTGACATACGCCTAGATCTGTATCTCTTATGGCGTTTGGCACACAAGTGATAACAGGGTCTTCATTGTCTTCTGTAGAAATAAAACCTATTTTAGTTTCTGTCCTTGAGCAGCCATCAAGATCTGTAACAGTTAGACTTACATTATAGTTTCCCGATGTTGTATATGTATGGGTAACATTCCCAAATGTATTACTAGTATTTCCATCACCGAAATCCCACTCAAAAGATACAATAGGCACGTCAGATGTTGTATCGTCAATAAAGTTAACCGTAAGGGGTTGACATCCTGAAGTTAGGTCCGATGTTGAAAAGTCTACATCTGGTCCTAATACTTGGATAAAATTAGTTCGAACCTGACTATCGGCATTTCCAAAATCATCTGTAATTGTTAAGGTTACATTATATGTGCCTGTATTTGCATAAATATGTGTCGGATTTTGCAATGTGGAGGTCGTTCCATCTCCAAAATCCCAATTCCAACTTACAATTGATGCACCATCTCCTGTAGAAGTATCTTCATAATTAACCGTCAACGGACCACATCCAAAAGCGTTTGTGCTACTGCCATTTCCTTTAAAACCTACAGTGGGTATAGATATTTTAATTAAATCGGTTCTTATCTTGGTATTTAGACAACCATTATTAGTGTCTTGAACGGTAAGTTTTACTTCAAAAGCGCCAGTTGAGGTATAGCTATGAATTGGGTTTTTTTGGGTTGAAGTACTTCCATCCCCAAAGTTCCAAAGCCACGTATCCGGCAATATGGATGTATCTGTAAAGTTAACAGTGTGCGGTATCATATTACTACTAGTCGGCATTGCAGTAAAATTTGCAGTGGGTTGGTAGGCTCTAAAATTTTCACTATGTGAATCGGTAAGTCCCGCTCCGTCTGTTACGGTTAATGTAATAGTATAACTACCCGATATTTCATAAAAATGCGGAGGTGGATTTTCCTCTGTATATATAGTGCCATCCCCAAAATTCCATAAATAAGAAACAACTCCTCCAGAAGAAAGGTTTGTAGCCACAGCCGGAGTATTAAGACAACCGCTTAAAACAGACAATGAAAAATCTGCTGTAGGTTGGGCTATTATTGAAAAACTGGTTAATGATAGCGTAAAAATTAGTATTTTTAAAATGTTCATAGTGATTCGGTTTATATTGATTTCAAATAAACTATTTCATCCTGCTTTTCACAATACGTATACCTACGTATCAATTAATTAAAGGTTCTCCATAACCCATATCAACAAAGCATTTGCGGAAGAGGGAATGCCTAACTTTAGAATAATGTTACTTCGGTGCTTTTCGACCGTACGCGCAGAACAGTTTCTTATGGATGCTATCTCTGCAGACGTTTTTCCTTTTTTGATATAATGAAGAATTTCCAATTCTACTTCAGATAGAAATAGTGCTTTTTCTTTGATTCGTTGTGAAGTTGTATTATCTATATAGTCCATACCCAAAACTAGGGAGATGGACTTTCAAAAAAAATAAGTAGACCTACGTATTAGTTATTGGGTATTGAATAATACTTAATGTATAATAAAGATATTATTTTAACTAAAAAGAGATTTATTAGAAAGGATAAATCACTATGAGTTAAAAAGATGCGGGTGTTTTTGCACCCAGAGCAACAGGCCATTTTGAGTGGGAGGTATTTCCAGTTTTTTGATAATGTTGCTGCGGTGCTTCTCTACAGTGCGTTTGGAAATGAAAAGCTCTTCTGCAATCTGGGAAGAAGAGAAATTCTTGGCGAGATAACGTAGTATTTTAGATTCTGCAACGGTGAGATTATTTAGCTCCTCTGTATCTTTTGAAAAATGAATTCCTTCCTCAATATGCTTGCTCACAAATGTTTTTCCATCCAGCACTTCGTTGATACAAAACTCTATTTCCTGCAAAGCATCTTCTTTTAAGAGATAGCCATGAATGGTATTTCCCACTTCATTTAAAATCGCTTCTTGCTTATAAAGGGTAAGGATGATGATCTTGGTAGTCAATCCTTTTTGTTGACATTGTGCTGCAATTTCCAACCCATTAAGCTTTGGCATGTCAAAATCTAAAATGGCAATATCTGGATTGTTTGTTATTATCGCATTATAAGCATCATTGCCATCAAATGCAGTAGCAACGATATTAAACCGTTTGTTTTCTAGAAATGCTTTAGTTCCTGTTAAAAGAATGGGGTGATCGTCTGCAATAACTATAGATGGGTTCATTTTTTCGGAATTTTAATAGTAATTATTGTTCCTTTTTCTGGTTTTGAATCTATTTTTAAATCTGCTCCAATAAATTGGGCACGTTCTTTTAAAGTTTTCATTCCCAGTCCTTCATCTAAACTATTTGGAACTTCTTTAAAACCTTTTCCATTGTCTTTTAAAGTGAAAGTAAGATAATTTTTATCTTCATTAGAAGATAGGTTGCAAGCGGTAGCATTCGCATGTTTTTCCACATTAGTCATGGCTTCCTGAAGCATACGGAACACATAAATCTCTTTTTCTTTGGCAATTAGCCCATCTGGAACTTCAATGTCCTCGGAATAAAATACATTGGAGTTTTTCTGAAAGGTTTCCACCATATTTTTAAGGGAAGTAATCAATCCTAATTTTTCAAATTGAAAGGGATGCAGGTTATGTGACATTTCGCGAACTTCCTTGATGGTTTCACCCACCAAGTCGATTTCGTCTTTGTCTTCAGTTTCTTTTGAAACAAGCGAGTTCTTGATCATTAGCAATTTTTGTCCCACGCTGTCATGTAACTCTGATGCAATCCTTGCCCGCTCATACTCTTGTGTTTTTAAGATGTCCTGTGTAAAGCTTTTCTGCATTTTCTGTTTTCTTTTGGCAAAGTTGCGGGAACGCAGTAAAGCCAAACTTATAAAAATTCCTATTAATCCTACTATACTTATTAGGTACCATTGCGATCGCACTTTTTCTTTTTCATTTAAGAGCGCAATATCACTTTCTTGTGCTTTAATTTTTAAGTCTCTTTTTTCAGTTTCGTAAATGGTTTGGTAATAGGAAAGCACTCGTACTTTTTGAGCATTACCAATGGAGTCTTTAATATTGCTATATGCCTTGAAGTGTTCGAAGGCCTTATCTTTGTTTCCAGCTGCTTGATATGCTTTGTATAAAAAATTTTCACCAAATTCTATTTCTTCATATTGTTTCCCTTCTTTCATCTGGGAAAGATATTCTTCTCCGTATTGAATAGCTTTAGTATAATTCTTTTTAGCTAATTCAACCGATTTTATAGCTTCTAGAAAATACGTTCGATAGGGTCCAGTGGTATTTTTTTCTTTATTTGACTCTATTATTATTAGATACTTTTCTGATTGTGAAAGACTATCGGCCTCGGCATAGGCCAACATTAATCCGGAGAGTATAATAGGTTCATAAAAATCTTTGTATTTAGATTTATAAGTAGCTTCTAAAGCTAATTTTAAATTGGAAATACGAGAGACTATATCTTTAGTTTTTCTTTCATCTGCTGCGGCATTATAATAAATGGCGGGCAAAGCGTCGTAATTTTCTTTTTTTAATGAAAGCTCAATGAGCTCGTTTCTTTCTTTTTTTGCTTCTTTGAAGAAGCGATTTTTACTGTATAAAATTGATAATGAATTTCGGGCATCAATTATTCCAACTGTATCTTTATTTTTTTGGTAATACTTAATCGCATCTTGTAAAACCAAGGAGGCTTTTCCAAAGTCGCCCATATCTGTATATACTTGGCCTTTCCCCATTTTAGCAAGTCCAAGATATTTTCCGGTTTTTGCTCGAGAGGAGAGGATCTCGATACTATCATAAAGTTTTAATGCATTATCAAAGTCTTTTAAAAAAAAATAAGTGTTACCTGCGTCGAAATAAAACTTACTTTTTGCTTTTAAATTTGTTACACGCGGTAGGTATTTTCTTGTTTCTAAATATAATTGTTTACCATCTTCTGGTATTCCTAGGATATTGGTTAAATAAAATATTTCATTGGTATAATGATGGATAGCTATATTAAAAGAATCTAAGGCAATAGCATAATCCGCTGTTGCTTTTACAATTGAATCATTATCAAAAGGAGTGTTGAAGGCTATAAGGTTTGATAGACTATCCATCCATTTTAACTTTTCTCCTTTTTCAGATTGTGAGATCTTTACTTTTAAATCTTCAATATTTTTTTCAATATCTTTTTTTTGTGCTTTTGCATTGGTATACATGCCAAAAAGTATACATGCCAAAAAATAATATTTCATAAAAAGCAATTTTTAGTAAATATACTTTTTTATGTTTTTTTATGACTGAAAAAATTCAAAACTAATATCGTGATGTTTCTAATGGCTATTCTACTAAATTCATTTCTTACCATATATAAACATCCTAAAACAAAATACTTTTTTTATAGTATTCAATTGATATCAATAATTACCAAAGAAAAAATGGAGTTTCGACTTTAGTTTACCCTAAGCGGAACCGAAAAACTCGACCTGATAATGGGTGCCATAAACAAAGATCGCCCGAGGAATTTCCTCGGGCGATCTCACATTTTAACAATCAACAATTATGAAAAACTATTCT
>CAKZLK010000055.1 GCA_937125455.1 uncultured Aequorivita sp.
TTGCCGTTCACATCGGTTACTGTTAATGTTACTGTGTTTGGACCTACGTCTGCACAGGTGAAGTCTGTTTTGTCTATGCTCGTACTCGCTATTCCACAGGCATCGGTGCTTCCGTTTTCAATATCGCCTACTGTAATGCTTGCTTCTCCGTTGGCATCCAGTTGAATGGTGAATGGCGCAGTGCAATTAGCTACTGGTGGTACATTATCTTCAACAGTTACAGTTGTTGTACAGGTTGAACTATTACCATTTACATCGGTTACCGTTAAAGTTACTGGATTTGGGCCTACGTCTGCACAGGTGAAACTTGATTGTGAAATACTTAATGTAACGGAGCTACAAGTAGCACTACTTCCGTTATCAATATCATTCACTGTTATGCTAGCATTTCCTAAAGAATCTAATAGGATCGTAAATGGCGCTGCACAAATGGCTGTAGGCGGTATGGTTTCTGGACCGCCATCGGTTATGGTCCACCCATAGGTGCTTATCAAATTTTGTCTCGCGGCCTCACCTTGACAATATTTACTGTTACCTCCAGAAAAAGAAGCATTGCTTTTTAATGAAGGTAAACTATTCCAACCTATAAGTAAAGCGTCATAATTTTGAGTAGAAAGGGTTACTCCTTCAAACATAGATAACATAGAATATACATTACCAACTTTCCAAGCACCAAGATCCTGATTAAAGGATGTGGCTCCTTCAAACATGAATGCCATATTAGTTACCTGACTCACGTCCCAACTGCTTATATCTTGGTTGAAGGAAGTAGCATTTTTAAACACAAATAGCATAGCGGTTACTTGACCCACATCCCAATTGCCTATATTTTGATTAAAACTGGAAGCCCCATTAAAAGTTCCAAACAAACTAGTAACTGTACTTACATCCCAGAGCCCAATATTTGTTGGGTTTATAAGTGTTGCTCCACGAAACATTTCTCGCATGGATGTTACTCCAGAGAGGTTTGGGATGTCGGTTGCGTTAATTTCCAAATTACTACACCCATCAAATGCTCTTTCCATAGATTCCCAAGCATTGGTTCCCCATTGCTCTACAGATAGAATTTTTTGAAAATCACTATCATTGCTAATTAAGTCATTGAAATATATTTGAGGAAATTGCCCAATGATTTTTACGGTATAAGTACCAGGAACCATGTAGGTATGGATGGCAGCTCCTGTTTCGTTTTCAGTAATAGTACCATCACCCCAATCTACACTGTAATCATACGTTAAAGATGAATTAATGGGAATTTGAATTTGGTTGTTTGCTGTAAATCCAGGATTATCCGTTTTCCAAGTTGTTACAAAATACACAGCTGGATCAGTGAATGTCTCGTAAGGACCTCTATCTATAATACCCCCGGAAACCCTAGCATTGCCGTCAAAATCTGTGATTTCTGTATTCACACCGTTAAGTCCCGAATCAATCGCCGGAGAGCCTGCTAACAAATGTAAATCGCCATTAGCAGCATCTGTAAAAAGTGGGTCTGAAGCTAAATTTCCATTAACAATATAAGGGTAGTCCTGAATATTATTGTTTTTTACTGCTACACTTCCCCCTTGTATCCTTAATTGGTTTGAACCAGGAGTTTCGTTTGCCGTATTAGCCCAAAAAATACAATTAGTCACTTCCGAGCCTAATGAAGCATTATCAAATCTGGCACCACCGCCACCACTTCCACCTGCACTGGTGGTTGTATTTCCGTAGAAAGTGCAATTGATAATTTTATTTATGCTTTGAGTATTATCTAAATTAAACCCACTTATTCCTGGTAAACTATTGGCTGTATTTTGATAAAAAATACTGTTAACTACATCTAAGCGAACACTTCCGGTGCCGCCATCTCTGGAAATATTGCGAATAGCACCCCCAAAATTTCCATTATTTCCTTCAAAATAGCAATTAATCAATTCAATATTTGCGATACCATTAGTGTTATTACCATTATAAATGGCTCCCCCAAAACCATTTATAGTAGATGTTGTTTGATTAGAAATAAATTGGCATCCTAGGAAAGATATTTCGGCAGTTCCGCCATTAGATGCAACATTATAGATAGCCCCTCCATAGGTAATTGATTGGTTATTTTGAAAAATACAATTGCGTACTACCGGGGTAGATGTATTACCAGCTCCATCAACAACATTCAACCATGCCCCTCCATTTTGACCGGTAGATGTAATTACATTGGCAGTACCGTTTTCTACTATAAATCCATCGAGAATGGTTGAGCTTGAAACATTTTGAGTAACAATAACATGAGCAGAATTATCCGCACTACCTCCTCCGCCAATAGCACCGCTAAGGCTGGTTGGATTAACAACCCAATCCCGGCTGTTTATATCTCCTCCTCCAGAAGGAAACCCACCAAGAAGTTTTACACCATCTGGTAATACAAATGAAGCATTCCTATCGTTAGGCACTTGTGAAATTCCGTCGTCTGGGAAATATGTTCCTTGTGCTACCCATATTTCATTGATTGGACCACAGGAAGAGGAATGAAAATCCAATGCATCTTGTAAATTTGTGAAAGCAGCTGCCCAAGATTGCCCAAACTCTAAACCACTGGTGTTTGAAGCATCCACATAAATAATTCCATTAGTAACTGGGGGACAAGGACTAGAACCAGCTTCATAGGGGCCCAAATCTATCAAACCATCAAGCGCGCGGATATTCCCTTCTAGGTCATAATTATTAGTGTTGTAGCTATTTTCACCAGTATTAATTCCAGGAGAAGTTCCTTGTAATCTAAAATTTTCAGCACCTACATTTTCAAATTGAGGGTCTTGGTCAATAATATTGGTTCCCGAAGCAAAACCACCCTCTATAATATTTGTATCCGCATTACCATCGAAGCTGTTAATTTCGGTGTCATTTCCCCAAAGGATGCTATTGTATAAATTTGCAGTAGCTGTATTGGTTAAATTAATTGCTGTCGTATTTCCGAAAAAGCTAGTATTAACGATATTTAAAGGCCCTCCTTGGTTTGCATCAATGGCATTTCCATTATTGTTAATTATTAAGGAATTACTGATTGTTGGACTTCCGCTTGTATCAAATCGAATAACTCTAGCGGCATTATTATTTTTAATAATACATCGATCCACAGTTGCGCTACTACTATTGAAAGCAATGGTAGAATCAAAGCCCGACCCCAAACCATTTCCATCGAATAAACAATTTGAAACTATTGCATTGGTAGATTGAAGATATACCCCATTTCCTCCTGCACCAGGTGAAGAATTATTAGTAAAGGTACAACCATCTATAATTGGTTGCGCCCCAGTTGCAAGGCCATATATACCTATACCCGCTCCGGAGCTATTAGCTATATTGCTATCGAATGTAGAATTTAAAATACTGATACCATTTGCATTATCTCCATAAATAGCAGCACCAAACTGAGCTGTATTTCCTGTAAATATACATGCTTCAACTTCTATTCCTTTTACATAGCCAGCTCCTGTGGCTGTTTCAATCGTTATCGCTCCTCCTTCTCGACTTGGTGCGGCATTATTAGTAAAAGTACATCCAATAAATTTTGCAAAATTGGCAGATTTTAGTCTTGACCAGATGGCACCTCCATTGCCAGGACTTGCAATGCTATTTCCTGTAAAACTACAGTTTGTTATCGTTGAAAACCCACCATCTATGTAGATAGCGCCTCCAAATCTAGCGGTATTGTTTTCGAAGGTTGTGTTATTTAATGTAACGTTGTTGCTTAGTTTAATAGCTCCTCCATTAAAACTATTATTATTGATAAAATTTGAATTGTCTATACTTAATGTTCCTCCACCTGCTGGGCTTACGTTTACCATTCTAATCGCAGCCCCTCCGGAACTGGCAATATTATTTTCAAACGTACATTGGTTGATTGTTAGATTATAACCAAAACCGGTGTTTATAAAAATTCCGGCACCTTCGCCATTAGGAAAAGGACCATCTGCATTACCGTTTACTATAGAAACACCATCTATAGTTGCGGTAACTGCGCCTATGGTAATTATATGTATAGCATAATTTGCCGTTGTTGCATTTTGTTGTATATCTCCGTTTAATACAGTTGGAAAAGCACTAACGTTTCTTGCCCCCGAACTAGCATTATAGCCCCCCATAACAGTAACTCCATCTGGTATTGTAAAACTAGAATTTCTATCATTATCTGTTGCTCCTGTTCCAAGATCAGGGTAGTAGTTACCTTGAGCAATTCTAATTTCGTCGCCTGAAGTTGCATTGGCTAATGCATCGTGTAAGTAATTATAGGCATTTGCCCACGAAGTTCCGTTGTTAGTGCCACTTGCATTTACATTTACATAAATTTGTGAACTACCTATTTGAAAAGTAAAAAAAAGAATTGCTAGTGTTAGAATTTTTTTCATAATTGAATATTTAATTTAATGAATGCAAGCTACTTTGTAAATAGCTTATTTAAAATACGTATACCTACGTATTGAGTAAATCAAGGTTTTTCATAATCCAAACAAGATATTTTAGGACGATTTAATCGCTACCTTTTGAATGCTCTAAAAAAAAAATCGCCCTAGGAAATTCCTTGGGCGATTTCATTTTAATAATCAACAATTATGAAAAACTATTCCTTTAACAGTCGTTTTGTAATCTGTCCGCCCTTACCAGAATTCATATATTCTATAAATTTTACTTATCGCGAAAAAAAAACTATCTTTATAACTACCCCTATGAGCCGAGGATTTGTAAAAGAAGGAGACCAAGAGGAAACGCCCATCATTCCCCCACGCGCAGCACTGCCTGCTGGGGTTACCAATTATGTTACCCCCACGGGAATGAAACTACTGCTAACAGAACGGGAAAAATTGGAAAATGAACGCTCAAGTCTAGCCACCACCGACGAGCAACAACGGCGTATAGAGCTGGCAGTAATAAACGGCAAGCTGGATTTGCTGAACGAACGTATTGCCTCTGCACGAATTTTAGAACCTACCACACAACCCAAGGATGAAGTGCGTTTTGGTGCTACGGTTACTTATAAAATAGCCACCTCCCCTTCTCCCCAAACTTTTCAAATTGTAGGCGTTGACGAGGCTGATGTACCTCAACGTAAAATTGCTTTTGTAGCACCCATAGCAACTGCACTTACTGGACATAAGGTAGGCGATGTAGTGCCATTTCAGTTAGAAGGAAACACAAGACAATTGGAGATTGTTTCTATTATGTATCATTAAAAATAGAGGTTTTAACAATATTGCTTCTCACGTATTTTTATGCAGTACCGATGCGTTACAGTATAAATTTAAACCCACCGGATATAATAAAAGAACTCAGTCCGGTATTCCGCTGATAAATACTGTATTTTAAGTTGATGCTTTTTAAACCCGCACCAAAAAAATGGAAATTGGTAAAAATATCGGTATACCCTACACCCAAACTGTATTGGTTGGCAGTAAACTTGGAGAGATCATAGTCTGATGTATAGAATTGATCTGTTGATAAATGCGTGTCAAATGGCGCAAAATAATCTGCCTCCGTCTGTTGATAGTAACGATACGAAGGATATAATGTAAATGAACTCCCCAACTTGATGGGAACTTCCAAACTGGCGGTGTGCGAACTTACTCCCCAATCATCAAAATAATAGCGATAGTAAGTTCGTAAAACGAATCTTTCATTTATAAAATAATTAAAGCGAAGCCCAACAGGTATTTTAAAACGTGAAGATGGCAATCGCTCTATATCATCCGCTAACTGAAAGACGTCTGTATTATTAGGAGATGTATAATTAGGAATACTGGCTATATTACCTATAAAATAATTGGGCTTATCGGCAAAATAAACTCGTTGTAGGGGATTTGCCAGCCACCCTTTTTGCTGAAGCAAATCTACAAATAGTGATATCTGGGCATTTTTAGAAAGTATTTGCGATATACTTAGGGAAATGGAGTAGGAATTACGGGAGGTATTCTCTATCAATGGAAAACCATTAAGAGGCTTCCATTGATTACTGTGCAGCCCATTTTCATCGTATATAGGAACGTCCCTAAAAAATCCGGTGTTCAAATGTCCATCAACTTCTGCATAACTTTTAAGTTCCGTAGGATATACAGGCCTCCATTTATCTAAATACACCTTTCCGCTTAAACCCAAGGTTGTATTTTTATCGTTAAACAATTTAGTTATTCCAGCACCAAAGCCTAAGCTGCTGTAATCATATTCGTTTGCGAATGACACATCTGCGTTATAAACTGTATTTCTACTATCAGAACTGTGCGAATAATCCACCGTTGCCCCAACCCAAGTGTCTTGTCTTGAAGCTCCTGTTGAGGCCACCCAAGGACTTCCTATTACTGCACCCGCGACAGGCCTACCATAACCTTTGTCATGATCGTCATCACCCTCTCCTCCATTGCTAGATGCTCCTGTTATGTCAAAAGGATTGCCATTACTTGAGGAAGCCGAAGTATAGGTAGAAATACCAATATCCGTGGTTAAAACACCATCGGCATTAATTGGAATACTTATTACAATAGTAGGGGTATAATCGGTAAGCTTTTCAGTACCAATACCACCTGTTACAGAGGCATTATCGCCATCCTGTGTATAATAACTGCCTAAAAATTCTAATTCGGCAGTTTCCAAGACCCTTTTTTTATAGGTGTTGGGCGATTTCTGAGATCTTACGGCTCCAGAAGAAACCAGTAGAAGGAATAAAAAAAGGTTTTTCATTTTAGCGAAAAAGGGCATTAGTTTAAATTAATCTAGCTATGGTCACTCGGTTATGAAATACAAATAATTAATTACAGCCACATCCCCCTCCAGACTTACCTCCATTTGCTCCAGCAGACGCCTCCCTATAAACTTGGAAATTGGTTTCAAACCTATCCTCTTTTTTTGTGAAAGTACCATATCCGGATCATTTAGGTTTACCTTTTCATATTCCTTTATGGTAGTGCACGAAAGAGTGCACAAAACTAAAAAAGTTAGTATAGCCACTTTTTCATTACGGAGGTTTTTTATATCATAAGCCCTTAACTACTAAACAGTATAACTTGTTTTTTATTTCACTGAAAAATTTTTTATTGATAAAACATATCTTAAAAACATTCCATAACTATTTGCTATCAAAAAAAGGAATAGTTACAATTTCACTATACCTCTTATGTTAACTTTATTGGAAAATGAATTATCTGAAAAAGTTATAGTTAACAGAAAATGAGTTGATTACAAATCCCTTGTAATAAATGGAATCAAACAGTTTACAATATGACTAATTTTTAAGGAAAAATTGCGTTACCTCCCAAAAGTTGGAGTTTAAAATGAAATCTGTTTCAATGAAGATCACAACGCCTTTACAAAATCCTATACCTGCGTTTTGGCCGTTAAAGTTATTTTGCAAATTGACAACTATAGCCACCTCAATTAAACCTTGCGCTGCATGAAGTTTTATCCATTCCTGAATTTGAGAGAGGTTCTCTTTCCCACCTATTAAAGTGATATTTGGCCCATGCGCATTAAGGATACGTGCCAAAAAACTGGCAGGACAGGAAGCCAGCGTCCAAGGAAAATTCTTAGGATTGGCAAAATCGGGGCCATGCGCTAGCGCATTTTCCCACAGTCCAATGGAGTGATAAACCCCAGCATCTGGAGTAAAAAGATAAATAGCGGTTTTTGCGGGAAACGTATTCTTTGAATAACAAGCTGAAATAGATTCTGCTAGCTCACTGAATATTTCAGCAACATCAACCTCAGCTTCTGTAAAATTATGCTGAAAAAAACAAAGGTTCTGAAAATTCATACTTTTCCAATTAATAAGGCTGAATTGATACCGCCAAAAGCGTATCCGCAATTCAATACCCATTCCATATTTTCCATTTTAATAGGTTCAGTGACAATTTTAATATCAAAATCGGAAGGTAACTCAATATGATTCACAGTTGGTGGCACCGTTTTGTGCAACAAAGATTGCACACATAGTACTGCTTCCATTGCCGTAGCCGCACCTAAACTATGGCCCAGTGCACCCTTCATACCACTTACCAAGGTATTATTTTTACCGAAAATATTTTTAATAGCTAAGGCTTCCGCAGCATCTGAAGCTACGGTACCACTGCCATGGGCACAGATCCAATTTACCTGTTCAGAATTTATACCAGTTGCATTTAAGGCATGCTGCATAGCCTTCCCCATTTCAAAACCATTCTCATTCGGTTTTGTGAGATGATACGCATCGCAACTTAAGCCCAATTCCCCAATAACCGCAAGCGGAGTTGTATTTCGTTTAAGGGCATTTTCATAGCTTTCAATTATCAAAAAGGCTGCGCCTTCGCCTAATTGCATTCCCTTTCTGTTAACATCAAAAGGCCTACAAAAATCTGGCGTCATAGCCCGAGAACGACTAAAACCTACCATTGCAATACGTGAAAATGGATCTACGCCCCCTGCGATGGCCACCTTAACCCTTCCTGAGCGTATCGCTTGGGCCGCCGCTCCTATGGCATAATTACCAGCTGCACAGGCTGTGCCAAACACTGCCGTGGGTCCCTCAATCTTAAAGTGTTTTTGAATGGTTCTAGCAAACACATTACCCGTAGCTTTTAAAATGTCCAAAGGCTTCCCAGAAGCGGCCTCTTCAAAAGCAAAGCTTTCGCCCATCGTGGTGCCAACAAAAACGCCCACATCTCGGTTAACCTCAATATTAGCTTGTTCTAAAGCTTGCTCTACCGCACGCAGTGCCATGATTTGCCCACGGGTGCCATCCTCAGGTATGGTTGAATCTGTCAACCTGCATGCTATGGTTGTTCTAAATCCTTCTCGCTCTAAATCATCCCAATGCTTTGCGGCACATTTTTGCAGTAGGAAATTCTGCCACAATTGTTCAACTGTGTTTCCCAGAGGAGTCATCACACCCATACCGCTTACTACCACTTCTTCCTTTCGCATTATATAATCTATTTTAGGGGTTAGAGTGATTTTGCAAATAAGCAACCACTGCGTTTATTGATGAGAGTTTTTCCCAATCGTCATCTGAAATTCGCACTCGGTATTCCTGCTCAATATTTGCCACATATTCGGCAAGATCCAAAGAATCAATATTCAAATCGTGATAAAAATGATCATCATTTAACAGATTCCTAGGTATCTTCTTGCTTATTTTAAAAAGCATCGTTTTTAAATGATCCGCAATGTCAATATCTGTTTTCATGGGTATACTTTAATTTTATCTGCTAAGTGTATTGCCTGCTGCGTACCACAAATGGGCGCCAACGGATCACCGAAAATACGATAGCTGTCCATCGCAGAATCTGTTGGTGGACTTGCGGCAACAATCAATTCGCCTATGGTTTTTACTCCCTGTTGTAATGCGTTGGTAATGCGCACCGCCCAACGTGTATTGTCTGTGTGATAAGTATTGATAACTGCACCAAAACTGGCCGCAGCAGCACCTTGCAACGGAATGGCTTCAGAAAAGGATAAGCCAGTTCGTTTTCTACTTGCCGTTGCACAGCAGATAGAAAGTAATGCACCCAAGGGTTCGCCTCTCGATTCTTTAAAATGGTGCTTCCTTAAGCCGTAATAGCCTACCCAACCAATAGGCCGACCGTGACCAAAATAGAGAGCCAGTCCCACACCACTGCGCAGACCTTTTAACATTTCTTCTTTTACCAATAAATCACTCGTCCACCTATAAGGCGGTGTTCTTCCGTTATTCTCATTCAGCAAGGTCTCAATACGTGTGGCAAGCCTGATGTATTTTTTATGACGTTGCCCTAAAATAGCCACAGGTTGCTGCTCCCCATCACGCAGCTGTACCTTGGCAGCTGTTTCCGCAAAAAGTCTCAATGCGTCTATGCTACTCTCTGGTAGATAACCAATTGGTATTGCGATACCGTCGCCCCGAATCAGGACGGGGCCTGTCAATAAAGTACGGGGAGAGCGCCGTGGCGCCCCCACCCATACAACAGCTTGACTATCTTCAGCATAATGAGCCAAGAGTTTCGGGGAAACATCCAGTTTATCCGAAACTTTAAGTCGTGGAAAAAAACCTTTTTTTTGATAGGCTTCTATCAACGGCTGCAAGGCTTCCATTGCTTTTTTTGAAGCTATAATTGTGATCATGCGGCTCTGATTTCATCAATGTATGGCTCCCAAGCTCCCACATTATTTCCTATGAACAATCCATTGTAATAATCACGTACTATATCGCCCTGTTGTTCTGGATTGAAATGATCCAATCCCAAACCATTAGCGGTAGCGTCAATCAATGTTTGTTCCTTGGTCTTTCCTGGTTCAGCATAGTCGTAGCCATCAGTTTGTTGGGAAACCAATGCATCACCCATATAGATAGGACCAGTATATTCACCCTGCCAAACATGTGTTAGTTCGTGCATTAGCCAACCAAAATTACCAGGGGCAGCTGGCGTTCCTTTTGAAAGAACGGTACCATCTGGGAAATGTATGATCCGCATCGTACCTACTCCCGTATTTCCACCTGTATTGCTAGAAGCTACATTGGCAACAAAGGATCCAATAAATACATGTACCATATCATATGGCAATGAGTCACCGAACACGCGTCGTGCTTCTGTTTCTTCTTCGTCTGTTAGACCTCTGAATAGACCTGCAATCTCCAATAACAGTCCAACCAATAGGAATACCGCACCTCCACCAATCTGGATAAAGGCATCCAAAAATTCCTGCCCTGTAATTACCAATCTATTATATGCAGCTGCAATAAGCAGTTGTGCTTCGCTTTCTATCTGATCTGCAATAGCTCTTGAGATATCCTCTACCGTTTGTCCAGCTTCTCGGAAAGCCTGAACGAAATTGGCAATGATATTTTCGGGATTACGAACAGTATCTGCCATAATTTGCGCTAAGGTTAAGCCATAAGCAAGAAGACCCAGCACAATTTCTTTCATGGCATTAATTGTTTGTCGGGCAGCCCATCCCAAAAGGTCAACGGCCAAATAACCCACTTGTAATACTCCATTGATAAAGGATCTGATGCCTTCCAAAAAATCGTTTTCCAAATATGATAACACATAACTAACAGAGTTACCTATACGTACGGTAGCTTCACCCAATAAACTAAGCGCAGCATCGCCCATTGCGGCGGCCCAATCGATAGCTTTGGAAACATTTTCACCTATATCTTCAATCAATTCCAACATTTTATCAAATACAGCATCTACTTGAGTCATTCCCCAATCTAGAATTTCAGTAACAGATTTCTTAACAAATCGAATTGCTAATATTGCTTCTCGCCAGAGTTCTGAAACTAAGTCTTCGCCACGGTCAAGCAACCAACCCAAAATATCGCCCACAGGACCCAAGGCCTGTAATACGCCATTTATTATTTTTCGGAATACAAAATAGGTTGCTCCAACGACTGCTTCCAGAATATCGGCTAGTGCCTGACCTACTTGCATGGCGGCCTCTATTAAGCGCGCTGCCAAACGATAGGTGAAGCTTACCATATTACCTACAAACTCAACGATGGTTTTACCAAGTTCAAATGCTGCTTTTACAACGTGTTTCAATAAATCGAAGGCTATAGAAACTACGTCTTTCAGTAAGTTGATTAAGGTAGTACCTATGGCAAAAAGGGCATCAACTATCTTTTTTATTCCTGCAATCGCTATCTGCGCCATGGATATTACCATGTCTGAGATTATTTTTCCCGCTGCTAAAAGAGCACTTACTATTTTTTCTACTACCTCAACTGCGGCATTGGCAACGTAAGCCATAAAATCTACAATCGCGGTACCAATATTGGCCAATGAACGCGCTACCTCTTCAATTAAATCTGCACCTGCGCTAATTACTTCTTCAAAGAGATCCGTCAGCGTATTTCCCAAATCGGTAAACGATTGTATTACCTGATCCCATAGCGACAAAGGACGGGTAACCAAGGCGACTAATATTTCGCCAATGGCCTTGCCAATAGCAAGCAAAGCACGCACGCTATTGCGAATTAGGGTAAGCCCAAATTCAAGCGCTTGGTATAATATATTGCCAATAGATTTGCCCAATTCAATAAGGGCTTCTATTCCTTTTTTTACAATTTCAAAAGTTTTTGTAGCTAGCCAGGATAACAAATCGACCAGAACACCTACAAGACTGTCAATAGCCCTCAGGATTTCCCTAATTGAATTAACCACTAGTGTAAATGCTTCTTCTAGAATATTAAAAAGTGACCTCCCAATATCCTGAATGCCCTGAACCATCTTTTTGAGAATCTGAAAACCTGAATCAACGGCATATTGAAGCACTTCGGCCACAGTATTTGCTGCTGCAACCAATGCTTGGCACAACGCAGAAACCGCCGAACGGGTCCAATCTGCAATTTCAGTTAGCAGATCGCCAATGGAATCGACTATTGCTTCAATGGCATCAACTATAGCATCAATAGCGTCTGCAATGGCATCTGCAATATCTTCGAAAAATTCCACTACAGCCGAATCCACATCTGGGTCTGCTGGTGTATTGCGCCCATCACCTTCAAGTTTACGAGAAGTTTCGCCTGCATCCCGCAACCAAATAAGAACATCTTGCGCGCCCTGCTTGTCGATGCTTTTTTTGCTTTTGGTCTTCAGTAATAAGTCGCCCATCAATAAATGCGCCTGTCCTCTTGGCAATTGGCTGATGGCGTGAACTACACCCTTGCCCTGTCCGGCATTCTGGTAGCCTTTGATAAACGCTTTTCTTTCTGTTTTTTTCATTAAGGAAACACGTTGGAAAAGTTCGCGATGTTCCTCTGGATTTTTAATGGTTTCGGCATAGGCTTCTGCCAACACGATACCTTGATCCTTGTTTTTTTTGTACACTGTGAGAAATGCAGGTGCTAAGTCCACTGGCTTAAAAGCTGTTTCTTTCAACTTTTTAGCAACCATTGCCCTTCGCCCCATCGCTACCCCATCAAGTGCTAATGTGATACGGTTCATGATTTTTGGTTTTAAGGTTTATATTAATTCTTATGAAGCACAGCCTGCTTCTTGGCTTTAGGTTTATTTTTTTTCATTGTTTGATTGAATATAAATGGAACAAATCCCTGAGGAGCAGAAATTAGAGGGAGTTCAGGCAACGTAGTTTTTATTATTTTTTCGAATAATTGGGAGGTACAGATGCCTAAGGAGATAGATATTGCATCTGTATTTTTTAGTTTTTTTGATATTTTTTTAAGTGGAAAATCTCCAGATAAGGCTTTAAATCGCTCCAGTTCCAGATTAATAACATCACGGTTTTGCTTCTGGAACTTTCCGTTTAATGAAGTCAATAATGCTATGAGTGCTGGCTTCGCTATTTTTTGTGATTTTAGAATGCTCGGGATTGAAAATTGATCGAAATCCTTTTCAGTAAATAATGGCAATGTCAGGATGTTCTTATCTTCACTGTCATTTTTTTTTCTGGCTGACTTTACTAAACTTGTTTGAAAGTAGTCTTGTAATAAGTCTTCATCTAATATGTAGAGATATTCTGAATTTGCTTTTAAGTCAACAGTATCACATTCAAAAAACACCTTTTTACCTAAGAGGGGAGCAATGCCAGAAAAATTACTGGAATCAAATAATGTTTCGGTTATAATTCTAAAGGTGTTATTGATCTGACCTAATTGGTTTTGCGCCTTTTTAAGAGCAATAATTTCGCGTGAAGATTTTCTGTTGTTATTTTTTAATTTTTTTATCTGAAGTAAATTTTCTCTCATCTGTTCCACTGAAGCAGTGGGATTCAATGCCGGCATGGCATTTAGAATGGTTTCATACTGATGTTCTGTGCTGATGGTATCATCTAGACTGTGGACGGCAAACAACGAATCTAATTCTGGATTATTTGTATAGACTGCATCAGAGAAGAGCAAAGCCGTTTTGAGCAAACGAGCTTCTTTGATCAGATTAGTGATCGACCTTAGTTTAAAATAAACAACTGCCTCCAACATACGTAGGTTATTAAATTTGACATTTTTATTTGTCAAATAGTGAATGGGGAAGAGGAGAAAATAAAATTAAGAAAAAATAATGATATCTAAACACAAAATGCTGATTTTATGCGATTTATGAATTAAAAAAAATACAGCCAAATTCGTCCAAGACCTTCTACTGGAAATTTGCATGTAGGATGCAAAGTGTTGGATGTTTCTTTATATACTTGAAAATTGGTGTCAAACATATCTTCCTTTTTCTGCGAAAGCACAATATCCGAATCAATTCAATTCATTTTTTCACACTACTTTATGGAAGTACATGAAACGGTGCATCTTATTAAAGATAACATTATGGCTCTTTTCTTTATCACGAAGATTCCTCAATTGCAAGGCTAGTTATTAAACCACTAACAAAAAAAGAAGCATTTTATTTAATCTATTAGGAACCATTCATTTTAATATGCTAAAGATATTTTCTAGAGCAAACTTGATAGCTTATTCTTATCTCACACGCTATTATTTAAAAAACTATCGGATTTATTCCGCCTACTCTTTATCTTTTAACCCTTACTCTATTTAGACAGCAAGCCTCGCCTATATATTTCATTACCGAAAAAACCCAACCTATTATCATATCCTTGGGAAATAAAATCTATTCTTCCATCAAGAAAGGAAGCCATAGTTAATTGAATATAAACACTCTTTTCAGACCAAAGTGAATCTATCGTGCTTTGAAAAAAACGTGCGCCAATGATTCTGTAATATTTTTGGGTTCGATGCAACAGCTTTGATAATATTGTTAAATTCCTAGATAAATATTAACTAAAAAGTGATTTTATTTAACATATTGTTATTTTTTATTTGCATTTCATCGATTATTTGTATCATTTTAACGATTAATATAAATAATTTAATTATGTTTGACTCTCAACCCCAAATTTTAAATATTATGAAATCAAAACTACTTATCCTAATACTATCCATTACATTTATAATTGGCTGCTCCAAAGAATCCGATCAAGAGCTAATTCAAAAAAACAGTTCGGAAGATGTTTTAGCGTCAAGGGAACAACCAACCTCTGGAGATACCTTTTGTACCCAAGTAGATCTTATAGCTGGACAAAATTATGATTCTGGAAATGTAGAAGTGGCTATCGACGGAGAAAGCCTATTAATCACCTATACCATGGAAGGTGATTGGACATTAAATGTATCACACCTCTATGTTGGTGACTGTTCAGAAAGACCAGCTAATAAATCTGGAAACCCACAGGTGGGGCACTTCCCATACGCCACCACTCATGCACAAGGAACAACAAGCTATACTTACAGCATTCCAATAGCCACTTTACCTAATTGCCTTTGCATTGCAGCCCACGCAGAAGTGATTGGTCCTTCGGGCAATGAAACAGCTTGGGGAGAGGGATTACCTTATGGCGGAAATAACTGGGCAATGTATTTTCAATTCTGCCTTGATCAGTGCGGCTCTTAAAATAATAAGTACTACTAATTTACAATAAGCCCAGTTTTTTACTGGGCTTTTGTTATTGATAATGTCCTTTAATGGACAATCAATAATTATTTTTCTATTATAAAAAAGTTTTACTATTTAGTATATTGCAAGAATTCTAAATTAATCAGCAAATGAAAATGTTCCGCCTACTCTTTATCTTTTTATCCCTTCCCCTATTCGCTCAGCAAGGCGGTATGTGGATCCCTTCACTTATAGAAGGAATGAACGAATCTGAAATGACCAATCTTGGAATGAAAATGACTTCCAAGGATATTTATGATGTTAACAACGCTAGCTTAAAAGACGCTGTGCCACATTTTAACGGAGGTTGTACTTCTGAAGTCATCAGCAACCAAGGACTTTTGCTTACCAACCACCATTGTGGATATTCACAAATTCAAAGTCATTCCACACTGGAACACGACTACCTGCAGGACGGATTTTGGGCGATGAGTTTAAAGGAAGAACTTCCCAATCCGGGTATTAGCGCCACCTTTATTGTAAAGATTGAAGATGTTACAACAAAAGTGATGAACGACATTACACCAGCAATGGATGAAGCTGACAAACAAAAAAAGATAGAGGAAAACATTGCCGCTGTTGTAAAGACTTCCCCCAAGGAAAATTGGCAGGAAAATCGCGTACGCACTTTTTATGAAGGCAACCAATATATGCTTTTTGTGGTGGAAACATATAAAGATATTCGTTTGGTGGGTGCACCACCCTCCTCCATAGGGAAGTTCGGTAGCGATACCGATAACTGGATATGGCCAAGACATACAGGTGATTTTTCCCTTTTTAGAATCTATGCAGACAAAAATAATCGCCCTGCAGAATATTCAGAAGATAATGTGCCCTATACTCCAAAACACTTCCTTCCCATTTCATTGGATGGTGTAGCTGAAAATGATTTCACTTTGGTCTTCGGATACCCCGGAACTACAGATGAATATTTACCTTCAGTAGCAATTGAGCAAGTTATCAATTCCATCAATCCAGCTCGTATAGCCATTCGTGATGCTGCCTTGGCCATTCAGGACAAATATATGCGTGCTGATCCGCAGATTAAGATTCAGTATGCTTCCAAATATGCCCGCATCGCCAACTACTGGAAAAAGTGGAAAGGCGAAACCCTAGGCCTAACAAAGTCGAACGCTGTAGATATAAAAAAACAACAAGAAAATGCCCTGACTGCCCAAATAAACAAACAGGGAAAACAAAAAGAATACGGACAATTATTGCCGAAATTTGAACAGTATTACACAGAAATTGAACCCTATTCCCTTGCCCGTGAATATTTTCTGGAAACCGTAATACGAAATGTGGAATTACTAAAAACTGCCTACCAAACCTACCAGCTGAAACAGGTTTATGAAAACCGTGGAACCCAATCTTTTGAAGACCGAAGAAACAATTTAGTTTCTTCCCTGGAAAGCCAATACAAAAATTACAGCAAGCAAGTGGACAAAGAAGTTTTTGAGGCCTTGATTGCGCTATATGCAAAAAATGTTCCTGCAAAGTTTTTACCCGCCTCCTTTAGTAATATGGATATGCAAGCAACAACCGAAACTGTTTATAAAAATTCTGCATTTGTAGACTATGCTTCAGTGAAGAATTTGTTGGAGGGTGATGCACAAACTGTAATTTCGAAATTGGAAAACGATCCTGGCTATCAAATGGTGAAGGAAATGGCCGATACTTATTTTGAAAAAGTAGCTCCAAAGTATGAAGAACTTGAGTTGAATATTTCAGGTTTAGAGCGCGATTATATGAAAGCCCTTTTGGACTTGAGTCCAAAAGATGCCCGCATTTTTCCCAATGCCAATAGTACTTTGCGCGTAACCTATGGAAAAGTAGCTGGCTACTCCCCCGCCGATGCCATTTATTACGAACCCGTAACCCATCTTGAGGGCGTAATGCAAAAATACGTTCCAGGCGATTATGAATTTGATGTGCCACAAAAACTAATTGACCTTTACAAATCCAAAGATTATGGTCAATATGGAGAAAACGGGAAGATGCCCATCAACTTTATAGGTACCAATCACACTACTGGAGGAAACAGTGGAAGCCCTGCAATTGACGCTGAAGGAAACTTAATCGGTCTAAACTTTGACCGCGTTTGGGAAGGTACCATGAGCGATTACTACTATGACCCCGCCCTATCGCGCAATATTATGGTTGATATTCGATATGTACTTTTTATAATGGATAAATATGCCGGAGCAAAGAATTTGATTAATGAATTAAAACTCGTTCACCCAAAAAAGGAAAAAAGAAAATCTAAAAAGAAGAAGTAATTGCAATGTCTGGTTGAACCTGTCAAAACAAATGTCTTGTCGAGTTAATTTGAAATAGCGATAGCGGCTTCAAATTTGTATCGAGACCGAGTTTATAGAGACTTTCCAATACAAAATCCGTTCTTGATATACTTCGACAAGCTCAGCACATCGCATTTTTCGATTACGCTAACTTACAATTAGCTGAAATACGCTAAAAATAAAATACGAATCCACGAATAATTATAGAAACTATTCGTGGATTTGTAATTTAGTATTCCAGACTATTTCAACCCCCTCGCCTTTAGCATAGGCTCAATCTTTGGATCACTCCCGCGCCAGTCTTTATACATTTTTTCAAGCTCCAAAGTATTTCCTCTGGAAAGAACCATATCACGAAAACGCTGTCCGTTTTCCCGTGTCAAGCCTCCGTGGGTCTCGAACCAATTATAAGCATCATGATCGAGCATTTCAGTCCATGAATAGGAATAATAACCTGCAGCATACCCTCCCGCAAAAATATGGGAGAAATAGGTAGAACGGTATCTTGGTGGCACAGCATGCACAACATCTAGTTTCGTTCTGTTTAGCGCTTCTTTCTCAAAAGCATTTACATCTTCAATCTTTTTATCAGGAGAAATTGTGTGCCATTGCATATCCAAATTACTTGCAGCCAAGTTTTCGGTCAAGCTATACCCTTGGTTAAAGGTGCCTGAGTTTTTTATCTTATCAATCAATTCCTGTGGAATCTGTTCACCAGTTTTGTAGTGTATTGCATAGTTTTTCAACACTTCTGGATATAACGCCCAGTTTTCATTGAACTGTGAAGGAAATTCCACAAAATCACGAGCAACAGCAGTTCCAGAAAGTGAAGGATATTGCTGGTTTGCAAAGAAACCGTGAAGCGCATGGCCAAACTCGTGAAACATGGTTGTTACTTCATCATAGGTTAATAAAGCAGGTTCATTTCCAGCTGGCTTCGGAATATTCAATACATTATATATTACTGGTTTTTTGTTGTACATTTTAGATTGGGTTACAAAATTGTCCATCCAAGCACCACCACTTTTACTGGGTCGTGCAAAATAGTCTGTATAAAAAAGTCCAAGTGGGTCTCCATTCTCTTCAAAAAGTTCATAAACTTTTACGTCTTCTTGATATACTGGAATGTCGGTTCTTTCTTTATAAGTAATACCATATAATTTATTAGCCGCGTAAAAGACCCCTTTCTCCAAAACATTGTTCAATTCAAAATAGGGCTTTATTTGGTTCTCGTCTAGGTCATATTTTTGCTTACGAACCATCTCAGCATAATAGTTCCAGTCCCAAGGTTCCAATTTGAAATCCTGTCCTTTAGATTTAATCATTTTTTGAATTTCATCTGATTCTGCTTGCGCCTTTGCAGTAGCGGCAGGAATAAGCTTATTGAAAAATTCGTTCACATGCTCAGGCGTTTTGGCCATCGTTTTTTGAAGGCTCCATTCGGCATAATTATTAAAACCTAAAAGTTTTGCTTTTTGTGCGCGTACTTCCACAAGTTCCTTAATAATTTCTCGGGTATCATTTGCACCTTGATCTGCTCTATGCCAGGCAGCTTTAAATAGTTTTTCCCTGCTTGCTCTATTATCCATAGACTGCAACAAAGGTTGCTGAGTAGTATTCTGCAACGGAATGGTCCATCCTTTGCCATCTTCGCTTTCTTTTGACTTTAAAAAATCCGCATCAACACCTGCCAAGTCTTCTTTGTTGGTGAAAGTAACGGCTCCAGTATTATTTGCATCCAAAAGGGTTTTGCCAAACTTGGTAGTGAGCGTCGCTATTTTTTCATTGTACTCCTTTAATTTTTCTTTGTCTTCCTGGGAAAGATTGGCTCCCGCTATTTCAAAATCTTCGTAATAGTTTTCAAGTAGTTTTAAAGATTCTGAATCAAGATTGAGCGATTCCTTCTTATCGTGTAATATTTTGAAACGCTGGAAGAGTTTTTCATTCAAATAAATCATGTCGTTTTGTGCGGCGAATTTCGGAGCCATTTCTTCTTCCACAGCTTGTAACGTTTCATTGGTATTAGAGCCAGCAAGAGCATAAAATATTTGGGACGTTCTATTTAACAACTCGCCGCTTTTTTCAAGGGCAAGCACTGTATTATCAAAAGTGGGCTCTTCTTCAGAGTTGGCAATTGCTTCTACAGCTTTTTTCTGTTCTGCAATTCCTTCCATCATTGCTGGTTGGAAATTTTCATCTTTTATTTTTGAAAAATCCGGCGCTCCATAAGGCAATGTACTTTCAGAAAGTAAAGGGTTTTCGGCGTTGTCCATTTGTTCATTACTGTTGTTTGATTTTTCTTTTTCTTTTGAATTATTGCAAGCCACAACAATCAGGGCAAGCGCTAAAAAAGGAATTATTTTTTTCATTCTGTGAAGATTTTATATGAATTGAATTGTAAAGATACGCAAATAGTGTGTTTTATATTTTGAATATCCTAAAATCAAAAACCCCCTCAGCTTTTGCTGAAGGGGTTTTCTTTATTTGGTTGGTTATTTGGTGATTATTCCTTAATCAAGCGCTTCACAGTGCTTGCGTTGTCACCAATAATCTGAACAACATAAACCCCAGAGGCAAGCGATGAAACATCTACTGCTTTTTCACCCTGCATACTGCGAAGGTCTGTCTGGTTTACAAGTTTTCCGTTTATGTCAAAAATCATCATTTTCTCTAAAGAAATGTTGGTCTTGTTCACAAGGTTAACCATATTGGTTGCTGGGTTAGGATATAACGCCAAACCTGCATCAAGACTATTTGAATCAACGCCAAGAACAGTCTCTACGGTAAGCACAAAACTACAGGTTGAAGTATTTCCGTACTCGTCGGTAGCAGTCATCGTGATGGTATACGTGCCATCAGGAACTGGAGTGCCTGGTGCAGGATCCTGAGTGGTAACTGTCACTGGATCTGTACAGTTGTCTACTGCAGTGGCTTCGCCAGTTGCAAAGTAGTCAGGTAAGATATAGAACAAGTTGCCCTGTCCCGGATCTACCGTCTGGTCTGCTGGGCAGGTAATCTCTGGCCCTAAAAGATCTACAACTGTAATTACTGAAGTACAAGATGCTATGTTTCCACTTGCATCACTTGCAAATACAGTTACAGTAATAGGAGTTCCTATATCTGCACAACTAACCTCTGGTACATCTACAGCCAATACCGTTATACCACAAGCATCAAAAGACAATGGACCTCCAGGGATTTCTGTAAAGAATGCATCTCCATCAGAATCAGTCAAGGTCAAGCTCCAATTCGCTGGATCAAACTGACCGCTGAAACCTGGCATAAAGTTACTGATTACAGTTTCGTTGTTTCCAAAGTCATTGTCATCAGTTTGTGAACGGAAGCCGAACACATCACCCGGTGCAACAGCTATAGAAGCGCTACCAGATTGATTTCCTAATGCGCGATCTGTCAATTCGGTGTATGTACCGTTCAACAAATAACCAAAACTGTCAAAACCTGCAATATCATTGGTTGTGTAGTCCCAATCAAAAGTTACGTTTGCCGCTTCAGTTACATTAACGGTAAAGTCTGTGAAACCTTCATTACCGGATGCGTTATCACTTCCTATAACCATCACCTCATAGGTAGTCGGCATAGAAGCCAATAGTGCATTTGGATCAACAGTAGCTGTACCGTCTGGACCCAATTCAATGGTAGTGTCTTGACATACAAGCACTGGAGGAGTGTTATCTATTACATTGATAGTTGCCATACAAGTAGCAACATTCCCACTGTCATCGGTAACGGTAACCTCAATTTGGTTCTCGCCAAGATCAGCACAGGTAAAGTCAAGGGTTGTTCCATTACTAACCGTATAATTAATGGTTCCATTCCAAACGCGTGGACTGAATACCGATCCAGAGAAAAGTCCTGCAACGGCCGATCCCAATGATACAGATAAATCAGCATTTGAAAAGTTTTGGTTGCTTCCATCACCATTGGTATAGTTTTGACCAGAGTCAGTTACAATCGCAATACCATAAGTGGTATTTGCCGTTAAGGTAACAGGTGCTCCAAGAACAGCGTTACTTGGCATATCAATGCCCAAGCCAGTTCCTGTTCCAGATGCTACGGGAGCTCCCCAAGCACCAGGATTCAGTTCATTACCAACATATGTGCCAACCAAAATGTACATATCAAGATTGAAAGCAGTCGTGCCATCAATGTTAACATCAATGTCGGTAACCTCAATGTCGTTCGGTCCAACGGTAAGATCATACATTACGGTCCATCCTGCTGATCCACCATTGTTGGAAGTAAATAGAGTAGAAAGAGATCCATTTGTTCCGCCACCAGTACCGCCGGCAGTAATTGTGTAACCACAAGCTTCGTCCACGCTTTGTACAAGATCGTTAGGATCTACAGTTGCCATTCCGTTTGCGTCAAGGTAAACATTCAGAGGCGTTGCGGAAACATCATAAGAGTATTCAA
>CAKZLK010000056.1 GCA_937125455.1 uncultured Aequorivita sp.
GGAGTAGAAGGAATGACCTATTTAACTTCTACGGCTACCAATAATGGAACAGCTTCCATAAGCGTGTTTTTTGATCAGGACGTAGATCCAGATATTGCGGCAGTAAACGTTCAAAACCGTGTGGCGCGTGCTAATTCGTTATTGCCACAAGCGGTAATCCAGACAGGGGTTACAACTTCTAAACAGCAAACTAGCGCGTTGATGTTCCTTTCGTTTTACAGCACAAATAAGGATTATAATGACACCTATCTTCAAAATTATTTAAAAATAAATGTCATTCCCGAATTACAAAGGGTAAATGGAGTTGGAGATGTTACTGTTTTTGGAGGAAAGGATTATTCCATGCGTATTTGGTTAGATCCACAAAAGCTTGCTGCATATAGTTTAATGCCGTCAGATGTTGTAGCCGCTTTGAAGGAACAAAGTCTTGAAGCTGCTGCGGGTTCTTTGGGTGAAAATAATGGTGAAGCATTTTCATACACCATTAAGTATCCCGGACGATACAAAACGGAAAAACAATACAGCGATATTGTAATAAAAGCGCTGGGTAATGGCGAATTTTTGAGATTGAGTGATGTGGCCCAAATTGAATTGGGAGCACAATCATACTCGGGAGGTTCTGTAACCAACGGCTATCCTGCGGTGAATATGGGTATTTTTCAAACGAAAGGTTCAAATGCACGAGAAATTATTGATGCAATAAAACTAGAATTGGGCAAGGTGGAGCGTGATTTGCCTGATGGAATTACATATTATATTCCTTATGATACTAACAATTTCCTTAACGCCTCCATTGAAAAAGTAGTAAGTACATTGGTTGAAGCCTTTCTTTTGGTTTTCTTGGTTGTTTTTATCTTTTTGCAGGATTTTCGTTCTACATTAATACCAGCAATTGCAGTTCCCGTTTCTATTATCGGAACATTTTTCTTCCTTAATTTATTTGGATACTCCATAAACCTATTGACCCTTTTTGCATTGGTTCTTGCAATTGGAATTGTGGTGGATGATGCAATTGTTGTCGTGGAAGCTGTCCACGCAAAAATTGATGAAGGGGAGAAAAGTTCAAAAAAGGCATCACTGAATGCCATGCACGAAATTTCGGGAGCAATTATTTCTATTACTTTGGTGATGTCTGCGGTGTTTATTCCGGTAACCTTCATCAAAGGTCCAACAGGTGTGTTTTACGAACAGTTTGGGGTAACACTTATTGTAGCAATTATAATTTCGGCCGTAAATGCCTTGACATTGACTCCTGCCCTAAGTGCATTATTTCTTAAAGGGCACGATGAAAAACAAAACAGCAATAAACCAGGATTTTTACAGAAGTTTTTTAACGGTTTTAACAAAGGTTTTAAGGCCACTGTTGATCGTTACGGAAGATCGGTACATTTTCTTTATAGAAATAAATGGATTACGGGATTTATATTGCTTTTGGCAGTTCTCGGAATTTGGTGGTCATCATCAACGCTTCAAACAGGTTTTGTCCCCGACGAAGACCGTGGAATTATCTTTATGAACGTTGAACTTCCTGCAGGTTCTTCAGTTGATAGAACACACGAAGTAAACCAGATACTTTATTCTAAAATTAAGAATTTACCAGGGATTCAAGGAGCTTCGGTAATTGACGGACGAAGCTTGATAAGTGGTGCTGGAAGTAATTATGGGCTCGGCTTTATAAGGTTGGACGATTGGAAAGATCGTGAAGCAGATTCACTTTCCGTGCAAGCAATTACAGGTCAATTGTTCGGTATTGCAGCTCAAATTCCAGATGCTAATATTATTTTCTTCTCTCCTCCAAGTATCCCCGGTTTTGGTAATTCGGCTGGAGCTGAAGTAAACTTATTAGATCGTTCGGGAGGAAGCTTTACCGATCTTGATCAAGCGAATCAAGAGTTTATAGCAAAACTGTCACAACGCCCCGAAATTCAATACGCACAATCATCTTTCAACACACGCTATCCGCAATATGAAATGACACTTAATGTGCCTTTGGCAAAAGAAGTAGGTGTTTCTGTTCAAACTATTTTCAATACCCTTCAAGGATATATAGGAAGTATTTTCGCAGCAGATTTTTCTCGCTTCGGAAAACAATATCGGGTTTATGTGCAAGCATTGCCGGAAGACCGTGCGGATGAAAGTGATCTTAATAGTATTTACGTCCGAACTGAAAGTGGTGAAATGACTCCAATTACGCAATTCGTAACGCTAAAAAGAGTATATGGCCCACAATCTGTGACGCGTTTTAACTTGTTCAACTCCACAAAAGTTACTGCAGCACCAGCTCCTGGTTATAGTTCGGGAGATGTTATTGCCGCTGTAGAAGAAGTTACCAAAACACTACCTAGTAATTTTGACATAGCCTATTCGGGTTTAACATTGGAAGAAAAAAGTGCCGGCAATCAAACAACGACGATTTTCATTTTGTCGTTGGTGTTTGTTTACTTTTTGCTTGCTGCACAATATGAAAGTTATTTATTACCCTTTTCGGTATTATTTTCATTGCCTGTGGGAGTTTTCGGCGCCTATATTACAACCCAATTAACGGGGCTACAGAATAACATTTATTTCCAGATAGCATTGATTATGCTTATTGGACTGCTTGCCAAAAATGCAATTCTTATTGTGGAATTTGCGTTACAGCGAAGGAAGCACGGCGAGTCTATTCTGGATGCGGCAATAGACGGTGCTGAAGCGCGATTACGACCTATTTTGATGACTTCATTCGCCTTTATTTTTGGGTTGATGCCATTGGTACTTTCCAACGGGGTTGGTGCAGCAGGAAACCGTTCTATTGGTACAGGAGCCGTTGGGGGATTATTAGTAGGTACCGTTTTCGGAGTTTTTGTAATACCAATATTATTCATCCTTTTCCAATGGCTACAGGAAAAAATTACGGGTGCGCCAACAGATAAATTAGAAATTTCAGAAGAAAACATTTCAAATGAAAAAGAATAGCATTTATAAAATATTGATTCTGGCAAGTTTGCCATTTCTACTTGTTTCCTGCTTTGCGGCAAAAAATTACGAACAGCCACAAGTCGTGAATGAAGCTAATTACAGAACCGAAAATCTTCAGCAAGATACCTTGACGATAGCAACCGTCTCTTGGAAGGAATTGTTTACTGATCCCATTCTTCAAGGTTATATTGAAGAAGGATTAAAAAGCAATATGGACATTCGCGTTGCATTGCAGCAAATAAGAATAGCTGAAGCCTATGTAAAACAAGGCAAGGCAGGTTATTTTCCCAGCTTGAACGGAAGCGCCAAAGTTACCCATCAAGAATTTTCGCAGGGTAGTCAGTTTGGCGCCCAATTTTCACAATTAACACAATATGAGTTGAGTGGAAGCCTTTCTTGGGAAGCAGATATCTGGGGGAAAATTAGAAGTAATGAACGTGCTTTTCAAGCGTCATATTTACAAAGTGCTGCAGCACACCAAGCTGTAAAAAGTAAATTGATTGCAAATATTGCTTCAGTTTATTATCAATTGATGGCTTTGGATGAACAAATACGCGTAACCGAAAAAACCATTGAGACCCGTTCTAAAGGCTTGGAAACTACAAAAGCTTTAAAGGAAGCTGGTAATGTTACTGAAGTGGGCGTAAAACAAACCGAAGCACAATTATACAATGCACAGGGAATTCTAATCGACTTGAAAAATGAGGCACGCTTGCTGGAAAATACCATGTCTATTTTATTGGGAAGCGCTCCACGTGACATTGCGCGTGGTAGTCTTGAAAATCAGGAAATAACAACACCCTTAAATACAGGTGTGCCAACACAATTGCTTAGAAATAGACCCGATGTTATGGCTGCAGAGTATAATTTGATGAACACTTTTGAGCTTACCAACGCTGCCCGTGCTGATTTCTATCCTTCGTTGACACTTTCAGCAAGTGGAGGTTTACAGAATTTAGAGCTCGATAAACTATTCAACGCTAATTCATTATTTGCAACAATCATTGGAGGATTAACCCAGCCTATTTTCAACAAACGCCAAATCCGGACGCAATATGAAGTTTCGCAAGCGAAGCAGGAACAAGCTTATTTAGATTTTAAACTTGCCGTTATTACTGCTAGCAAAGAAGTTTCAGATGCATTGTACAGTTACGAGGCAGCAACTGAAAAAATTGATGTAAAGACGAAAGAATATGAAGCATATAGCTTGGCAACAAATTATTCCGAAGAGCTTTTGGACAATGGTTTGGCAAACTATTTAGAGGTTTTAAACGCTCAAGAAAACGCATTAAACTCAAGTTTAAGTTTAATTACAGCAAAGAATAACCAACTTCAATCTATTGTAAATTTATATGAAGCCTTAGGCGGCGGTTGGCGATAATTTTTTTCATAATTTTTTATTGTTGATTGTAAACCTGTCTTGTAATTTTCAAGGCAGGTTTTTTTTTAACGTAATAGAAATCCTTTCGCCGCCCACCACGGATGCACTTCTATTACCAATCTTCCAGATTTTACCATTGGATCCATATTGGCCAGACTGTCCGCCATTTTTTGGGTTGGAACATTGTAAATGGTGATGCCACGAATATCGCCATCATCACCAAACGGCCCAGAAATATCCGCAAATCCTTCTTCATACATTCTGCCCAAGTGTGCTAAATGCAACTTTTGAAGACTATCTGCTTCTTCTTTTGTTTGGGAACGGGTTGGCCCACTTTTCAGAAAAGCGATAAAATATTGTTGCATCAAAATAGTGTCGCCCGATTTGTCATCAACATAATCAAATGTTTGAAAACCCTTTTCGGTCAATTCTTGTTTGAGTTGCGCCATTGGAATTTTTATTTCTTCAGGACAAGGCTCGGTGATATATTCTTTTTCAACTTTGGTTTCACAACCAAAAAGTGTAATTCCTAAAATTGCACCAAGTAGTTTAGCTTTCATGTGTCCAGTTTTTAAAAGGATTTTTACTTAATTTGGAATTATAATATTTAATATCTCCAGTAACTTCTTTTCCCAGCCATTGGGGTTTTGAAAAAGGTTCGGTTTCGGAACTGAGTTCAATTTCAGCTATAATTAATCCTTCATTTTCGCCCATAAAATCGTCCACTTCAAAAGTGTGATTATCACTGGAAATTTCATAACGTGTTTTTTCAATAATGCCCGGTTCGCATAGGTGAAGCAGTTCCTCAGCTTCTGAAAGGGAAATCTGCTTTTCCCATTCAAAACGAGAAAGACCTGATTTGTTCGATTTACCTTTAACAGTCAGAAAACCATCATTTCCTTGAATACGCACGCGGACGGTACGCTCGGGATTTGTGTTCAAAAACCCTTGCACAATGCGAGTGCGTTTGTGGGCTTCGCTTTTGAAAGCTTCGGAAGTGACTAAAAATTTACGCTCTATTTCCTGCATTTTGGGCTATTTGTTTAATTTCGTCGGAAGTGATTTGTTGCTGTGAAAACCCTTCTTTCGCCAAAACTACCATCGCATCTGCAATCGTTTCAGCTTTAATCATTTTGTATTTCTTCGGAATTAAAAACCCGAATATTTTCATAAAAGATATCGCTACTTTTTCTCCAAAACGTTTTTCCTCACGATCTCCAAAAATCAAGGATGGCTGTAAAACATAGGTGTTTTCTATATTTTTATTTATCACATCGCGTTGCATTTCACCTTTGGTTTTGTTGTAAAAAATGCTACTATCTGCATCTGCACCCATTGCTGAAATTACAACAAACGTTTTAACTTCGTTCTGTTTTGCAAGTTTTGAAGCCGTGACGGGAATTCCGTAATCAATCTTTTTATAGGTCTCCTTATCAGGAGTGTTGGCTTTTGTAGTACCAATACAGCAGAAAACCACGTCGGCTTTAAATGCTTCGGAATGGTCTTCCAAGTGAAACATATCTATTAAATGTTCTTCAATTTTTGGAGAATTATTTTTCACTGAGCTGCGAGAGAACAATTTTATTTTTTCAAAGGAAGCATCTTTTAAAAGCTTTTCTAACAAAATACCGCCTGTCAATCCTGTTGCGCCTAAAATGATTGCTGTTTTTTTCATTATCTTATTTGGTTGAAATTAGGTTTGTACTGCGCTCAACCAGACATTAAAGATATTAAATTTGTAAGATGCAAGACGTAATGCCTCTTCGTAAAATAATTCATGTAGATATGGATGCTTTTTATGCGTCTGTGGAGCAGCTGGATAATCCCGAACTGCGCGGAAAAGCTATTGCCGTTGGTGGTAGTTCTGCGCGTGGCGTGGTAAGTGCTGCAAGTTATGAAGCCCGGAAGTTTGGTGTTCGCAGTGCAATGAGCGGCGCAATGGCTCGGAAACTTTGCCCGGAGCTTATTTTTGTACGAACCAATTTTGACCGTTACAAAGAAGTTTCAAAACAGATTAGAAAGATATTTTTTGAATATACCGATTTGGTCGAACCATTGTCACTGGACGAAGCCTATCTGGATGTCACCGAAAACAAAAAAGGCAATCCCAGTGCGACGATGATTGCTACGGAGATTCGAAAAAGGATTAAAGAAAAAACGGGACTGAATGCTTCCGCAGGAATTTCGGTGAACAAATTTGTAGCGAAAATCGCCAGTGATATAAACAAACCCAATGGACAGAAAACCATTGGCCCTGAAGAAGTAGTCCCTTTTTTGGAAACACTGGATGTAAAGAAATTTTACGGCGTTGGAAAGGTAACCAAAGAGAAAATGTACCGTTTGGGAATTTTCACGGGAAATGATTTAAAATCGAAATCGCTTGAGTTTTTAGAAGAAAACTTTGGCAAGAGCGGCGGGTTTTATTACAATGTTGTCCGAGGAATCCACAACAGCAAAGTGAAACCTTCACGAACTCAGAAGTCATTGGCGGCGGAACATACATTTTCAGAAAATATTTCTTCGGAAATTTTTATGATGGAACGTCTTGAGGAAATCGCTTCGGAAGTTGAAAACAGATTAAAACGCAGTAAAATCGCTGGAAAGACAGTAACCTTGAAAATTAAATATCGCGATTTCACCCTGCAAACCCGCAGTAAAACGCTTCCGCTTTTTATCGCTTCCAAAGAATTGATTTTGGACGTAGTTAAAGAATTGTTATTTCAGGAAAAAATGAAGGAATCGGTACGGTTGTTGGGAATTTCAATTTCGAACCTAAACAACGAAACCCCAAAGAAAAAGGAGGCTCCGAAAGAATCAATCGACGTACAACTAAAACTTGAATTTTAGTCCCATCCCCGGCCCTTCCCAAAGAGAAGGGGGTTTAAAGCCCTTCCTTTGGAGGGGTTGGGGAGGACACCAAGTCATAAATTTTAATTATGAAAAAAAGACTACGTACCTTTAACTAATTTAAAACTCTAGATTTATGAAGACTGTAGCTTTTTCTATCCTTGCCCTTGTAGGTTTTACTTTCCTTTTTTCCTGTAAAAACGACGCCAAAAACAACGATGAAACCCAAACCGTTGTAGCAGATTCCATTCCCGCAGCAACCACTCCTGAAGCGATGTATGTTACTGCTGTTAGTGGATTGACTTTGCGCGAGCACCCAAACTTACAAAGTGAAAAGCTTTCTGTAATGTCTCTTGGAACAAAAGTAAAAATTGTAAATGCCGAAGGTAAAACAACGATGAACGTAGGCGGGATTGATGGCGCGATGGATGAAGTTGAATTTAATAACCAAAAGGGTTTTGCTTTTAATGGTTTTCTGTCGAAATTTTTCCCTCCTGGGGAAGATGCTTCCGCAAAAAATTATGCTGAAGAACTAAAGAAAGATTTCCCAAATGTCAATTATTCCGAAGCAACAGGTGGAACTACAAGTAAACCCACAAAAACCGAAACACTTGTTTTACCAACCGATAAATGGCACGAAGCGTTTTTTACTGCGCAGCAACTTTTTAATATTCCAAAGGCATTTGCGTTCCCAAACCCGAAAGGTTCTAATAATGAAACACAACAAAACGGGGAGAAAAAGAAAACTGATTTTATCAGCGAGCTACAGATTTCTAGAAATGAAAACGAACTTCAGAAAATAGTTTATAATTACAAAACCACAGGTTTTGGATATACGGTAACCATTACCAAAGAAGCAGATGGAATGAAACTTGAAAAGGTTGAGGTTTCGGATTAGAATGATAACGGAAATGAAAGTTATTTATAAATCACTATATTTAATTTTATATTTTCATAAAACTAAATTTTGAACCTACGACTTTATAAAATTGAGAAGATTTATGAGGAAGGGAATACGGAGCAGGATATCATATTCAAACAAGATTAAAAAGACCAAGAAATGGCTCCTAATAGAAATAGAATAGGGGCCGTTTCTTTTATTCCAAAAGACATGAAATATTTTTTGTTGACCATAATGTGCTTATTTTATGTTGATGCATATAGTCAATTTGGTCCCCAACAAATAATTACTCAAGCTGCAGATGGCTCCAAATGGATTATTGCTACAGATATAGATGGCGATGGGTATAAAGATGTAGCTTCTGCAAATCAGTTTGGGAGTAACCTTACATGGTATAAAAATCTGGACCGGCACGGAACCTTTGGTCCTGAGAATATAATAGCAAGTTTAAACCAGACCTTTTTTATATCTGATGCAGATATTGATGGTGATGGGGATATAGACGTTATGGCCGTATCTTTTGCACAAGACAAGATAGTTTGGTATGAAAACTTAGACGGGCAGGGCAATTTCAGTGTCCAAAATATTATTTCCAATACTACAGACGGTGCATATTGTGTGGTTGCGGGCGATCTGGACGGTGATGGTGATATGGATGTAATCTCGGGTTCCGATTTTTCAGGGTTAGCATGGTATGAAAATTTGGATGGACAGGGGGTTTTTTTTAAGCACCTTATTGATAATAATGTTTCAGGCACTCGTTCCGTAGTAGTAATAGATGTGGATGGTGACAGTGACTTGGATATTGTGGGAAATAGTACTGCTCCTAATAAAACCTATTGGATTGAAAACGTGGATGGTCTCGGTACTTTTGGTGCGCCCAACTCTATATATGAAATGGGGCAATATGTAACCAAAGTTATTGCAGCAGATGTGGATGGTGATGGTGATACGGATGTGCTTACAGCATCTTCGGGCGATAATGAAATAGCTTGGTTTGAAAACTTGGACGGTTTGGGCAATTTTGGCCCAAAAAACACGATAACCAATACCTTGGTTGATGCCTGGACGGTTTATGCAGCCGATTTAGACAACGATGGGGATATTGATGTATTGGCAACCAGCACAGAACCTTTTGGCGGAGAAATTGTATGGTTTGAAAATCTGGATGGACAAGGAAATTTCAGTGCAAAAAAAACAATCAGTACCCAAGTGCAATCGCCCCGCTCGGTAATAGCTGCAGATATAGACAACGATGGCGATATGGACGTGATTGCCTCTTCATTGGTTGACGACACAATAGCTTGGTATGAAAATTATACCATTTTGGGGGTTGAGGAGAACCAAATTGACACCATTAAAATCTATCCAAACCCTACGGAAGGTTTAATCTATATAAGTTCAAAAAAAGAACCTATTATTGGCGCAACAATCTTTGATATACTGGGCAAAAAAGTTCTTCAATTAGATGGAAATATCCAGCAACTTGATATTTCAAACCTTCAAAACGGGATGTATTTTTTACAGATAACCACTGATACTGGAGCCATTGTCCAAAAAATTATTAAAGAATAAAAATCGTTTTTACTTCACCTGCGTAACCCGCAAGGTATTCACCATTCCTTTGTCCACAATAGGCATAGCCGCAAGGTTTATTAAATAATCGCCTTTATGCACATAGCCTTTTTCAAAGGCAATTCTATTTACATCATCCACGGTTTCGTCGGTGCTTACGTATTTGTCATAATAAAACGCTTTTACGCCCCATAATAAATTCAAGCGGGCAAGAATACGTTTGTTGCTGGTAAATGCCAAGATAAAAGCGGAAGGCCGCCAAGCAGAAATTTGAAAGGCCGTGTAACCGCTGTTTGTCAATGTGCAAATGGCTTGCGCTTCTATTTCATTAGCCATAAGCGCGGCGTGATAACAAATGGATTTGGTAACGTAACGGTTGGTTTTAATCTGTGGTGGCTGTTGCGGTACGCGTATCAATTCAGAATTTTCTACGCTTTTTAAAATTTTTGTCATTGTTTTAATCACTGCAACAGGATAATTCCCGACTGAAGTTTCACCAGAAAGCATCACTGCATCAGCGCCATCCATTACGGAGTTTGCAACATCGTTCACTTCAGCACGTGTTGGTGTGAGTGAGGTTATCATCGTTTCCATCATTTGGGTGGCAATGATTACGGGAATGCGCGCGCGTTTTGCGGTAAGCACTAATTCCTTTTGAATAAGAGGCACTTCCTCGGCAGGAACTTCTACACCCAAATCGCCACGGGCAACCATCAAACCGTCGCAATAGGCAACGATTTTGTCAATGTTTGCAACAGCTTCTGGTTTTTCGATTTTAGCGATTATAGGAATTTTATATTCCGAGTGTGCTTCAATCAGGGCCTGTAGTTCCTTTAAATCTTCAGCGTGGCGTACAAAGGAAAGTGCCATCCAATCTACTTTTTGCTGAATTGCAAAAACGGCATCTTCTTTGTCTTTTGCGGTGAGTGCTGGAAGGGAAATATTGGTATTTGGGAGGTTCACGCCTTTTTTGGAACGCAAGGGTCCGCCCTGGATTACCATTACTTTTACTTCGTCTTTTCTATTTGTTTCAAGTACTTCAAAAATAAGCTTACCATCGTCTAAAAGGACACGTTCTCCTGGGTTTACATCTTGTGGAAATTTGTCGTAGTTCATGTAAACTCTAGTTTTGGTACCTTCAAATTCTTCGCCTGTACAAAAGGAAAGTTCATCACCTGGTTGCACAACTACTTCTTCTTTCATCATACCAACGCGAAGTTTTGGTCCTTGAAGGTCGCCAAGGATGGCAACATGGATGTCCAATTCTTCTGAAAGTTTTCTGATAGTAGCAATCGTTTTTTTGACCGTGGCATAGTCAGCGTGTGAAAAATTTACCCTAAAAACGTCCACACCTTCCAAAATCATATTTTTCAGAATTTCTTTGGTGGAAGTAGCTGGGCCAAGTGTGGCAACTATTTTAGTTCTTTTTTGATCTGACATTTAGTCGAAAATTAAATTGTTCTTAGATTTTATTGTATCTGTTTCCACTACATAAGCGGAAACAATTTGCTCTATATTGTTTATTTGTGAAATAAAAGTTCGCAAAGGAACGGTTTCAAAGTCTGAATAAATTTTCAGAAAATAATCTACTTTTTTATGCTCTGGAAGCAGATAATGATCTGTAGCTTTTTCTGAATTAAATTCTGAAAACAGACCCCCGGAGCTTTGTAAACCTGCCTCTATAGTCCTACATTTATTTGCGACGAGATAAAACTGGCTATAATTGGACTCGTCCACAAAATCGAATATTGGAAATGTAATCATCAATCCATCCGCAGGAAAATCTATATCAACTCTTCTTCTTTTGAAACGTGTATTCAGGTTTTGATTCATCAAATAGGCAACTTTATACTCTTCTTCGCTACAATGTATGGCGATGAGTGTATAAGGCTCTTCAAATTCCTCTTCCATTATCAATTTGTGATGGACCATATATTTTTGATGCTACTATACAAAAATAGTCAACTTTAAAGGTATTAACTAAAGAAGTTGTGAATGTTGGATATAATTAATGGAAAATTAATAGAACTTTTTAAGGCTTTTCCGAATCAACCTTTATTTGAAGTTTATAAAAAGCTCTTTTGGCAGCACGTTCTTCAGCTTTCTTTTTTGAAGTTGCACGAGCTTTTGTAACTATCTCATCATCAAGCTTTAGTCGAACAGCAAAATGTTTCATTTGATCTCTGCCATTGTCTTCGTAGATTTCAAAATTGAATTGTTTTTTGTTTTTTTGGCACCATTCAATAAAAAGGCTTTTATAGCTGATAACCTTTCCTTCCAATTTTTTAATGTCCACATAGGGTTTAATGACTCTTTTTTGGATGAATTTTTCGCAGTATTTAAATCCACGGTCCAAATAAATTGCACCAACGAGCGCTTCAAAAACGTTTCCGTAAATATTTCCACTGAATTGTTGTGCTGGAACAGTTGTTTTTAAAAATTTCACCAACTGAAGATCACGCCCAAGTTCATTCAGGTGTTCCCGACTCACTACTTTACTGCGCATTTTTGTTAGGTACCCTTCGTTGCCGCCAGGTACTTTTTTGAATAAATGTGCAGCAATTACAGCTCCGAGCATGGCATCACCCAAAAATTCTAATCTTTCATAGTTTTGCGGTTGCCCGTCAAGATTTTTTTCATTTGTGGAGCGGTGCGTAAATGCGGTTTCGTAAATGGAAATATCTTTTGGCTTGAATCCTAATATTCTTTTTAGGGAATTAGAAAATTCCCCGCTTTTATCTGAACGGGAAGAGAATATGTTTTTAATGGAAGCCATTAATTGTTTTAGGCATCAAGTTTTTTAAAGAGCACACAAGCATTGTGCCCGCCAAACCCAAAGGTATTACTCATTGCTACTTTTATGTCGCGTTTTTGAGCTTTATTAAGGGTGAGATTTAAAGAAGGATCAATGTTTTCATCTACCGTAGTATGGTTAATGGTAGGTGGAACAATCCCGTATTTCATTGCCAAAATAGAGGCAATTGCTTCAATAGCACCGGCAGCGCCCAAAAGGTGGCCAGTCATGGATTTTGTTGAATTGATGTTTATGTCCTTAGCGTGTTTGCCAAAAACTTTTACAATAGCTTTCAACTCAGCAACATCACCAAGTGGAGTTGAAGTTCCGTGGGTGTTTATAGCATCTACTTCTTCCGGCTTCATATTGGCATCTTGCAAACAATTCAGCATTACGCGTTCCACACCAATTCCGTCAGGATGTGGAGCCGTCATATGGTATGCATCACTGCTCATACCGCCACCAACAACTTCTGCGTAAATTTTTGCACCACGTTTTTTTGCGTGCTCGTATTCCTCAAGGATTAATGCACCTGCTCCTTCACCAAGAACGAACCCATCACGGGTAGCGTCAAACGGTCTTGAAGCTGTTTCAGGGCTGTCATTTCTTGTTGACAGTGCGTGCATCGCATTGAACCCTCCCATTCCTGCCTTGGTAACAGCAGCTTCACTTCCTCCGGTAACGACAATGTCACACTGGCCTAAACGGATATAATTAAATGCATCAATCATAGCATTTGCCGAAGAGGCACAGGCTGAAACTGTTGTATAATTAGGGCCCATAAAACCGTGCTTTATGGAAATGTTTCCGGGAGCAATGTCCGCAATCATTTTAGGAATAAAGAAGGGGTTGAAACGTGGTGTTCCATCCCCTTCTGCAAAGTTTATCACTTCATCTTGAAAAGTTTCCAACCCGCCTATTCCGGCACCCCAAATAACACCTACTCTAAATTTATCTACATCAATGAAGTCTATTCCCGCATCGAGAATGGCTTCATCTGAAGAAACAAGGGCATATTGGGCAAAACGGTCCAGCTTTCGGGCTTCTTTCCTTTCAAAATGGTCTTCTGCATTGAAATTCTTCAATTCGCAAGCGAATTTTGTTTTGAACTTTTCAGTATCAAAATAGGTTATGGGCGCACAGCCACTTTTCCCACTAATAAGTGCATCCCAATATTCTTGAATATTGTTGCCTATAGGGGTAAGGGCGCCAAGACCAGTAACTACAACTCGCTTTAATTCCATAGAAGAATTTTTATTTTGCTGCTTCTATATAGGAAATTGCTTGACCTACTGTCGCAATGTTTTCAGCTTGGTCGTCTGGAATCTGGATATCAAATTCTTTTTCAAATTCCATAATAAGCTCTACCGTATCTAGGGAGTCTGCTCCTAAGTCGTTAGTGAAGCTAGCTTCGTTTACAACTTCGTTTTCGTCTACACCTAATTTGTCTACGATAATCGCTTTTACTCGTGATGCAATGTCTGACATAATTCTTGATTTTTAAATTTAATTATAAGTGGCAAAAATAAAATATTTTAATTGAAAACACCATTTAATGTTAAAAATGTGGCTTTGATAATCTTGATTTTTCACATTTAAACAAATTTGGGAAAATGCGCACCGGTGAAAATTTCTTAATATTCACACTATTTTCGTTGCGCATTCACTCTTTCCAAAATTTATAATAGTCCAGAAAGATTAAACCAATTTAAACAATTTTGGGCGAAGTAAAACCCTATTGCCGTACTTTTGTTATTTTATTTATTAATATTTACTTCGAGAAAAACTTTTGGAAACAGGAATGAAGAAACGGATTGTAATTTTTGCGTCGGGTAGTGGTACCAATGCCGAGAACATTATTAAATACTTTCAACGAACCCAATTTGCCGAGGTCGTTCTGATTCTTTCAAACAAGAAAGATGCCAAAGTTTTAGAACGTTCCGAAGTCCTTGATATTAAAGCAATCTCTTTTACAAAACAGGAATTATTTTCAGAAGAAGGAGTTTTAAAAATTTTAAAGGACGCCAAACCCGATCTTATAGTTTTAGCTGGATTTCTGTTGAAGTTTCCTGAACAAATTTTGAAAGAATTTCCAAACAAAGTAATAAACATTCACCCTGCATTGCTTCCAAAATACGGCGGAAAAGGAATGTATGGCAATTTTGTGCACGAAGCTGTTGTAAAGAATAACGAAACCGAAACTGGAATTACGATTCATTATGTGAATGAAAATTATGATGAAGGTGCAATTATATTTCAACAAAAAGTGAAGCTTTCCAAAACAGAAACAGCTGAAACTGTCGCTGAAAAAATCCATGAACTGGAATACGAGTGGTTTCCGAAAATAATTGAAGAAGTACTTCGTGAAAAAACATCCACCCATAACCACTCCTTCGAAGGAGGGGAACTATAAGTTATGGCGAGTAAAAAACAGAAATTTTATGTGGTTTGGTTTGGGAATCCTGCTGGTATTTTTGGCAGTTGGAAGGAATGCAAACGATCCATTGATGGCGTGAAAGGCGCACAATACAAAAGTTTTGAAACGTTTGACGAAGCAAAAAAAGCCTACAATAAAGAATATGCAGATTATAAAGGAAAGACTGTAAAAAAAGAGCTTTCCAAAGAACAACTTCAAAAAATTGGCGAACCAAATCTATATTCCATTGCTGTTGATGCGGCTTCCAGCGGTAATCCCGGAAAGATGGAATATCGCGGGGTGGACACGCAAACGCACAAACAATTATTTCACCAAGGCCCTTTTCAGCAGGGAACTAACAATATTGGCGAGTTTTTGGCGCTTGTGCACGGCTTGGCTTTTCTGAAAAAAAACAACAGCGACCGCATTATTTACAGTGATTCACGGATTGCGATTGGTTGGGTAAAGAAGAAAAAATGCAATACAAAGCTGAAACAATCTACAAAAAACAAAACGCTCTTTGAATTGGTTGACCGAGCTGAAAACTGGCTAAAGGCTAATAAATACGAAACAAAAATCGTGAAATGGGAAACCAAAGCCTGGGGCGAAATACCTGCGGATTTTGGACGGAAATAAATTTATTTACGGTTTCTAAAGATTAATTTTCATAATCCAGATTTCCTTAAAGTATTCAAAGCCCTTATACAGTTTCCATTTTTCATAAACCGGTTTCAAAGCATTGTTTTTGGAAACATATACATAATTCCAGTTGTTTCTAGGGTTGACAAAAGTTTGTGGGCTGTAGCTTTTTTCAGTTAAAAATTGCGACCACTTTGTAGCATTGCTGGATACGGAAAAAACATTTGTAACAAGATAATAGCCCGAAGCCAAACCGGGAACAGACATAGATTGAACCCTGACTTCTTTTTTTATTTTATCTTCTTCGGAAAGTACAACAGGTTTTTTGGGAACCACAATTTCCTTCGGTTTTTTAGTTATTGGAGTCTTCTTTTGAACTGGTTGGGGTTCCTTTTTTTCAGTTAAAGCAATTGTATTTGACGGTTCTTCCTCAATTGAATTTTGGTTTTTCACGATTGGAGCTGTATTAATAATAGTATCTTCAATTGTCTTTGTTTTTTCTTCTAAAAAATCTTTATTTATTTCAGTTTCAAAGGCAACAAAAAATAAGTAAAAGCGATCTGCCTTAGCTTGAAACTTAAGATTTGCCTGTGTGGTGGCGTTGTCCAAAAGTTCATTGTTTGGGTTTGGGATTTCCATTTTCAATAAATCGAAACCGAGCGTGTTGGCACTGTTTGGGTTTCTATCGGTAAAAAATTCATCGCCCATAGTAATTGAACTATTGAAAAAATTATTTTCGTCCCTTACTTTGTTGCTTAAAGGTTTATAACTTCCCGTTTTTTTGTCGAAGATCGAAAACTCATCCGTCTTTATTTTTCGGTCGCCTTCCATAGCTCCGAGAGCAATTGTAGTGGTAACGATTCCTTCTTCTTTGCTTTTAAAACCTTTGAAGTTTATCTCCACAGCTTCTTTGTTCACTTCAACCAACCCATTATAGGTTGTGAAGTATTTAGGGCTTTCCGAAGCATCTTCATAAACAACATATAAAAGCCATCCCGCTGAGCCACCTCCCAATATTTCACCCTCAGTTGCTTTAATGTTTGCGACGGTATAAGTGCCATTAATAGATTTTAGGTTTTGAAGTTTTGAAGTTACATCGGCATAGCAAACATAGGGTGAGTTTGCAGTAAAAACTTTAGTGCCATAGCTGTCAAAAATTATTTTTCCATTTAAAGTTTCATAGTTCCCATTAGGAATTTTAAACAATATTGAATTTATTGCTGGATCTCTTTCTCCGCGACCCACGTGGATCATTCTGTTTCCAGATTTGCGCAACGCACTTTTTTCATATGGATACAATCCGCACCAATAAAGGCCTGCGTGTGCAATTTTTGGATTTTCTGGAGCATTTTTTATTGCCGCTTCACTGGAACTAAATGTTGCTTCGTCATCGTCAACATCTATATATTCCATTTTTACAACATCGTTGGGAATGTTAATATCCATTAATGGTTCCGTGGGATGATCACCAAGAATGTTATTTCCGATAAGAATGGAATTTCCGCTTAGATATAGTTGCTTATTTTCTTTAAAAGCAACGCCTTCTTGGGAAAATATAAATTGAAAAAATAAAAAGGAAGAAATTAGAAAGTATATGTTTTTCATTCAAAGAGGATTAAAAGCTTCGGAATTTACAATTTTTAAAATTATTATGTTTTTTAACTTTGAGGTTTGTTACAATATTTCTTCAGGCTTATAAACCCTTAAAATTGTAAATAATTGATTAAATTTGCACCTCTTTAAAAAACCCTTATGAGCAAACTTGTAATCGTTGGTACCGTAGCTTTTGACGCTATTGAAACCCCTTTTGGAAAAACCGATAAAATCCTTGGTGGCGCAGCTACTTACATAGGTTTGGCAGCTTCACAGTTTCATGCTGATGGCGCTATTGTTTCGATAGTAGGTGGCGATTTTCCGAAAGAAGACCTTAAAATGCTCGAAGAAAACGGAATGGATATTTCAGGCCTTCAAGTGGTTGAAAATGGAAAAACCTTTTTTTGGAGCGGAAAATATCATAACGATATGAATACCCGCGACACCTTGATAACCGATTTAAATGTGCTGGCAGACTTCAATCCACAAGTTCCCGAAGCATATCTTGATGCCGAAGTAGTGATGTTAGGAAACCTGCATCCGCTCGTCCAACTAAGCGTAATTGAACAGATGGATTCGCCAAAATTAATTGTTCTCGATACGATGAATTTTTGGATGGATAGTGCTTTGGAAGAATTAATGAGTGTAATTGCTAAAGTTGATGTAATTACCATAAATGATGAAGAGGCAAGACAACTTTCCGGCGAGTATTCACTAGTAAAAGCTGCCCATAAAATTATGAAAATGGGTCCAAAATATGTTGTTATAAAAAAAGGAGAACACGGAGCGTTACTTTTTAGTGATGATGATGTTTTCTTTGCGCCCGCGCTTCCGCTAGAAGAAGTTTTTGATCCAACCGGAGCAGGCGATACTTTTGCAGGTGGATTTACTGGATACTTGGCAAAAACCGGAGATTACAGTTATGATAATATGAAGAATGCCATAATTAACGGCTCGGCTTTGGCTTCCTTTTGTGTAGAAAAGTTCGGCCCCGAAAGATTACTCAAGCTTTCAAATGGTGAAGTGCACCAGCGTTTACAACAATTTAAAAGCCTGACACAGTTTGACATCAAATTAACCTAAATACGAGCCTTGATCCCGAGACTTCGGGACAGGCGTTTTTTGTACATTTATATAGTTTCAGAAAAAATATGAGCGACGCGTTAAAACATGAATGTGGAATTGCACTAGTAAGACTTTTGAAGCCCTTGGAGTATTATAAGGAAAAATACGGAACGGCTTTTTACGGTGTTAATAAAATGTATTTAATGATGGAAAAACAGCACAACCGCGGACAAGATGGCGCGGGTTTTGCCAGCATTAAATTGGATGTTAATCCTGGGGAGCGCTACATAAGTCGTGTTCGTTCCAATGCATCTCAGCCCATTCAGGATATTTTTGCACAAATCAACGAACGTATAAATCTTGAATTCAAAAATCATCCCGAATATAAAGACGATGTTGCTGCACAAAAAAAGAACATTCCTTATATAGGTGAATTGCTTCTGGGCCATGTTCGTTACGGTACTTTTGGAATAAATAGTGTTGAAAACGTACATCCTTTCCTACGCCAAAATAATTGGATGCACCGAAACCTAATTATCGCGGGAAATTTCAACATGACCAATACCAACGAGCTTTTTGACAATCTTATAAAACTCGGAATGCATCCTAAAGAGAAGGCCGATACCGTTACGGTTATGGAAAAAATTGGTCACTTTTTAGATGATGCAGTTCGCAAACTATACAAAAAGGCAAAAGCCAAAGGATTGAACAAACAAGAAGCTTCACCCTATATTGCCGAACATCTGAATGTTGCAAAAATTCTCCGTAAATCTGCCGCTGATTGGGACGGTGGTTATGCCATGGCTGGACTTTTAGGTCACGGAGATTCTTTTGTGCTTCGCGACCCTGCAGGAATACGTCCCGCATATTTTTACCAAGATGATGAGGTGATTGTAGTTGCTTCAGAAAGACCTGCAATCCAAACTGTTTTCAATGTTCCTTTTGAAGAAGTGAAAGAGCTTGACCCTGGACATGCATTGATTATAAAGAAAGATGGAAGCATGAAACTTTCTGAAATACTTTCGCCTTTGGAACGCAGATCTTGTTCTTTTGAACGCATCTATTTTTCTCGTGGAAGCGATGCAGAAATTTATCAAGAGCGAAAAATGCTCGGTAAATTGATTATGCCAAAAATTTTGGAGGCCATAGATTACGATACTGAAAACTCTGTTTTTTCCTTTATACCAAATACAGCAGAAACTTCGTTTTACGGAATGCTTGAAGCTGCGCAGGATGAACTGAACAAACAAAAAAACGAGGCAATTCTGAACGAAAAGGAAAAGTTAACTCCTGAGAGACTTAAACAAATACAAGCCCATAAAATACGCACAGAAAAGATTGCGATTAAAGATGTAAAGCTTAGAACCTTTATTACAGACGATAGCAGTCGCGATGATTTGGTTGCCCACGTTTATGATGTTACTTACGGGGTGGTGAAACCAGAAGACAATCTCGTTATTATTGACGATAGCATTGTTCGCGGAACCACTTTGAAAAAGAGTATTCTGAAAATGTTGGATAGGCTTCACCCAAAACAAATTGTTGTGGTTTCTTCGGCTCCACAAATTCGTTATCCAGATTGTTATGGAATTGATATGGCGCGCCTTGAGCATTTAGTTGCTTTCCAAGCTGCGTTAGAGCTTCACAAAGATCGTGGTACTTATTCAATTGTTGAAGAAATATATCATAAATGTAAAGAGCAGGTTGAAATGGAAGATGTCAATGTCATCAACCATGTCAAAAAGTTATATGCTCCTTTTACAGATGAAGAAATTTCAGATAAAATAGCTGAAATAATCAGTGAAGAAAACATTGAATCCAAAGTGAAACTAATTTTTCAATCTGTTGATGATCTGCACAAAGCGTGTCCAAAAAACCTTGGTGATTGGTATTTTACTGGAAACTACCCTACCGCAGGTGGAAACAGGGTTGTGAACCGAGCCTACATCAACTTTTATGAGGGTAATCCAGATCGAGCGTATTAAATCCTTTTAATTTTAACACACACATTACCGTTTATCGGAAACCCAATCCACTTTATCGAAATTGTTGATTGACACTATTTTAGTGCTCAAACTTAAATTATATTTGAGCTTACCATATGGCGTAAGTAGGTTAGGTCTATGGTAAGATTTGGGGCAAAAAAGGTAGGCGAAAGCCTGCCTTTTTTCATGCCCCAAATATGGGGTGGCGAGTATTCTATATTTTTTATTTATTCCATAAATGGGTCCGAGCCGTTTCTACCTTTCTTTGCGAAAGCCTGCCTTTTTTCATGCCCCAAATATGGGGTGGCGAGCATTCTATATTTTTATTTATTCCATAAATGGTTCCGAGCCGTTTCCACCTTTCTTTGCGAAAGCCTGCCTTTTTTCATGCCCCAAATATTGGTGATTAGTCGGTTAAAAATTTTCTTATTTTAATACTTTACTAAAATCCCAAACGTTAAATTTTCTAATTATTGAATGGTTTTTTAATTAAAAAATGGCAAAACACGTTTTTCAACGAGAAAATAAGCAATTCGTCTAAAACCGTAGTTTTGAATACTTTATTGATATATATTTGAACATACCATTAGCATAAGTAGGTTAAGTTCATGGTAGATTTGGGGCAAAAAAAGGCAAACACTGTTTGCCTTTTTTTATGCGTCAAATATTTAGGGGTGGCGAGCTTTACATGGCATCTTTTGATATTTATAATCTCCCTTGCGAGCCGTTTACCCTTCTCCAAAAACACTGTTTGCCTTTTTTTATGCCCCAAATATGATGGGGTGGCGAGCATTTCCGGATACCTTATTGATATTTAAGCTCCTTTTGCGAGCCGTTTGCCCTTCTCCAAAACACTGTTTGCCTTTTTTTATGCCCCAAATATTTAGGGGTGGCGAGCATTTCCGAACATCTTATTGATATTTATGCTCCTTTGCGAAACGTCCCTCCCTCTCTCTCTTAATAGACACTTCTATGCTCTTTTATATCTAATCTCTTCAGGGCGTTGAGTTATTCAAAATTTTCTTATAATATTTAAAAACTTAGTACGAATGAGTAAAAAAAACCGCAACCAAAATTTTGGTTGCGGATTTCAAGTAACCTATTTACTTTTTCTAGGTATTCCTATTTGTTTTTAGCGTAATTCGCGGAAACTTCTTCCCAGTTAATTACATTCCAAAATGCACCAACGTAATCTGGGCGCTTATTTTGATATTTCAAATAATAGGCGTGTTCCCATACATCCAATCCTAAAATTGGTGTTCCACCGCAACCTACTTTTGGCATTAATGGGTTGTCTTGATTTGGAGTGGAACAAACATCCACTTTTCCGCCTTTATGAACGCAAAGCCAAGCCCAGCCCGAACCGAATTGCGTTTTGGCAGCATTAGAGAATTTTTCTTTAAAAGCATCGAAACTTCCAAAGGCATCATCAATAGCTTTTGCCAAGTCGCCTGAGGGCTTTCCGCCACCGTTTGGAGACATTACTTTCCAAAAAAGGCTGTGATTATAAAAACCGCCGCCATTGTTACGGACAGCTTTATTCTCCATATCAAGATTGGTCAAAATATTTTCAATGGTTTTTCCTTCCATTTCGGTGCCTTTAATGGCATCGTTCAAATTGTTGGTATAACCTTGGTGGTGTTTGTCGTGGTGTATTTCCATCGTTCTGGCATCGATGTTTGGTTCCAAAGCATCAAATGCATACGGTAATTTTGGTAATTCGAATGACATAATTATATTGTTTTTTATTGGTTATTACTATAATTACTCCAAATTTAGGCAATCTCATTTTTTAAAAGTGTTATAGCTTTTATAAGATTTCTATTCAATCATAGATTAATTTGATTCCAAAGCCATAAAAACAGTATTTTAGTGCGAAAAGAATATTTCTTGGAAAATCAATCCTCCTTTTCAATTTATGATGCCGCTGCAGGAAGCGGAAAAACATTTACGCTCGTAAAAGAATATTTAAAACAAATTCTTTCTTCAAAAAGCGAAGATTACTTCAAACATCTTTTGGCAATTACCTTTACGAACAAAGCTGTGGCCGAAATGAAGCAACGCATTGTAGAAACTCTGGTGAATTTTAGTGAAGACAAAAGTATTGTGGAGCCGCTTCCAATGATGCATAAAATTTCTGAGGAAACGGAAATGAGTCTTGAAGAAATTCAAATTAGATCCCAAAAAATCCTGAAAAGCATCCTTCATAATTACGCTGCCTTCAGCGTAGAAACCATAGATAGGTTCAACCATCGTTTAATACGGACTTTTGCTCGCGATCTAAAACTGGCCACTAATTTTGAAGTTACGCTCGAAACCAATGAACTTTTGGCACAAGCCGTAGATTTATTGCTGAGCAAGGCCGGCGAAAACAAGGAAATTACAAAAGTGCTGCTCGATTTCGCCTTGGAGAAAACAGACGATGACAAATCTTGGGATATATCAAGAGATATTGCCAGTGCTGCAAAATTGCTTTACAATGAAAACGATTCGGACCACGTTTCAATTTTAAAACAAAAATCGTTGGAAGATTTTTTGGAATTCAAAAAACAATTGATTCTTAAAAAGAAAAAACTTTCTGAAGCAATTGAAAATATTGCTATGGAAACCCTTCAACTTATTGATGAAAGTGGTTTGCAACATTCAGATTTTACCCGAGGAACACTACCCAATCATTTTTTAAAGTTGAAAGAGGGCAACTATAATGTATATGCAAATAAACTTCAAGAAAATCTAGAAACTGGAAAAGGACTTTATAAAGTAAAAGAAGCTGCTTTTATAGTTGAAACAATAGATAGTTTAGTGCCAAACCTTCTTTCCAATTATATTGAAATAAAAGAAAATGTAAATAAATACAATCTTTACGATTCAATCCTGAAAAACATCACCCCACTTTCAGTAATCAATCTTGTAAACCATGAAATTGAAACCATAAAGGAAGAAAAAAATGTGTTGCCCATTTCAGAATTCAATTCGCTTATAAATAAGGAAATTAAAAACCAGCCCGCACCTTTTATTTACGAACGTTTGGGCGAAAAATACCGTCATTTTTTTATTGATGAATTTCAGGATACTTCAAAATTACAATGGGAGAATTTGATTCCGCTGATTGACAATGCACTGTCTCAACAATTGGAACCAACATCTGGCAGCCTTTTATTAGTGGGCGATGCCAAACAATCCATTTATCGTTGGCGGGGCGGTTTGCCCGAACAGTTTATGGGTTTGTACGGAGATGCGAATCCGTTTCAGCGTGAGAAAGAAGTATTTCCTTTAGGCACAAATTTTAGAAGTTGTGCTGAAATTATAAAATTCAATAACGACTTTTTCACCCAGATCTCCTCCAATTTTTCGAATGCGAACCATGGAAAATTATACGAGGACGGGAACAAACAAAAGCTGAATGCTAAGGAAGGCGGCTATGTGAAATTTGAATTCATTGAAAGGCAAAATAAAGCTGAAAAACAAGAAACGTATTCAAATTTGGTTTTTGAAACAATTAGCGATTTGAAAAACAACGGATTTTCAGAAAGTGATATTTGTATTTTAACTCGAAAAAAGGCAGATGGAATTGCCCTCGGCGCATTTTTGATGGAGCAGGGAGTGCCCGTGATTTCATCAGAAACCTTACTTTTGCAGTCTTCCGTTTTGGTACAGATTTTGGTTTTTTCTTTACAGGTTTGTCTGTATCCAAACAATGATGAAGCCAAAATACAATTGTTGGATCTGTTGCACGACCATTTAAAAATTTCAGAAGAAAAGCACACTTTCTTTATCAAATTCTTAAACATTTCTGAAGCAAAATTCTCTGAAAATTTAAGGGAACACGGCATAGATTTCACTTTTGCGGAAATGCGCTCCGTTTCACTGTACGAAGCTTTTGAATACTGTATTGAAAAATTCCAAATTGCGGATGCAGCTGACGCCTATCTTTTCGGGTTTATGGATTTGGTTTATGAGTTTGGGCAGAAACCACAAGCTGACAAAATTTCGTTTTTAGACCATTGGGAAACAAAAAAAGAGAATGCATCCATTCCCGCCAGTGAAGGCACCAATGCTGTGCAATTGATGACTATTCACAAAGCAAAAGGGCTAGAATTTCCGGCAGTTATTTTTCCGTTTGCTGATATGCAATTGTACGATGGAAAATATGATAAACTTTGGTATCCTTTGGCGAATGAAGATTTCAATTTTAAGGAAGCGCAAATAAATTACAAAGCTGAAATTGCAAATTATGGTGAAATTGGTGAACAGATGTACAGCGAACACCGAAGTCAATTGGAATTGGACACGATCAATTTGCTATACGTAACTTTAACGCGAGCCGTTGAAAAACTATTTGTTTTTGCCGAAATGCCCACCGAACCAAAAGATGGTATTCCCTCAACATACAACCACCTTTTTATGGAATTTCTCAAACAAAAGGGAATGTGGAATAGTGAGCAAATGATTTATGAATTCGGAAAAAATTCAGAAAAGATTTCAAAAAAGAAAGAAACCGTTTTTCAGATGGAACCGAAATATCTATCCAGCAATCCCAAAGCGCATGGACTTAAAATTGTTTCTTCCGAAGAAATCTTTCTGGAAACAGAGACCGTTGCCGCCATTACCGCCGGAAATCTGCTTCATGACACCATGGCCCAGGTCTATTCGGAAACAGATGCAGAACGTGTTTTGATGGAATTGGAAGAACGGGGGATTATTCCGAAGCAAGAATTTGAGATTTTAACCAAAACGATTCATCAAATAATTCAGCATCCCGACATAAAAAAGTTGTTTGATGGAACCGATAAAGTTTATAATGAGCGAAGCATAATCACGAAAGAAGGTTTGGTTTTGCGGCCCGATAGAATAAATATCAGTACGGAAAACACTTCGGTTATTGTTGATTATAAAACAGGAAGCCCCAAAATTTATCATAATGATCAATTGATTGATTATGCAAATGCATTGCAGGATATGGGTTTTATAGTTTCAGAAAAAATGCTTATCTATAGCAATGAGGGTGAAATAGTAATAAATAAAGTTTAATTTTGAAGCTTTAATAAAACGATAATTATGTACGGAAAAATAAAGGAACAGCTACAAAAAGAACTCGAAGAAATAAAGGATAACGGGCTCTATAAAAAGGAGCGGATAATAACATCGCCCCAAGATGCTGAAATTACTATCTCTACCGGAGAAAAGGTAATAAACTTTTGCGCAAACAACTATCTGGGGTTGTCTTCAAATAAAGAAGTGATTCAAGCTGCAAAAGATGCGATGGATACCCACGGTTTTGGAATGTCGTCTGTTAGATTCATTTGTGGAACTCAAGATATTCACAAAGAATTGGAACAAAAGATAGCCGATTTTTATCAAACCGAAGACACTATATTATATGCTGCAGCTTTTGATGCCAATGGCGGTGTTTTTGAACCACTTTTAGGAGAAGAAGATGCAATCATTTCAGATTCTTTGAATCATGCTTCCATTATAGATGGTGTACGTCTTTGTAAAGCCGCCCGCTATCGTTATGAAAATAGCAACATGGAAGATCTGGAAAAGCAACTTATCGCAGCAAATGAAAAAGGCGCCAGATTTAAAATTATTGTAACGGATGGGGTGTTTTCAATGGATGGTTTAGTAGCTCCATTAGACAAAATTTGTGATTTGGCTGAAAAGTATGATGCCATGGTAATGATAGACGAGTGTCATGCCGCTGGTTTCATTGGTGAAACAGGAAGAGGAACACTGGAAGAGAAAGGTGTAATGGGGAGGATAGATATCATTACCGGAACGCTTGGTAAAGCTCTGGGAGGGGCAATGGGCGGTTATACCACAGGTAAAAAGGAAATTATTGAAATGCTTCGCCAACGCTCCCGACCATACTTGTTTTCAAACTCTTTGGCACCTGCAATTGTAGGTGCATCTATTAAGGTATTTGAAATGCTTTCTAATGATACTTCATTAAGAGATAAACTTGCAGAAAATACTGCTTATTTTAAAAAAGGGATGAAGGCAGCTGGATTTGATATTATTGATGGAGACTCTGCTATTGTGCCTGTAATGCTATATGACGCCAAGCTTTCTCAGCAAATGGCAGATATGCTTTTAGAAGAAGGTATTTATGTTATAGGATTCTTCTTTCCTGTTGTTCCAAAAGGAAAGGCCAGAATTCGTGTACAGCTTTCAGCAGCGCACAATAAAGAGCATTTAGACAAAGCAATAAATGCCTTTATTAAGATTGGAAAAAAATTGGAGGTTATTGACAAGTAAATCCTTTATTTACGTATCAATAGCAATGACTTTAGGAAAATTTTATTAGATTTGCTTTTGTTTATAAAATTTAACAACTTACTTTTGCTCTTAATTAACACTTAAAAATTAAACAATCGAATATGAAACATCTTAACAGATTATTAGTTGTTGCCATTCTATTCTTAGGAATAGGGGTAGCGAACGCGCAAGACGAAAACAATCCTTGGGCTGTTGAGGTTGGTGCAAACGCTGTTGACGTTTATCCAGCCGGACTCAATGAGAATCAAGTACGTATCCCAGCTGCTGCTAGAGGGGATATTTTTGACGAGTATTTTAATGCAAATGACCACTGGAATATCCTACCTTCAGTTTCTAGACTTGCTATCAGTAGATATATTGGTAGTGGTTTTGTATTTACTGCGGCTGGGTCTATCAACCGTATTGACAAATTAGGAGATCTTCCTGCAAATGACCTTAGCTACTACGGTGCTGATGGTGAAATTAAATATAGCTTCAAAAACGCTATCGGTAGCAGCTGGTTTGATCCATCTATTGGTGTTGGTGGTGGTTATACTTGGGTAGATGATATCGGATTTGGTACTGCGAACGCAATTGCTGGTGTAAAATTTTGGTTTAATGACTATTTAGCTCTTAACCTTCAATCAACATACAAACATGCATTTGAAGATTCTTATGGAATTACCCATTTCCAACACTCTGCTGGTATTGTTTTCCAATTTGGTGGAAAAGATACTGATGGTGATGGAATTTATGACAAAGATGACGAATGTCCAGAAACTCCAGGTTTAGCTGAATTTAACGGTTGTCCTGATACTGATGGTGATGGTATCGAAGATAGAAACGACGCTTGTCCAAACACTCCAGGTTTAGCTGAATTCAATGGTTGTCCTGATACTGACGGTGACGGTGTTGCTGATCCTCAGGATGAATGTCCTACTGTTGCTGGTCTAGCTGCTCTTAACGGTTGTCCAGATGCAGATGGTGATGGTATCGCTGATAAAGATGATGCTTGTCCTAACGAAGCTGGTCCAAAAGCTAACAACGGTTGCCCTTACCAAGATAGAGATGGTGATGGTGTTCTTGACAAAGACGATCAGTGTCCAGATGTTGCTGGTACTGTAGCTAACAAGGGTTGTCCAGAAGTTTCTGTAGAAATCATCAAGCAATTGAACGATTACTCTAAAACTATCTTGTTCGACTTAGGTAAATCTACTATCCGTAAAGAGTCTTATGCTGTACTTCAAAACATCGCTGATATTATGAAAGAATATCCAAACGCGAAGTTCGAAATTGAAGGTCACACTGATAGCCAAGGTAGCGATGCTTTAAATATGAAATTATCTGACGCAAGAGCTGCATCTGTAAAAGATTACTTGACAACTATTGGTATGGATGCTAATAGATTGACTTCAGTTGGTTACGGTGAGTCAAGACCAATCGCAACCAATGCTACTAAAGCAGGAAGACAACAAAACCGTCGTGTTGAAATTTCTTTGAAGAAATAATATCGACCGATAAGTTTTAAATAAATATTTTGAAACGCCTCCGATTTACGGGGGCGTTTCTTATTTTTAGGCTATGGTAACATTCCTTCAAGAAGTCCTGGCCGATATAAAAAATACCTTCTCAGATATTTCTGAAATCACACTCATTCTACCAAGTAAAAGAGCAGGTGGATTTTTGATGAATGAGTTGAGAAAGAATTCTTTAAAAACACAATTCGCACCTCGAATAATAAGTATCGAGGAATTTATTGAGGAACTTTCCAATCTTTCAATAGTGGATAATACAGAGTTACTATTCAAAAGTTATGAGGCTTATTCACAAACCAACAGCATTGTAGAAAAAGACGATTTTGAAATCTATTCCACTTGGGCAAACACATTGCTGAATGACTTTAATGAGATAGATCGCTATTTGGTTGAACCCAAACCATTTTTTAGTTATCTAGCTAGTATTAAAACTCTTGAAAGGTGGGGTGTAAATGAAGAGCAGACTGAGCTTATCAATAATTATTTACGCTTTTGGGAAAGCCTTCCCTCTTTTTACGAAAACATCCAATCCCTTTTGCTACAGGAAAATATAGGTTATCAAGGTATGGTTTACCGTGAAGCGGTTTCCAATCTTGAATATTACATCAATACAAATGGGAACAAAACACATATTTTTATTGGTTTTAATGCCTTAAATACCGCGGAGCAGCATATAATTCAAGAATTACTCGAAACGGGAAATACATCAGTTTACTGGGATACCGACGAATGTTTTTTTGAGGATGTAAAACATAGCGCTTCACTTTTCATAAGAAAATATATAAACGAATGGAATTATTTTAAAAATAACCAGCCTAAATTTATTGCAGACAATTTTGAAAAGCCAAAACATTTTCAGTTTGTTGAGGTCCAAAAAAATGTGGGACAGGCAAAATATGTGGGCGAATTGCTTTCAAAACTTTCGGAGGAAGAGATCAACAAAACGGCCATTGTATTGGGAGATGAAAATTTACTTGTTCCCTTGTTATATTCACTTCCTTCCAATTTAAAAAATGTGAATATTACGATGGGTGTTTCATTAAAAAACTTTCCCGCAGTTGTTTTTTTTGAGTTGCTATTCTCCATTCATCTTCGCGGTACTGAAACACTTTATTACAAAGATATTCTTTCTGTTTTGAATCATCCTTTGGGGGTCAGTTTAGTGCCAAGTTCTCGGGCTATTTCGCAAAAATTAGTTGAAGAAAATATTACACATATTTCTGCTACTGATCTTGTTGAACTATTAGAAACCCCGGATTATGAGATACTTCAACTTCTTTTTGAGGATTGGAAGGACAACAGTAAAACAGCTATAAATGCTGTTTTAAAGATCCTTGATACGCTTCAAATGAAGCCCAAAACCAGTTCAGTGGAACTTTTGGTAATTCATCAACTTACTTCGGTAATAGGAAAAATCGAGGCACTTAATGAAAAATATCCATACATCAAATCAATAAAAAGTATGTTGATGCTTTTTTCTGAATTGGCAGCATCCACATCGCTCGATTTTGAAGGTGATGCTTATACGGGATTACAATTAATGGGCGTGTTGGAAACTCGAGTGCTCGATTTTGAAAACGTAATTATTACTTCTGTAAATGAAGGTATTTTCCCTTCTGGCAAATCGAACAATTCATTTATTACTTATGATTTAAAACAGCAGTTCAATCTTCCACTTTACATCGAAAAAGATGCTATTTACACCTATCATTTTTACAGATTATTGCACCGGGCCAAAACAGTTACACTTTTATATAACAGTCATTCCGAAGGAATAAACACAGGTGAAAAAAGCCGTTTCATTAGACAACTGGAAATTGAGAATTATCCAAATCACACTATTGAAAAACGCACTCTTTCGCCCAAAGTTCAAATAAAGCCACAAGTTTTAAAACGAATAGAAAAAACAGAAGGGGTTATGCAGCGCATACAGGAGATTGCAGCAAAAGGCTTTTCGCCTTCGGCATTGACAAGTTACATTCGCAATCCGTTGGATTTTTATTTTCAGAAAATATTGAAGTTGAATGAATTTGAAGAGGTAGAGGAGACCGTTGCCGCAAATACCTTGGGAACCATCGTTCACGATACGTTGGAAGTTTTTTATAAGTCATTTGAAGGTGCAGTTCTTTCAGTTGAAGATTTGGTAAAAATGAAGCGCCAAATCCAAGATGAAGTGACCCTTCAATTTAAAAAGACATTCAGGGGAGGCACTTTTACAAAGGGGAAAAACCTCATTATTTTTGAAGTAGCGAAGCGTTATATTTCAAATTTTATTGACCGTGAAATTTTTGAGGTTGAAGCAGGGAATACGATTAAAGTAATTAAAATTGAAACAGATCTTACTCTGAATATACCAATTTCAGAACTTGATTTTCCAGTAAAAATTCATGGAAAGGTTGATAGAGTTGATGAATACAATGGACAATACAGAATTATTGATTATAAAACTGGCTTGGTAAATCAAGGCGATGTTGAAATAATTAATTGGGAAGAATTGAATCAGGATTACAAATTCAGCAAGGCATTTCAGGTTTTGACGTATGCTTTAATGATGAATGCAGAAATTCCTGTAAATAATGTAGAGGCAGGAATTATATCTTTCAAAAACCTTGGAGGTGGTTTCCTAAAATTTGGAACCAAAACGTCATCTTACAGTAAAAGAGACCAGCAAATAACGAATGATACCTTGGAAACTTTTGCAGTTGAATTAAAGAAACTTATTTTGGAAATTTGTAATCCAAATATTCCATTTATTGAAAAAGAAATAGACTGATGATTATTAGAAAAAACCAAATCCTTACTTCCAAAAGCAAAAAACCAATTCTATACGATGTGTACTATAAAGAAGCTACAAAACCATTGCCCGTTGTAGTTTTTTGCCATGGGTATAAAGGCTTCAAGGATTGGGGCGCATGGCATTTGGTAGCCGAGTTTTTTGCAGAGGCAGGTTTTTGTTTCTTGAAGTTCAATTTTTCACACAATGGAGGTACGATGGAACAACCCATTGATTTTCCAGATTTGAAAGCCTTTGCCGAAAATAATTTCAGTTTAGAGTTGGATGATTTAGAAAGAATTATAAATGAAATTAAAAACGGAAACGAAAATATTCCAAATAAAATTTCAAGCATTTCCCTTATTGGCCATAGTCGTGGTGGCGGAATTGTTTTAATAAAAGCCGAAGAAGATCTACGAATAAATAAAGTAGCTACTTGGGCCAGTGTAAGTGATTTTAAGGCCAGATTTCAGGAGACAACAGATGAATTTAAGTCTTGGAAAGAAACAGGTGTTACGCACGTTGAAAACAGCAGGACGAAACAAATGCTTCCGCACAACTTTCAGTTTTATAAAGATTTTAAAGAAAACGAAAAACGCTTTTCAATCAATCGCGCTGTTAAGAATTTAAAAATTCCACAACTTATTGTTCACGGCAGTGATGATCCAACTGTTTCATTAAAAGAAGCAAAGGCAATTCATTCTTGGAATCCACAAAGCTATTTAGAAATTATTGACGAAGCAGATCACGTTTTCAACGCAAAACATCCGTGGGATGAAAACAGCTTGCCGCAGGCGTTAAAAAATGTTGTTCAAAAAACAATAGATTTTTTAAAATGAAGCTTGTATTGAAATATTTACTATTTTTGGCATCCTAATCAGCAATTGGGGGATTAGCTCAGCTGGCTAGAGCGCTTGCATGGCATGCAAGAGGTCATCGGTTCGACTCCGATATTCTCCACAAAAAAACCACCGTGAAAACGGTGGTTTTTTTTATTCCTGTACCGGTAAAACCAATAAAGGCTTACTGGTATAAAATTCTTTTTTTAGGATTTCGTTCTTTTCCCAAAGCTTTTTAAAGAAACCGCGCTTTCTTCTTATTACACAAAGCATATCTGGGTTATATTGCTGAAAATACTCAATTACCCCTTGAAAAGTAGAAGCAGCTTGAACCTGTGTGTACGAAGTTTGCAATGCTTTTAAATTTTCAGTCACTTTTTTCATTTCTTCTGTGGTTTCTGGGGTTTCAACGTGAAGCACATGAACCTCAGTACCAAAACTTTGTTTGAATTTACGCAATACTTCCAGCAATTCGTCTTTTTCAAAAGTTCCATTTTTAAATGCCATCAACATTGTTTTTGGCGCTTGAAATTTTGCTTTCTCTGGAACCACCAAAATGGGAATATTCGTTTGTTTTAATAATTTACCTGAAGTTTTTCCAAGATAAACCTCTTCTTTAATAGAATTGCTTCTTGGTGCTAATACCATTAAATCTATCGGTACCTGTTTACTTATACGGCTAATTCCGTCTAAAATTTCACCTTTTATAGGATGTGCAATAACTTTAACTCCTTTTTTATCTACAAGGGAAAGCACTTTATCCAAACGGTTTTCAGATTCTTCCTTTAAAATGGTATTAACTTTTGAAAGCCCACCTACTTTTGAAAGCTCCTTAAAAACAGAAACCACATACACATTGGCATTTATCTCTTTTGCCAAATCAATGGCATATTGAAGATTACTTATTGAATTTTCTGAAGACCCAATGGGAACCAAAATATTTTTCATAGTCTAAAACTTCTTCTTTGATTGAATACAAAATTAACTTTTAAAACCATTCAAGCCACACTTCTTTAACATTTCAAATAAATTTAAATATTTAAAGACAAACTAATCCACTGACTTTTGACTTTTACGTAGTTTTGTTTTTTCCAAAATGCTACAAACCGACATCTCATTCAAACGAATCCAGCAACTTGCCATTCCAGCAATTATTTCAGGAATTGCAGAACCAGTATTATCTGCAACCGACGCCGCTGTTGTTGGAAACATAAAGGAATTTGGAATTGAATCACTTGCAGCAGTGGGGATTGTAGGATCGTTTCTTTCTGCTTTGATTTGGATTTTGGCCCAGACTCGGAGCGCCATTACAGCAATCGTATCGCAGAACTTAGGTGCTGGAAAACTCAAAGACTTGCAAAATTTTCCCGCACAGGCCATTTATTTCAATATTGCACTCAGCATAATCGTATTGTTTTCTACCTATTTTTTTGTTGAAGAAATCTTCAAATTGCTTAATGCCGATGGGATGGTACTTTCCTTGAGCATTGATTACTACAACATTCGTGTTTGGGGTTTTCCACTCACGCTTTTCACTTTTGCAGTTTTTGGGTTGTTCCGAGGACTCCAAAATACATTTTGGCCGATGATTATTGCGGCTATTGGCGCAGGATTAAACATTGGGCTGGATTTTGCTTTGGTTTATGGCATTGATGGCTATATTTTCCCATTGGGAATAAAAGGGGCAGCATGGGCAAGCCTTATTTCGCAAGCTGTAATGGCATTGATTGCTTTATTTTTTCTTTTGAAGAAAACCGATATTTCTTTAAAATTGAAATTCCCTTTGCATCCTGAAATTAAACGATTGGTCAATATGAGTTTCAATCTGTTTTTGCGTTCTGTGGCATTGAATACCGCGTTAATCTTGGCCACTCGTGAAGCTGCCGATTTGGGGAAGGAATATATTGCTGCACATACTATCGCCTTCAACATTTGGATTTTCACTGCTTTTTTTATTGATGGCTTTGGAGCTGCCGGAAATATTCTCGGAGGCAAACTTCTAGGGGAACGCAACTACGGCTCACTTTGGAAACTCACAAAAAAAGTAAATCTCTATAATTTGGGCGTCGCCGCATTGCTGGTTATGATAGGTTTGATATTTTATGAACCGCTGGGACTTCTTTTCAACAAAGATGAAAAAGTACTTTCTATCTTCTATGGTATGTTTTTCATGGTGCTTATTTGTTTGCCGTTTAATGCCTTAGCTTTTACGCTAGATTCCATTTTTAAAGGTTTAGGCGAAATGAGTTTCTTGCGAAACGTCCTTTTGGGCGCAACTATTTTTGGGTTTATACCCGTGCTTTATTTTTCAAAATACATGCATTGGGGTCTGATTGGAATTTGGGTTGCGCTTATTGTTTGGGTGGCTTACAGAGCCTTTGCGCTGCTGATTAAATTTCGAAGAAAATACATTCCGCTGATAGAAAATTAAATACATTTACTAAAAATCGTAAGTAATGGATATTCTTAAATTTATCGGCGGTCCTGGTCTTTTTTTGTTACTGGCTATTTTGGTGATTGCCGTTGTTGTTTACAATAAAATTAAAAAGAAATAATCAACGCGTTTTTAGCCAGCCTGTAATGCTCAATCGTTCTGAGGCTTTCACAACTTTCACTTCGTGTTCCAAAATCTGGCTCTCAAAAATAACTACACGTCCGGGTAGCGGTAAAATATCCAACGCCTCTTTTTCAGTATAAATGGTTAATTCACCGCCATTTTCGCGAAGCCAATTATCTTCATTCAAATAGCAAACAATGGAAAGTTTTCGGCGATCGTCATTTTGAAAAGTGTCTAAATGACGCTTGTAAAAAGTGCCCGTGGGATAAACGGCGTAGTGAAACTCTTTATGAAGAATTCCTAGAAAGCAGGTTTTATTTAAATAATTTACAAGCTCATTTATTTTTTTGAAGAAAAGCAGTTCGGCTTCATTGGCATTCTTTTCATCCATCCAAAGAATAAAATCACCGCGTATCGTTTTGTCAATTTCTTCGTTGGTACGGTTGCCGATTGCCGATTTCTTGAATCGGTCTGCTTCATATTTTGCAAGCAAGGAATTGCGTAAAATGTCCACTTCTTCTGAAGAAAAAAAGTCATTCACAATGCTGTACTGCTGTTGAAGTAAGTTGTCAATAATAGTTTCAAACAACGGATTTTCAATAAATTCAAGTTGTTCAAAAAGTTCTTCGGTCATTTTTTTCTCTTTAAAAAAGTGGGCAAATATAGGCTAGAAATCTATAGGTTTTTAGAAAATAATTTTCCTTTCAAAAACAGTATCTTTGAAGCCTAAAGTAAAGCAATGCAAGTAATACGAATTACCAAAATTTTTTCTTTTGAAACCGGCCACGCCCTTTATGGCTATGACGGTAAATGTAGAAATGTTCATGGGCACAGTTACAAGCTTTCTGTAACCGTAATTGGTGCTCCAATTGAAGATAATAAAAACGTAAAATTTGGGATGGTGATTGATTTTGGCGACCTTAAAAAAATCGTAAAGGAAGAAATTGTAGATGTTTTTGACCATTCCACCGTTTTCAACAAAAACACGCCACATGTTGAATTGGCAAAAGAACTAAGCGATCGCGGCCACAGTGTGCTTTTGGTAGATTATCAACCCACCAGCGAAATGATGGTGATAGATTTTTCTGAAAAAATAAAAAACCGTTTGCCAAAAAATATTCAACTTCACTCCCTAAAATTGCAGGAAACCGACAGTAGTTACGCAGAGTGGTTTGCTGCGGATAATTAAACCGAATCTCTTCTTTATCTTTGAATATGCAAATTCCACAGGGCAAAAAAATATATTTTTCAAGCGACAACCATCTTGGTGCGCCCACTCAGGCCGAAAGCTTGCCGCGCGAAAAGATTTTTGTGAAATGGCTGGACAGCATTAAACACGATGCCGAAATGATTTTTCTGCTCGGCGACCTTTTCGATTTTTGGTTTGAATACCGAACCGTTGTGCCAAAAGGCTTTATACGTGTTTTAGGCAAATTGGCTGAACTTCGTGATAGTGGTATTCAAATACATTTTTTTGTGGGAAACCACGATTTGTGGATGCACGATTATTTTGAAAAGGAATTAAACATTCCTGTAAATCACGAACCAAAAGAGTTTGTATTCAACAATAAGCACTTCTTAATCGGCCATGGCGATGGAAAGGGTCCAGGTGATAAAGGTTACAAACGGATGAAGAAAGTTTTTACTAATCCTTTTTTTAAATGGCTATTCCGGTGGTTGCATCCAGATATTGGCATGCGAATAGCACAGCACCTTTCGGTAAAAAACAAATTGATTTCTGGTGATGAAGACAAAAAATTTTTGGGTGAGGAAAATGAATGGCTGGCACAATATTCAAAACGAAAGCTGGAAAACAAGCATTTTGATTATTTTATCTTTGGCCATCGTCATTTACCAATGGAAATTAAAGTAGGTGAAAACTCGAAATATTATAATCTTGGCGATTGGATAAACCATTATACCTTCGGCGTTTTTGATGGGGAAAAGTTTGAACTCAAAACATTTACTCCATAATATCTTTCAAACGAAGCTGTAAGCTCACATTTCCTTGCCATTCATTTTCATCAATGCAATATGCTGCTTTAAAGGGTTTTCCGCTGCAAGCAATATCACTTTTTTCAGCCATACTGAAACCAATTCCTGTAAATTGATTGGAATTTCCTTGCTTCACCACAACGCGCAGGTGCGTTTTATCTTCTCCAACACATTTTCCCCAGCCAGTATCTTTTAGGTTTTGTGTCATAAAAGTTGGAGTCATATTTCCAGGACCGAAGGGTGCAAATTGTTTTAGAATTCTGAAGAATTTAGGGGTAATTTCATTTAAATCAATTTCAGCATCTATTCTAATTTCAGGTGTAAGCAAATGCGGATCAATGGTCTCGGAGACCACACGTTCAAATTCATTTTTGAAGTTTTCGAAATCTTTTTCCAACAGAGTCAAACCCGCCGCATACATATGGCCACCGAATTGTTCAATATGCTCCGAACAACTTTCCAAAGCGTTGTAAACATCAAATCCTTTTACGGAACGGGCGGATGCAGCGAGCTTTTCACCACTTTTTGTAAACACCAAAGTTGGGCGATAATAGGTTTCGGTTAATCGGGAAGCCACGATGCCGATAACACCTTTGTGCCAGTTTTCTTGATAAACCACCGTGGTCTTTCGTTCTTCCTCTTTATTTTGAATTATTTGCTGAAGGGCTTCTTCCGTAATTTGTTTGTCTGCTTCTCTGCGGTCTGTGTTGAAGCTTTCAATTTCAGCGGCGAATATTTCAGCTTTTTCAAAATCGGTTTCGGTGAGCAAGGTAACGGCATGGTTTCCGTGTTTCATTCTTCCTGCTGCATTGATTCGTGGGGCAATGATAAAAACCACATCGGTAATGGTAAGGGTTTCTTTTTTCACTTGTTTTAAAATTGCCTGAATTCCCGTCCGCGGATTGCTGTTAATCACTTTCAATCCGTAATGCGCAAGTATTCTATTTTCGCCTGTGATTGGAACGATATCTGCTGCAATTGCTGTGGCAACCAGATCTAAGTAAAGCAATAAGTCTTCAATCTGCAACCCTCTTTTTTCAGATAAAGCTTGAATAAGTTTAAAACCAACGCCACATCCGCAAAGTTCTTTGTACGGATATTCACAATCTTCCCGTTTTGGGTCGAGTACTGCAATAGCTTTTGGTATTTCCTTCCCTGGGCGGTGGTGATCGCAGATTATGAAATCTATTTTTTTTTCGGAAGCGTAGGAAACTTTGTCAATGGCTTTTATGCCACAATCCAACGCGATAATTAGTGAAAAACCATTGTCCTCAGCGTAGTCAATTCCTTTGTATGAAATGCCGTAGCCTTCGTCATATCTGTCAGGTATGTAGGTTGAGATATTTGGATAGTAACTTTTTAAATAGGAAGAAAGCAGTGCAACGCTTGTCGTTCCATCTACATCGTAATCGCCGTAGATTAAAATGTTTTCTTGGTTTTCAATTGCTTTTTCAATTAAATCATATGTCAGTTCACTTGCAAAGACCATATTTTTCTTGGCAATAACCTTATTCGAATTTCTTACCCAAACTAGTGGGTGAATTGTAATATACTGCCTTGTCATCATGCAGTTACTAGCCAAATAATTGGTCAAACCCCATTTCATTTTGCTTAAGCTATCTTGAAAATCTAAGTGGTCATCTTTAAAATCACTTTCATCCTCAGTAGTTTTTTTATCCGCATTATTGTAATCATCAACAATCGATACAGCAATAATTTGATTTTTAACATAAATTCTTTCATCATCCTTTTCAATGCGATACCAACTTTTATCCAATCGCGGAATATTTAAGAGAATTATAAAGTCTATTGTTCCTTGAGAAGAAACAGCAACAGGAAAATTATTTAATATAATTACTTCTGCTTTTTTACATGTAGGGCTAAGCTGTTCTCTTAATTGACTATAAAATAAATCATAGTTAAGAACTGTGTTTGTACCGTTAATTTTACTTGTGGATAGCTCCAATTTTATTTACATTTTTAATCCTAAATATTTCTATTCCAAACAAGTTGCTCTTTGTTTTTTATAATCAACCATTCTTCTAAAGGCTTCCTCATGTAACTCGGCTCGATAATTAGATAACTTAGCGCAATTGTTTCTTTTCTTGACAAACACTCCTTAACATTATCTAATTTCGCCCCCGTTCTTTTATTCTTTTTTGTTAGATGACATCGAATTCGCTGTCTTGAAATGGTTTCTTTGGCGTGACCAATGTACATCGCTTTATACTCATTACTATTCGCCTTAACCCATATGCAATAGACAATTGGTTTTTTTGAAATGGTTTGAAGCAGAGACTTATTCAATTTATCAAATGTTGAAACATCAAAATTATCGTACTTAATCGGTATTAGATTCGACTTATTGAACAAGAGCTTTTCGGCAGATAAGAATAATGCCTCTATTCCTGAATTACTAAATGAAAATTGACTCATTCACTACAATTTTGATATTTCATCTTGAAAAGCTTTTTCAAAGTTTGGCAGCTGTTCAACAAAAAAATCATTCATTTTTGACCAATGCGACTTATCAAAAAGATTTACATTCTTCAACATAAATTTTATTCTACTCATTTTCTTGTCAGG
>CAKZLK010000057.1 GCA_937125455.1 uncultured Aequorivita sp.
GTTATGGCGGCGAGCGTGGTTCGTGTGTAAAAATCTGGGAAAGATTTAATTGGGAACCCATTACTTTGCAAGCGAAAGAAGGTTTGGCTTTGTTGAACGGAACCCAGTTTATGAGTGCATATGGTGTGTACTGCCTATTAAAAAGCTACAAACTCTCTTATTTAGCAGATTTAATTAGTGCAGTTTCCATAGATTCCTTTGATTGTAACATGAGTCCTTACAATGCCTTAGTGCATTTGGTTCGTCCGCATAGAGGACAAGTTAAAACTGCAGAACAGATTTTGGAATTTTTGGAAGGAAGCGAATTGGGCCTTTCTGAAAAGAAAAGTGTACAAGACCCATATTCTTTTCGTTGTATTCCACAGGTTCACGGAGCTACAAAGGATACATTGCATTTTGTGCATAAAACTTTTAAAACTGAAATAAACTCGGTAACCGACAATCCGAATATTTTTGTGAACGAGGATATAATTATTTCTGGTGGGAATTTTCATGGGCAACCGCTGGCGCTAGCATTGGATTATCTAGCAATTGCCATGGCAGAACTTGGTAGTATTTCGGAGCGAAGAACATACCAATTGGTTTCTGGACTTCGAGATCTCCCAGCTTTTTTAGTAAACAACCCGGGTTTAAACAGTGGGTTTATGATTCCACAATACACTGCGGCCAGTATAGTTAGCCAAAACAAACAATTGGCTTCTCCTGCTTCAGTAGATTCTATAGTTTCATCAAATGGACAGGAAGACCACGTGAGTATGGGGGCCAATGGTGCTACAAAATGTTTGCGCGTTATTGAAAATATTGAAACAATACTTGCTATTGAACTAATGAATGCTTCCCAAGCACTAAGCTTCAGAAGTCCAAAAAAGTCTTCACCTTTTGTTGAATCATTTTTGAAACCTTATCGTTCAGTTGTACCATTTATAGAAAACGACAGATTATTAGCAGATGATATTCATGCAAGTGTTGCTTTTTTGCAATCTTTGGATGTTGACTCTGATATATTATTTGGGTAAATTTCGGTATTAAACACATATACTTTATGAAAAAACTATTATTGATTTCATTTTTTTTCTTTTTTGGAATTTCAGTTTTTTCGCAAAACTACAAGCCTTTGCTTGACAATGTTAATGAATGGCATTTTACCTCTTGTTACTTTGGATGTCTTACAGATATATACTATACAAATGGGGATACTATAGTGGATGGAAAAAATTATAAAATTTTGGATGGTTATCATTACATTTCGCGGACTTTTTTAATTCGTGAGGAGATAGCAAGTAAGAAAGTTTATTTAAATATTGTTTCACCAGGCTTTAATCAGGAGTTTTTATTGTATGATTTTTCACTAAACGAAGGAGATATTTTTAATATGAATAACCCTATTAGTCCTTTTCCTCAAGAAGGCGGTCCCTTTTTACTTGATTCTATTGTTGAAAAACCATTAGTAGATGGTAATGAGTATAAACATTTTTACTTTTCACCTACAGCTGGTAATACTACAAGTACAGAAAACGCAGTTTGGATTGAGGGGGTGGGGTCTCTTTCATTAATAAATGCTCCTGGAGGTCATCCAGACATAAATAGTGCAGGGCATTTAAGCTGTTTTTTTAAAAACACCGAGCCTTTTTACACGAACCTTGATTCCATTAATGATTGTATGCCTATTGTGTTAGGAATTAAAGAAAATAGTTTAGACAATATTATTGTCTCAAAACGAGCTAATAGCAACAATTTCATTTTGAGCAATTGTCAAGATGTAAAAAAAGTAACGGTCTTTGATCTTTATGGAAAAAAAGTAGAAGTAATAACAAATAATGGTAATAAATCGATAAATATTGATATATCAACTTATGAAAATGGCCTGTATATTCTATTGGCTAATGGTTTTGGATACACAAAGAAGTTTTTTAAAATTATAAAATAATTTACTTATCAAGATTTAGGAGGCATATTTTTAATCAATTCATTGACCCAATCTTTTGCATCGTCCAAATTATTAAAATGTTTAAAAGGTTTTTTTAAAAACCTTTTTTCCAATTCTAAATTGGCTGTCTTTAAGCCACCCGTAGAAACGACAGCAAAAGCAATTAGGTTTTCAATCTCCGAAGTTCTTATATAGATCATTGGATTTACAGCATAACTATTTTTACGATAGGTAATATATCCAAATGGTCTTTGCTTAAAGTATTTTTCTGAAATGGCAATCAAGTCATCATTGTATTCAGGTTTAACTGTAATACCCTCATTCATTACCACCACCACAAAATTTTTAAAAACCCTGATTTCCCCAAATTCATAATGCAATGTTTGTATCATATATCCATTGGTTGAAGTTTTCATTAGTAATTTACGGGTTTTTAATGTTTTAATGAAAAAAATGGTTAATAAAATTTAAAATATGTAGTATTAAAAAAAAATCCCTAAGATATTCTTAGGGATTTTTTATACTTCAAATTAAAAATTATGATTCAGTCTTTTTTTTCTGTTTTTTAATTTTTATAGTGAGCTCGTTCTTTTTTTCATCAAGGTCCATTGTTATTGTATCACCTTCATGCAAGCTACTATTGATTATTTCTTCTGCCAAAGCATCTTCAATATATTTCTGAATAGCTCTATTTAAAGGTCTTGCACCATATTGTTTGTCAAAACCTTTATCGGCAATATAATCTTTTGCTTTTTCAGTAAGCTTAAGCTCGTAACCCAAATCTGCAATACGAAGAAACAATTTGTCCAATTCAATATCGATAATTTTGTGGATATCTTCTCTTTCAAGAGAATTGAAAACCATAACATCGTCAATACGATTCAAAAATTCTGGTGCAAAAGTTTTCTTTAGAGCATTTTCAATAACACTTTTGGTATGCGATTCTTCTTGGCTTTTTTTAGCAGCTGTTCCAAAGCCAACACCTTGGCCAAAGTCTTTTATTTGGCGTGCACCGATATTGGAGGTCATAATAATGATTGTATTTCTAAAATCAATCTTTCTTCCTAAGCTATCAGTTAAATACCCATCATCCAAGACTTGTAGCAACATATTGAAAACATCTGGATGTGCTTTTTCAATCTCGTCCAAAAGAACAACAGCATATGGTTTTCTTCTAATTTTTTCGGTCAATTGGCCGCCTTCTTCATAGCCTACATATCCTGGAGGTGCACCAACTAAGCGAGAAATAGCGAATTTCTCCATATACTCACTCATATCAATGCGTATTAAAGCATTGTCTGAATCAAAAAGCTCGCGCGCCAAAACTTTAGCAAGTTGAGTTTTACCTACCCCAGTTTGCCCTAAGAAAATAAACGAACCTATTGGTTTGTTTGGATCTTTCAACCCTGCGCGATTTCGTTGAATGGCCTTCACTACTTTGGCAACCGCCTCGTCCTGACCAATTACTTTACCCTTGATTCGATCGGGTAAGGCGGCAAGTTTGGTGCTTTCGGTTTGTGCAATTCTATTTACGGGAATACCAGTCATCATTGAAACCACTTCGGCAACATTTTCATCGGAAACGGTTTCTTTATGGAGTTTTGAATCTGCTTCCCATTTTTCTTGTTCGGTGGCAAGCTCTTTTTCAAGATTCTTTTCATCATCGCGAAGCTTTGCGGCTTCTTCGTATTTCTGTTTTTTTACAACTGTATTTTTGAGCTCACGAACTTCTTCCAATTGCTTTTCAATTTCCAAAATTTTATCTGGAACGTGAATGTTTGTTATGTGTACACGAGAGCCTGCTTCATCTAAAGCATCAATAGCTTTGTCTGGAAGGAAGCGTTCGGTCATATATCTATTGGTAAGCGTTACACAAGCTTTTATTGCTTCATCTGTATAAATAACATTGTGGTGTGCTTCGTATTTGTCTTTAATGTTGGTCAGTATTTCAATTGTTTCCTCCACAGTAGTAGGTTCAACCAATACCTTTTGGAAGCGTCTTTCCAATGCACCATCTTTTTCTATATATTGGCGATACTCATCCAAGGTTGTGGCGCCAATACATTGAATTTCGCCCCTTGCCAATGCAGGCTTGAACATATTTGATGCATCTAAGGAGCCAGTAGCGCCTCCAGCACCCACAATAGTGTGTATTTCATCAATAAAAAGAATAATGTCGTCATTCTTTTCAAGTTCGTTCATCACAGCTTTCATGCGTTCCTCAAATTGACCGCGATATTTGGTTCCAGCAACAAGACTCGCTAAGTCCAAGGTCACGACTCTTTTATCATAAAGAATACGTGAAACTTTTCTCTGAATTATTCGCAAGGCCAAACCTTCAGCAATGGCAGATTTACCAACTCCAGGTTCTCCAATGAGTAATGGGTTGTTTTTCTTCCTTCTGCTTAATATTTGTGAAACACGCTGTATTTCGCTTTCACGACCTACAACTGGATCTAATTTTCCTTCCTCGGCAAGAGCTGTTAAATCTCTTCCGAAATTATCTAAAACGGGCGTTTTAGATTTTTTGTTCGTTTTTGAAGCAGTACCAGAAAATAAGTTTTCCTTACCGGCATCTTCCGCAGAAGTATCGTCATCATTTGGAAATGATTCCGCACTTGGGGTGTCAATATAATCGTCGTCGTTTGTAATCATAAGTTTAAATTGGTCTTTCACCACGTCATAATCCACTTTCATTTTGTTCAATAATTTTGTAGTGGGGTCATTTTCATTTCGAAGTATGCATAAAAGTAAATGTGCAGTGTTAATAGAGTTACTTTGAAATAACTTCGCTTCCAAAAATGTAGTCTTTAGAGCACGCTCTGCCTGACGGGTTAGGTGAAGGTTCTTTTTATCGTTTGTGTTTGTAGTAACGCCCGGATTTGCAGGGCTTAAAATTTCAACCTTTCTTCTTAAATGATTTAGGTCGATTGCAAGTGCGTTCAATATTGTTACCGCTTTGCCATTACCGTCTCTTAAAAGGCCAAGCATTAAGTGCTCAGTTCCAATAAAATCATGACCTAGGCGTAGGGCTTCTTCTTTGCTATATGCAATTACATCTTTTACTCTTGGGGAAAAATTATCATCCATATTTTAAAATCCTTCTTCTATATAAGTACTAAATTAACCAAAATAGGACAAAAACTGTTCCTCTTTTAGATCATTTTAGTAAAAGGACAAAATATATAGTGTAAATCAAAGAATAATTAAGGATACTTATTAACGATTTTAACCCCTAAATTTGTTAATAAATTCGTGAATAACGAATGGCAAAAACCCCTGTTAAACCTACGAAAAAATGTATCTTGCTCCATTAGATTAACAATGATAAATAAACCTATTTTTTATGGCTGAAGGTGAGAAAATAATCCCTATAAACATTGAAGATGAAATGAAGTCTGCCTACATCGATTATTCGATGTCGGTCATAGTGTCACGTGCGCTGCCAGATGTTCGCGACGGAATGAAACCAGTACACAGAAGAGTTTTGTTCGGAATGCACGAACTGGGCATTAGAGCAACGGGCGCTCATAAAAAATCTGCGAGAATTGTGGGAGAGGTTCTTGGTAAATATCACCCACACGGTGATACCTCTGTTTACGATGCTATGGTGCGTATGGCCCAGGAATGGAGTTTGCGTTACTTACTTGTTGATGGACAAGGTAACTTTGGTTCTGTTGATGGTGACAGTCCAGCGGCAATGCGTTATACTGAGGCAAGAATGCAAAAGATATCTGAAGATATGCTTGCAGATATTGATAAAGAAACTGTTGACCACCAACTCAATTTTGATGATACTTTAAAGGAACCAACCGTTCTTCCAACTCGTGTGCCAGGGCTTTTAATCAATGGAGCTTCTGGTATTGCAGTAGGAATGGCAACGAATATGCCTCCACACAACCTTACTGAGGTTATAAATGGAACCATAGCTTATATCGATGACAATGATATCGATATTGATGGTTTGATGCAACACATTAAAGCACCGGATTTTCCAACTGGTGGAATTATTTATGGATACGAAGGTGTTCGTGAAGCTTTTCACACGGGGCGTGGCCGTGTCGTTATGCGCGCCAAAGCAAGTATTGAGGAAGTACAAGGACGGGAGTGTATAATTGTTACAGAAATTCCATATCAAGTTAACAAAGCGGACATGATTAAAAAGACCGCTGATATGGTAAACGATAAAAAAATTGAAGGCATTTCAAACATTCGCGATGAAAGTGATAGAAATGGTATGCGTATCGTTTATATTCTAAAACGTGACGCCGTTCCTAACATTGTCTTAAACACCTTATATAAATTTACAGCACTTCAGTCCAGTTTCAGCGTAAATAATATTGCGTTGGTAAAAGGAAGACCTCAAATGTTAAATTTGAAGGAATTGATCCATTATTTTGTGGAACACCGTCACGAAGTTGTCGTTCGACGTACCCAATATTTGCTTCGCAAAGCTGAGGAACGCGCACATATATTGGAAGGTTTAATTATTGCTTCAGATAATATTGATGAAGTAATTAGGTTAATCCGCGCTTCTTCCAACGCTGATGAGGCAAGGGAGAAATTGATGGAATCTTTCAAACTCACAGAAATCCAAGCGAAGGCCATTGTTGAAATGCGCTTGCGTCAGTTGACAGGCCTAGAGCAGGATAAACTTAGAAATGAGTATGATGAGTTGATGAAAACCATTGGCGACTACAAAGAAATCCTAGCAAGCAAAGAGCGCAGAATGCAGATTATTAAAGAAGAGCTTGAGGAAATCCGCACAAAATATGGAGATGAGCGCCGCTCAACTATTGAGTATGCTGGTGGCGATGTTAGTATTACAGATTTGATTGCAGATGAACAAGTGGTACTAACTATATCACACGCAGGTTACATTAAACGTACTTCGCTTTCAGAATATAAAACACAACATAGGGGTGGAGTGGGCCAAAAAGCTTCGGCCACACGGAATGAAGATTTCTTGGAGCATCTTTTTGTGGGAACCAATCACCAATACATGTTGTTTTTCACCCAAAAAGGAAAATGTTTCTGGATGCGTGTTTTCGAAATTCCTGAGGGAACAAGAACTTCAAAAGGAAGAGCGATACAGAATTTGATAAATATTGAACCAGATGATAAAGTGAAAGCTTTCATCTGTACCCAGGACTTAAAGGACGAGGATTACATAAACAGTCATTTTGTAATTATGGCCACTAAAAAAGGCCAAGTGAAGAAAACTCCGTTAGAGCAATATTCTAGACCGAGAACAAACGGTATTAATGCTATCACAATTCGTGAAGATGATGAACTACTTGAAGCAAAACTAACAACGGGCAATAGTCAAGTAATGTTAGCAGTGCGCTCGGGTAAAGCCATTCGGTTTGAAGAGGAAAAAACGAGATCGATGGGTAGAAATGCTTCCGGTGTTCGTGGTATTAGACTTGGGGATAAAAACGACGAGGTTATAGGGATGATTGCTGTGAATGAAAATGATTCGGACATACTTGTTGTATCTGAAAACGGTTATGGAAAACGTTCGTCTATTGAAGATTATCGAATTACTAACCGAGGTGGAAAAGGCGTAAAAACCATTAACATTACCGAAAAAACCGGTAAATTAGTGTCCATTAAAAACGTAACCGATGATGATGATTTGATGATCATAAACAAATCTGGAATTGCCATCAGAATGGCAGTGTCGGATCTTCGTGTTATGGGGCGCGCAACACAAGGAGTACGCTTGATTAAAGTAAGAGAGGACGACGCCATTGCTGCAGTTGCCAAAGCAATGAAAGATGAAGATGAAGATGTTATAGAAATGACAGACGAAAACAATGATGGCACTACTCTTGATAATAATGAAACTCAAACCGAAAATAACGAATAAACTTTAACACATGAAAACACGAATTTTAATAACAGGACTGGCTTTTGTATCTGCTATTTCATTTGGACAAAAAAAGGAAATAAAAAAAGCTGAAAAGGCCATTAAATCCAGCGAATACAGTGAGGCTTTAACCTATTTAGGCGAGGCAGAACCCATGCTCGGCGCAGCCGACAATAGCTTAAAAGCTCAATATTACGCAGCAAAAGGCGAAGCATTATTGGGCTCTGGCGGATCTGATTACAACAAATTAAAAGGAGCCGCTGATGCGTTTAGCAAAGCACTCGAAATTGATTCAAAAATGGATGCGCAGTTGTCCGTTCCTATGCAGAATCTCCGTGCTGCTTTGATTAATGGAGCCATAAAAGATCAAAATTCCGGTCAGTATAAAATGGCCACAGATAAATTATACACTAGTTACACAGTGAGTAAAGATCCTTCGGATTTATATTTTGCTGCTGGAAACGCCGTTAATGGCAATGATTATGACACTGCCCTAAAGTATTATCAAATGCTATTGGATGAAGGCTATACAGGTGAAACAGAAGAATTTGTTGCCACTGATAAAGAAACAGGTGAAGTAGAGTCTTTTGAGAATGAGAATTTGAGAAATATTGCTGTAAAAACAGGCCAATACATTAAGCCTGAAAAACGTGTTACTGAATCTAAAAAAGGCGAGATACTTCGTAACATGACACTTATTTATATTCAAAACGGTGATAATGAAAAAGCCACCGCACTTATGACAGCAGCCCGTGCCGAAAACCCGACTGATGTATATCTTATGAGAGCTGATGCCGATATGAGCTACAAAATGGGCAATGTTGAAAGATATAATGATCTGATGAATAAGATTGTGGAATCTGATCCAGAAAATCCTGAAATCTACTTTAACCTAGGTGTTGGTAGTGCTGAAATTGGAAATAATGAAAAGGCTATTGGATATTACGAAAAAGCCTTAGAGTTAAAGCCAGATTACGAAGCTGCACTTATAAATATTGCGGTTTTGAAACTTTCTGGGGAAGACAAATTGGTTGAGGAAATGAATAGTTTGGGAAATTCATCTGCCGATAATAAAAAATATGATCAATTAAAAGAACAGCGCAGAGGTATCTATCAAGAAACCATGCCATATTTGGAAAAAGCATTAAAGCTAAACCCTAATAATCCAGATGTTGTTAGAACTTTAATGAATATTTATGGACAGCTTGCCGACGATGCAAAATATAAAGAAATGAAAGCAAAGCTTGAAACTTTAGAAAAGCAAGGATAAGAGATGTAATTATTAAAATAGGTAAAACAAAACCCCTGAAATTTCAGGGGTTTTGTTTTATATGATTCTTTTTATTACTCGGAGTTTATGGGTGTGGTTCCGCATTTCATAATTAAAAATACCACTGTGGTCCAGTCTGTCAATGCGCACTTTTCCGTGGGCGTGGATTATGTAATTATCGTTCATTATAATGCCGACGTGTGTAATTTTCCCTTCATCATTATCAAAAAATGCCAAATCACCAGGCTCACTTTCTTCAATAAAGCTCAGCGCTTCGCCTTGGCTAGCTTGTTGGCTTGCATCCCGCAACAATTTATATCCGTTTAATTTATAAACCATTTGAGTAAAACCACTACAATCAATCCCAAAAGGAGTTTTCCCTCCCCATAAATAAGGAGTGTTTAAGTAGAGTAGGGCGGTTTCAATTAAATGTTCCTTTGGAAGAACACCAGAAATAAACTTCCCCTCAAAAAAATGGTTTAAAAATTTAGAGGATGAAATGTTGCTCCCCAAGCAAATGGAAAAAAGTTGATTTTCAGAAGAAGTTACAAAATCTACCAAATCTGAGGAAAGGCTTAGTTCGTTCTTTTCAAAACTTGCATAATCTTCCTCTGAAATCTTAAAAAATTGTTTATTGTCAATCCAACCTTCATAATTATCAAAGGCCAGACGGATACGGCTCCATTTTTTTCGGGTTTCGAGTATTTTGAAATGTTCGCCATAAAGCACCTGCGTTACCATTTCGCTCACATCGGAAGCCTCGGCTCGAAGTGGGACAATACTTAAATTGCAGATACCGTAATCCATTCAGAGATTTATTGAAAATTTACGGATGCTTAGATTCTTTCAATAACCATTGCAGATGCGCCACCACCACCATTGCAAATTGCTGCAGCACCAATTTTGGCATCATTTTGTTTTAAAACATTCAGAAGTGTAATTAAAATACGAACACCGCTGCATCCAAGAGGATGCCCTAAGGAAACGGCACCACCGTTCACGTTAACGTTGCTGTCGTTCAATCCTAAAATTTTCATATTGGCAAGACCCACAACAGAAAAAGCCTCGTTGAATTCAAAATAATCCACATCTTTGATGTTAATTCCTGCTTTTGCAATCGCTTTCGGAAGTGCTTTTGATGGAGCTGTGGTAAACCATTTTGGCTCCTGTGCGGCATCGGCATAGCTTTTAATATAAGCCAATGGGGTTAGTCCCAATTCTTTTGCTTTTGTTTCACTCATCAAAACCATTGCGCCTGCACCATCGTTGATTGTTGATGCGTTTGCGGCAGTAACAGTTCCATCTTTAGTAAATGCTGGACGCAAAGAAGATATTTTGTCCATCTTCACGTTTTTGTATTCTTCGTCTTCAGAAACAATGACAGGTTCACCACGACGCTGTGGAACTTCAACTGAAATTACTTCTTCTTTAAATTTTCCGTCAGCCCAAGCTTTTGCAGAGCGCTCATAAGACTTTATAGCGAAAGAATCTTGGTCTTCGCGAGAGAAATTATATTCTGTAGCACAAAGATCTGCACAAGTTCCCATTGCGTTATGATCATAAGCGTCTACCAAACCATCTTTTTGCATACCATCTATCAAGGTAGCAGGACCAAATTTGGTTCCGCTTCGCATATGTACATAATGCGGAATATTGCTCATACTTTCCATACCGCCGGCCACAATTACATCGGCATCACCAAGGGCAATAGCTTGGGCTGCGTGCATCACAGCTTTCATACCCGAAGCACAAACTTTGTTTACGGTTGTAGCAGGAACTGTATCAGGTATTCCGGCACCCATTGAAGCTTGGCGAGCCGGTGCTTGGCCCACTCCAGCTTGAACGACATTGCCCATATAAACTTCCTGGACCAATGATGGATTGAGATTTATTTTTTCCATTGCACCTTTAATTGCTGCAGAACCCAATTGGGTTGCAGTAAGTGAGGAAAGGCTTCCCATAAAACTTCCAATAGGGGTTCTGGCTGCGGATACGATAACTACTTTAATGCTCATGCTACTGTTTTTTTAATTTGAAATAAGGACTGCGAAATTACGGATTTCCATCTTAAAAATCAATCTTTGCAAGTATTGGTTTTGGGATAACTCGTTCCTTATTTATACCTTTACTTTAAGTTATCATTTTATGAAGAACCTTTTTTCTTTATTCGCTAAAAATCAATCCTTTATTTATAAGGTTTTTCTTTTCATTATTTCCACGCTCTTAATAATATATCTTTTGCCGAAGGGTGGACAGTTTAAGTATAATTTCCAAAAAGGAAAGCCCTGGCAGTACGAAAACCTTTACGCACCTTTCAGTTTCACTATAAAGAAAAATGCAGATACATTAAAAAAAGAACGAGAAGAAATTCGAGCCAATGCCATTCCATTTTTTGAATATGATAGTAACGTGGAACAGGATGTGTCCGAAAAATTTCAGAATAATCTTGAAGCAAGGTATGTAGATAGCCTATACCAAACACCTAAAAAAACAGTTGAAAAATTAGGGATATCTTTTATTGATGATGTTTATAAAAATGGTGTTACTGATGAAATTCATCCTTACGATGATGACAAACTCATTTACTTAAAGAAAGGGAATGAGATTGAAGAGCGCAATTATTCCCAGATTTTCAAAAAGGAAAATTTGAATAAGAAGGTTAGGGAACTGGTTGAAAAAAGTAAGACAGAAGATGTTCAAGCATTATTATATAATGTTTTGAACGAAGTTTTTCAACCCAATGTAAAACTAAATACAAAACTTACGGAAGGTGCAATAGCAGCAGAAATAAAAGCACTCAATCCCAATCGCGGTATAATTGAAAAAGGAGGACGGATTATTGCAAAAGGCGAAGTAGTTGAAGGTGATAAGTTTCAAATTCTTGAATCGTTGAAAGCTGAGTTCCAAAGCCAAATTTGGAGTAAAAACAACTATTTGTGGTTATTGGTGGGATACTCCATGCTTGTTTCACTAGTGTTTTTGATGCTTTTTCTTTTCTTGAAAAATTATAGGCCTTATATATACAACAATAACACAAAGGTCACCTTTATATTTTTCAACATTTTTTTAATGGTTTTTTTGACCACGCTGGTGTTAAAGGTACATGCAGACTATGTTTACATTGTGCCCATTTGTATTCTACCACTTATTCTGAAAGCATTTTTCGATCCGAGAGTAGGGCTTTTTGTGCACGTATTGACAATACTTTTACTTGGGTTTATTGTTCCAAATAGTTTTGAATATATGTTTTTGCAGTTTATAGCAGGAATTGTTACGATTCTTACCGTTTCAGAATTGTATAAACGTGCAAATTTATTTATTTCCGTTGGACAGATAACGTTAATATATATACTTGGCTATTTCGCTTTCTTCGTTATCCAAGAAGGAAACATACAAACTATGGAATGGCAGAATTTCCAGTATTTCATTCTTTGTGGTTTGGCAACCCTTTTCGCACATCCATTGATTTATTTTTATGAAAAAATCTTCGGATTGGTTTCAGATGTTTCACTGTTGGAGCTTAGTGACACGAACTCGAAGCTTTTAAAAGAATTATCAAACAAAGCACCGGGAACTTTTCACCATTCCTTAAACGTGGCGAATTTAGCTGAAGCTTCTGCAAATGAAATTGGAGCAAACAGTATGTTGGTGAGGGTGGGAGCACTTTATCACGATATTGGCAAAATGCTAAACCCAACCATGTTTACAGAAAACCAGGCCAATTCAATCAACTCACACAATGAGTTGGACCCTAGGGAAAGTGCTCATATAATTATTGACCATGTAATAAAAGGAATAGAAATAGCACGAAAAAATAACCTACCGGATCGCGTTATTGATTTTATTCGTACCCATCACGGAACAAGTTTAGTCTATTATTTTTATAAAAAAGAAAAAGAACAGCAGGGTGAGGCCGACAAAAAAGATTTTATGTATCCAGGCCCTATTCCCTTTTCAAAGGAAACTGCTATTTTAATGATGGCTGACAGTGTTGAGGCAGCCAGTAAAAGTTTGAAAGAGCCATCGTCATCAATTATTGATGAGTTTGTTGAAAAGATAATCAACAACCAAATGGCGCAGGGTCAGTTTTTAAATGCCAATATCACTTTCAAGGAAATAGAGATGATAAAGAAAGTTTTGAAAAAGAAACTGAACAATATTTATCACTTGAGAGTGGAATATCCAGAATAACATTCGTAAAAACAAAAAATCCCCTGAAGGAGGGGATTTAAAGTGATCGCGCCAGGATTCGAACCTGGGACCGTCTGCTTAGAAGGCAGATGCTCTATCCAGCTGAGCTACGCGACCGGTTGTAAACAAAAAAACCGAACTGTGTGTCCGGTTTTTGTCGGGGTGGCAGGATTCGAACCTGCGGCCTCCTGCTCCCAAAGCAGGCGCGATAACCGGGCTACGCTACACCCCGTGAACAGCAATTTCTATTGTTCACTGTAATTTTGAGTTTTTAAACTCTATAATGCGGAGAGACAGGGATTCGAACCCTGGCGACGGTTACCCGTCGACAGATTAGCAATCTGCTCCGTTACCACTCCGGCACCTCTCCAGTTTTTTATGAACGTGTCATCCTAAAATGCGGTTGCAAATGTAAGTTTTCAAATGTAATAACGCAAACAAAAAATCGCCTTTTTTAAAGTTAATTTTTAAAGCGGTTTAAATCAAGTAAATGCTAACGAATTTAATTAAAAAAAAATAGGTTTTAAACCTTAGAACAAATGATCATCTCTTTTTTACCCTCCAAATTCGTCACAAAAAACAAATAAACATCTCCACCATCAGTAATTTTCCATTTTTTGCGAAGCAATGCTACTGATTCAGGAAAATTTCTAATAGCTATATTCGCTTTTTTGAATGATAAGGCGGAGCGCATTGCAGATTTTGAATAGGGTATTACTTGTTCAACCATAAAAGATCTACCTGGAAAATCAATTAGTATTTCGCTTGTGTAAAGATGTGTGTTTTTATGAAGCTTATTCAAGTTTAATTTTTCTGAAACTAATTCGAAGGCACCGCTTTTTAAGATCGCCGCGTTGGGTTCGTAAAGATATTTCTGAGGTAAGCTATATGCTGCTCTTGCAGTTTCGTTCCATTTAAAATCAAAAGTTTCGGTGTCAGGTTTGGTGAAATTAATTGTTTTGATTTTTGTTTCATCGGAAGCATCTTTTTTTAATAACCAAAGCAGTTCCTTCACTTCATTATCAACAGCTACAATATGAATCTCTGAAACATTTTGCAATTCATTAAAGCCCACAGAAAGGTCCAACATTGGTGACGTTTTCAAAAGGAATTGATCACAATGATTTAGTAAATCAGAAATATTCTCTGGAATGTTGGGTTGACAATCCTTTAGAAAAAAAACTTTTCCTTTACTGTCGTGACGGCGCGAAGGGTCAACATAAACCACATCATAAGTAGTCTTTAAAACAGCACTCAAACCGTCTTCAGAAAAACATTCAATATTAGTTTTTTCAAAAACTTTAAAATTATGGTTTGCAATTTCTGAAAGCTCAAGATTTATTTCAAAATGATGTACTTTGGAAAAATTTGAAGAAAAGAAAAAACTGTCCACGCCAAAACCTCCAGTTATATCTGCAAGAGTTTTTCCATGGACCAAGGAAGCTTTGTATTTTGCAGTGATTTCAGAGGAAGTCTGTTCTAAGTTTAGTTTTGGCGGAAATAATATATTTGGAGTTTTAAACCATGTTGGCAGTTTTTTTTTAGTTTTTTCTCTGCTTTCAATTTGCTGTATCAGCTCTTGCATCGTAACTCTTTCAAACGGACTTTTGGAGAACACAAGTGCTGAAATATCGGCGTGAATGGTTCTTATAAAATTCTGTACTTCTATATCTAAAAGAGCGGTGTTGATCAATTATTAGAGATTTCGGGTAAGACGTTTTACAACTTTATATTCAGAAAGAAATTCCTTAGCAATCACCTTTAAAGCAGTGTAAGTAGGAACGGCTAGTATCATTCCCGGAATATTAAAAACGAAACCTCCAATTAAGATAATTATAAAAATTTCAAGAGGATGAGAGCGAACACTATGGCCAAAAATTACAGGTTGTGAAATAAAATTATCGAAAACCTGAGCAATGCCATAGCCTACGGAGGCAATCACTAATAATGGTAAAAGTCCAGTTGAAAAGTCAGCACCGAGGTTATTGGAAATGATAACAAGTAGCATTAGCCCCCAACCAATTATAGGGCCCAAATAGGGCACTATATTTAAAAAAGCACAGATTATGGCAACTGCAACAGCATCGCGAATATCTAGATACAGTAATAAAACTGAGTAAAAAAGAGCCAATATAGAAATTTGCAATAGTAAGCCAATAAAGTATCGAGAAAGCAATTCATTAATCTTTATTAATATTCGTTTAAACCTCTCTTCATCTCCGTTTTTCGCAAAAACAAGAACAGAGCGTGCAATCAGGTATTCATCTTTCAACAAAAAAAATGAAATGAATAATACAGAAAATATTCCAACAATGGTTCCTCCAATATTTCCGAAGAAAATATCAATAAAACTAGGAATGATTTCCTTATCTAAATTTTGGACGTAGGTAGTTCGTTTTATGGCCTCAACTATTTGAAAGTGATCCACGCCAAGATAATCACTCGCTTGAATGTTTAACTCATTCAAATCGCGCTTTACCTGCTCAAAATCTATTTGGGAAATATGTTTTCCCTGTTCTACTATTATTGGAACAAAAATACTGAGCAACAAACTGAAGGTGCCTATAATCAAAAGAAGCGTAACGACAGAGGCAAAAGTGTTGCCGAACTTCAACCTTCTTTTCAAAAACATCACAACTGGCCTGCCAATCAAAGAAAGAACAAGAGCAAAGCCAATGAAGAGAATGAGTGCTTGAATTTCTGATAAAAACCAGAGCAATATTAAAATACCCACAACTACGGCGAGGGCTTTTAATATGCCTGAGGTTATTGCTTTTGCGGTGGTCTTCACACCGTAAATATAATACATTCAGAGGTACGAAAAATCAAAGTTTTGTTAATGGATTTTAATAGCATAGGGAACGAAGAGGGCGCAGGAAAATTAATTTTCAAATACATATTTAACAATGTTTGCACCCATTTGCAATGCTTTCAACCTAACATCTTGAGGATCGTTGTGAACTTCAGGGTTCTCCCATCCATCGCCAAGATCTGTTTCAAAAGTGTAAAGCAAAACCAATCTATCTTCTACAAAAATTCCGAAAGCCTGTGGCCTGCCACCGTCGTGTTCATGAATTTTGGGCATTCCCTGAGGAAATTTGTAAACGTAATTAAAAATGGGAAAGTTAGTGGGAAGCTCTTTTAATTCTTTATTGGGGAAAATTTTCACTATTTCCTTTCGAATATATTGATCTATTCCATAATTGTCATCTATATGAAGAAACCCACCGCTTAATAAGTAATTTCTTAAATTATCGGCTTCTTCGGCAGAAAAGAAAACATTGCCATGTCCCGTCATATGTACAAATGGGTAATCAAAAATATCAACACTTCCGGGTTTAACGGTTCCGGGCTTTTGCTTTAAAGCGGTGTCAATATGTTCGTTGCAAAACTTTACCAAATTGGGAAGTGAAGTTGGGTTTGCGTACCAATCACCACCACCGCCATATTGCATAAGTGCAATTTCCTGCGCAGAAATATTTCCAATTAAGCAGAAAAAGAAAAATGAAAAAAATAGTATTCGCATAACTTCAAAAGTACAAATTCAGGAAGGATAAAATTTTTAAAATTAAAAGCATTTACATTTAAAGTTAAATTTCATTGATGAAAGCAACACTATGACAGGCCACAATAGCAGCAGTTTCTGTGCGTAAACGGCTTTCCCCCAAAGTAACGGGGATAAATCCGCCTTGTTTTGCAAGTTTAATTTCTTCGGAAGAAAAATCGCCCTCAGGGCCTATTAAGAGGATTACTTTTTTATTTGGATGCAGGATTGATTTAAGTGTTTTTTTTTCGGTTTCCTCACAATGGGCAATACATTGTATACCTTCGGAAGTTCTTTCTGAATTTATAAAATCCCTGAAGGACACGGCCTCATTCAAAATTGGCAAATACGCTTTCAGTGATTGTTTCATAGCACTCTGTAGAATTTTCTCATAGCGTTCTGGCTTTATCACTTTTCGTTCACTGTGATCGCAGATAACTGGGGTTATTTCTGTAATTCCAATCTCAGTAGCTTTTTCTAAAAACCATTCATAACGATCGTTCAGTTTTGTAGGTGCAACCGCTAAATGAAGTTGATAGGGCAGTGGTCGCTGAAATTCTTCCGATAAAATCTTCACCAAGCATCCCTTAGGGTTTGCATTTGTAATAACCGCAGAAAAAAATGACCCTTTGCCATTGGTTATCTTGAAAGTATCGCCTTCTTTCATACGTAAAACCTTTACAATATGGCGGCTTTCTTCTTTATCAAAAGTTACTTCCTTGGCGGATTCTGAAAGATTTGGGTTGTAAAAGAGCTGCATCTATTTCAACTTTGTTTTTGCGTGTGCAATACCCATTTCGGCCCATTGCTGTAGTTTTTCTTCGGCATCAAAACCTTGTGTTGTCACAAAAATGAATTCCTTCATCGGTTTGCCCGTAAAATCCATAGGGCCAACAAATGGATTGCTCAATAATTCCTCGATTCTTTCACGAGGCACGCGCACCATAAGCCGTTCCTTAGTTTCCCCAACGCACATTTTTCCCTTAAAAAGAAAACAAGTGCCACCAAACATTCGTTTTTCCTCAATGTCCTTTTTCCAAGAATGGAGCGAGATTCTGATGCGCTTTACTATTTCTTCGGAATTGGGATTCATTTATATATTTTTAAAACTTCATCCTTGCCGAAGCTACAACATTATTTTCAGCAAAATTTTGTGTTTTGTATTTCAATTCGCCCACAATGGCAATCATAGCAGCGTTATCTGTACAAAATTCAAATTTGGGGATGTGTGTTTTCCAACCGTATTTTTTTTCAGCTTCTTTTAAAGCCTTTCGGATACCACTGTTCGCTGAAACTCCGCCGCCAATTGCAATTTCCTTTATACCTGTTTTTTTTACGGCATTTTTCAGCTTATCCATCAAATAATCAACGATGGTAAACTGAAGGCTTGCACAAATATCCTCTATGTTTTCAGATATAAAATCTTGATTTTGTGCCACTTCTTTTTCTACAAAATATAATACTGAAGTTTTTAAACCGCTAAAACTAAAATCCATTGGATTCACTTTTGGTTTAGGAAATTTGAAGGCTTTTGGGTTTCCTTTTTGTGCATATTTGTCAACCAGTGGGCCACCGGGATAGGGTAGTCCAAGTATTTTTGCACTTTTATCAAAAGCTTCACCAACGGCATCATCAATGGTTTGGCCAATTATTTCCATTTCAAAATAATCTGTCACTTTTACAATCTGTGTGTGACCACCACTTATTGTCATTGCCAAAAAAGGAAAATTTGGAGCTGTTTGTTCTTCAGCTTTGATAAAATGTGCCAAAATGTGTGCCTGCATATGGTTTACATCTATCAGTGGGATATCCAAACCCATTGCCAAAGATTTTGAAAATGAGGTACCTACGAGTAGTGAACCCATCAAACCAGGTCCGCGTGTAAAAGCAATGGCAGATAACTGATTTTTGTCGATATTTGCCTTGCGCAACGCTTGATGAACAACAGGCACAATATTTTGTTGATGCGCACGAGAGGCAAGCTCGGGAACCACGCCGCCGTATTGTTCGTGAATTGCCTGTGTGGCAACAACATTGCTAAGTATTTCACCGTTGTTGATTATGGCTGCAGCAGTGTCGTCGCAAGAAGATTCAATACCGAGGATGTAGCAATTTTTTTGTTTCAAAGCAAAAGGGGTATATTAATTGGTTGTAAAATTAAAACATTAAAAGCGTATCAAAAAACTTCGGAAAATAATAGTTCGCACCTTCGTAATCATTGTATTGCTGCTTGTGCTTATTATCATTATTTTTTCCATTCCTTCGGTGCAAACGTGGGTAGCACAAAAAGTAACTGCCAGCCTTAATGAAACCTACGGAACCGACATCAACATAAAACGGTTAGGTCTTAATTGGAAAGGCGAGGTGGACATTCGAGAGGTTTTTATAGCCGATCACCACAAAGATACTTTGATTTACAGCAAAGAGGTACAGACCAATATCATCAATTTTCAAAATTTAATAAAAGGTGATCTCGGTTTTGGAAGTATTACCTTGGATCACGCGAAACTATATGTTAAAACCTATAAAGGCGAAGAAAACGACAATCTTTCCATTTTCGCAAAAAAGTTTGATACTGGCAAACCGAGTACTTCCCCGTTTTCGCTATTTAGCAATAATGTAAGCTTAACCAATAGCAAGATCAAGATTACGGACGAAAACCTTGAAGATCCTGATGTTTTCATTTTAGACAATGTAAATGTTGTTGCTGCTGATTTTAAAATCTACGGGACAGATGTTACGGCTAATATTAAGGAACTATCCCTGATTGCCGCTCGTGGAATTACAATTAAGGATTTACAGGCTGATTTTTCCTATAGCGCTACCAATATAACTCTCAAGAAATTGAATCTTGAAACTACCGAATCTAAAATAGTAGGCGACATAGATCTGGATTATTCCAAAAACGGAATGGCTGATTTTGTGAATGATGTTGTTATTACAGCAAACTTCAAAAAATCTAAAGTAGCAACAAACGATTTAAATAGCTTTTATAATGAATTTGGCTCAGACCAATTGATTTCTCTAGATACTGAGCTTAAAGGAACTTTGAACAATTTTGCGGCAAGCAACCTTAAGTTTCAAACGGGCGATACAAATATTGAAGGGGATTATACTTTTCAAAATCTTCTGGATTCAGAAAAAGAATACGCTATTACCGCATCCAATCACAACATTTCTACCAATTATTTTGATCTCAGACGTTTTATGCCTCGTGTTTTGGGCGAAGTGGTTCCAGAAGAATTAAAAGAGTTGGGAACGTTTAATCTTAGTGGAAACACTTCAATAATTGGTAGTGAATTAAACACAAAAAGTAATTTGCAAAGTACAATAGGACAGGCGGTGGTAGATTTAAAAATGGGCAATATTAATAATATTGACAATGCCTACTACAAAGGAAATATTGTGTTGAAAAATTTCAACTTAGGTAAAATTGCAAATACTACTTCTTTAGGGAAAATGACTGCAAATTTAGATTTTGATGGTCGGGGTTTCAGTAAAAACACTGTAAATACAGAGATTTCTGGAACAGTGTCTTCTTTTAACTTTGAAAGTTATAATTATCAAAACATTGTGGTTTCCGGGAATCTTAAAAACCCACTATTCAATGGCGAACTCTCCATTGACGATCCAAACTTAAAACTTCAGTTTAAAGGTTTGATAGATGCTTCAAAGGAAACCAACCAGCTTGACTTTGAGGCAGATGTTGAATATGCTGAATTAAACCAACTAAACCTGATAAAGCGAGATAGTATTTCTGTGTTTACAGGGAAAGTAGTGGTTGATATGGAAGGAAAAACCATTGATGACGTTGTTGGAACCATCAATTTCAATCAAACTTTTTACCAAAATGAACGGGATAACTTTTATTTTGATGATTTCACCATAACCTCATCATTTGATGGCCCTAAACGAACCATTGAAATCAATTCGCCAGATATTATTAACGGAAATATCTCAGGAGAGTTTTTAATCGAAGATATCCCAAATCTTTTCCAAAATGGAATAGCCAGTATTTATGCCAATTATATCCCACAGGAAGTAACCACTAACCAGTATATTGATTATGAATTTGTAATCTATAATAAAATTGTGGATGTATTTGTACCACAGTTAAAGCTTGGTGACAATACTCGCGTAAAAGGCTCGGTTTCTTCTGATGAATCTAAGTTTAAACTGGATTTCCGCTCACCAGAAATTATTGCTTTCGATAATTATATAAGTAAACTTAACATTCAGGTGGATAATGATAACCCACTGTATAACACATACATATCTGCTGATTCGGTTTATACTGGTTTTTATAATCTTAAAGATCTTAATATCATCAACAAAACCTTGAACGATACCATGTATGTGCGTTCAGAATTTAAAGGTGGAACGAAGAAAGAAGACCTTTTCAACCTTTCGTTATATCATACCATTAATCCTGCGGGGAAGTCGGTTATCGGGGTGAAAAAATCTGATATTACTTATAAGGGTAATGTTTGGTATTTAAATGAAAAAAACAATCGCCTTAACAAAGTTGTTTTTGATGATAATTTCAAGGAAGTTCGGATAGATTCCCTAGTGCTCAGTCATAACGAACAGTTAATCCAAATGGCTGGAATACTTCGCGATTCAACATATAAAGACTTAAAAGTACGTTTCAGGGATGTCAATATTGGAGACATAGCGCCAGATATTGATAGCCTTCGCCTAAAAGGTAATATGAATGGAAAATTTGACTTCCTTCAAAAAAATGGCGCTTTTTATCCAAATAGCGAAGTTACAATTGATGATGTGATCATCAACGAGATTCCGTTTGGAGATTTAGATTTGAAAATTGATGGAAATGAAGATCTTACCAAATACCGAATAAATACATCACTTACAAACAATAACGTAAAGTCCATAAACGCTATTGGCGAGATAGACGTTTCCGCAAAAAATCCGCAGATACAATTGAATGTCGATCTCAATCAATTCAATATGCAGGCATTCAGTCCGTTTGGTGGAGACGTCATAACAAACATTCGAGGGCTTATTTCAGGAAACGCAAAAGTGTCGGGGAATTATAAATCGCCTGATATTCTGGGGCGTTTCACCTTGGAAAACAGCGGTTTGAAAATTCCTTTTTTAAATACAGATTTTGACATTGAAAACAATGCGCAGGTTATTGTTACAAAAAATAAGTTTGAAATTGGTCGCACAAATATAAAGGATACAAAATATGAAACTACTGGGGTGTTATATGGAAATGCCACACACAATAATTTTGGTAATTGGGCGCTAAACTTGCACATAGAGGGCCCGGAAAGATTATTGGTTTTAGACACACCACCTGAGGAAGATGCCTTGTACTACGGTACGGCATTTATAAGCGGCAAAGCAGATATTGAAGGCCCAATTGATGAGCTGGTTATAAATGTTGATGCAACCACTGAAAAAGGGACTACTTTTAAAATTCCAATTAGTGATACAGAATCTATTAGCGATGATTCGTTTGTGCATTTTCTTTCACCGGAGGAAAAAGAGGCTCGAATCAATGGGGAGACCTTTGTTTCTGAAGAAGCAAAAGGTTTATCGCTCAATTTTGATTTGAATATAAACAGAAATGCGGAAGTGGAAGTAGTGGTGGACAAGGTGAACAATTCTACCTTGAAAGGACGTGGAGCGGGAATTTTGCTTATTGAGATTAATACCAATGGAAAATTCCAAATGTATGGTGATTTTCAAGTATATGAAGGACAATTTGACTTTAGATATGGCGGAATTATTCAACGAAATATAGAAGTTGTTCCCGGTGGAAACATAACTTGGGATGGAGCCCCAGAAAAAGCAAACTTAAGCCTGAGTGCGGTTTATAAAACTCAGGCCAATCCATCTGTTCTTTTAGATAACCCTTCCATAAATACTAAAATACCAGTGGAAGTTTATGTAGGGTTGGAAGGTGAGCTAGCAAAACCGGAACTGTCCTTTAGCATAGATTTTCCAAGGGTGAGTTCCACATTAAAAAGTGAGCTGCAATACAAACTTCAAAATCAGGAGCAGATGCAGAATCAGGCACTTTTCCTTTTAGCTTCAAACTCCTTTGTAAACGACAATTATGCCGGTTCCAACGCTTTTGCTGGAACAGTAGCCGATAGAGTTTCTTCGCTTGTGAACAATATATTTACAGACCAAGATAGCAAGTTCAATGTTGGTGTTGATTATTCTGTGGGGAACCGAACACCAAATCAAGAAACTGCTGATCGTATTGGCCTAACGCTTTCTACACAAATTAACGAACGTATTCTTATCAATGGAAAAGTGGGTGTGCCAGTTGGCGGTGCAAACGAAACTGCTGTTGCAGGAGATATTGAAGTGCAATGGCTAATAAATGAAGACGGAAGCCTGCGGATGAAATTCTTTAACCGTCAAGCAGATTTACAGTTTATTGGTGAGGATCAAATTTTTGAGCAGGGTACGGGAATTTCCTATTCGGTTGATTTTAATACATTTCAGGAACTGATGCGAAAACTGTTCAATAAAAAATCTGAATCGGAATCTGAGTTGCCAGTTACGCCAGATGACAGTAACCCTGTTGACTTTAAGCCGAAGGCCACCAAGACAGAGGATGATGGGGAGTAAACGTGTTTTAATCGCTAATAAGCTTTTTCACCAAAAGAATAAACTTATTTAGTTATACACTGCATTTTTCATGAAATAAAAATTTTTTTATGAATAGAGCCAAACTCAAATTTTATTGTTGAAATGTACATTTCAATTCTATTTCAGGTTCTAGGTAGTAGGTGAAAATAATTGTATTATACTGAAGAGGATGTTCTAGTTTAATTCCCAGCGGTTGTGTTAATTGCGATTCATTTCTGTTAAGCCAGATATCATCATAAATATGAACTTGAGTATCTAATAAAATAGTTTCATAATTTTTTATTTCCAATGTGCTTAAATCAATTTTTTCATCCGTTAAATTTGAAGGAGTTTGACGGACACCAGCATAAGATGCTACAGATTCACGAACATTTAAAATACTTCCAACGTTATATTCTGTCGAATCTTGATTGCTTTTGGTTTGCGTTGCCAAGGATAGGTTTATCAATACATTTTCAGGAATCAATGTGATGTTTTCATTAAATTGTGGAAGCAAATTAAACAAAATAGGGACATAACATTCTCTATATAATAAAGCATCTAGGGTTTCGCTAATAAGGATGTGAAATGAGTCGGCATTTTGAACGTCAAAAATCACAGCATCTTCTAAATAGAATTCTTGAATATAGTCGTTAAGTCCTAAGGAATTGATTAATCTTTTTGAAGAATCAAGTGATTTTTTATTAATTTCCAATAAGGAAAATTGCACTTCTTCACAATGAAAGAGAGGAGCCACTAAAGTTATAAAGGGCGCATAGGGACCACACCCTGCGTAAAACAAATTTATTACTTCTCCAGGCTGCTCTTTTTGCTTTGCTTTGATTGCTGCAACAATTGCCTGTAAAAACTTTACAGTCCTTTTATGGTCTAATAAACATTGTGCTGCGTGGTTCAGGCCGAGTGCTTTTCCCTTTGCAGTAGGAACTGCAGCCAAGTGCTCAATTTTAGAGTCAAATCCAGTGATGTCAGTAATTCTTTGAAAGTGAGCGTGAATCTCATTTAAACTTTTTTCAATCTCAGCTTGATTTAACGAATTCTCTAATAACGCAGAAGTGAATTTTTTAATAACACTAATTGTTTCTTTTTCAATCATTAATTGTGTTTAGAATTTTTAGCTATTCGAAAGTTTTGGTTAATATGAAGATAACTACTCTAAAGTAATTATTCCCATTTATAATATCAGATCGTTTAACTTCAAATATAGTATAAATGCCACTACTTTCATCTGTGTCTTTAGCTTGGTGGCCAGCAGTGCTTTTTTTATCTCGAGTATGGCAAAATCACTTTAATCTTATCCCATATTATACTGCAAATTTCTCTATCAAAAACGAGTAGGTTAAATTCAAAAAATGAATAAAGCAAAAAGGTTTACGCGAATACGTAAACCTTACACTGGGGATAATGATGAGGAGTTTTAATTAATCCTCATTTAATTTTCTATAATTAACTTGTGTGTTACTTTTCCCCTTGATGTTTCAAGTGTAATTAAATAGACACTTCCTTTGGTAAGATTTTTAATCTCCCTGGAATAATTGTTTTTCCCTTGTTTTAAATTTTTCAAAACAACGTTATCTACCAATGCTCCTTTAACATCGAAAACCGAAACCTTAACATCGTCCTTTTCAATTAAATTAAACTGTAGATTTAAAATCCCATCATTTGGATTTGGATAAATTTTCAAATTAAGGGCATCTGTACTAGATGCGTTAAAATCATCAATGGTTAATGGAGAAGCGGTTTTTATAAATACTTTAAAGATTTGGTTGTTCGCCGTACTTTGAGTTCCATCATTAATGAAAAAGATGTTTGGTTGAGAACTACTTATTCCGCCAAAAATATAACCGATTAACGTGTTTTCATTTGTAATGTCATCTAGTTTAAAAACCATATTGTCAAAATGTGGAAAATTTAAATCTGGAATAAATTCTGCGCCAGATCCTAATAGTGCGGGCATTTCTATGGGTAATTTATGTTCAGACATTACACCATTGGCATCTCTTGTAACTCTTGCTATCGTATTCACAAAAGGTACATTGTCATCTTGAACTAACGTACCATTACTATCATAAAATTGCGCAATGCCTCCAAAAAACACAGAATGCATTTCATTATTTATTGTTGAATACAATGGCAAAACGGGACAGTGGTAATGATTGTAATATTGCTGAAATACATTATTTACATTATAACCATTGGAATCTACGGTAACAGAATTTAAAAAAGGTAAGTCTATGGTTTGTTGAAAAACGCCTGAAAACATAGTGATACCTTCTGTTCCATCAGGTAGTATTTGAGCCTCTGCATTATAGTCTCTTCTGTGCAAATTTTCAGTATCTGTATAAGAAGGCAAATGACTGATTGTTATAGAAGTTCCATTGTCTGCAATTGTAAATCTTCTAATTTGGTTGGTATATTCTTGTGTAAATGTAGGCATGTTATTTGGATTGTATCTTCCAATAAATTTTTGACCGCCAAGAAGATAGTAGGTATCATTAATTTTATTTAATCCACCACCCGTAACTTGAAGTTGCGGATCTGTAATTTGCCTAAAATAACTTGTAAAGCTTGAATTTGTGATAATGGCATTAATTACATCGGAAACTTTAATAGCAGTAAGATTTGCATATGTTGTATGGTCACCTGCTGTTGCGCTGTATCCGTAGCCTCCAATACAGTATAAATAATCTCCTTCTTGAAAAAACTCCATATTTGTGGAGCTTAATTGTTCTTGTACTGCTGTTGGTAATGAAGTAAGTGGTGCTGACCATTTTTGTTCTGTAATCGGGTCCACAACAATTAATTGGTTGTTATTTCCTGCAACATCAAAAGTGGCCCAAGGCTGTCTTCGGTGCAATCCGTCTAAACGTCCACCAACAATAAGCCATTTGCCGTTATCTTGCCCTACAGCATACGATTGAATGCCGCCCAAACCATTAATATTTATTGGCTCTAAACTAATTTCAAACGGAGCTGTTTGCGAAAAACTGAAATATGAAATTAATGTTAAGGCTACTAATACTATAATTTTCTGTATCATCTTTAAATTTAAATTTTAATCAAAACTAATTGATGAAAATGATTTGTTTTGTAGCTTTTGATACAGACGGTATTATTTTTTCTAATAAGCTATTAGATAATAAAAAATCCCCAAGTCTAAACTTGGGGATTTTACTAATTATATTAAACTCACTTATAGTGAAGCAATTACTGAAATTTCCACATTTACAAACTTTGGTAGGTTTGCAACTTCCACGGTCTCGCGGGCTGGGGCAGTGGCTTCGTTAAAATAGGTAGCATATACTTCGTTAATAGCAGCAAAATTGTGCATGTCGCTGATAAAAATACTGGTTTTCAAAACGTTATTAAACGTCATGCCGGCTTCGGTAAGGATAGCTTTCAGGTTTTCCATTACCAATTTGGTTTCGGTTTTAATATCGTCAATCACCAGATTGCCAGTTTTTGGGTCAATAGCAATCTGCCCAGAAGTATAGAGCATATTTCCATTAAGTATTGCTTGATTGTATGGACCAATAGGAGCTGGGGCATTGGGTGTCGTGATTATTTTTTTCATGGAAAGTTTAATTTATGTATCTATAAGTAAGCTAAATTAATTTTTAAAGTCTTTTATCGCTTTCTCGGCGCTTGTCATACTTAATGTCACTAAGTACCGAAGATTTTATTCCAACAAAGAAATACCAAGCAGTGTTGATACTTCCAATGGGGGTCCAATTGAAACTCATCTGCCAACTTTCCAAGTCACGTTGGAAGCGGAACTGCGTAAGTGTAACCCCCTTGTTTTTAAAATCATAACCAGAGGAAACGCCAACGGTCCATCGCGGAGCAAGTTCCATATTGGTACTCATCATAAACGATTGACTGGAAATTTCATTCTGTCGCTGGTTATTGCCATAAGTAATGGTATAGGCAAAGCGCACATCCCAAGGTATTTTGTAATTATACCATTCTACGTTGGTTTTGTCACGATCTTCTTCGTCGTTATTTTTATAAATCTGACCATCATAAATATTGGAAGCCTCCCCAAAAAGGTCGTCTGGCCGCCCACCGTTGCGGAAGGTTTCGTTGTCTATTCGGTCTGTATCTTTGCTTTGCGTTTCAAAATCCTTGCTGGAGAAGGAATAGTTGATGCTAATATTGGCATTGGTAAGCCGAAACAGGCTTCCGCCATTGTTAATATTGAAAACATCTATTTTGTTATTGTTGTTATCCAATGCATACGGATCCAAAGTACCACTGAAGTTGAAATCTAACTTTTTCACAATAGGAATACTTCCATTGAATTGCAAAGGGCTCCATTTTAATGAATCGCCAGCCAAATTATATGCCGTGGAAAAGTTTAGGTTGTTTAACAATGTAACTTTTTTAGGATCAACGGCTGTTGTATCGCTGTCGCGTAATTTAGCTTCAAAGGTATTGCTGAGGGACATTCCAATGCTGCTGGAGTATGTTTTGCTTGGCGGACCATAGAGTGTGTTTTCAAAGCGAGAATATTGCACTACATGTGCAGCTTCATCGGCCGTTTCAGGCACTATGAACTCATCATAATATCTATCAAAAGCCGGGTTAATATTATAGCTGATGGACGGACGCATCACATGGCGTATGGCTTGAATTTTTTTATCCTTGCCAAAGTTGAAAAGTCCGTACAGTGTAGTTCCTAAACTGGTTGAAAAGTTATAAGTACGATAACTTTCAAAACCTGAAACAGTGTCTTGAACAATACCGCCAAGACCACTGTTTATGGTTTCGTCATAGCGTTTACGCGTACTTTTTAATACCCAGGTTTCTCGATAGTTTGTTCCTGCTGACGCACTTAAATATTTAAGTATTTTAAAGTTTGTGGTGATTGGAATATTATGCTGCGCTCCAATCTGTGCACTGTTGAACATTTCTGGCTTAAAGAAAAGCGAATCGGTTGTTTGGATTCTATTCTCTGCAGAAAGATCGTATTGGAAATTTATGTTTTCAATGATTCCTTTTTTGGTGCCATCCTTAGGAGCGAAAGGGTAAACTCTAGAAACACTTGCATTCAGGTTTGGCAAGGACATGGATATTTGCTGCGTATTTGTGTTTTGTGAATGCGTAGCCGCCACAGACAAATTTACCTGTGGATCGCCTTCAAAACTTTTGGAATAGGAAATAGATGAGCTCAGAGTGTTCACCAAAGCACTGGCATTATTGGTCTGATTTATCGATTGGTTAAAATATTTGCTACTTCCCAAGTTTACGGAAGCCGAAAATCGCGAACTCGGATTGCTCTTGGCATCCTGCGTATGCGTCCAACGAATATTATAGATGGCACTTTCCTGAAAATTAGGGAAACCACGTTCTTCTTGAATAAGTCTTTCATAGCGGGCACTAAAATTACCGCGGTAGTTATATTTAACCACATATGTAGATTCTCCGCGCAAGGCATAACTTCCATTGGTATAGTAATCGCCAAGCAAGCTAAAATCTAGATAATCATTAATTGCAAAATAATAGCCACCATTCTGAAAGAAAAATCCACGGCTATTATTCTCACCAAAAGAGGGAATTATAAACCCCGAAGTCCGATCTTCCGTCAACGGAAAATAGGCAAAAGGAAGTCCTATGGGCGTTGGTACATCTGCAATGTACATATTGGTGAGTCCTGTTACAATTTTTTTCTTAGGAACAAACTTCGCTTTTCGGGTGTAAAAATAATATTCGGGATCGTCAATATTTTTTGAAGTGGTAAATTTAACATTCCGTAGATATACCACAGAATCGTTTACTTTTTTAGTCACTTCAGCAATAACACGAAAACCATTTTGTTCGGTTCGACTGTTATAAACAAGTGCTTTTTCACTATTAAAATTATACCGAATGGAATCAGGTTCTACTTTATTGTTTGCCTGCACAAAAACTGGTCGTTGACTGTAAACGCCAGCGCTATCAATTCCTTTAGCGTATACTTCGTTTTTATTATAATCAAGAATTATTAAGCCCGCATCAATGCGCATATCACCATAAATAATATAGGCTTTGTTGTACATATATACCTTGTTCTCCTTTCTGTTAAGAAGTACATAGTCTTCACCGTAGTAGTCTACTATGTCGGTCAAGGTTTCCTTAGGAGGCTTTACGGAATCCGTTTTTACAGTATCCTGGGCTTGCTCATTAATTTCATCAACAATCGGCTTTAGATTTACTGAAACGGAATCTTCTTTTGTGGTTTTCGGAATGTTGGCTTCATTCTTCGCCGGAATGTCCTGTGCATGCAAAACTGTGCTGCAAAGAAGCAGGAATGTTAAGAAGATTGTTAAGTAATGCCTGTTGGTCTGCAATGCTCTGATGCTATTATTTTGTAGATTTGGCTCAGTATTTGAAACGGTCAAAAATAAACATATTTTTTCGGGTACGTTTTTTTAATTCATTTTTTTAAAATATCAATTTTTAATAATCGTTAACAGGTATATGAAAACGAAAAACTTTTCTTCTTTCGTATTAATAATATTTTTTTCATTATTCACTTTAACTGCATCAGCGGTTGAAAAACCTATAAAACCATTTGTAGTAGTTTTGGATGCCGGCCATGGTGGGCACGACACAGGAAACATTGGCAATGGCTATAAAGAATCTAATATAGCATTAAGTATTGTACTAAAGGTTGGTGCCGAACTTGAAAAAATTCCCAACGTAAAAGTTATTTATACGCGTAAAACAAATGTTTTTATCGAGTTGCGTGAGCGTGCGGCAATAGCAAATAGGGCAGATGCTGATCTTTTTGTTTCCGTGCATTGCAATGCCCACAGCAGTCAAGCTTATGGAACCGAAACCTTCGTATTGGGACTTCACAAAAGCCAAGCCAACTTTGAGGTTGCAAAAAAAGAGAATGAAGTAATTTATCTTGAAGATAATTACAAAGAAAAATATGGCGGTTTCGATCCCAATGCACCCGAATCTTTGATAGGAATGGTGCTTATGCAGGAAGAGTACCTAGATCAAAGTATTCTTTTGGCAAGTTTGGTACAGAATAATATTGTTAATAATCTTAAGCAGAACGACCGCAGTGTAAAACAGGCTGGTTTTTGGGTGCTTCACAATACCTATATGCCGAGTGTGTTAATTGAAACAGGTTTTTTGACAAATAAAAAGGAGGGTGCATATTTAAATTCTGAAAAAGGACAAACAGATATGGCACGGGAAATAGGTAATGCCATTAAAACCTATATACGCAGCCTGTCTGTTGCAAACGAAAAGATCAAAGATCCCGAAGTAAAGGAACTGGAGGTTGAAAAAGCCATCGAAACGACCAGGGAAGACATCTATGATGATGTAATCTTTAAAGTACAATTGGCTGCCAGTAGTAGAAAACTTGATCCCAAACCCAGTAACTTCAAGGGCCTTAAAGATGTAGCACGAGACAAGGAGGAAGGACTTTTTAAATATTATTACGGGGAAACATCAGATTACAATAAAATTCAGTTAATGAAAACCTTTGTACAGCAAAAAGGTTTTCCTTCGGCCTATATTGTAGCTTTTAAAAAAGGAAAAAAAGTTAATGTAGCGGAAGTGTTAAAATCGAAAGCCAATTAGAGCGCTTTCTTTATATTTATCACTTAAATTTGTTCAAAATCTAAAATAATACTCTTGAAACTAACAAAAGAAGTTAAAACTGGAATTCTTGCCATTGGAGCCATTTTATTATTAATATTTGGTTACAGTTTTTTGAAAGGAACTAACCTTCTTGATAAAAACCGTGAATTTTATGTGAAATATGACAATGTAGAAGGTTTGGCTCAAGCTGCGCCTGTTACAATTAATGGGCTTACCGTAGGTAAGGTTCAGGATATTTCCTTTGCCAATTCCAAAGGTGGTTTGATTGTTAAATTTACGGTAGAAAAAGATTTCGATTTTTCCAAAAATAGTGTTGTTAGAATTTATAGCTCTGGTCTTATTGGCGGAAAAAACCTTGGAATTTTCCCTGAATATGACATAAACAACATTGCCAAAAGTGGCGACACTCTTCGTGGCGATGTGGAAGATGGAATGCTAACAGCGGTTTCAAAAGCCCTTGGCCCTTTAGAGAAAAAAGTTAATAATACCCTGGCGACCATTGATACGCTCTTGCTAAACGTAAACGCCATTGTTGATGAAAAAACACGTCAAAACTTAAAAGAAGCAATTGAAAATCTAAACAATACACTGAATTCATTTTCCGGAGTTTCTGAAAATTTGAACCAAATTCTTTCTAACAATACTGGAAAACTTGACAATACCTTTACAAACCTCGATAAAACTGCAGGGAATCTTTCAAAGTTAACTGATTCACTAGCGCAATTGGATACAGGAAAGCTTGTTGGGGATTTACAAAATGTTGTGGATAAAATGGATAAGATTGTATCTGGTGTAAACAATGGGGAAGGATCTATAGGAAAACTATTAAAAGACGACAAGCTTTACGAAAATCTAGAAGGTGCTTCAAAACAACTTGAACAACTTCTTCAAGACGTAAAACTAAACCCGAAACGCTATGTACATATTTCGGTTTTCGGGAAAAAGAGCAAAGAATACGAACCGCCTGCCAACCCAGAAGAATAAATCATGCAGTACATTTCGAATATACTTTTCACAATTGCCCTTGCAGCGGGTATTGGCTATTTTACTATCAACATTCGTAAAATAATCCGAAACATAAAATTAGGACACGAAGTTGACGCTTCAGATAATACAGCCCAAAGATGGAGCAATGTAGTTCGCATTGCGCTCGGGCAATCAAAAATGGTTGTTCGCCCCATTCCTGGGTTGCTTCACATCTTTGTTTACGTTGGTTTTGTTATTATCAATATTGAAGTGCTTGAAATTATCATAGACGGCATTTTCGGAACACACAGAGTTCTTTTTTCAATTCTTCCTGCTGGTTTATACAACTTTTTGATTGCTTCTTTTGAAATATTGGCACTACTGGTTTTGGTTGGTGTTATTCTTTTTTGGACACGAAGAAATATTCAAAAACTGCAACGCTTTTGGAAACCGGAAATGAAAGGCTGGCCAAAAAACGACGGGAACTATATCCTATATTTTGAAATGGTACTCATGGTGCTTTTTCTTACTATGAATGCCGCCGATCAATCGCTTCAATCATTAGGCGTAGCGCATTATGTTGAGGCAGGATCATTTCCAATAAGCCAGTTTATTGCACCACTTTTTAACGGACTTTCCGAAGGAACACTAATCATCATAGAACGAGGAGCTTGGTGGCTGCATATTTTGGGAATACTTGTGTTTTTGAATTATCTATACTTTTCAAAGCATCTTCATATCATCTTGGCGTTTCCAAATGTTTATTTTGGAAAAGTGGTTCCAAAAGGAAAATTTAAAAACCTGGATTCGGTTACCAACGAAGTGAAAATGATGATGGATCCAAATGTAGATCCATTTGCCGCACCTGCGGAAGGAGCAGCAGACGCCCCTGCAAAATTCGGCGCCAGCGATGTGATGGATTTAAGTCGAATCCAATTACTGAATGCTTACACGTGTACAGAATGTGGACGATGCACTAGTGAATGTCCCGCAAATATTACAGGAAAAAAACTTTCGCCTCGAAAAATAATGATGGACACTCGTGACCGTTTGGAAGAAATAGGGGAGAACATCAATAAAAATGGTGAGTTTAAACCCGATGGAAAACAGCTTTTGGATGATTACATAACCAGAGAAGAACTTTGGGCTTGTACCACTTGTAATGCTTGTGTTGAAGCTTGCCCCGTAAGCATAGATCCTTTGAGTATTATTATGGATATGCGCCAGTATTTGGTAATGGAGCAATCTGCGGCGCCATCAGAGTTGAACGTTTCAATGACCAATATTGAAAACAATGGGGCGCCTTGGCCATACAATCAAATGGATAGATTAAACTGGGAAAATGAGAATTAGTAATTAATTCATTTTTTTTGAATTAAAAACGAAATACAATGAAGAAAGAAAAGGTAGAAAAAATGCTGCACGAGAAAGTAGAAAAGGGAAAACATGTTAGTCCAATTCTTCCTGAAGGAACAAAAAACTACTTAATCGATATCGACGGAACAATCACCGATGACATTCCTAATGAGGAACCTGAGCGCATGGCAACTTGTAAACCATTTCCAGACGCTTTGAAAACACTGAATAAATGGTATGATGAAGGTCACATAATCTGTTTTTTCACCTCTCGTACAGAAGCCCATCGCGAAGTAACCGAAAATTGGCTTAACAAACACGGTTTTAAATATCACAGTATGTTGATGGGAAAACCACGCGGTGGAAACTATCATTGGGTGGATAACCATTTGGTAAAAGCAACCCGTTACAAAGGAAAATTCACCGATTTGGTGGAAAAAGAAGTAACCATAGAAGTATTTGAAGATTAAAAATTTCATAGATGAGTGAACAAATAAAAGTCCCAACAATGGCCGAATATATGGCCCAAGGCAAAAAGCCTGAAGTTTTATTTTGGGTAGGTTGTGCAGGGAGCTTTGACGACCGTGCAAAAAAAATAACCAAAGCCTTTGTGAGATTACTCAACAAAGCAAATATAGACTTCGCCGTTCTGGGAACTGAAGAAAGTTGTACAGGTGATCCCGCAAAAAGGGCAGGGAATGAGTTCCTGTTTCAAATGCAGGCAATGACAAATATTGAAGTGCTGAACGGTTATGAAATAAAAAAAATTGTAACTGCTTGTCCGCATTGCTTTAATACCATTAAAAACGAATATCCTGGACTTGGCGGTACGTATGAAGTTATGCACCACACCCAATTTCTAAAATCCTTGATGGAAGAAGGGCGATTGAAAGTGGAAGGCGGAAAATTTAAAGGAAAACGAATTACTTTTCACGACCCCTGCTATTTGGGCAGAGCAAATGGTGAATATGAAGCTCCGCGACAACTGCTTCAAAAACTTGAAGTGGAATTGGTTGAAATGAAACGCTGCAAATCCCGTGGACTTTGTTGCGGCGCTGGTGGCGCCCAAATGTTTAAGGAACCAGAAGCTGGAAATAAAGATATTAACGTGGAACGTACCGAAGAAGCTTTAGAGACTGCACCTAAAATTATTGCTGCGGCTTGCCCGTTCTGCAATACTATGATGACCGATGGCGTTAAGGCTAAACACGCCGAAGATGATGTTCAAGTTTTGGACGTTGCAGAGATGATTGCAAATGCTGAAGATTTATAAATAATGTTGATAGATTTTAAAAACCTGCCGGATGATTCCAGAGTATGGATATATCAGGCCAATAGAAAATTAAGCGATGATGAAGTTGCTAAAATCACTGAATTATCAGAAGACTTCTTAACAAAATGGACAGCTCACGGCGCAGAGCTTGAAGCTGGTTTAGAGATTAAATATAACCGTTTTATCGTTATCGGACTCAATCAAGCCAATGCTTCGGCTTCTGGGTGTAGTATTGATGCTTCAGTGCATTTTATTCAATCACTTCAAGAAAAATTTGATGTGGATTTACTCGATAAAATGAATGTTACTTTCTATTCGGGTGAATATATTGCATACAAACCTTTGGCAGATTTCAGAAAAATGGCAAAGGATAAATCCGTTTCAAAAAATACCATTGTTTTTAATAACCTTATAAATACAAAAGCAGAATATCTTGAAAATTGGGAAGTTCCCGCCACGGAAAGTTGGCACAATCGCTTTTTATCCTAATACAATTTTCATTGTTATGAAGAATTTTTTGCTCGTTTGTATTATCCTATTCATGTATTTCCCTGCAATTGCTCAGGAAAATAATCCATTAATTGTTAAGAACGACTTTCAAAACCAAAAAAAATGGGTTGACAGTATTTACGACAATATGTCTTTGGAAGAAAAAATGGGCCAACTTTTTATGGCGGATATTTTTTCTAGCGACCCCAAAGAGAAAACAGATAAAATAAAGGATTTAATCTCCAATTATCATTTGGGCGGTGTTATTTTTTCAAAAGGAGGTCCTGTGCGCCAAGCCAAACTAAACAACGAATTTCAATCACTGGCCAAAGTGCCTTTAATGGTTGGTATGGATGCTGAATGGGGTCTGGCTATGCGTCTAGACTCAACGTACGCTTTTCCTTGGAATATGACCTTGGGAGCCATTACCGATAACAAAATAATTGAAAAAATAGGGCAACGCATTGGCGAGCAATCAAAACGCTTGGGTGTGCATATAAACTTTGCACCTGTAGTGGATATTAATACAAATCCAAAAAATCCTATAATTGGCAACCGCTCTTTTGGAGAGGATAGAGACAACGTTACGGAAAAAGCGCTCGCTTTTATGAAAGGAATGCAGAGTGCAGGAGTTATGGGGAGTGCAAAACATTTTCCAGGTCATGGTGATACGGAAGTGGACAGCCACAAAACCTTGCCCACAGTCGATTTTTCAAGAGAACGACTGGATACTATTGAATTATATCCATATAAAAAACTTATAAGCCAAGGACTAAATAGCATCATGGTGGCACATTTAAATGTTCCTGCTTTAGAACCCCAAATGAATTACCCATCCTCGCTATCATCAAAAGTAGTTACTGATCTGTTGAAAAAAGAATTGGGTTTTAATGGTCTTATTTTTACGGATGCATTAAATATGAAAGGTGCTTCCGATTTTAAAAAGCCCGGTGAGATTGAACTAGCGGCCTTCTTGGCTGGAAATGACGTCTTGTTAATTCCTGAAGATATACCCAAAGCGATGGAGTTTCTTATCAATTCATATACTGAAAATGTTATTACTGAAAAACGCTTGGCATATTCGGTCAAGAAAATTCTTTATGCAAAATACAAAGTTGGCCTAAATCATTATAAACCAGTAAACCTACATTATTTGGTTGAAGATTTAAACTCTGTAAACGATGATGCACTTTATGAAGAAGCAATGGATAACGCGCTTACGGTAATTAAAAATGACCGCGCCATTCTTCCTATAAAAGACCTGCAGAAGAAAAAGATTGCATATATAAACTTCGGAGATGATTCCGGTGAAGAATTTTTGAATGAACTAAAAAAATATGGGAACGTAGATTGGGTAAAGGGCAAAAGCCTTGATGATTATGTGGAAAAATTGAAGGAATACAATTACGTCATCATCGGTTTTCACAAGTCGAACGATAATCCGTGGAAAAAATTTGAATTTTCGGAAAATGAACTGGTTTGGCTTTATGAAATTGCGCGAACAAATACAGTGATCCTTGATGTATTTGCTAGACCGTATGCTATGCTGGACTTAAAAACGACTACAAATTTTGAAGGTATCGTGATGTCCTATCAAAACAGTAAAGTTTCACAACAGCTTTCTGCCCAGTTAATTTTTGGAGCACGAGAAGCAAAAGGTAAATTGCCCGTTTCATTGGGCGAAGATTTTCCTTTGAATACTTTTTTACAAACAAAATCCTTAAGACGGTTACAATATGGAACTCCCGAAAGTGTAGGCGTTAACAGTTATAAACTTCGAAAAATTGATTCCCTAGCCAATTTAGGCATTCGCGAAGGAATGTTTCCTGGAGCTCAAATACTGGTTGCACGAAAAGGGAAAGTTATTTATCAGAAAAATTTTGGCTACCACGAATACAACAAGAATCTTGAAGTGCGTGACACGAATGTTTACGACCTAGCTTCAATGACAAAGATATTGGCTGCTCTGCCACTAGTGATGCAGTTGGTAGATAAAGGAGAATTAAGCCTAGATACCAAATTATCAGAAATGCTTCCTGAGTATAAAAACTCGAACAAAGCAAATATAAGTTTAAAGCAGATGCTCTCACATTATGCCCGTTTCAAGGCATGGATTCCTTTTTATAGACACACTTTTAACGATGAAAAAACTGGAGTTTCCTCAAAATACTATTCAGATGTTCCTGGAAAGGATTTTAATGTAGAAGTTGCCAAAAATCTCTATATGCGAAGGGATTATATGGATACCATATTCAAGGACATTCGTGAGAGCGATCTCAACCCAAAATTGGAATATAAGTACAGCGATCTACCGTATTATATTTTGAAAAAATATTTGGAGCAGAAATTCGGTAAACCCTTGGAAATGATTGTTCAAGAAAATTTATATGAGTCTTTGGGAGCCAATTATACGATGTATCATCCCTTAGATAAATTCTCAACAGATAATATTCCGCCTACGGAACAGGACGATCTTTTTAGAAAACAGAAAGTTCAGGGTTATGTGAACGACCAAGGCGCAGCAATGTTAGGGGGCGTGAGTGGTCACGCTGGATTGTTTAGCAATTCTAACGATGTAGCCAAAATGATGCAAATGTATCTTTGGAAGGGTTTTTATGGAGGCGTACGTTATTTTAAACCCGAAACAATGGATCTTTTCAACACTTGCTATTATTGCGATAAAAACGTAAGGCGTGGTGTTGGTTTTGACAAACCGCAATTGGGAACTTCGGGTCCAACCTGTGGATGTGTCTCTATGACCAGTTATGGACATAGTGGTTTTACTGGAACATTTGGGTGGGCAGATCCAGAACAGGAAATCGTTTATATATTTTTGTCTAACCGAACCTTTCCTGATCCGGAAAACCGAAAGTTGATAAAAAGTGATTTGCGAAGCAGAATCCAAGAGGCTATTTATGACGCAATTGATTATTAAAGGAAACAATGAAAAATACTGCTTCACTGAAGCCCCAAGGCAAAAACCTAATGTAGCTTAAGCTTTAGACTGTACTATTTACCTTCAGTCTTGGATCTTATTAAAAAAAAAGTATGAAAATAGCAATAGTATGTTACCCAACCTTCGGAGGAAGTGGAGTAGTTGCCACAGAACTGGGTTTAGCACTTGCCGAGCATGGGCACGAGGTTCATTTTATTACCTATAAGCAACCAGTTAGACTAGAACTGCTCTCTAAGAATATTCATTTTCATGAGGTTTCCGTGCCTGTTTATCCGCTATTTCACTATCAACCCTATGAACTTGCACTTTCCAGCAAATTGGTAGATATGGTAAAGCTTCATAAAATAGAAGTATTGCATGTGCATTATGCCATTCCGCATGCATATGCGGGCTATATGGCGAAAAAAATGCTAGAAGAAGAAAATATCTATATTCCTATGGTAACAACACTCCACGGAACAGATATTACTTTGGTTGGAAACCATCCATTTTATAAACCAGCAGTAACATTCAGTATTAATAATAGTGATGTTGTCACTTCTGTGTCAAAAAGTTTAAAGGAAGATACTTTAAGTCTTTTTGATATTAGAAAGGAAATTCATGTAGTCCCCAATTTTATTGATATTCCAAACAAAATCAATCCTTTCACGGATTGCCAGCGTGATATGATGGCCAATAGAGACGAGCGGATAATATCACACGTTAGTAATTTTCGAAAAGTGAAACGTGTAATAGATGTAATTGAAATCTTTGATCGCATTCAGAAAAAAATTCCATCAAAATTGATAATGGTAGGTGAAGGGCCTGAACGTGAGGCTTGCGAATTGCTTTGTGAAAAGAAAGGTATCGAAGAAAAAGTATTGTTTGTAGGTAATAGTAATGAAGTTGATAAAATTTTATGTTTTACAGATTTATTCATTCTTCCTTCTGAAAAAGAAAGTTTCGGTCTCGCGGCTTTGGAAGCAATGGCCTGTGGCGTGCCGGTAATTTCTAGCAATACTGGTGGAGTACCTGAAGTTAACATCGATGGAGTCAGTGGGTTTTTAAGTGATGTTGGAAATGTTGATGAAATGGCTGAAAATGCTTTGAAGATTTTAGCTACTGACGAATCATTAAATAAATTTAAAAAAGGGGCTATCGAGTCAGCAATGGTTTATGATACCAAGAAAATAGTGCCTTTGTATGAAAAACTTTATGAAGAGGCCATTCTTCAAATGAAAAGCTATTAATCTTTAATTTTCTTTTTAATAAATGCCGTTGAATTTTGTTTTTGTAGACTGGTATTTAAAGCTTTTGCTGTAAGGTTTTAGAGAGGGGTGGCAATGTATATCTACATAATACTTTTCCATGATGCGCAAATTTTAATGAATTTTATAAAAAATGCAATAAAACATGATATTTTGAAACAGGATTTCCCCTGTTTTTTTAAAAGGAAAATGCCCCTTTTTATGTGGGGCATTTCTTTAAAAATATTTTTTTTTAAAACTGATAACGTGCACTTAAACCTACATCAAAGCTTACGTCATCCCTATAGCCCAAATTCGCTTGTGGTCTAAAATCAAAAGAAATAAGCAATGGGAAATCAAAGTTGTATTCTATCCCAACATCTCCCGTTAAAAAAGCAAATGCTTCAGAATCATTATACCTATCGTCATAAGGGTAATCCTTATTCTTTCGATCATAACTTACAACACCTGCACCCAAACCAGGACCAGCATACCAATTGAAACCACCGTCAATATTCCAAACCCATTGATAGATTCCAGTAAGCTTTACAGCATCCCAATAAGGCTTACTGTGGAAAGCCAACCCAAGTTCCAATCGGTTATTGTCACCAACAGCACGCTGATAGTTTACTTCTGGGCCAAAGCCATCACTTTCGCTTAGGCGAATCCCTATTGCATTTTTTGAAATTTCTTGAGCACTAGCCTGCCATCCAAATGCAGTAACCATAAACATTAAAAAAATTGCTTTTTTCATAATTCTTCTTTTAGTTAATAAGCTGTAAAAGTAAGTCTATTACTAAGTAGCAATAGTTAATAGCGTGCCAATCCTTAATTAAAAATCTACAAAGTTTTGTTAAGGATTTTTCTACATTTACAGTACGAATATGAAAAAACAATTTCACGATTTTGAAAGGATATTTAAAGGTGAATTTTTCACGGACTCCTTACATACTGCACTATATGCAACAGATGCTTCCGTTTATCGAAAAGTCCCATTAGCTGTAGCCTACCCAAAAAATGAAGAAGCAATTAAACAACTAATTGCGTTTGCTTCAGAAACTGGTACATCGCTTATTCCACGCACTGCCGGAACTTCACTTGCTGGTCAATGTGTGGGAGACGGAATTGTGGTAGATGTTTCAAAATATTTTACTAAAATTCTTTCGATAGATAAGGAAAAACGAACCGTTACACTCCAACCAGGTATTATCAGGGATGAACTGAATGCCTATTTAAAACCATTCGGACTTTTTTTCGGACCAAATACTTCTACAAGCAATCGTTGTATGATTGGAGGAATGGTGGGAAATAACAGTAGCGGCACAACTTCAATTCAATATGGAGTAACGCGTGATAAAGTTTTAAAGCTTAAAACAATTCTTTCCGATGGGAGTGAAGCCATTTTTGAAACACTTTCTGAAGAAGCATTTTTTGAAAAAAAGGAATTGAATTCTTTGGAAGGAAAAATATACAAGACCCTTTACAATGAATTAATTTCAGAAGTAACGCAAAAAGAAATTATAAAAGAGTTTCCTAAGCCTGAAATACACCGAAGAAACACAGGATATGCTGTTGATAGCCTATTGAATACTTCCGTTTTTAGTGAACATACTGAAGAAATCAACTTGTGTAAACTACTTTGCGGTAGTGAAGGAACACTTGCTTTTACAACAGAAATCACACTCCAATTAGATCTGTTACCGCCACAATTAACAGTTATGGTTGCAACGCATTACGAAACACTGGAAGCTTGTTTAAATGATGTGATTGTAGCTATGCAACACAACCTGTTCACTTGCGAAATGATGGACAATGTAATTCTGGATTGCACCAAGCAAAACAAAACGTATGAACCCTATCGTTTTTTTGTAAAAGGCAATCCAAAAGCAATTCTTTTGCTTGAATTAAAAAGCCATTCAGAACAAGATTTAAATAGACAGACAGAAGCTTTGCTGGAGTCATTAAAAATTTCAACGCAAAGTTACCATAGCCCCATTTTGAGAGGTGAAGAAATTGATATGGCACTCGAACTCCGAAAAGCTGGCCTAGGTCTTTTGGGAAATATGGTTGGAGACCGGAAAGCAGTTGCCTGCATTGAAGATACCGCAGTGGCTTTGGAAGATTTGCCCGCATATATTAGTGAATTTTCAGCTCTAATGAAAAAGTATGGTCAACATGCAGTTTACTATGCACATGCTGGTGCAGGGGAGCTCCATCTGCGGCCTATTCTCAATTTGAAGAAAAAAGAGGATGTGGCATATTTCAGAAAAATAACAACAGATGTAGCTTTGCTTTGCAAAAAGTACAAAGGCTCCTTTTCTGGCGAGCATGGTGATGGTATTGTACGGGCAGAGTTTATCCCATTAATGATTGGTGAAAACAATTATCATCTTTTAAAACGAATTAAAACTGCTTTTGATAGGCAAAACATTTTCAATCCCGGGAAAATTGTAGATGCATATAAAATGGATGAATCCCTTCGATATGAAATAGACAGGGGAGAGCCCAACATTGAGACACTAATGGATTTCAGTGATTCCGGAGGCATTCTGCGTTTAGCTGAAAAATGCAATGGTAGCGGTGATTGTAGAAAAAGCGCTGAAGCTCCTGGAGCAATGTGCCCAAGCTATCATGCCACAAAAAACGAGAAAGATACCACACGTGCACGAGCAAATGCATTGCGAGAAATATTGACAAATAATCAAGCGGTCAATAAATTTGATTCTAAGGAATTAAAAAATGTTTTTGATCTATGTATAAGTTGTAAGGCTTGCGCTAGCGAATGTCCAAGTAATGTTGATATTAGCACTACTAAGGCTGAGTTTTTATATCAATACAACAAACTAAATGGTGTTTCTGTTTCGAATAAATTATTTGGGAAAAGTTCCAAACTAAATAAAATAGCTTCGAGCGCTCCGAAGCTTTCAAATTGGTTTTTTGGTAATAAATTGACTTCAAAAATCATAAAAAACGTAGGAGGTATCCACCAAAATCGCTCCTTGCCAAAAGTTTCAATTAAAAGTTTTAGTAGGGATTTTAAAAATATTGAAAATCAAATATTTAATGAATTTTCAGTAAAATCTAAAAGTGATAAAAATGTACTACTATTCGTTGATGAATTCAGTAACTATTTGGATTCAGAAATTGCGATGGATTCGTTCTTACTTCTGAAAGGTTTAGGTTATAATGTAACTGTAATTGATAAATTGGACAGCGGTCGAGCTCTTATTTCAAAAGGCTTTTTGGAAGAGGCAAAAAAAGAAGCTAATACTAACATTGCTTTTTTAAAAGAAATGGTCTCTGGAGATATCCCGCTTATAGGCATTGAACCTTCTGCTATACTTTCATTTCGAGATGAATATCTTCGGATGGCAAACGATAAAATATCCGCTGAACATATTTCTAAAAATACTTTCTTGATTGAGGAGTTTTTGGCTGCTGAATTAAAAAAAGGAAACATATCCTCAGCACAGTTCACTTCTGAAGAAAAGGAAATTAAGATCCATGTGCATTGCCATCAAAAATCACTCAGTAACCAAAAAGTGACTTTTGATATTTTAAATCTTCCTCAAAATTATAGACCAATTATTATTCCTTCGGGTTGTTGTGGAATGGCTGGAAGCTTTGGATATGAAAAGGAACATTACGAAGTGAGCATGAAAATTGGTGAACTAAAACTTTTTCCTACGATTAGAAAATCTTCGGAAGATTTTGTTATTGCTGCCAACGGCACCAGCTGTAGGCATCAAATTTTGGATGGTACTGGAAGATCTGCGCTTCATCCAATAACCATTTTGAAAAATGCTTTAAAAAAATAATTCACAACATCGTTTTAAACGCTTTCATTGCAGCTACCATATTTTCAAAACCATCATTTTCTTCTTCAAGTAGCGCATCTTCCGGAATTAAAACATGTTGCCGATCGTGATAGGAATATAAATTCCAGCGTTCGTTATTATATTCCAAAGCTGTTAGATTTTCTACCCAATCGCCACTGTTTAGATATTCACAACTCCCTTTTGGAGTAAAAATTTCCTTCATACAGGGTTGATGGATATGGCCACAAACCACATAATCAAACTCATTGTCAATTGCCAAATCGGTCGCAGTGGTTTCAAAGTCATCAATAAATTTAACAGCACTCTTTACACTGTTCTTTATTTTTTTTGATAACGAATATTTTTCGCGTCCAGCCTTTTCTAGAAAATAATTTATAAGCCTGTTTAAAAGGATTAAAAGATCATAGCCCCAACCGCCTAGTTTCGCAATCCATTTGGCATGTTGTATTGAAGCATCAAAAACATCACCGTGAAAAAACCAAGCCTTTTTTCCATCAAGATTGAGCAATAACTTATCAATTATTTGAATATTGCCCATTTTGGTATTGCTAAACCTACGTAGTTTTTCGTCGTGATTTCCAGTTATATAATATACTTTGGTGCCTTTTGTTGCAAACGATAATAGCTTTTTGATTATCAAAAGATGTGCCTTGGGGAAATAGCGTTTTCGAAATTGCCAGATATCAATTATATCACCATTTAAAATAATTTTTTTTGGCTTTATGGAGTTCAAGTAATGCAGAAGTTCTTTAGCGTGGCAGCCATACGTCCCTAAATGGACATCAGATATTACGACAATTTCAACCTTCCTTTTCAAATACGAATAATTTATTCAAATTTCTAAATTTTAAGAAGCAAACGTTTTACTACAATGTTACGATTGTTTGGCTTTATGGTTATTTGATTTGCTGAATGTTTCCGAAATATTAAGAACAGTGTTATTTTCATTATTCATCCCTATCAATTACATTTGTTGAAAAGCAAAATATGGCGGGCAATTCCTTCGGAAAAATCTTTAAACTTAGCTCCTTTGGCGAATCGCACGGACTAGCCATTGGAGGAATTATAGATGGTTGTCCAGCGGGTCTTTTACTTGACTTTAATGCGATTGCCATTGAGATGCAACGCAGAAAACCAGGCCAATCTAGCATAGTTACACAACGAAAAGAAGAGGATGAAGTGAAATTTCTTTCAGGAATATTTGAAGGAAAAACAACTGGGGCTCCTATTGGTTTCTTTATTGAAAATACCGATCAAAAAAGCAAGGATTATAGTCATATTAAAGATATTTATCGCCCTTCACATGCCGATTATACCTATGATAAAAAATATGGAATCCGTGATTATCTCGGTGGTGGCCGTTCTTCAGCACGTGAAACAGCATGCAGAGTTGTGGCAGGCGCGATAGCAAAGCAACTGCTAAAGGATATAAAAATCACCGCCTATGTCTCTGCTGTGGGTGAAATGGAACTGAAAAAACACTATTCCGAACTTGACTTTTCTGAAATCGAAAAAAACCCTGTTAGGTGTGCTGATGGAGAAATGGCTTCAAAAATGGAAGATTATATAAAGTCCATTCGAAAGGAAGGTGATACTGTTGGAGGAATTATAACTTGTGTCATCCAAAATGTGCCTATTGGTTTAGGCGAACCTGTTTTTGATAAACTTCACGCAGAGTTGGGAAAAGCAATGCTCTCCATAAACGCTGTAAAGGGTTTTGAGTATGGTAGCGGTTTTGCGGGAACCCAAATGAAAGGGAGTAAACATAATGATGCTTTTAATAAAGATGGAAGTACAAAAAGCAATCACAGTGGTGGAATTCAAGGTGGAATAAGCAATGGCGAAGACATTTATTTTAAAGTTGCTTTTAAACCCGTGGCCACCATTATGCAAAAACAGGAAACAATTGATAACAAAGGGGAGAAAGCTATAGCTGAAGGGAAAGGGCGTCACGACCCATGTGTTGTACCTCGAGCCGTACCCATTGTTGAAGCAATGACGGCATTAGTTTTGGCAGATTTTCACCTATTGAATAAAATTTCAAGGCTTTAAAAAATTACAATTTATATGAAAAAACTCGCGCTACACTGGAAAATCATAATCGGACTCGTTTTAGGTATAATTTGGGCATTGCTTTCCAGCCAATTGGGATGGAGTGAATTTACCATTAATTGGATAGCGCCGTTTGGTAAAATTTTTATCAACCTTTTAAAGTTGATTGCGGTTCCTTTGGTTTTGGTCTCAATTATTAGTGGAGTAGCCAACATTGGAGATCCATCTAGTTTGGGAAGAATGGGAGGAAAAACCCTTTTGGCATATTTAATTACTACGTTGTTTGCTGTAAGCTTAGGCCTTTTGCTGGTAAACGTTATACAACCTGGAAAGTTGATTGATGAACAAAGCCGAATTGATAATCGCATAAGTTATGAACTCTGGGCGGCTTCAGAAGGCCATCAAATAAAGGATGGGGTTAATTATTTGCAAGACCCTGCATTTTTTGAACGAGCACAAAAAATCACTGATCTTTCAAAAGGAGAACTAAAGGATGCTTCTGTGACCGAAAAGATGCAGACCGCTGAAAAAACTAAAGAATCCACACCATTACAGCCTTTAGTTGATTTAGTTCCAGAAAACTTTTTCTTCTCATTGACAAATAATGGCTTGATGCTCCAAATTATTTTCTTTGGAATATTTTTTGGAGTTTGTCTTTTGCTTATCCCGAATGAAAAATCACATCCGGTAACTGCCTTTATGGATAGTGCCATGGAGGTTTTCCTAAAAATGGTTGATTTGGTGATGCAGGCAGCGCCTTTCTTCGTTTTTGCACTTTTGGCAGGTGTTGTAAGCAAAATGGCTGGCGACGATATTGGAAAAGTGTATGAAATATTTAAAGGCTTGAGTTGGTATTCGCTCACGGTATTTTTAGGGTTAATGTTGATGATTTTTATTGTCTACCCTTTATTAATGAAACTTTTCGTAAAAAAAATACCTTACAAAGGATTTTTTAAAGCAATGGCACCAGCCCAAACTTTGGCCTTTTCAACTTCAAGTAGTGCCGCCACACTGCCCGTGACCATGGAATGTGTTGAAGAAAATCTAGGAGTGGATAAAAAAATAACCAGTTTTGTCCTGCCTATTGGTGCTACTGTAAATATGGATGGAACTTGTCTTTATCAAGCTATTGCAGTTGTATTTCTTGCGCAGTTGCACATGATAGACCTAACATTTGGACAACAATTAACAATTGTACTTACAGCTACTTTAGCCTCCATCGGCTCCGCTGCGGTGCCAAGTGCTGGTTTGGTGATGCTTATTATTGTTTTGGAATCTGTTGGACTGAACCCAGCTTGGATAGCAATTATCTTTCCAGTGGATAGAATTTTGGATATGTTCCGAACAGTTGTTAATGTTACCGGTGATGCCACAGTATGTACCATTATTGCCAAAGGCGAAGGAATGCTCAATTATGATCCACAGGAAAACCCTTCCGAAACCTTCGATTTGGACTCATAATACATATAAAATTTGATTATCGTTTTTTGATTATTTAATGTTTTTCAAAAATAAAATATGTGCAAACTAAACTTGTAAATCACTTAAGTGATTAAAATTTAACACTTTAACTTTTTGAAAAAAGAATATTTTTTATTAGTTTAGATTATCACTTCTCCCCGGGAACAAATGCCCGATCTAATATTTTTTTTTGAATTTACCTTCTTAGCTGTGACTAAATATCATAGTTATGAAAACAATTGTCTTAGTTTTTTGTGCTGGCTTTACAATCTGGAATGTATTTGGCCAGGTGGGGATTGGAACAGTAAACCCCAGTAGTTCTTCAATGCTTGAAGTTAGTAGTACCTCTGATGGCGGTGTTACTTATAAAGGTATAATGCCGCCGCGGGTGGAAGTTGCTGCAGAACGTGATTTAATAAATCCTTCCACTAACGATATTGGTTTAATGATTTTTGTAGAGTCTATTGGATGTCTGCAAATTTGGAACGGCACAAATTGGGAAAATATTTATTGCTTAGATAAAATAGCCGTTGAACCTTGGATCAATGAATTCCATTATGACAATGTTGGTGGAGACGTTGGCGAGTTTGTTGAGATTGCAGGACCAACAGGTTTAGATTTGAGCAATTATCGATTATTATTTTATAATGGAGCAAATGGAACTGTTTATTACGGGCTCACTTTATCAGGAATAATTGACAATGAATCTAATAACTTTGGCGCAGTGAGTTTTCTATATAACAATATCCAAAATGGCCCTGATGGTATTGCTTTGATTAAAATTTCCAACAGTGAAGTTCTTCAATTTATAAGTTATGAAGGTTCTTTTCTTGCCACTGCAAATGTTGCAGATGGTTTAATGTCAATAGATATTGGCGTTCAAGAATCTGATGCCACAACACCAATTGGTTATTCATTGCAACTCACGGGAACGGGTAATTCATATGGTGACTTTAACTGGAATGCTCCAGCAGATGATTCACCGGGAGATTTGAATGTTGGGCAAATAATCAATTAAAAGAAGCGGCGATGCATTGATGCATCGCCGCTTTTAAATTTACAAATAAACCTTTTTAAACTTTGGATATTTCACAGTATAGGTAAACTCCTTTTTCTCTGAAGCATTCGCTTGAAGCTCAATTTTCCAACGCATAATCCCTGTTTTATCATTGTATTCGGAAGAACCTGTTTCAATATCTTCCACTTTAATTTCCTTGTTTTCAGAAATTGGAATTCTATCTTCTACAACCAAGTTTATCGGCGTGTTTTTATTATTTTTCACTTCCAGTTTATATCCTTTATCAACAATTCTCGTTGCACCCAAAAAGGACTTGCTCTTAAAATTTTCCAGTTTTTCACGTTTCACTATTATATTTGGATCAATTCCCAAGGAAAGGTTCAAACTATCTGTTGTTGCTTGCGGATTGATAATTGATTTTCCTGCATAACTTCCTTCAAAATAGATATTTGCTTCGCCGGTTAAAAGGTCAAATTTTTCCCAGTTTTTAATGGTTGCCGTAAGAAACACATTTTCGTTCAACTCTGGTGCTGCATAATATTGATAGTTTGCTGCAAGTTCGAAATTATCTACCTCTATCACGGTAATTTCTGCGTTGGATTTGATTGTGTATTTTTCTCTTATTTCGAAACGTGTATTGGTTATTCCAGTTTCTTTAATTGAAGTAGAAATTTCCTCAGGATTCTTTGTGGTAATTAAAACAACCCCATTTGCTCCACGAGAACCGTATATTGCAGTTGCTGAAGCGTCTTTTAAAACTCTTATATCTGCAATTGAATTATCGTCTAAATACTGGACATCGCTTTCTGAAACTGGTTGGCCATCCAAAATATAGAGCGGGGAAGAACCCGATTTAATTGAGCCAATTCCTCTTATACGCACAAAAGTTCCTTGCCCAGGTCTTCCATTAGCGCCTGTTACTTGAACGCCCGCAGATTTTCCAGAAAGGGCTTTATCAAGCGAATTATTTGTTTTTCCATAACCAGTAACAACAACTTCCTCTAAAACAGCTCCGGGTTTTAAATTAACATTTATTGCGCTTGCATAAATGGGAAACGTTTCAGTTTCAAAACCTACATAACTATAAGCAAGTTCACGGGAACCTTGAATATCCAAAGTATAATGTCCATCAAAATCTGTTTGCGTACCGTTTGATGTTCCAACCTCTATCACATTTACTCCCGGCAACGGCAAACCCGTATCGTCGATAACAGTTCCGGTAACACGGCGGATCGTGGGGTTATATTTGTATTTGCTATTGCGAACGGGAGTTGTGCTTGCATAGCTTTTATTGTTGAAATTTAAATACTTCGGAAAAATTGAGGGCTTAATATTATTGGTATTTGGATCGCCCGTTGACAATATCACATTTACGTTTTCCCAATCCGTCCCGCTTTGTTGATATACATTGGCTTTATAAGAAAATTCAATAGGTGAGGAGGTATTTATCGCGCGAATATCATACAACGGAAACCAGCCCGCATTTTTAATATTGTACTTAATGTTCAAAACAAGGTTTGTGGGTTTTGGGGAATTAAGCTTCAAAGTTATTTCGCCACGCTGTTCTTTTTTGGAATCGTCCAACTTCAGTAGTTCGTTTTGATGGTCGGTGATTTTATTTTTTAAATCGGTTATCAATTGATACTGTTTGTAAATAGCGTTTTTAATTTCTGTTGTTCGGTTTCTGCAATAAACTGACATTTCCTTAACTTTTTCAAGGGAAAGGTCCGTTGCGTCGCTATTGATTTTTTGGTTTTGCTGCAATAATTGCAATTCTTGCTTAAAACCGTCAATAACATTTTCCACCTCATTTTTTTGGGTTTCCAGATTTTCCAAAGCATTTTTTAAAGTTTTGTATTCTTCTGAGACCTCTTTCTTTTCGAGATAATCTATATTGAATACTATTGAAAGAATGGAAGTATTTCCAAGACCCGAAATCTGAATACTATTCTCATCAATATCTGGAGAAAGGTTATTGAAAACAAAAATGTTTTCGCCTGAAATAAGGTTTACGGAAGAATTCCGCTCTATGGAAGCACCTTCCAAATAAACGGTAACTTTTTCAATTTTTGAAGTTGTAGGTTTTTCCGAATTCGCAAACAAAACGAAAGGAATTAAAACGAAGAACAATGTAAGATTTTTCATGGTAATGGTTTTTATTTGTTATGGAACCAAAACTATCACCACGCTTTTAAAATAAATAATCCCTTTGAGCAAAATAGACTTTTGAAGTAGGGAACTGGTATTACTGGTTATTTGGGGAATTAATCTTATAAAAAGAAAGCAGGCCCCAAAACAAAAGGCCTGCTCTACTATCTAAATCTAATTATGAAAATTAGTCCTTAATCACTTTATAGGTTCCAATTTCTCCGCCAATGGAAACCTTCATAATGTAGGTTCCTTTAGCAAGGTTTGAAACATTTAATTCCATTCTATTGGCAACATTATTCATTTCAATAACTCTTTGTCCCAAAAGATTGTAAATAGTTACATTATGTATTGTTGAAGTGGCTTTCAAATTTACCACATCACTTGTTGGGTTTGGATAAAAACTAAAACCATCAAGCGTGTTGTCTTCAACACCAAGCACGGTAGCATTAATAAGAATATCGGTTATTCCACCTGTATTCATTACAAAAACATAATAGGTCTGGTTTGCCAAAGTGAATATTGTAGATGAAGTACCTAGTGCACATTGATTTGACTGTTGGTCAACCAAAGTCAAATCTGTTTCCGTAGCGTTTTCATCAGCAGCGGTATAAAAAGTTACCGAACTTGCGCCTGCTGGAGTAACGATTGTAGCATCTGCATTTCCGTCAACGTTTGTTGTGAATTTATACCAAACGCCATTAGCTCCCGTTAGATCGCAATTGTTAGGGTTTCCGTTTTCAGTAGTCGCTGCAGGCATTGCAACCGCAGCATCGGTGTAAGGGAATCCTATTTGGTCAACATCAATTGCATTAGCAATCATATCGTTCGGTGGCGGCACTGGAGTACAGTCAACATTCAAAGTAAAGTTTCCAGTAGCATTCAAGAAACCGTGAACCAAAATGTAATAAGTTGTATTTCCATCGCTTTGGAAAGAAACTTCAGATTGAAGGCCGCAAGCGTCATCATTGGCAGTTTCGCACATCAACGCTCCGCAAGTACCTGAATAAACAGTTAATTTACTGTCGTAATCCGTTCCATTACAAAGTGAAATGGTGTAATCTGTAACCAAACCACTGTTATCCGTGAATTCATACCAAACGCCAGGGCCTGTAATGTCAACGCCGCCACAGGCTGGGGCAGAAGCGTCAAAAGTTGCATTGGCAGTAGTTCCGGTAACTGTTTCGCCACAAGCTATTGGTAAAGCATTTTCACATTCATCGTTCACTGCCGTATCTACGCAAGATATTTCCATTGTAAAGTTTCCAGCACTTGTCCCGAAACCTTCTATCATAATAAAATAGGTTGTGGTTCCGTCTGAATAGAAAGTAGCTTCAGACTGCAAGCCACAATTATCATCATTATAACCTACTTGGTTAGCAAGGTCACAGTTATCATAAATTCTAATTGCAGAATCGTAATCAGTTCCGTTACAAAGTGAAACAGTTATTATTTGTGGAGTACCGTTTCCTGTATAGCTGTAAAATTCATCGTTAGCCTCATTTCCTCCAGAATCTGTGTCATTAATAGTTTCTCCAGTAACAATGTCTCCACAGGCAACTGCAATGGCTCCACCACAATTGTCGTTTCCGTTGTTGTAAAGGTTGTAGTGTGAAAAATAGCCATCATAAAAACCTACAACATTAATAATGTCTTCACCCGCAAAAGGATCAAAATCTACGGAAGTACTTCTGAACGAGCCCATTGTTAAAATGTGGTTATCGTCATTAAAATACACTTGTGGAAAATCCTCAGAATTGTTGCCACCTGTAGTCCAATGGTTAACATATTCACCTGAAGTTGTCATTTCCATAAGGAAATTATCCGTTTTTCCATTTGAAGTTGTAAGTGCTTCCGCAGCGCTATTGTCAAAATCTGTTGTGCCATTAAAGGATCCGGTAGCAAAAAGGTTTCCGTTGAAGCCTTCGGTTATATCGTAAAAATGCTCAAGATCTGTAGTTTCGCCACCAAGAACGTAACTGAAGTCATAATTTCCATTGGTATCAAATTTGCTTAAAAAAGCATCATAAGGGCCGTTGGAAACTTGGGTATTAGTGCCAGCAGTTGGGTCTAAATCAACAGTGCCGGAGAACATTCCTTCCACATAAACCCCAGAAGGTAGGTCATTAATCGATTTAAAAACATCTAAGCCAGTACCACCAAACGCCTGACCCCAAATATAATCACCATCGGAAGAAAGTTTTGTCATAAAAAGATCATCGCCTCCGTTTGAGGTAAAGGTTGAAGTTCCTGCATTTGGATCAAGATCTACCGTATTTCTGAATCTTCCTCCAATCAAAATGTCTTCATTCGCATCAAACTCCATATCCACTATTTCAACAATACCAGTTGATCCCAAAGTTTTTACCCAAATAAAATTCCCATCGGTATCCAGTTTCAAAAGAAATCCATCAGGCGAAGAGCCACCATTGGTTGAAAATAACTCAAACGAAGTGTTTGGGTCTGGATCAAAATCAGCATACACAAAGCTTCCGCCAATATATACGTTTCCAGCACTGTCAACTTCTATGGACTTGGAATCTTCGTTAACATTTGCACCCGCTGGGTTACTTACTTGCTTTGCCCAAACAAAATCACCGTTGCTATCCAATTTTATAATAAAACAATCACGGCTCAAAAAAGGTGAAGGCTGGCTCAATTGGTACACGCCCGGACCCGGATCTGCATCGAAAGATTGAGAACCAGCGCCTTGAAAGTAACCAGTTATATAAAGATTGTCATTAGCGTCCACAGCAACATCAGTTGCCACATCGTCAAATCCGCCACCAAAACCTTTCACCCAAACTGGGTTTCCATCGTTATCATATTTCGCCAAAAAACCATCGGCATTTCCTCCTGCCCAGGTTATAGAGTTACCAATGGTAATGGTTCCTGAGTAAATACCTGCTGCATAAACATTACCTTGGCTGTCCATAGCCGAACGATATGCAAAGTCAATGGAGCCATCGCCAAAAGTGGTAGTTCCATAATACTCTTGGGCCGAGGCAATAGCTCCCAACAGGAAGATCGCAGCCACGAGTACTGTTTTTGTAATTGTTTTCATTTTCACTTTCACTTTGTTTTAATTAATAATTGGATTTAATTTTTAATATTGAATTCCAGACCTATTCCGCGAACACTGTCAATACTGATGTTGGGATCGTCCTGAAGCCTTTTGCGGAGACGTGTAATGAATACATCCATACTTCTTCCTGAGAAAAAATCTGTTTTATTCCACACGTGCAGAAGAATATCGTCACGTTTTATCAATTGGTTTCTGTTTGAATAGAGATAAAAAAGCAAACGTGCTTCCTTTTCGGTGATTTTCTGGGTTTTGTCGTTAATTTTCAATTCCAGATTGGTAGCGTCGAAGGCGTATTTACCAATGGAAATGATTTCATTTTGGGGAAGTTCGGCGCGAACGGTTCGCTGTTGTTCCGCACGGTTCATAATATTTTTTATGCGAAGGATCAATTCCTCCGCCTCAAAAGGTTTTACCACATAATCATCCGCGCCAAGTTTCAAACCTTTTATTCTGTCTTCCTTTGTTTTGCGGGCTGTAAGGAATAGAAAAGGAATTTCCGGATTCACTTCAATTATTTTTTCCGCAAGTGAAAAACCGTCCATAATAGGCATCATTACATCCAGAATACAGATGTCAAAATCACCATTCTTAAAAATTTCAAAACCTTCATTGCCATCCTTTGCCCAAGAAACAGAGAATTTATTAAGCTCCAAATATTGTTTCAGCATGGTTCCGAAATCCAAATCATCTTCTGCTAAGAGTATGTTTTTCATATTATTGGAATTTTAATGGTGAATATTGAGCCTTTGTTGGCTTCGCTTTCCACAGAAATGCTTCCGCCATGGGCTTTTATTATTTGCTTTGTGTAATAAAGTCCCAGCCCCAAACCTTTGTAATTATGGGTGTCTTTTTCGCTCACGCGATAAAATTTCTCAAAAATGAAGCGTTGGTATTTTGGGGAAATGCCAATTCCGTTATCCTTTATGCTGATGTAATGTGTGGAATCAGTTTTGTCAATTCCGTAGCTTACCGTCAATTCAGTACCGCCGTATTTTATTGCATTGTTCAGCAGATTTATTATTGCCGTGCTTAAATAGAATTTGTCGGCTTCAAGCGCAATTCCAGTACTGTCAATGTTTCTGTGAAGTTTTATTTCTGAAGAATTTACGGAGAGCAAATAATCGTCCAGCAATTCATTCATAAAAATGCTGCCATTAAAGGTTTCCTTTGAAAGCTGGATTTCCTGATAGCCCAAACTACTTTGCAGTACTTGGTCTATCAGCTTTTGGAGTCTGGTATTTTGTCTGTCAATTATTTGTACCGCACCATCGGCAATTTCCTTATTTCCATTGGCGTGTTCGCTAGTCAAGGTTTTGGTTGCAAGTGAAAGCGTAGAAAGGGGAGTTTTAAGTTCGTGGGTAATGTTGTTGATGAAATCTGTCTTTATTTCAGCCACACGTTTCTGTTTCATCAAATTTTGAATGGAATAATAGAGTAGCCCAACTACAAATAAAAACAACAAGCAGGAAGCAACAAATAAAACTGAAAGTTCCTTTGTTAAAACGGAATTCCAGTTTAAAACATTCATAAAAATGCTGGTCTTAAAATTAAGCTTAAAAAAATCTGGATTGCCGTTATTTACGAAATCATGATCCTCTTGCCAGTTACTATAAGTAATTAGTGCGGCATTCTGAGAGTCAAAATTTTCACCGAGCAACATGATTTTATCCGGATCATCTTCTTTGTATAACGTATCTGTATTTCCCAAACTGTCACTAACTGAGATTGAGCTTACAGACTTTTTAAATTGAATATCAACTCCGGGCATTTCAGCCTCCATTCCTTTTTTATAAACCGCCAAAAAGCCAGGATTTATTTCCTCGGTTTTTTGTTTTAAACGTTGAAGAGCATCCTTTTTAGAAATTTCTCCTTTTTTTAATGCCTCCAATTGTGTAAAGAAATCGTTGCGGTATAACCACATTATGGAATCTACTTCTTTTGTATAATATACTTTTGAAATAGCCATCCTAGCATCAATGCTGAACGTTTTTTTCTTTAGTTCGTAGGTATTGTAAATAAGATATCCCTGAATGCCGATAAGCGCGATCAGGGTAAAAATTGAAATGGCGACTAAGCCTTTAAACTTCAGTTGCATGACGTAAATGTATTGTTTAGGTGAAAAGTTAAGGAAATAACGCGAGTCGTTAACTTATCGTTAACCTAACATATTCTTTGAACTTATGATTTTCATGACCGATTTTGTGTCTTGAATAGTAAGTAAACAATAAAAAGCCCCTTTCCAAAAAGATGAAAAGAGGCTTAAAAAAAAACAATTTAAAGGGAGTAAATTTATTGTTTTATAATTTTAAAGGTTTCCACAGAATTGTAGCCTAAAACCTTCACAAGATAAATTCCACTTGAAAGTCCAGAAACATTAAGTTCTTCCTTAGTGCTGTTTACTGCTTTATCAATAATAAGTTGTCCATTAATATTGAAAAGCATAATGCGTTCAAAAGAATCCGGGGATTTTATATGAAGTACATCCTGTACCGGGTTAGGGTAGTAAGTGTACTCTTGTACAGTGGAATGGTCTTCAACTCCCAAAATGGTTGGTTCTAATTTTAAAATGAAACCAACGCGTTGGTTGTTGGCATCCCTTCCTGCACCAACAATGGTAGTTCCATCTGCAGAAATATTTAAAGGAAGCGACATAACAATACCTTGGGTATCAATTCCTAAAGAAGTTGCATACGTATTTAAATCTGTTACGCCTAGTGCTTCCGTCCAAATGAAACCACTTCCAAACAAGGCGGGGCCTTGCGGACGGTAATAACCAACCATAATGCTTCCATCTGCAGAAACTCCTGTTGTATTGCCTCTCCATCCTGCTTGTAATGGCGGACCAATATTGATTAGACCAGTTGCTTCACTCCATCTATAGGCTTGGTAGCTATTTGTAGAGCTTCCTTCGCCACCTACCCATACGCCATCATCAGAAATTGCTGCTGCGGCCAAGGCTCTTTCACCCGTTGGGAAATAAATAAGCTGTTGCACTCCGTTGGTCCAAATAGCTGCTTGACGAAAACCAGTTTCGCTATCCTGCCATCCAACAATTACGGAACCGTCTTCACTTACGGCATCGGCCCTTGTGCTTCTATCAGTTACTGTAGAGCCTAAATCAATTACACCTGTAGTCTCTGTCCAAGAAATTGCGTGGGCACCACCGGCAGATAGCCATCCTAAACCAACAACTGTCTCGCCATCACCTGAGATTCCCCAAGAAGAGCTAATTTGGTCTCCGCTTTGTCCTCCAATCCCGCCGAGGGGATTCCAAGTTTGTGTTGGCACGTCATAAATTGACATTTCTTTTGCGTTACTCGCAGGGTTCAAATATGGGCCGACAATTTTAGTGCCGTCGTTAGACATTTCTACATCGCCTCCGGTTCCATTTCCGGGAGGAAGGCCACCAATACTTTGAACGCCAGTGCTTTCAACCCACATAAAGTTTTCAGAAGTATTATAACCGGCAGCTGCAGAACCATTTGCGTTTACACCAGTTATGGTTGAATTTGGCACAAGTATCAACTCGCCGCCCGAAGGAATAACGTTTACTGAAACATTCATATCAAACAACAAAAACCCTCCGGCTACACTACCGCCCATTGCGTGAACAGAAACATAATACTCTCCTGAAGTTGTGGGGGTAAATGTTTCCGAAGCAGTGTATGCTAGGGTTTTTAGGTCGTTTCCGTCATTTTGACCAGGAAAAGTACCTTGTTGAAGAATATCATTGTAAGTCCCTAAAACAGTTTGGAATGCTGCAGATGAATTAGGTTCGTCCGTAATCACCAATTCAAAGTTTTCTGAGGCTGTACCGTTTCCTAAGTTAAGGGCGTTATAATCTGTTTCAATAAGATATTCAGTTCCAGCTACCAGTTCTATTTTTTGGGTAAATGCCCAATCGTCTTTGGCTGTCATTACTGCGTTTTGCGGAAGCATTATTAAAACTGGATCGTTATTTCCGTCACCGGTAATATCGGTTTGGTCGTTGTATGCCCATACAGGCAACATATTGTCAGTATCCTCATACTCCCAACACTCTGGGGTTCCATTACTCATGTCTTCAGTATATGGCACGGTTGCAGCTGTACAAAGAGGTACTATTGGGTCTGTGTTCACGGTTACCTCAAAAAGCGCGAATCCGCCAGCCTCGTTACCTGTAGCACCAGTAGCGTGTATGGCAACATAATATTCACCAGAAACACTTGGCGTAAAAGCTTCTTCTGAACGATACGCTTGTGATTTTACGTCATTTCCATTGTTTTGCCCTGGAAAAACGCCTTGTTGCGAAATATCGGTATAAGTTCCCAATACTTCACTGAAAATTGCTGTTGAGTTTTGGGCATCGGTAATTACTAATTCAAAACTTTCAAAAGCAGTTGTATTTCCTAAATTAAGCGCGTTGTAAAGTGCTGAAACATAATATTGTGTTCCGGCCTCCATTTGTATTTTCTTTGAAAACGCCCAATCGTCCTTTTCTACAAACTGTACGGCTTGGGGAATCAATCCGTAAAAAGGATCGTCCGTTCCATCGCCATCTAAATCAATGGCATTCAAATAGGTCCATTCCGGTGAAATTTCATCTGTATCTTCATATAACCAGCAATCAGGATCGCCGTTGCTGAAATCTTCTAGATAGGGAACGGTTGCCGCTGTAGAACAATCAATCGGCGCTTCTTCCACAGAGGTATTGAACACCAAGAAAACGCCAGAATCCGTTCCTGAAGCACCAAGCGCGTGGATGGCTACATAATATTCACCAGAAGTTGTTGGTGTGAAATTTTCCAAAGCATTGTAAGCATTTGTTTTAATATCGTTACCGCTTCCATTACCTGGAAAAGTACCTTGTTGCAAAATATTATTATAGGTGCCAATAACCTCGCTAAAAGTTGCCGTTGAATTTGGAGCGTCAGTAATAACAAGTTCAAAATTCTCGTCGGCAACTGCATTTCCGAGGCCTAAGGAATTATAGTCAATCGAAATTTGGTATGCTGTTCCCGCATCCATCTGGATTTTTCTGGTAAAGGCCCAATCGTCTTTTTCCCTGTTCGAAACATTTTGTGGAATAAGCCCAACAAATGGATCGTTGGTTCCATTTCCGGTAAGGTCGATGCTGTTGTTATAAGCCCAAATTGGATTTGCATTGTCTGTGTTCTCATACGTCCAACAAACTGGAGCTCCTGCACTAAAATCTTCAAAATATGGAACTGCAATCGCAACAGAACAATCTATTGGCGCTTCTTCCACAGAAGTATTAAATACCAAAAAAACACCAGAATCCGTTCCTGAAGCTCCAAGGGCATGGATGGCTACATAATATTCGCCAGAAGTTGTTGGTGTGAAATTTTCCAAAGCATTATATGCATTAGTTTTAATGTCGTTACCGCTTCCATTACCTGGAAATGTACCTTGTTGTAAAATATTGTTATAGGTGCCAATAACCTCACTAAAAGTTGCTGTTGAGTTTGGAGCGTCAGTAATAACAAGTTCAAAATTCTCGTCGGCAACTGCATTTCCAAGGCCTAAGGAATTATAATCAACTGAAATTTGGTACTCTGTGCCAGCTTCCATTTGGATTTTTCTGGTAAAGGCCCAATCGTCTTTTTCCCTGTTCGAAACATTTTGAGGAATAAGCCCAACAAATGGATCGTTGGTTCCGTTTCCGGTAAGGTCAATGCTGTTGTTATAAACCCAAACTGGATTTGCATTGTCTGTATTTTCATACGTCCAGCAAGCGGGAGCACCCGCGCTAAAATCTTCGTTGTAAGGCACAGTGGCTGCGACCGTACAATCCTGTGCAAAACCCACGGTGGAAAATGCAAGGAAAATTATTAGTAAAAAATTTTTCATTGTGAATTGTTTTTTTGATTCGGGGCTAATGTAAAAAGATATGTTGCTCGCTTCGGTTAATGAACGGTTAACGGTTAAAATATTAATATAGAGTATTTTATGAATTGAGCAATAAAGTATACCAACAATAGGTTGGATTTATATTGCTAGCTTTTATTGGAAGAGAAATAAGAATTTTACGAATTATTTGGAAGCGCTAAAGAAATTTAGATTTCAACTCTGCAGTCGGAATCATACAGCTTTCCTTTTTGCCGAACCACTTATAGCGGTTTTTGGCAATGTAATCATAGACTGAATTTCTGATGAATTTTGGTACAACTATAAATCCGAAAAGTAGGGGATAAGCGCCCGAAAGCTGTTTGGCAATATGAAGTGCAGCAGTAGATTTTTCATAATGGGTATCGCCATCAATCAAAATAATGGAATCTACTTTTGAAGTATCTATGTTGAATTTTGAAATCAATTGTTGACCAATTTCACTTTGAAGCGCCGCAAATTTGAAAACGTTCTTTTTATCGCGTTTAATGATATAAGTAACCGCGCCGTTACAGAGATTGCAAACGCCGTCGAACAATATTGTTTTCTGTTTTTCATTCATAATAACCTCTCGACTGCGCTCGAGGAGACAAATGTCTGATCGAGCCCAACAGAAACCTAATTAAACTTTTTCCAACTCCTCCAGACTTACATTGGTTGTAAACATTCCGTAATTCACAATTGCCTTATTTTTTTCAATAGTATCAATTGTTCCAATGGCCTTTCCGTCAATCATTCGCACTCTGTCGCCAATTTTTAGGGCAACTTTCGGTTTTGGTGGCGGAAGTTTTTTTGCTTTTTCCTTTTCCTCTTTTTTGCGTTCGCGAATCACTTCAACTTTCTTTTCAACTTCTTTAATGACCTCTCGCTCTTTAGCTTTTACTACCTTTTTTACTTTTGGCGCAAGCTTTTTTCGTTTGCTGTTTTCAATCATTACCAGTTTCATCAACTCGTCAATCAACTGTTTTTTCTTTTTATTGTTGAAATATTTTTCTGAAAGAACATCTACCTTTTTCCCTAAACTGATGAGTTTTTGGTTGGCATCAAACAATTCCTGATAGCTTTCAAGTTTTTCCTGAACGCGAGCATTCACTTCTTCCAATTGTTTGCCTTCAATCCGAGCTTTTTGCTCTTCATTTTTTAAGGACTCTGAAGTTTTCCGAAGATTGGAGCGCTCTTTTTGCAGATTAGCAATTGTTCTATCAAAACGTACTTTGCCACGTTCAATTTTTTTCTTTGCCCTATTTATAAGACTATAAGGAATTCCATTTTTCTGAGCAACTTCAAACGTATAGCTGCTTCCAGCTTCGCCTAAATGCAAATGATACAATGGCTCCAACGATTTATTATCGAACTGCATATTAGCGTTGATGGCATGTGGCAATTCATTGGCTAATAATTTCAAATTGGTGTAATGTGTTGTAATGATTCCAAAAGCTTCCCGTTCGTAAAAAACCTCCAAAAATGTTTCTGCCAAAGCGCCGCCAAGCTCGGGATCACTTCCAGTTCCAAATTCATCAATTAAAAAAAGTGTTTTATTGTTACATTTTTTCAGAAATTGATTCATCTTTTTTAAACGATAACTATAGGTGCTTAGATGGTTTTCGATGGATTGATTGTCTCCAATATCAGTTAAAATCCTTTTAAAAAAACACATTTCGCTTTGTGGTTCAGCAGAAATTAATAAACCGCTTTGAAGCATAACCTGTAAAAGTCCGACGGTTTTCAGCGTTATACTTTTCCCGCCAGCGTTTGGTCCTGAGATTACAATAATCCGCTTGTCGGGAACCAATTCAATGCTTTGCGGAAAGGTTTTTTCTTTCCTTTTATTGTTTGAAACCAGCAATAGTGGATGAAAAGCTTTCTGAAGTGAAATCTTTTTTTCCGAAGTGAGGATCGGCAAAACGCCATTTATTTTCAGGGCGTATTTTGCTTTCGCGTATAGCACGTCCATTGTTATCAAATATTCCTGATAGCTCGCCAAAAGGGGAGCGTGCGGACGAACATACTCCGTCATCGCTTTTAGTATGCGTTTTACTTCTTCATCTTCTTCATATAGAAGATTACTTAGTTCGTTAGCATATTCAAGGGTTTCCTGTGGTTCAATATAAACGATGCTTCCCGTTTTTGAACTTCCCAAAACAGCGCCTTTCACCTTTTTTCGGTGCATCGCTTTTACGGCAAGTACACGTCTGTTCTCCACAACAGACTCACGTATTTCGTCCAAATAATCGTTTTGAATGTATTGCGAAAGTGCTTTTGTAAAAGAGGAATTAATTTTCCCTTTTACCACATTCAATCTTCTGCGAATCGTACCGAGCTCAGAAGAAGCTTCGTCTTTTATTTCGCCGTATTTGTCAACACGTTTGTTTATTTCTTCGGAAATGATTGTTGTATAGCTTACTTCTTCCGAAAAGGAGTTTAAATGAATATAGAACTCTTCAAATTTTTTAAAGAATTTTAAAAGAATACGGGTTGTTTCAGAAATGGAAAGAATTTTTCGAAAACCTGAAATTTCCAGGGAGCTATTTTCAATTTCCAACATGCGAAGTTCCCGAAAAATTGGATCAAAACCGTGATTGGGGATTCTGTTGTCTCCATCGAACGAAGCCATAAATTCCTTTACGCGTTTAAGTTCGGGCTCAATTTCATCAAAATCCTGAAAGGGCATTATTTCAAGTACCTGCTCACGCCCCGGTTCAGTTACACAAAATTCCGAGACTTGACGCAATACCGAAGGAAATTCCAGGTCTTCTAAAGTTTTACTGTCTATACGGAGTTTCCGTTTTATTTCCATTAATTTTACTTTTTCAGCAATCATACAAAAGTAAGAATAATGCAGGTAACAATTGAGCCAGGATGGAAGGCGATTTTAAAGGATGAATTTGAGAAACCCTATTTTAAAGATTTAGCGGAATTTGTAAAAAATGAGTATGCTTCCACAAAATGTTTTCCACCTGGGAGGCAGGTTTTTTCAGCATTCAATCATACACCCTTTGACGAAGTTAAAGTTGTAATAATAGGGCAGGACCCATATCACGGCCCGGGACAGGCACATGGCCTTTGTTTTTCTGTTGCTGAAAATGTTGCTATTCCGCCTTCGCTAAAAAATATTTTTGAAGAAATAAAAACTGATATTGGTACGCCATTGCCACAAAATGGAAATTTGGAACGTTGGGCGGATCAAGGTGTTCTACTTCTAAATGCAACACTAACGGTTCGCGCCCATCAAGCTGGAAGCCATCAAAATAAAGGTTGGGAAAAATTCACGGACGCTGTTATTGAAAAACTTTCTACAGAAAGGGATGGATTGGTTTTTATACTCTGGGGAGGACCCGCAAAAAAGAAAGGCGCAAAGGTAGATACTTCAAAACATCTGGTATTAACAAGTGGCCATCCTTCGCCATTGGCAGCAAATAGAGGCTATTGGTTTGGAAACAAACACTTCAGTAAAACGAATGAGTATTTAAAAATAAATGGTAAGAAGCCAATTGATTGGTAAATGCTTTTTAAAAGAAAAGAAACGGGGAGAATTTTCTTATTCTTCTTCTGGTACTTCGGGCTCTGTTGCGTCATTGCAGCTAAATTGCAATAACAAGAAATTTGTGACTAACAACGCCCCCAAAACGATTAAAAAAGTAGTCATAATATTTGATTTTATATCAATAAGATGCACGTTACACTTTCGGGTTGCGTAAATATTAAGATTTTTTTTAGATATTTTTTAAAATGCTGTTTTTCTGAACTTTAGCTTCAATCAAATTAAGTTCCAATAGTTTTTGTTGAATATTTTCGAGCTCTTCTGAGGTTAATTGACGGTCGCTCCATTCGGTTAAAGAAAGCCACTCGCGTACATCTTCAATTTTTTGACCATAGCGTTCTGCAATCATTTCATCAATACCTGGAAGTGTATTGAAATTTTCAGTAACGGAGTTTATAACTTCCAAAATAGCTTGTACACTTTCGGTTTCGTTGTCCAAAACATCGTTCCGAACAGCAATTACAAAACTGGGCCATGGAGTAGGGGATTCGCCAATTAACCGAAAAGTACCATTGTCCACATGTGGTTTTGTCATAAATTTTTCCCACATAAAATAGTCTCCGTTTCCTTTGGGAAGTCCTTCCAAAGCACCATCCAAATCTTTTATTACCTTAAAACTCAAATCACTTTTAAGATCCCATTCAAGATTTTCAGCATTAACGAATGCCATCAAATGTGAACCGGAACCAAAACGGCTTATGGCGGCTTCGGTTCCTTTTAAATCTGAAACGGTCTCGTAATCTGAATTTGCTGCTACGTGAATTCCCCAAAGCAAGGGCGATTTTACAAAAACTTGAACAATCTTGCTCTCGTTGCCATTAATAATATCGCGTACCATGCCTTCGGTAAGGATTACGGCCATATCAATTTCCTTTTCCCTTAGAGCACTGCTCATTTGGCCAGTTCCACCTGGATAATCTTTCCAACGCAGGTTTATTCCCTTTTCATTAAATTTTTTGTCGCGAAGAGCGATGTACCAAGGCAGGTTAAAGTGTTCCGGCACGCCGCCGATTAAAAAATTTTTCATTCTGTGATTTTTCCCAATGTATATTGAATAAGTGCCTCAATGGTTTTTGATGCATCTTTGCTGAAACTTCCAGTTGCCCGATTTGCGATAATAGCGTTCATTGAAATAGCGCGATGGCCAAGCAGTTTAGCCATTCCGTACATTGTGGCGGTTTCCATTTCTAAGTTGGTGATTTTTTTCTTTTTATAGCGAAAGGATTTCAACTTTTCATTGAGGTTCGCATCTTTAAGTTTTGCGCGAAGCACGCGACCCTGTGGCCCATAAAACCCCACGTTAGTTATCGTTATGCCAGAACTGGTCTTTTCCGAAGCGAATTTTTTCAATAAAGTTTTATCTGCTTCCACAACGTAGGGAACTGAATTATCAGGATTCCATTGGGTGTGATCAATAAAAGCTTTAGCAAAATCACGATTAAAAATTTTATCGGTTTTATCATAATAATGCATTACGTTATCTAGTCCAATTCCTAAAGTGCTTATCAAAAAGGTATCAACGTCTATCTCTGGGGTCAAACCGCCAGATGTTCCAATTCTGATTATATCAAGGGATGAAAGCTTTTTTTTGACTTGGCGTTTTTCAAAATCTATATTTATCAAAGCATCCAGCTCATTAAAAACAATATCTATATTATCGGGGCCAATACCGGTGGAAATTACACTTATACGTTTTCCTTTGTAAGTTCCCGTATGTGTATTGAATTCACGATGCTGGGCAGTAGTTTCAATAGTGTCAAAATGTTTTGAAACCATTTGCACGCGGTCAGGATCGCCCACAGTAATTACGGTTGGAGCAAGCTCTGAAGGAGCTAGATTTAAATGGTAAATTTTACCTTCAGATGTCAATATTAGTTCTGATTCTTCAATTTTCATTCTTTCATTTTTATCCGCCAACGCGCTTAACCTTAAAACCTTTATCTTTTAAAAACTGCATAATTTTATCGCGATAATCCCCTTGAATGATAATTTGTTCATTCTTAAAACTTCCGCCAACGCTTAAAAGTTGTTTCAATTCCTTAGCAAGAATCTTGAAATCACTATCAGCACCTGTGTAGCCCTCTATAATTGTAATCGGTTTCCCTTTTCGCTTTTCATATTTGCAGATCAAAGGGTCGTCCTGCATCCAAACTGTTGGTTCTTCATCCGTTTTAGGAACATCCTTTGGTTCGTGGTCTGGGAAAAGGTTTTTTAACTGATCTTCTAAAGAGTTCAAAATCTAAGATTTTTGGTTCAACGGCAAATTACCTTTGGCAATTGCTTATTTTTTAATTAATCCAATTTCTACCAAGCGTTGGTGCAAAAATTCGCCGGCTGTAATGTCATCATAGGCTTTTGGATGTTCCGCATCAATACATTCTGGCAAACAGTTCAATTTCATATCGCTACGCGGATGCATAAAGAAAGGAATGGAGTATCTAGGGCTGCCCCATTCTTCACGGGGTGGGTTCACAACTCTATGGATTGTGGATCGCAGTTTGTTGTTGGTATGTCTTTCAAGCATATCGCCAACGTTTATTACAAGTTCATCTTCGTTTGGAATTGCGTCAATCCATTCGCCATCTTTTCGCAAAACTTGTAAACCTCCAGCCGAAGCGCCCATCAATAATGTAATCAAGTTTATATCTCCATGAGCTCCCGCGCGCACAGCGCCTTTAGGCTCTTCGGTAATAGGAGGGTAATGGATTGGGCGAAGAATGCTATTTCCGTTTGTTGCCCAATGATCGAAATAAAACTCATCCAAACCAATATAAAGTGCCAATGCGCGAAGTACATATATTCCTGTTTTCTCAAGCATTCGGTATGCTTCCATACCTGTGTGATTAAAATCAGGCAATTCTTTAACTTGTATGTTTTTTGGATATTCTTCCGCAAGATTAGCATCAGTAGAAGGTTCTTGACCAAAGTGCCAAAACTCTTTCAAATCGCCTTCTTTTTTGCCTTTTGCGTGTTCTTTTCCGAAGGAGATATAACCACGCTGGCCACCAAGACCTTCAATTTCATATTTTTCCTTTACCTCAATGGGAAGAGCAAAAAAGCTTTTCACTTCTTTGTAAAGTTCATCCACCAAATCATCACTTAGAAAATGGTTCTTAAGTGAAACAAAGCCTATATCTTCATAAGCAGAGCCAATTTCATTTACAAATTTTTGCTTTCTTTTTGGGTCTTCGGAAAGGAAGTCGGCCAAATCTACGCTGGGTATATTATTCATAGCAATTGAATTTAGCCTACAAAGATACCAAATTGTAAAAGTTTTTCCGAAGATAAAATTTGCTTTATATTCCTTATTACAATGGGTTTTTTTCTACTTTTGAATCTTCTAATTACGAATGATGAAACCTGAAACAACTCCACCTATTTTCTTTGATTATAACCGAAAGGGTCTTGACAATGAAATCTTACTAAAACTTTATCGCGGAATGTTGAAACCGCGAATGATAGAAGAAAAAATGCTCATTCTTCTTCGTCAGGGAAAGGTTTCCAAATGGTTTAGTGGAATAGGGCAGGAAGCGATTTCTGTAGGAATCACGACTGTTTTAAACAAAGATGAATACATTTTGCCGATGCACCGAAACCTTGGTGTTTTCACAATGCGTGATATACCGCTCCACAGATTGTTTTCACAATGGCAAGGAAAGGCGAACGGATTTACAAAAGGACGAGACAGAAGTTTTCACTTTGGAACACAGGAATTCCACATTATTGGAATGATTTCGCACTTAGGTCCCCAATTTGGCGTTGCTGATGGAATTGCTTTGGCCAACAAGCTAAAAAGTAATAACAAGGTATGCGCAGTTTTTACAGGTGAAGGAGGGACTAGCGAAGGCGATATTCACGAGGCGCTAAATGTTGCGTCTGTTTGGAAGCTTCCTGTTCTTTTCTGTGTTGAAAACAATGGTTATGGGCTTTCAACACCAACCAACGAACAATATAACTGTGAAAATATAGCAGACCGTGGTAAAGGCTACGGAATGGAGTCGCATATTATTGAAGGAAATAATATTTTGGAAGTCTATACAAAACTGAAAGACTTGGTTGATAGCATGCGAACCAATCCACGTCCAATTTTACTGGAGTTCAAAACCTTCAGAATACGTGGTCACGAAGAGGCGAGTGGAACAAAATACGTTCCGACAGATCTAATTGACGAATGGGGATTGCGCGATCCGCTTTTGAATTTTGAAAGCTTCTTATTGTCTGAAGGCGTTCTTTCCGAAGAAAAAATCCAAGAATTTAAAGATGAATTTAAACAGGAGATTGATGAAAATTTGGATATTGCCTTTGCCGAACCAAAAATAGAATTTACTGAAGCTAATGAGTTAAATGATGTTTATAAAGAGTTTAACTATCAAGAGGTTAAAGAAAATTCAAAAAAAGAACACATCCGCCTAATCGATGCTATTTCCCAGGGTTTAAAACAATCTATGGAACGCCATGACAATCTTGTAATTATGGGACAAGATGTTGCGGAGTATGGTGGTGTTTTTAAAATAACAGAGGGATTTTTGGAGCAGTTTGGTAAAGATCGAGTACGGAATACACCCATTTGTGAATCTGCAATCGTATCTGCAGCTATGGGACTTTCCATCAATGGATTTAAGGCGGTCATGGAAATGCAATTTGCAGATTTTGTAACTTCTGGGTTTAATCCAATTATTAATTATCTAGCAAAAAGTCATTACCGCTGGAACGAAAAAGCGGATGTTGTAATACGAATGCCCTGCGGTGCTGGAGTGGGAGCGGGACCTTTTCATAGTCAAACAAATGAAGCCTGGTTTACACATACTCCTGGCTTAAAAGTGGTTTATCCTGCTTTTCCTTACGACGCCAAAGGCTTATTAGCTACTAGTATTGAAGATCCAAACCCCGTACTATTTTTTGAACACAAGGCATTGTATAGAAGCATTCGCCAAGATGTTCCAACTGATTATTACACAATTCCTTTGGGAAAAGCTTGTCTTTTAAAAGAAGGGAAAGATGTGACCATAATTACTTACGGGGCTGGCGTTCATTGGGCATTGGAGACTTTAGAAGAAAGCCCGGACATCAATGCAGACTTAATTGATTTGCGAACTTTGATGCCATTGGATACCGAAGCCATATATAAATCTGTAACTAAAACAGGGAAAGCTATTATACTCCAAGAAGATTCTATGTTTGGGGGAATAGCCTCTGATATTGCTGCCTTGATAATGGAAAATTGCTTTGAATTTTTGGATGCTCCTGTTAAACGAATTGCCAGCTTAGAAACCCCTATACCTTTTGCTATAAATTTAGAAAATGGCTACCTTCCTAAGAAAAAATTTAAAGAATCCCTACTAAATTTACTGTCTTACTAATAATTTAACAAACGTTGTTAAACTTTAGATAAAGAGAATCCAAATGTTAAAATTGTTCTTTACTTTAGCTTCATACTAATCATTAAAACTTATTATTATGGTACGCTGGATTGTTATTTTTTTAGTAATTGCTTTAATTGCTGCAGTATTTGGATTTGGAGGCATCGCAGCAGGTGCAGCAGATATTGCAAAAATTATTTTTTACATTTTTATTGTACTTCTTGTACTTTCTTTGCTTTCAAGATTATTCAGAAAGTAGAAAACCACAAACCAATTTTTTAAACTCAAATTATCAACTATGAAAAAAGTCATCATCATGGCCCTTATTGCGGTCACCGCTTTATCGTGCGGAACTCCTAAAACAGTTCAAGAATCCCGTAAAGTCTTAAAGGGGTATTGGACGTTGAATAGTATCTCTTACGACTCCTCTGGAAAGTTCAATGTAACATTGTTCAACGACACTTCAGTAGAATGCTTTAATGGAAGCAACTGGAGGTTTATACCAAACAATAATACCGGTAATTATACTATTGAAAATTCAAATTGTCCAACAGGTCAACGTGATTTTATTTTTACAATACAAGAAATTGATCCAGCTACTGGTCTGTATGATTTCCTTTTAAAACCCACCAATGCTAAAGGAAAGTCAGACACAAATGTTGGCTTCAGACTTCGTCTAGCACAACTCAATGAATCCTCGATGCGCTGGGAGCAAACAGTAAATTTAGATGGAAAACCATTTAAAATAAATATGAACTTTTCTAAAATTCAAGATTAATTATGAAGACATTTTTTAAACAAACCACAATAGTTGCATTAGCATTTACACTTATTATAAGTCTTGGAAGCTGTGAAGCCACTAAAAATGCTAACAACAAACAAAAAGGAGCAGTTATTGGCGCAACCAGCGGTGCAATTCTTGGAGCTATTATTGGCAATAATGTTGGTAAAGGCGGAAATGGAGAACTTGGTGCGGTAATTGGCGGTGTTGTTGGCGGTGGTGCTGGAGTACTTATTGGAAATAAAATGGACAAGCAGGCCCAAAAAATAGAAGAAGAAATTCCTGGTGCTCAGGTGGAAAGAGTGGATGATGGAATTGTTGTAACCTTTGACGAAAACAGTGGCGTTTATTTTGACACTGCAAAGTATAACATCAATACTGCTTCACAAGCTACTTTAGATAAGCTTGCCAATGTATTGAAAGAATATCCAGACACAGATGTCCTTGTTGTTGGACATACAGATAGTGTGGGAGCAGATGAAATGAATATGACACTTTCTAAAAACAGAGCGCAATCTGTAACAAATTATTTTGTTCAAAACAAAGGATTGAGTGCTGGAAGATTCACTACTAACTGGTATGGTGAAACAGCTCCAGTAGCAGATAATTCTACAGCTGAAGGTCGTGCAAAAAACAGACGCGTAAACCTCGCAATCGTTCCAAATGAAAAAATGAAGAATGAAGCTAAAAAGCAAGCAGGCGAGTAATTTTAAATTAAAATAAATTTTAAATCCCGCACCAGTTTTGGGCGGGATTTTTTTTAGCTTTAAAGCTTAGAATGGCAAACAATAAAAAATGGGATATCGTTATAATTGGAGGTGGACTGGCTGGGCTAACCATTGCATTACATCTTTCAAATAATAATTGTAAGGTTTGTTTGATTGAAAAAAACGAGTACCCACATCACAAAGTCTGTGGCGAATATGTAAGCAATGAAGTATTGCCTTATTTACAATCCCTAGGAATTGATCCTTTATCAGTTGGAGCCAAAAAAATATCAAAATTTGAAATAACGGACACAAAAGGTATACCTGTAAATGCAAATCTGCCTTTGGGTGGATTTGGATTGAGTAGGTATGCATTTGATAATCTACTTTACCAATCGCTTAAAAATAAAGCAACGATTGTTTTTGATACTGTTGAAAAAGTTGATTTTAATGAAAAACAATTTACTATTTTAACACAACGAAAAGACGTTTATAAAGCTGATTTTGTAGTGGGTTCTTTCGGAAAACGATCAAATATCGATTCTTTTTTGAAACGCGACTTTATGAAGCAAAATTCCTCTTGGCTTGCTGTAAAAAATCATTTTGAATATGATTTCCCCGATGATACGGTTGCCCTTCATAATTTTAAGGGTGGCTACTGCGGATTGAGCAAAACAGAAACAAATGCTGTGAATGCTTGCTATTTGACCACTTTCAAGTCTTTTAAAAAATATGGGGAAATTGAAAATTTTCAAAAACAAGAGCTTTCAAAAAACCCTTTTTTGGAGAAATTTTTTAATGAAGCAAAACCAATCTTTAAAAAACCATTAGGAGCGATAAATGAATACCACTAAAGCAACTTTAAAGTCGGGTGAAACACATTCTTCCCGAGTTAAGTTTCTGGATGGGGTTGATATACCCGTATTTTTAATCAGTGGCGGTATATTAGTTTTATTTGCCGCGCTGGCACTGTACGACATTAAACTGATGTCGGATTGGATAAACTCTGCCTTTGCCTTCTCAACCAAAATATTTGGCGCCTTTTGGCAAGTCCTACTTTTATTAACCTTTTTGATTGGCATTTTCTTAGCTATCGGCCGCACTGGCTCAGTGGTACTGGGTGGCTTAAAAACCCCTGAAATTTCTACCTTTAAGTGGATAAGTATTATTATGTGTACTTTGCTTGCTGGTGGCGGCGTATTTTGGGCCGCAGCAGAGCCAATGGCACATTTTATTTCTCCGCCACCGCTATTTGGTGGTGAAACAGGCACTAACGATGCCGCCTATAACGCCCTTGCACAAAGCTTTATGCACTGGGGGTTTTTAGCTTGGGCTATTTTAGGTAGTTTGACCGGCATTGTTTATATGCATCTTCATTACGAAAAAGGCTTACCGCTTAAACCTCGTACTTTGCTTTACCCCGTATTTGGCGATCGCGCAATGAAAGGGGCGCTTGGTACTATTGTTGATGCATGTTGTGTACTCGCTGTGGTTGCTGGCACTGTGGGTCCTATTGGTTTTTTAGGCTTACAAGTGAGTTTTGGCCTAGATAAATTGTTTGCCATTCCTGACACCTACACCACACAAGTAATTATTTTATTTAGTTTAATTGGCATTTACACACTTTCAGCAGTAAGTGGCGTTACCAAAGGTATTCAGCTACTAAGCCGTTTTAATGTTGTACTGGCAGTGTTGTTGATGTTGTTTATATTACTAATGGGGCCAACTGCGTTTATTATTGATAGCTACATTCATTCCTTTGGTTTGTACTTAGATAACTTTATTCCTATGGCTACGTTTCGTGCCGATAAACCGTGGCTAGACTGGTGGACTGTGTTTTTTTGGGGCTGGTTTTTAGGTTATGGCCCTTTAATGGCGATGTTTGTTGCACGTATATCCCGTGGACGTACTATTCGTGAAATGATTTTACTCATCTCTGTGGTTGCGCCAGTGATCACCTGCTTTTGGTTTACTATTGTGGGTGGCTCAGGCATCTTTTTTGAGTTAAATAATCCCGGCGTTATATCAGAGCCTTTTGCTGGGCTTAATTTACCAGCGGCATTGTTAGCCATTACTGAGCAGTTACCCATGGGGTTTATTGTGTCTGTATTATTTTTAGTACTGACCACTATTTTTGTGGCAACAACCGGTGATTCAATGACGTACTCGGTGTCTATGGTGATGACAGGTACCGATCATCCGCAAACATCAATTCGTGTGTTTTGGGGGATTATGATGGGGGTAATGGCTGCATTACTCATCTCTATTGGCGAGGGCGGAATTTCAGCCTTGCAGTCGTTTATTGTGGTCACTGCGGTGCCAGTTTCGTTTGTGTTACTACCGTCACTGTGGACGGCACCACAAATAGTTAAGAAAATGGCAGACGAACAAGGACTTTAATAATTGATAAAGAGCGCTAATAAGCGCTCTTTTTCTGGGTACATCATATTCTCACCTTGTTATTGAGCTATTTATTATCCTAGCAATAAACTAACCCACTAAAAATAACTTAGCCTAAGTAGGTTGTTCATTCCTATCGATACGGTATAGTTTAACTATATTTAAGCATAACCTTGAGATAAACCATGCAGTTAGTCGACTTAGACCCTTGTGATCAGGATGTGATCAACGTATTTGCAGATATAGATCGACTTATTAGCTCATTATATCCTGTAGCAACTTCACAAGCGCTTACAGTTAATGAGCTTGGTTTACCGGGCGTTTACGCTGTAGGTTTAAAAAATCAAGACGGAATAGTTGCCTGTGGCGCAATAGTAAAGCAATTTGATGGTAGCTGGTATGGCGAAATTAGACGGCTTTACGTAAAACCTAGCTATCGCGGAAAAGGCTTATCGCGGCGTATTATGCAAATTTTATTGCACTATGCAGGCGAAGAAGAAATCCCAATCATAAAACTAGAAACAGGACCAAAGCAAATACAATCAATCCACCTTTATGAGAATTTAGGGTTTGTGCAATGTGCCCCTTTTGGTGAATACACAGAAAACCCGAATAGCTTATTTATGGAGCTTGCGCTCAGCTAATATTGCTTTGTTTGAAGCTTTTATTTATTAATTTTAATCCTAACTCGTTACGAGTAGAAATACTTGTTGGACATGAATCACTATTTTTCTTTTAATGCGCGCAACTAGCCGGTTTGGCATTCATAAATAAAAGAGAAAGATAAATGAAAGAGACAACATCACTTGAACAAGCTCGTACGAGCTACAACGTTCGTCATTGGAGCCAAGGTTTTTTTGGTATTAATGATCAAGGTGATGTGTATGTTGCGCCAAAGGCTGATGCCCCACAGCAAACCATTGCACTAACAGACATTGCTAAGCAAC
>CAKZLK010000058.1 GCA_937125455.1 uncultured Aequorivita sp.
CGCGCGGCAAGGCAGGCGCCAAGCGCGGGCTGCGCCGCGAGGAAATAATCGGCTTTACCGTGTGCCTCTAATGCCGCTTCATCGGCGTATTTTTCCATGAAAATATAGACGTTAGGCTCTTTGCTGGATTTATAAAGCTCATACAATAAGCAGCCCGCTTCAGGGGCGTTGACTTTGCCCGCGAGTGCGTTTGCCGCAGTTTCAAATTCGCTGTCTTTACCCTCAGGAATGGTGAGTTTTGCAATTACGCCGATCATGGTTTTCCTCTTGATTAAATGTGCCTACGGAATGGCAGACTTACCGTGAAAAATCCAACATATTAAATCTGGGTGCGCATTTTAAAATCCTGCGTGTAGGCAAGCTTCACAAGCGTGATTGAGTGATCTGATTGCCAGGTTGAGCGCTGGATAATGAAGACCGCATCTTCCGGCTCAATGGCGAGTTGTTGCGCTTGATATTTCGTAGCGCCGGCCGCAGAACATGAAATGCTGCCATGTGTGAAAAGCGCCTTTTCAACAAGCCATTCATTCGGACTCATGTTGCCAAAATCATTATCCGCCGCATCGGGTACCGCATCCAAATTTATCAGCCTGTCTTCAAGCTGGTAAGGCCGTTCATCAGAAAGGTGCAAGCAACAAATATGGAGCAGCGGCGCGCCCGAAAATTGTCCGGTCTTGTCCAGCTCGTTGCCGCCATTTTTCGCTGTGAGTAATTTGTACCCATAATTTGCGCCACTATCGACAATCTCCTGACGGACGATTGGAATTGTAAGCGTTGACGAATGCGCGCGTCGTGCAGCTACTTTGGTTCCCGCTTTACGGCGGCGAACGACTATCCCGCGCTGGACCAAATCAGCCATCGCCCTTCGGATGGTGCCGCGCGCCACGCCAAATTCGGCGGCCAACTGTTCCTCGTGCGGCAGACTACCTCCCGCAGGCCATACCTGTCTGGTTATCCGGTGCAGCATCTCGGCTCTGATTTTCTCGTATGCGTGCATCAACTTCCTGTTCTGCGTGCGTTTTGATCGGTCATGCTGGGGCCATTTCAAAAATACACCAGAGCGGACGATTGACAATGGCCATTATGTTTGGGCTGCCAAAACTTACCAAAAAACTTCCCGCAGCATTAATAGCTATTGTTGTTGTAGCCTGTATAACCATCTTCGGTAATCTTGACGTAAGTTCTGTGGGATCTTTTATTCGCGATGGTGGCGGTAGTGGACTCAAAGGTTCGCTTCCTGTTTTTCAAACGCAAATTTTTACATTTATTGATACTCTAAGCGGGCATTGGGATTTAATACTTTCTACTGCCTTTTTACTGGCAGCGGTTGGTTTGATAGAGTCCTTAATGACGCTAAATTTAATTGATGAAATGACCGAAACCCGCGGAAGCGGAAACCGCGAATGTGTTGCTCAAGGTGGCGCAAATATATTAAACGGACTTTTCGGCGGAATGGGTGGTTGTGCAATGATCGGACAATCAATTATCAACGTAAGTTCTGGTGGTCGTGGAAGACTTTCTGGTGCTGTTGCAGCGGTTGCACTTTTGTGTTTTGTACTTTTTGGAGCACCTTTAATTGAACAAATCCCAATTGCAGCTTTGGTAGGCGTAATGTTTATGGTGGTTATTGGCACCTTTGCATGGAGTAGTTTTAGGATTCTTCACAAAATTCCAGTTGCGGATGCCATTGTTTTGATTACGGTTTCGGCAGTAACTGTTTGGCAAGATTTGGCCATTGCGGTTCTTGTGGGTGTAATTATGAGCGCACTTGTTTTTGCTTGGAAAAGTGCCACTATGATTAGAGCTAGAAAAAGAATTAAGGAGGATGGTACTAAAGTTTATGAAATCTGGGGACCATTATTCTTTGGTTCAACCACAGCTTTTAATAGCAAGTTTGATGTTTCAACAGATCCAGATTCAATTGAAATTGATTTTATTGAATCTAAAATATCCGACCATTCCGGTGTAGAAGCAGTACGAAATATCGCTAATAAATATATTGAAAGCGGAAAGAAAGTGAAACTCACACACCTCAGCCCAGATTGCAAAGCACTGCTTTTAAAATGGAATCCAGAGTTTGAAATTTTTATTGAAAATTCTATTGAAGATCCACGTTATTATGTGGTTACCGATACTTTAGACGCCGAAGCGTAATTAATCAATTCTTGCGCGAAAAGTAAAAATCAACCTTTTTTGGTTCACCATTTACAGTCCATTCAATCCAAGCATGGAGCGAATCTTTGACAGGGTTTGAATAGGTAATTCTTTCCGGGAAATCGTGGTTTTTATTTTCAAAAGTGACTTTTCCATTTTCAGAGGAAATCATTTTAAAAGTAACCGGCTTTTCATCATTTTCATTGACTGTTACCACAGTCAATAATACGGTATCTCCCTTTTGCTCCAACGCCATAGTTTCAGCAAAAATCGTTTCTTTTCCTTTCTGAGTAAAACTAAATGCCGTAAAGCTATTTTCATTTTCTTTTGACCAAGTTTCTTGGGAAAACTCTTCTCCAGATTCATTAGTCCAAGTTCCCAAAAGCCATTTCAGTTGGTCAATTTTCTCAAATTTGCCTACGGAAGTTTCGTTTTCAGACTGTTGTGATTCTGAATTATTTTTACAGGAATTTAGCAGTAAGGGAAATAATGCAAAAAGCAAATACTTTTTCATAGTGGTCAGGTTTTGTTAGGCGAAGGTATCAAAAAAAGCATTGATCTAGGATATTCTTAAACCATTCTGTACTTCCTTTCCGGGGTGCAACAGAGTAACGTCTTTTCCTTCCACAGCTCCCAAAACAAGACATTCGCTCATAAAATTTGCAATTTGTTTCTTTGGAAAATTCACTACAGCTATTACCTGTTTACCAATTAATTCCTCTTTGGAATAAAGAGAAGTAATCTGCGCCGAAGTTTTTCGCTGTCCCAATTCACTCCCAAAATCTATTAAAAGTTGATAGGAGGGATTTCGGGCTTCGGGGAAGTCGTTAGCTTCTATTATAGTTCCCACTCGCATTTCGACTTTCTCAAAATCGGTCCAACCAAGATTATTCGTCATGATGCAATTTCAATTTCTGAATCATTTCTGGTGAAATTTCTCCTTGATCTGCGCCATATGCATCAACTAGCAAACCTTTAATTCCATCGTTCGTTTCTATTAAATATAAAATAGTATTGTCGCCAGGATTGGTCATTCCTTCAAAACGATAAAATTTAATAACGTCCAGTTCGCCAGCCTTCCACTTTTTTTGAAGCGATTTAGATTCTATGCCTTCGCCTACAAGATTAAAGTCTTCGGTAAAACCGTGATTCTGTAAATCTTCAATTGCAACAGAGAGTGATGAGTATGAATTTTTCATAATAGTTGGTTTAGATTTTTAAAGTTAATGGAGATAATCTGTAACCACAAAGTTTTATAAATTCTTTAGGAAAAGTATATTGTTGATTAGTGTAGAAAATAATAACTCAATAACATAATAACTATAGAACTCCATAATTTTATAACCACTCAAATATTGTAACTTTAAACCATAGTTTACAACCACTAAAGAAAATAAAAAATGGCCAGAACAGAATCAAAAATGCTCCCATTGGGAACCAAAGCGCCCGATTTTACATTGATTGATGCGGTAACAAACAAACTTGTTTCCTTAAACGAAGTGCGGGGTGAAAAAGGCACCGTGGTTATGTTTATTTGCAATCACTGTCCGTTTGTGAAACACGTAAACGAAGAGTTGGTACGTGTATGCAATGATTATCACGTTACAGGTTTTGGTTTTGTTGCAATAAGCAGTAATGATGTTGAAAAATATCCCCAGGATTCCCCAGCAGAAATGTGGCAAACTGCTCAAAAACAAAATTATCCTTTTCCCTATTTATACGATGAAACTCAGGAAATAGCCAAAGCCTATGATGCTGCTTGTACTCCAGACTTTTATCTTTTTGACAATGAATTAAAATTAGTTTACCGTGGGCAATTAGACAATAGCCGACCTGGAAATGGTATTCCCGTAAACGGTCGCGATCTTCGTGAAGCAATAGATAATTTACTAAATAACAACCCACAACGAAAGGATCAAAAACCAAGTATTGGTTGTAATATTAAGTGGAAGGAGTGAATTCGTTAATTCGGGATTTGGAAATTTGATACTTTTAAATACAAGAATAAATTATATATAGCCATACATCGGTAGCAATTTAAATGAAATATCTTATTGCCATAATATTATTAATTGCATTTTTTGTTTTAGGACAAGTTATGGAAAATGAATTTCCACTTGTTCTTAATCTAGCCATAATAATTATCGTTTTTTTAATTTCAATTTTATGGGAATACGGTACAATTAATAAAAAAATTGAAGCCGACATAAAATTCAGAAGTCTAAAGAAAACAACATCCTTCTATTCTTTAGCATTGCCTGTATACTTGACAACACTCTTTTTTTTATATGAAAACTATAAGAATCTAATATTTGTCATTTTGTTATTATGGGCAATTTCATTTGCTGAATTACTTATGTTCTTCGTTTACAAAAACAAAAAACCATTTACAATCTTTATTAAAGGAAATGAATTAATTTTAAATAAACGATGGACACAAAAAAGAAATCTAACTGAAGTCAATCAAATCCAATATGACCGAATCAGTAAAGAACTGATATTTGATTTCAAATCAAAACCTGAAATATCTATAAAAACCAAGGAGTACAAACCTAATGACATTCAAAGGTTACTCGAAATAATGATTGACAAATCTGAATACGATATTTTTATTCCAAAAAATTATGAACCGATAAAAAACAACTGATAATAATTTTAATATCTATTATAAACCTGCTTGTCAATCCAGAATTAACGCTCTATCTCCACCCTTCCCTTTTCAACAAATTTTCGATATGTGTGTAATGGTGATTGCTATGCCAAGCATACATTCCTGTCATATAAGCCAATGACATAGTGCGGTTGCCTACAGGATGAATCAATTCTTTCTCAAAATTATCTATTGAGAGTCCTTTCAAAACGTATGTCCATTTGGCGTGAAGCGCAGCAATTGCATTTAGGGAAATGTCAATTGGTGCATTTTTTGAATCGAACAAATTTGCCCAAGCTTTTTCGTCATACGCTTTTATAGTTGGGGTTTCTTCGGTCAACGCCCATTTAAAGCGCGTATAAGCATTGTGGTGACTGTCATAAATGTGATGGACTGTTTGTTTCACCGTCCAACCTTCAGGCCTGTATGGTGTATTTAATTCCGCTTCGGAAAGATTGCTAACGAGATTATTCAATCTATTTGGAAAATGTTCCAAAATGGAAATCCAAGCTTCCAGCTTTTCAGCAGTAATATTTGAAGGGCAATCAAAAGTGCCGATTGGGTATTTCAGTTTCTCTAAATCCATGTGTTAAAAGTACAAAACGCCCCGATAGCTCGAGACGTTTTGCTTATTTATTAAAAGTGTTTTTTTAGTCTATTTCACATCCATCAATTCCACATCAAAAATCAAGGTAGCGCTAGGTGGAATTACCCCGCCAGCTCCGCGCTCGCCATAGGCAAGTTGCGAAGGAATTACGAAACGAGCCTTATCGCCCACCTGCAACAATTGGATACCTTCGTCCCAACCTGAGATTACTTGGCCAACCCCCAATTGAAAATCGATTGGCTGTTTTCTCTTGTATGAGGAATCAAACTCAGTTCCATCCGTAAGTGCACCTTTATAGTGCACGGAAACTGTTTTTCCCTTTTCAGCTTTTTTACCGCTTCCCTTTTGGATTATTTTATAGAGCAAGCCACTATCGGTTCTATCAAAACCTTCTGAAACTTTCTTTAGTTCTGCCTCCTCTTTTGCTTTTATTGCGGCAATCCGCTGCTCTCTTTCACCCGTAAATTTTCTGAAAGCTTCCACAGCATTCCACTTTTTAGCTTCTTCGCCCATGCGGATGATTTCAACCTTTTGCATCGTATCACCTTGAGCAACGCTATCAACTACATCCTGCCCTTCCACTACATTTCCAAAAACGGTGTGTTTGTTATCCAACCAAGGGGTTGCAACGTGGGTGATAAAAAATTGGCTCCCATTGCTTGCTGGGCCTGAATTTGCCATAGAAAGCACGCCCGGAGTATCGTGGCGAAGGTCTTGATGAAATTCATCCTCAAAATCGTAGCCCGGTCCGCCAGAACCTGTTCCCTTTGGATCGCCGCCCTGAATCATAAAATCTGGGATTACACGGTGAAATTTCAAACCGTCATAATAGGGTGTTCCCTGTGGTTTTGCTGAATTTTCAAGATTACCTTCAGCCAAAGCCACAAAGTTTCCAACCGTTCCCGGGGTTTTATCGTGTGTAAGTTTTATAAGAATTTCTCCTTTTTCGGTCGTTATTTTTGCGTAAATACCGTCTTGCATTTTTTGTTTTTTTAAATTGAAACGCAAAGATACGGAAATACGAAATATGAAGTGGGAAATACGAAGTAGGAAGATTTTAAATTTGAACCAAGAGTTAAGATCTATTTGAGTTTGGAAGGAGTAAATTTTTATATAGGAAATACTCCAAGTAAAAAATAAAACTTGGGGTTATCCATTATACTATTCGTGTAAACAAATTACACAAAACTAAAAACCGTTTTTATATCAAACCTTATCAACAACGACTTTGTAACTTGGATCTTCTAAAATATTAACGTCAATAATACTATCAGCATTTTTCAGTAAATTCTGACAATCAGGACTTAAATGACGTAAATGAACTTTTTTGCCAACTTTTAAATAACGTTCTGTAATCTTGTTAAGGACCTCAATTGCTGACATATCAACTACTCTACTTTCCTTAAAGTCAATTATAACCTCATCTGGATCATTTAAAATATCAAACTTTTCGTTAAACATTGTTACGGAACCAAAAAATAATGGGCCATAGATTTCATAGTGTTTTCTTCCTTTCTCGTCAATTGATTTTCTTGCTCTAATACGTTTTGCGTTATCCCAAGCAAAAACCAATGCTGCTATAATAACACCGACAATAACAGCCAAAGCCAAATTATGCAAGACAACCGTAACAAACATCACAACAACCATAACGAAAATGTCCGATTTTGGCATCTTATTAAAAGTTTTTAAACTTGCCCATTCAAAAGTTCCAATAGCAACCATAATCATTAATCCCGTAAGAGCAGCCATTGGCAGCTGTTCTATTAAACCCGCACCAAACATTACAAATAACAAAAGTGCCACAGCTGCAACAATACCAGAAAGTCTTGCTCTTGCCCCATTTGAAATATTGATAAGACTTTGACCTAACATTGCACAACCACCCATTCCAGAAAATATACCTGATAAGATATTTGCCGCACCTTGAGCCACAGCTTCTTTGTTTCCTCTACCACGAGTTTCTGTAATTTCATCAATAATATTTAGCGTTAACAAACTTTCAATCAATCCTACACCAGCCATAATTGCAGCGTACGGAAAAATCAAAGCCAAAGTTTCAAAGTTGAATGGTACATTCGGAATATGAAATGGTGGAAAACCACCTTGAATAGAAGCAATATCACCAACCGTTTTTGTATCTATTCCAAATCCAATAACAATTCCAAAAACAGCAAGAATAGCAACCAATGACGCAGGAATAGCTTTTGTTATTTTTGGTAATCCCCAAATGATAAGCATCGTTAAAAGTACCAATCCAAGAATAATATATAACGATTGACCTGTTAACCAATTCCCTGAAACATCTTTAAATTGAGCGAGTTGGGACATAAAAATGATTATTGCCAAACCATTTACGAAACCAAAAATTACAGGATGCGGTACTAATCGCATTAACTTTCCTAATCTGAAAACACCTGCTAAAACCTGAATAATTCCTGCAAGCACCACAGTTGCAAATATATATTCAGGACCGTGCGAAATTGCCAAAGCAACAACTACTACAGCTACTGCGCCAGTAGCACCTGAAATCATTCCAGGTCGTCCGCCTAAAATAGACGTCACTAATCCCATTACAAAAGCTGCATAAAGTCCTGTTAATGGAGACAAGCCAGCAATTAAAGCAAAAGCAACCGCCTCTGGTATTAAAGCCAAGGCTACTGTTAAGCCTGACAAAACTTCTATTTTATAATCTACTTTTTGTTTAAAGTCGAATAAGTTTATATATTTTTTCATAATAATATCATTACAAACGGGTTACCATTTGCTTATTTTTTTTAGTAATTTGTTTTGGGTAAGAATCCTCTAAACGAGGTAAAGATGAAAAAGCACTAAATTTCAGGGCGGAGTAACCACAGGAAGATTGAAATTATATATTGTAATTGTGTGTGCCATTTTAAGAAGTTGCAAAACTAATATATTTCCGGAATAAAAAAAGCCAGTAAGAAACATTCTATATAAAAAATGTAAAAAATTTAATCAATTAGCACTTCCAAATATAGGGTCTGTATAATCATAAAGTTATTGTGTATTTATAAGCAACTTTTTCATCCCATGATAGTTAATTAACTTAAACTTTCATTTTTAATGATTGTCAAATTGCGTGTCCCTCTTCGCTTTTCGCTAATTGCGTTCAAAAAATTGTAACAAATTCTACACCCATTCGTCATACAAACAACCTCCCGATAGTTATCGGGACCAAAAACAATCCTGTGGAAAACATTCTCACAATAAACAGTCTCACCAAGAAATTTGGCTCGCTTATCGCCGTGAACAACCTTTCCTTTTCTATTGAAAAAGGCAACGTGTACGGTATCCTTGGCCCAAACGGCAGTGGAAAAAGTACTACGCTCGGCATCGTGCTGAACGTGGTGAACAAAACCGCTGGCGACTTTAAATGGTTTGACGGCAACATCGATACGCATAACGCTTTAAAAAAGGTGGGTGCTATCATTGAGCGCCCCAATTTTTACCCGTATATGACCGCCGTGCAAAACCTGCAACTGGTGTGTAAAATAAAGGAAGTCTCGGAAGAAAAGATTTCTGAAAAGCTTGAGCTCGTAGGACTTTTGGATAGAAAAGACAGCAAGTTCAGCACCTTTTCCTTGGGAATGAAACAACGTTTGGCAATTGCTTCAGCTTTGTTGAACGATCCAGAAATATTGATTCTTGATGAGCCTACCAACGGTTTAGACCCGCAGGGAATCCACCAAATTCGAGAAATCATAAAAGTAATTGCTTCACAAGGAACTACTATTTTGTTGGCGTCGCATTTGTTGGACGAAGTTGAAAAAGTGTGTACACACGTGGTTATTCTTCGAAAAGGCGTTAGCCTGTATTCCGGTAGCGTGGATGGGATGAACGCCAGCCACGGTTTTCTTACGATGCAAAGCAACAATATGGAACTGCTTCAAAATGCTTTGGAAGGAAATCCCGCTTTTGGCACCGTAAAGCGCGAGGGCGAGTTTTTAATCGCTTACCTCAACGAGCCTCTAGACGCTACCGAGGTTAACAAGCTGCTTTTTGAAAAAGGCATCACCCTTAGCCACCTTGTGAAACGCAAGGAAAGTCTTGAAGAACAATTCCTTGAACTTACCAAACAAAACTAACCACCGATGCTACGATTATTAAATATAGAACTTCAGAAACTGCGCTATAACCGTGCGGCAAAGATTATTTCGATAATTTATTTTGTGCTTATCACCTTTATCGCCCTGATTGCTTCCATCGAATTCAACTTTGGGGATTTCCACTTTCGGGTTGCCGATCAGGGAATTTTCAACTTTCCGTATATCTGGCATTTCAACACCTATGTAGCAGCTATTTTAAAATTGTTTTTAGCCATCGTAATTGTTTCTATGATGAGCAACGAGTACAGTTATAGAACCTTAAAACAAAACTTGATTGACGGCCTCAGCAAAAAAGAATTTGTACTTTCAAAGTTTTTGACCGTTCTATTGTTCTCGGTCATTTCCACGGTTTTTATTTTTTTGGTTTCTTTGATTCTCGGGCTGGCTTTTTCAGATTATAATGAAATAGGCATCATTTTTAGCGATATGGAATATATAGGCGCTTATTTTATAAAACTTGTCGCCTTCTTCTCTTTCTGCCTTTTTCTCGGTGTTTTGGTGAAACGTTCTGCCTTTGCATTAGGTTTTTTGATTGTATGGCAAATTGTGGAATGGTTGGGCTATGGCTTGATGAAGTGGCAATTTTTCAAAGACACTGAAATTGCTGATAATGTTGCGCAATTCTTCCCTTTAAATGCAATGGCAAACCTTATAAAAGAACCCCTTAGCCGTTTGGGCGCAATTCAGTCTGCTGCAAATCAATTGGGGGAAAACTTTACAAAAGATTATCAGGTTACGTGGCTGAATGTTTTGATAGTTCTTGTCTGGACTTCACTTTTTATCTACTGGTCCTATGTCATTCTAAAGAAAAGAGACTTGTAAAAAAGGAATCGTCCCGTTGATTTTTTGCCTATATTTAGCAAGCAATCAACCCTTATTTTTTTTGAAGCGTTTCCTTTTCATACTTTGCTTTTTAATTTCCACAGTTGTCTTTCCGCAAGACATTGAGCTGTTTAAACAGTTTAATGGGCATTACGATTACACTGCTTTCGGAAATACCTTAAACATAGAGGAAAACGGCCAGGGCGGACAATGTTTTATTCTCACAAGCAGCAGTGCCGATTTTCAATTAGAACCAAACCAAGAAGTGGTTGCTGCTTATTTGTATTGGGCCGGTTCTGGCCCGGGAGATTTCAATGTTACTTTTAACCAAATTCCAATCACCGCGGAACGCACTTTCAACGTTACCTATAATAGTGGCGGACAGAATTATATCTATTTTTCAGCCTTTGCAGATGTTACCCAGCAAATTCAAACCACAGGAAATGGCCTTTATACACTTTCAGATTTAGATCTTACACTTGTAATTCCCGCATATTGCAGTCCGCCGGGCTCGGGCACTAACTTTGGCGGTTGGGCGGTAACTGTTGTATATGAAGATGCTACCCTTCCCAATAACCAAGTGAATGTTTTTGATGGCTTGGAAAGTGTTTCCCGCAACAACCAAACCTTGGATATTATATTAAACAACTTAATGGTTTTGGATACGCAGGGAGCTAAGATTGGTTTTCTTGCCTGGGAAGGTGATCGCGGAATTTCCATAAATGAAACCCTTCGTATCAACGGAAATATTCTCAGCAATCTACCTCTAAATCCTCCCGACAATGCTTTTAACGGCACCAACAGTTTTACGGGCAGCGATGTGCTTTACAATATGGATATTGATGTATATCCTATTTCAAACTATATAAACCCGGGAGATACTTCGGCAACCATTCAACTCACCAGCGGACAGGATTTTGTAATGGTGAATAATATTATTACCGTCCTGAATACTGAACTGCCCGATGCTACCATTTCCATAGATAACATAATTGGTGGAACGGAATGTGGCAATCGCGAACTTTCAATAGATTACACCATTTATAACCTCAACAGTACAGATGTTTTACCGGCAGCAACGCCAATTGCTTTTTACGCAGATGAAACTTTAGTGGCACAAAGTGCTACCGTAGGTGTCATACCTATTGACGGACAAGAAAGTGGAAGCATTACTTTTACTGTTCCCAGTAGTATTGGAGCAGATTTTATTCTGAAAGCCGTAGTGGACGATACTGGCAACGGCACAGGAATAGTCGATGAAATTAACGAAGACAATAACGAAGAGGAAACACCAATTCATTTATTGCTAAATCCAGTAATAACAGGGCTTCACAATCTGGAAACCTGTGACGTTATTGGCGAGGAATTTTTCGATTTAACCGAAGCCACTTCACAAATAGACCCAATTTATGAACTGAGCTTTCACTTTTCAGAAGCAGATGCTCAGAACAATGTCAACCCTATTATCAATCCTGAAACCTTTCAAAATACTGAAAACCCTCAGACCATTTACATCCGCGTTTCTAACCCTGAATGTTTTCTTATAGACAGCTTTACCGTAGAAGTAATCTCATGCCCTTTGCCCGATGCCACTATAGAGCTTCCCGAAATTTCAGCTTGCCGCGATAGAGCACTGCTACTCCCTTTTACAGTTTATAACACAGAAGCTACCGGTCCTCTTCCACCTAATACCTCAATAGCGTTTTATGTTGACGGGACATTATTGGCGCTTTCACAAACACAACAAACCGTTCCTATTGGCGGTAGTGAAAATGGTGAAGTGGAACTTATATTACCCGATAGTTTACCCGATACCTTCACCATCACTGCTGCAGTTGATGACGATGGCAATGGCAATGGTTTAGTTGAAGAAATTCGGGAAGACAATAACAATTTCATTCAGACTATTGCTTTTGAAAGCATTTCTCCCATTCCAAATCTGCCAAATTTGTTGGAGTGCGATACAGGTTTTGATACGGCTATTTTCGATTTGACTGAACAAGACGAATTAATTCGTACGGGGCAGGATGATGTGGTTCAATATTTCACTACTTCCGAAGATGCTTTGCAAAATACAAACCCTATTTCCAATCCTTCCGAATATCAAAACAGTACAGATCCGCAAACAATTTATGTGCGATTGGAAAATGAAATCTGCTTTGCCACAGCTTCTTTTTTATTGACCACAGAAAAATGTGCTCCTTTTATTCCCCAAGGTTTTTCACCAAATGCCGATGGTATTAACGATACTTTTAAAATTAGCAACTTGCTGAACATTTACGAAAACTTTGAACTGAATATCTACTCTCGCGATGGCAATCTAATCCACACCGCTCATAACGCGGATGGCTTTTGGAATGGCGTGGCCACGGAAGGACTTTTGTTTACGGGAAACACTGTGCCCGTGGGCACTTATTATTACGTTTTGGTTTTAAACGACCCCAAATATCCCGATGCTTTTATTGGTTGGGTTTATGTGAATTATTAATCGTTTTTATAATATTATATTTGAAATATTAACCGTTGGAATATGCTGTACCTAACGGCACATAAAACATTTCGCCAAACATTTGGCTACCTAGATTTTGTCCCTAACGGGACATAATATTAATAGCAAAAATGTCCCGTTAGGTACTGAATATAAATTTACAAGTCATGGCAAACACCTACACAGAAATCCACATCCAAGCCGTTTTTGCAGTGCAAAACAGACAGAGCCTAATCAATCCAGAATGGAAAGATGAGTTATATAAATACATCACAGGTATTATTCAAAGCTACAACCATAAAATGCTTCAAATAAATGGAATGCCAGACCATATCCATATCTTTTTTGGAATGCGCCCCACACAATCGCTATCTGATTTGATGAAACAGGTAAAGCAAGATTCTTCAAAATGGATAAATACTAAAGGATTCGTAAATGGAAAATTTTCTTGGCAAGAAGGATATGGGGCATTTTCCTATTTAAAATCACACATTCCTCGGGTTATTAAATATATTACAAATCAAGAAGAGCATCATAAAACCAAAACATTTGCCAATGAATATTTGGAATTATTAAAAGAATCAGGAATTGATTATGATGAACGTTATATATTAAAAACGGTAACATAGCATATGCTGTACCTAACGGCACAGAAAACATCACGTTCCACATTTAGCTACCGAGATATAGTCCCTAACGGGACATAATATTGGAAGCAAATTGTCCCCTTAGGGACAACATATTGGTGAAAAAACGGGCGGATCAACCGTGCCGTTAGGTACGGAATATGGGTAAAAAAACACAACCAACAAACCATGTCCCGTTAGGGACAACATATGGGTAAAGCATCCAACCATCAAATCCTGTCCCTTTAGGTACGGCATATCGGTAACTGAGGAAGAGCGCTCACGCGCCCTTCCCTTCAAAAAAACCAAACCACATCTAAAAATCATAGCTTAGGATTATTTACTGCTTTTTACCAATCTTATAAACTCCGCCCGGTAGCCGTCTTTGTCTTTTCCTTTGCCTGCTTCAGCCAACGCAATTACGTCTTCTTTCTTTTTGGTGTTTATAAACTCAGACTTGCGAAGTTGCATTCCGAAGAGCGCCACTGCTGCTGAAAATTTTAAATCTTCGGGAGCATTTTCTATAGACCCGTTATCATCTTTTACTGTTTTCACAATCAATTTGCTCACGTTGCCATCCGGTTCTTTGTATCGGAATTTTACCGTAAGCATTTCATCGGTATAGTTCTGATTGGTTTGCTTAGTGTATTTCAAGTTGTCTATATCCTTCAAGTATTTGCTCTTTATTCCAACGGGAATTATTTCATACAAAGCTGTAACGGTATGCCCACTGCCCAATTCACCCGCATCTTTGGTGTCATCCTTAAAATCCTCATCGTTGAGCAAACGGTTTTCGTAGCCTATCAATCGGTAGGCCTGTACTTTTGCAGGATTAAATTCCACTTGAATTTTTACGTCTTTAGCGATGGTGTAAAGTGTTCCGAAGAATTCAGTACCCAACACTTTCTGTGCTTCCTGCATGGTGTCTATATAAGCATGGTTTCCATTGCCTTTATCAGCAAGAGTTTCCAGCTTACTGTCCTTATAGTTACCCATCCCAAAACCTAAACAGGTTAAGAAAACACCGCTTTTGCGTTTTTCCTCAATCAAGTCTTCCATGGATCGGTCGCTGGATGCGCCTACGTTGAAATCGCCATCGGTAGCTAGGATTATTCGGTTGTTTCCACCTTTGCTAAAGTTTTCTTCTGCAACTTTATAAGCTAGCTGAATACCAGCACCTCCTGCGGTAGAACCTCCAGCGCTTAAATTATCTATAGCCTGGCGGATTACATTTTTCTCCGCACCAGAAGTTGGTGGCAATACCAAGCCAGCGGCACCTGCATACACTACGATGGAAACCTTGTCTTTTTCTCTTAGTCTATCCACCAATACATTTAATGCAGCTTTCAACAACGGCAATTTGTCGGGACTTTCCATAGAACCGGAAACATCCAAAAGAAACACAAGGTTTGAAGGTGGCACATTGTCTAAAGAAATATCTTTTCCCTTTAAACCGATTCTAACCAATTTGGCATCTGCGTTCCAAGGGGAGCTTACAATATCTGCGGTTATGGAGAACGGATCTTTGCCGGTTGGTTGTGGATAATTATAGGCAAAGTAATTCACCATTTCCTCAATCTTAACGGCATCCTCTGGCACTTCCTGCCCATTGTTTAGCATACGGCGGATGTTGCTGTAGCCAGCTTTGTCAACATCTATTGAAAAGGTTGAAAGTGGTGCGGAAGTTACGCTTTTAAAAATGTTTTCTTCAATACGTCCGTAGGATTCGTTTTCGGAAACGCGGTTTAAGACTGTAGGCATAGGAGCTCCTACATAGGATTGTACGTTACCCTTTCTTTTGCTTTCTTTTTTTGAAGTAGAATAGTTATCATTTCTTCTAACGCTATAACCTATTGCTTTTCTGATGGCATCGTTACTTTCGGAATAGCCTGTAACAACAACCTCATCTAAAACTGCACTGGGTTTCATAGAGACATTAATAATATTATGGTTCTTAACTAGAACCTCTTTGGTTTCAAAACCGACATAGGAGAAAACCAATTTCTGTCCAATTTGAGCATGAATGCTGTACTTACCATAAAAATCTGTTTGGGTGCCGTCGCTTGTCCCTTTTATAATAATATTCGCGCCCGGCAACGGAAGTCCTGTATCGTCGGTTACTGTTCCAGTGATGGTAACTGTTTGTGCGTGAAACTGAAAGCTCAGCAAGGCAACTGCTAAAAGTGTGAAAAGCGTTTTCATAATGTGTGGTTTTTGAGTTAAACTTGAAGTAAAACTACCGCACATATCAGGGCTGTAAAATAAGGAATGAGGGAATGGTGGGTTTGGGTGAGGGAAAAACTTTTCTTGATTCGTTATAATATAATCAACCCAACTTTAAGGAGCACTTTGGATAGCTTATATGAATCTGTTACATTTGGTAAATTAGAAACCAATTGAACATTCGCATATGTGTGGGATAGCAGCAATAAGTATGTCGCATATAAACATCTTAGCGGTCAGTAAAAAACGTAGAATAAAATGAATAACGGAAAAGCTAAAATTGACAAAGGCTTAAATGGTTTATCTATTATAATTCCCTCGAAAAAGAATTGGTTTGCCCTACTTTTTGGGACAGTATGGATGGGGGGATGGTTCTTTGGATTTACAAGTGCTTCAGAAATGCTTCTAGGTGGCGGAATTGACAACATAGGAGCGAACGGATTTATTGCATTTTGGCTTTTAGCTTGGACGGTAGGTGGACTTGCAATTACTTTCATTCTATTATGGGGATATTTTGGAAAAGAAAGCTTGATTGAAGAAAGAAATCAAATCCTTTTAGAAAAGACCGTATTTGGAGTCGGAAAGAAAAACAGACTTGATAAAAAGGAGATAAGAAATATTAGAACTGAAATAGGAAACGATAGTTGGTTTGGTGGTAATCGCTGGGCTTTTTGGGGACTTGGTCCAGGAAAAATAAAATTTGACTATGGGCTTAAGACATACTCTTTTGGACTTGGAGTAGATGATGCCGAAGCTAATTACATTGTTGATATGCTGAATGAAAAATTTGAAAATAAAAACCAGTTCACAACAAAGATCTGAGTTGAAAAACAATTTGTTTTAGTTCAAAACTTTCCAATATTAATCACCTCAAACCTTCTCCGCAGCCTCTTCCCCCGTATTAATAGCCCCTTCCATGAACCCTTGCCAATCCGCCAAATGTTCACCGGCAAAGTGGGTATTCAAAAAGGATTCCTGCAAAATAGGCCGAACCCTAAACCATTGGTCTTTGCCATACATAGCATAGGCTCCTTTGGAATAACTGTCCGTACCCCAATAATAATTTACTTGGTTGCTCAGCTTGCTGCCCACATTACCAAAGTGCGGATTTAGTGTTTCACCAATCATCTTTGCGTTCCAAGCATCACTTTGGTTAGCGATTACCGCAGCCTTTTCGCCAATACTGTATGATATGAGCACCCCTTTATTTGACTTTTGATTTTTGGTTGCGTGGTAAAAATAATGCGGACTTTGATCCGTAATCATATCAAAGCTTTCGTCTTTCCAAAAACGGTCGTTGAAGAGCATGGCGTGTTTGTTGATTCGGGCGTATTGCAGTTCGTTGATGGCACTCACCTTCTCGGTAGGCAAACCAGGTTGCCAATCTATTTTATTCATCGCGAAAGTTGGGATGGTGCAGATGAGTTTATCCGCTTCGAACATCGTTCCGTTGTCGCAATAAACCTTTACTTTATCATCCTGCACAATTTTGCTTACCGTATGTTTCAGCATAATTTTGTCCTTTCCTATTTTTTCTGAAAGGCGTTCTGCAAGCATGCCATTACCACCTTTTATTTTTAGATCCATTTCGTTCTTTTCACTGCTTTCGGCATATTCGGCCAAAGCTGCAAAGGAAGAAACCTGACGGATGCTTTCCCCAAAATCTGTACTATCCAACAGTTCGCGGATGTCCAGATCACGGCCATCGCAACCATTTTGAACCAGATAGCGCCACCAATCCATTTTGTCCATAATCAGCTTGTCATTTTCGGAAAGATTCCCGTAATCCTCCAGCATCTTGGTCATGGTATTGTTCCACTTATTGCTGTAATCCCACTGTCCTGCAGGAGAATATTCGCCTTTGTATATTAAATGCGTATCAAACTGATTGTTTTGTAGTTCCAAGTTCAGTTCGCCACAAAGTTCTTGGATTCTGGTATGCGAATTTCCCACCCATTCACCACCAAGTTCCACCACCAAATCGGTATCCATTTGATGTGAAAATACACGCCCGCCGATGCGAGGGCGACTTTCCAAGACAATGCAGTCAATATTCCGCTGCTTAAGTTTATAAGCTGCAGCAAGTCCTGCGAAGCCAGCGCCAATGATGATTACTGATTTTGCTTTGGGGGTGAAAATGTTTCCAAAGGAAGGGGTTGGTAAAAAGATTGTGCCAGCAGTAGCTACAGATACCTGCTTAATAAATTTTCTACGAGTTGTCATAACGGTTGGTGTTAGTTAAATTATATTTTTGAAAATAAGTGTCTTTTCAAAAAGTACTTTCCTATCCATTAATCCTTTGCCCTATACTTTAATTTTAATCTATTGGGTGCAATATTTTCTATATCAATTTTACACCTCTACTGTCACCCTGAGCCTGTTAAAGGGGAGAGGTGAACTAAAAAAATGTCTTCGGCAAGCTCAGACTGACATTTAGATTTTTAACTGACCTTTACTAATTAATTTTAAATAAATATATCACCAGCTTCCGCCGCCGCCACCACCAAAACCGCCGCCCGAGGAACCCCCGCCAGAGCCGCTACTGGAAGGCGAACTAACCATCGTGGATTGTGCTGACGTAATGGAATCTGAAAATGAATGGGTGAAATTGTGCATCGTAAATGCCCCAGAGGATGAGGTGTACCAACTTGGTGGTTGCAGATTAAGTGCTTCGAATTTCTTCGCCCATTGATCAAAAAGACCAAAAGCAAGCGCATATCCCATGGTAGTTTCAAAATAGGAAGGGCTGTCCTTCAAAAGCATTTTCAGTTTGTTTTCCTCCGCTATTTTTATGAAGTTTTTAAACCCTTTCAAGTCAGAGTAAACCTTGTTTCCCAGAGAATTTTTCTTCACCATATAAATGGTCATAAACAAAAGAAAAAGTGTAATAGGAACTACCGCCAAAGCCGCCCAAAGTCCCCAAGTGAGTAAAAAGAGAATGAATATTAAAATGCCAAGCAGCAAAACACCAACTATGGTCCAGGTTTGCATTTTTTTCGCTTCTTTGTCATAATAAATTTGAGCTTTGTCTTTCAACATTTTTTTGGCGCTTGCCATCGTAGTATAAAAAGAATCTTTTAGGCTGCTTATCAATACTTCTTTTTCATCGGTGCCTTGGGCGCTTCCAAACAGGCCATTAAAAATTTTTACTTCATAATCTGGAGCGTCAGTAGGCAAAGGACGAAGCCGGGTAAGTTTGGTATCATCTTTACCAAACCAACCTTCTTTAGGAATCTGTTCCATTTTGATAATGCCTCGTGAGCCCCAATCGGGAATAAAAGATATTAAGTCTGGCGTATCTGCGCTGTCATCAATTAAAAAGCCCGCCATTGCTGGGTCCAAGCCGTTCGGTGGAAAATAGCTAGTAGTAGCCACTACCCTATCGTCTTTACCATATTTGTTCCAAACCCAATAAAAAGCGAACAGCATGGCGGCAAGTATAAGCGTCCAGCCGTAATTGGTCCAAAAAGGCCACCATGGTTTTATTTCTTTTACGGAGCCATTGGGAAGGTTAAGCAAAACTGTTACACTTTGCCCTGGATAGGAGCGAAAATCACTATGGCTTTTTGCTTTAAAAACTCCGTCATTATAATTTACGTCAAAATCTTTACTGACTATTGTATCTCCGATATCGCCAGAATAAACAAATAGATCATCTAAGTTGGCATCTACATTTTCGGGGGGATGAATTGAAAAATCTATCTGCTGAAATGTAGCGTTCCATCCGTTGGGTTTAATATTCCAGTAAAACCGAATGTTGGAATCTTCAAAAAGGAAGGCGTTGTAAACTCTGTATTTTATTTCGTAATGCTGCGGCCCAATAACCGTAACATCTTTATCTCCTATTTTTATCTGTAGGTTGTCACTTATTTTTTGCACAAAATCTGGATCCGAATCAAATTTATGGTTTGGCACCCCAACTTTCCTAATCTTGATTCTTCGTTTTTCTTGTTTTCCTTCGGCGGTAAGCAAGTCATAATTAACTTGAATGTCTCGGTAAATACCGTGTTTGTATTCCGTAAAGTTTAGGTCATAATTCTCTACTACATCAAAATAACCTTCTTTATTGATATAGATATCTACTTGGGCATTGTTAACCTCAAAATCTTGTGCAAAACCCTCTATAAAAAACAGCACTCCAAAAAGTAGCAGCAACAGTTTTTTATTTAACTGAAGATGGGAATTTTTATTTTTTATGATGTTGCTGGTGCTCATTCCAATTTTAGATTGTTGGATAGCTAGATTATTGGATTGTTAGATTATTAGACTGTTGGATGGTTGAACTGTTAGTATGTTATTATAGAAACTCATAGACTCACAAACTCATGAATTCACAGACGTACGTCTAATTAAAACTTACCTTCACATTTTCACGTGTAGCTTCATCTGCTTCAAAATAATCGAAATGTTGGTAGCTGAACATTCCAGCAAATAGAACGCCTGGAAAACTTTCACCATAGGTATTATTCTCGCGCACTGTGCCATTGTAATATCGGCGGCTTCTTTCAAGATTTATTTCTATTTCATTAAGCTTTTGTTGCAGATCCAAAAAGCTCGCATTGGCTTTTAAATCTGGATAGGCTTCGCTCAAAGCAAAAATACTTCGTAGCGTTTGCTGTAAGTGGTTTTCAGCTTTTATCTGTGCACTTATATCGTCAGAGGGAACGGCCATAGCGGCATTTCGTGCATTTATTACGCTTTCCAGTGTTGTTTTTTCGTGAGTGGCATAACCCTTTACGGTTTCAACAAGGTTGGGAATTAGATCATAGCGGCGCTTTAGGGCAACATCTATATTGCTCCAAGCATCTTTCACCATATTTTTGTTTTTCACAAAACGGTTAAAGACAATTACCAGCAAGAAGGCTGCGACAATAAGAACGCCGATTAAAAGTAGAATAATACTCATAGTGTTGGTTATTTGTTCAAAATGAGTAACTAAGATACTATAATTTCTTTTGAATAACGGTAACTACAGATTCGAAATTTAGGTTTTAAAATATTGTCGTTTAGAAATTTGCAGGTAAAAACAATATCAGAATTATTTTAATTTATCATTTAAGGAGAAAACAATAGTTTTACACTTATGGAATTGTTCAATTTTGAAATGGATACGGAGCGCAACCTACTGCCCAAAGACGGTACTGTGAATTACTTTGGAAAGGTTTTTTCTGAAGAAGACGCGAACCGTTATTACGAAATTCTACTGAACACCATTGCTTGGAAAAACGACGAAGCCATCATCTTTGGCAAAAAGATTATCACAAAACGCAAAGTGGCTTGGTATGGCGATACGGAGTTTGAATATACCTACTCTAAGGTCACTAAAAAAGCCAACTTGTGGACCCCGGAATTGTTACCGCTTAAAAAGCAGATTGAAGCTAAATGTGGTGAAACATTCAATAGTTGCTTGCTCAACCTTTACCACTCTGGCGAGGAAGGCATGGCGTGGCATAGCGATGGCGAAAAGGATCTTAAAAAGAACGGCGCGATTGCCTCGGTAAGTTTTGGAGCCGAACGCAAGTTTGCGTTTAAACATAAAGAAACAAAAGAAGTTATTTCCTTAAACCTAGAGCACGGTAGTCTTTTGATTATGAAAGGAACTACACAAGCTTATTGGCTGCACCGACTGCCACCAACGAAGAAAGTGCATTTGCCGCGGGTTAATTTGACTTTTAGAACTATTGTTGATTGTTGATTGTTGGTGGAAAGCTACTTCTCTTTTTGAGCGATTATTAAACACTCCCACAAGGCATATATTAATTTGTAGGAAAAAAGGGGTGTTTTCTTACAATCTAATGACTTTGCTATGGCTTTGCTATGGCTTTGCTGTGGAGTATCCGTGACTGGCCTTTTTATGGCAAGACAAATCCCTTTTCATCATTTTTGAACTGATTGTATTCACTGGTACTAACCATCAAATCAAAGGCATCCTTTCTGACGTTAACTCCAAAAGTTTCCTTATATTTATAGGTAGAACTAGCTTTAGAAAGAACAAGTTAGTGTTCGTGGAATAACACTTTAAAAGACTCAATATATCGCTTGAAAATTAGATCAAGGCCTCATAAACTGAAAAGGTTTAATTGCAAAAGAGCGGGCTTCTGAATTAACTAAAAGTATTGTAAATGATTTAAAAACGACATATAATGAAATTCTTGATTTGTATGATAATTTTATTTTCTTCTATGGCCGCAAAAGTAATATTTGATTTTAATAAGAAATCAGACATTAAAAACTGGATAATTGTAGATGATGATGTGATGGGTGGAAGGTCATCAAGCACATTTGAGTTAAATCCCGATGGTTTTGGTGTTTTCCAGGGCAGTGTATCCTTGGAAAACAATGGAGGTTTTTCTTCTGTGCGTTATCAATTTCAAAGAATACAAGTAAAGGAATATACTAAGGTTGTTTTAAAAATTAAAGGTGATGGTAAGGAATATCAATTTAGGATAAAATCCAATTCAGGAGATTATTATTCATACATAGCACCCTTTACAAGCTCGGGAGAGTGGCAAGAAATAGAAATTGATTTAAAAGATATGTATCCCTCTTTTAGGGGAAGAAGGCTTGATCAACCAAATTTTTCTGAAGATTATATTGAGGAAATCGCCTTTTTAATAGGAAACAAAAAAAAGGAAAAGTTCAAACTTTTGATAGATAAAATAGAATTAAAATAAAACTCCAATAACTAAAAATGAATTGCTCTTAAGAATAGACTCTTCAAAAAAAATCTAGCCTAATGAACTACAAACCGCTTTTTCTTCTTTCAATATTTATTTACTTAACGCTATCCTGCACGAGCAAAAGAGAGTCGATTACACCTGAAGTTAAAAGCATTACCGAAAGCGTTTACGCCTCAGGGTTTATAAAAAGTAGCAAGCAGTACGAAGTATACAGTAGGTTCAACGGTATAATAAAAAAAATATATGTAAAAGAGGGCATGCAGGTAAAAAAGGGCGACCCAATTTTTCAATTGGATAATAAAGATTTAAAAATAGCTACTGAAAATGCGCGGCTTGCCTCCGCTACAGCTGACTATAAATTAAATACCGACAAATTACAAGACGCAGCGAAAGCCATCGATATGGCGGCTAAAAAACTCAAAAATGATTCCCTATTATACCATAGGCAAAAAAATCTATGGAGTAATAACATAGGGAGCAAGGCAGAACTTGAGCAAAGGGAATTAAGTTATGAAAACGCTAAAGTAGAATTAGCCAGGGCCAATACCAATTATGAGGATTTAAAACGTCAATTAAAACTGCTGTCAGACCAAAGTAAAAACAATTTAGAAATCGCAAAGTTAATGGAAGATGATTTCATTATAAGAAGCGAGGTAGATGGTGTGGTTTACAAAATTAACAAAGAGGAAGGTGAGCTAACCAATGGCATAGAACCCGAAGCTGTAATTGGTACCGATGAATTTATTATAGAATTGAGCATTGACGAGCTTGATATCGTAAAAGTAAAGAAAGGCCAGAAAGTACTTATTCGGATGGACAGTTATAAAGATCAAGTGTTTGAAGCTGAAATTATAACTATTGATCCAATGATGAACATACGAACGCGTTCCTTTCAGGCTGAAGCTATCTTTACTAAAAAGCCTGGTGCTCTTTTTCCAAATCTTACGGCAGAGGCAAATATTTTAATCAACACAAAAGAAGATGCCCTAACCATTCCAAGAAATTATTTAATAAACGATACTTATGTTATGCTAGAGGGAGGTAAACTCCAAAAAGTAGAAACAGGCTTAATGGATTACGATTTAGTTGAAATAACAAGCGGCATAAATAAGACCTCTATAATAGAACTGCCGGAAGAATGAAGGTAAAACATATTACAGAAATTGCTGGTGCACTTATGCTTGCGCGATGGAAGCAAACCCTTGTTGCTGCCATTGGTGTAACGTTTAGCATTGCCTTTTTTATATCCCTGCTAGGTTTTATGGAAGGTTTAAATGAGTTGCTAGATGGAATGGTTTTAAATCGCACCCCGCACGTAAGACTGTATAATGATATTCTACCTTCCAAACTACAGCCTATTGATTTGAGTAAAGAATACAAGAATCACCATAATTTTATTAGCTCTGTAAAACCAACCAATACTAGAAAAGAAATATACAATGCACAACAGATTATCAACAAACTTAACAAGGACGAACGCGTTTTAGGAGTAGCTCCTAAAATTACAGCCCAAGTTTTTTATAACCTCGGAAATATTGACTTAAACGGGATCATTAACGGTGTAGATACGGAGCAAGAGGAAAAACTTTTTTCCTTTAGCGATTACGTAATTGGCGGTAATTACAAAGAACTCAAGATCATTCCAAATAGCATAATTCTTGGCAAAGGGGCCGCTGAAATAATGATGGCTAAAATTGGCGACATAATAACCGTGACTTCCACCGAGGGTGAGCAGTTTTCCTTAAAAGTTATCGGTTTTTTCCAGTCGGGTATTGCTGAGATTGATAAGGTGCAAAGCTATGCCAACTTATCAACTACGCAGAAAATTCTTGGGGAGAGCAGTAATTATATAAGCGATATTCAAATAAAATTAAAAGATATTGACCAAGCTCCTGCCCTAGCCCGTGAGTATGGAAACTTTTTTAAAATTGATGCAGAAGACATACAAACCGCCAATGCACAGTTTGAAACAGGAAGCAGTGTGCGTTCCATAATTTCATATGCTGTTGGAATTACATTATTGATAGTATCCGGTTTCGGAATCTATAACATCCTCAATATGCTGATCTATGAAAAAATGGATACTATTGCCATTTTAAAAGCCACTGGCTTTGCTGGTGCCGATGTCAAGAAAATATTTCTCACCATTTCAATGAGTATTGGTATTGCAGGGGCGTTAGCGGGTTTACTTTTCGGGTTTTTACTCTCGTTAGTTATTGATGCCATTCCTTTCCACACTACTTCCTTGCCAACGGTAACCACCTACCCCATAAATTATGGAATACAATATTATTCAATTGCGGCAATATTTGCTTTAGCAACAACCTACTTGGCAGGATGGCTGCCGGCAAGAAAGGCTAGTAAGGTTGATCCCGTACTTATAATTAGAGGCAAGTAGATGGAAAATAATGTAGTATTAGAGGCGCGTTCAATTTGCAAATCATTCCATGACCCAGTTAGGATCGATGTTCTAAAAGATGTCTCTTTTAAGCTTTCTCGTGGGGAATATGCATCTATAATTGGCAGATCGGGAAGTGGAAAATCTACTTTGCTCTATATCCTTTCAACGATGGATACGGACTATACAGGAGAGCTCTTTCTAGATAACGTTAGCATTCGCAGCAAATCAGAAAAGCAACTAGCTGCCATTCGGAATGAAAAGATAGGGTTTGTTTTTCAATTCCATTATTTGCTAAATGAGTTTACAGCTTTAAAGAATGTAATGCTCCCTGGATTTAAACTGAATAAGTTAAGCGAAGCCGAATTAGAGCACAATGCCTATGAATTCTTAAAAGATTTAGGTATCGAAAAATTAGCACATAAAATGGCATATCAATTATCAGGTGGAGAAAAGCAACGGGTTGCAATTGCACGAGCCATGATAAACGACCCGCTTATTATAATGTGTGATGAACCTACTGGAAACCTGGATAGCAAGAATGCCGATATTGTATTCAATATTTTTAAAGAACTGACTGAGACTTTTAACAAAACGCTATTGGTTGTAACCCACGATTTAGATTTTGCTGAAAAAACAGAACGAATTATTGAATTGGATGACGGAAGGATTGTAGGCGATTGAAAGATTGTTGATTGTTGATTGTTGATTGTTGATTAAAAAAACAGAAATAATGAAGGAACTAATAAAGCATTTTTCGGAGGTAAGTATAAAGGATATTTCAACTGTTGGTGGCAAAAACGCCTCCCTTGGCGAAATGTACCGTGCACTTTCATCAAAAGGAGTGGCGGTGCCTGAAGGTTTTGCAGTTACTGCAAAAGCCTATTGGCTTTTTTTAAATGAAAATAATTTTGTTCCTCAATTAACCGATTTGCTTTCAGACCTAGATACCACCACCTTCAATAATCTGTCTGAAATCGGACTCCAAGTTAGAAGCTTAATACTCTCAGGTCACTTCCCTGAAATACTCAAAGAAAATATCATTGAAGCGTATTCCAAATTGCAATTAGCTATTGGCTCAGAAAAAACATTTGCAGTTCGCAGCAGTGCTACAGCCGAAGATCTTCCAAATGCAAGCTTTGCAGGGCAGCAGGAAACCTATTTGAATGTTAAAGGACCAGAAAACCTTATAAAAGCCTGTCAACGTTGTTATGCCTCTTTGTTTACCGATAGAGCAATAAAATACAGGCTAGACAATGGGTTTGATCACATGAAGGTCGCGCTTTCTATTGGAGTTCAAGCAATGATCCGGTCAGATATTGCCAGTTCAGGGGTGATGTTTACGATGGATCCTGATTCAGGTTTTGAAAATGTAGTACTCGTTTCTGGCGCATGGGGATTGGGTGAGAACGTAGTGCAAGGATCTGTGAATACAGATGAGTTTCTCGTTTTTAAGCCATTGCTAGAAAAGGCTGCACAGCCCATCATTGCACGGAAATTGGGAAGTAAAATAAAAACAATGGTCTATTCTTCCGTTCATGCAAATGAAATTTTAAAACCAGAAGAGGCCATTGTAAATCTGGATACAACGGCAGAAAAAAGAGATCAATATGTACTGTCTGATAAAGAAGTAGTGCAGCTAGCAAAATGGGCCTGCATTATTCAACAACACTACAAGTGCCAAATGGATATAGAATGGGCTAAAGATGGAGAAGATGGAGAAATATACATAGTGCAAGCACGCCCAGAAACTGTTCACAGCAATAAAAAACAAAATATATTCAAACAATACAGCCTACTTGAAAAAGGAAAAATGCTGTGCAGTGGCGCAGGCTTAGGAAATAAGATTGTTTCAGGAAAAGCTAGAATACTAAGCTCTCCATCTGAAATTTCAAAATTAAACAAGGGAGAAATCTTAGTGACTGAACGTACTGACCCCGATTGGGACCCTGTTATGAAAAAAGTGTCAGCTATCATTACAGACCAGGGAGGAAGAACATCACACGCTGCCATTGTTGCCCGTGAATTAGGAGCCAGCGCCGTAGTCGGAACGGGAAATGGAACAAAAAATATTGCTGATGGACAACTAATCACCGTATCTACGGCAAATGGAAATATAGGTGTTGTGTATGATGGTTTATTAAAGTGGGATGAAAAAGTAATAGATATTTCCAATGTGCCAAAAATAAATACAAAAGCCATGCTTATACTGGCGCATCCCGATGAGGCTTTTGGGTTTTCACTTTTGCCAAACGATGGCGTGGGTTTAATGCGTATGGAGTTTATTATTAGCAATACTATTGGCATTCACCCGATGGCATTAAAGCATTTTGATAAAGTTGAGGATGTGCTTACAAAAGAAAAAATTGAAGCAACTACACGTTTGTACAAAAGCAAGGAAGAATATTTTATTCAGACCCTGGCTGAGGCAACGGCAAAAATGGCAGCCGCTTTTTATCCCAAAGATGTAATTGTGCGGATGAGTGATTTCAAATCGAATGAATATGCAAATCTCATTGGAGGAAAGCAATTTGAGCCTAGTGAAGAAAACCCCATGATAGGTTTTAGAGGTGCTTCCCGTTATTATCATCCTTTATACAAAGATGCCTTTGAGATGGAATGCAAAGCGATGAAAATGGTACGCGATGATATGGGTTTGACGAACATAAAATTGATGATCCCTTTCTGCAGAACAATTTCTGAAGCCGAAAAGGTACTAGAAGTAATGCGCGCATGTGGATTAAAACGCAATGAAAACGGATTGGAATTGTATGTAATGATAGAAATACCAAGCAATGCATTGCTTGCCGAAAAATTTGCAAAACATTTTGATGGCTTCTCCATAGGCTCGAACGACCTTACACAACTTACACTTGGGGCAGACAGAGATTCTGAATTATTGAGTGAAATATTCAATCCATTTGATCCCGCTGTAATGCAGCTTATAGAAATGACCTTAACAAAGGCACAGAAAACAAAAACACATACCGGTCTTTGCGGACAGGCTCCGAGTGACTACCCCGAATATGCGCAGTTTTTGGTTAAAAACGGAATTAATAGCATTTCCTTTAATCCTGATGCCTTAATAAAAGGAATTGAAAATATTGCAGAAGCTGAGGGAAAATAGAGTTTTGATAGTTGGATGTTGGATTGTTAGATTGATGGATTGTTGGATTGTTGGATTGACACTTATTAGATTTTCATTATTAATTTTTAATTGCTAATTTCAGCCAAGGTGGCTGTCTTAAAATAAATAAACCCAAAAATGAAATCAAAACAAAAAGATTATTTCGCCGAAAAGGCAGCAGAATATGATGGAGAGAAATCCAGAACTCAAAATGTAGACAATATTGCCCAAACAATACTAAAGGAACTATCATTTTCAAAGGAAATGCATATTATGGATTTTGGTTCTGGCACTGGATTATTATTATCTCAAGTTGCGCCATACGTAGGTGAAATTACAGCAGTCGATGTTTCTGCAGCTATGATAGGCGTTTTAAAATCAAAAATAGATACCATAGACTGCAAGGTTCAAATAGTGCAGCTAGATTTAACCAAAGAAACATTAGACACAAAATTTGATGCTATCATTTCGTCTATGACTATTCATCATATTGAAAACGTGCAAGAGCTTTTCAATAAGTTTTATTCCTTGCTTAAGGAAAATGGAACTATTGCCATCGCCGATCTTGACACAGAGGATGGTTCGTTTCATACAGAGGATACTGGAGTTTTTCACAACGGATTTGACAGAAACGAATTCTTAAGCATTGCGAAAAATGCTGGATTTAGAGACTTGAAGATTCAAACGGCAAGTGTAATGGAAAAGCCAATAGGTAATTATCCTGTTTTCTTGTTAACAGGTAGAAAGTAGCTAGCCGCATAAAATAACTTTAATAGGGTTCATACAAAAATTGTTAATTTCATTTTTAATCTACCCCCCAAGAAGACATGCTCCAAAATCAGGACATATTTGTGGTAAGATCAACCAGACATGGATAAAAAATAGAATAACAAAAAACACCCCCACTATAAGTGCATGGCTTATATAGGTTGCATCTCCAGAAGGTTTAATAATTGGCCACATTAAACCGTAAAGTCCAGAGACAAAGAAAAAAAACGGTACCCCAGAGAAAAACAGAAGAAATTGCATGCTAAATTGACCGTGAAGGAGATTGTAAAAAACAACCCCAATAATCAGGGACAATAGCAATAGAATCCAATAAATTATTTTGCTTGTACTTTTAGTAACATTACCCATAATATTTGTTTTATAATTATATAAAATTACTATCTAAATATTTGATAATAAATGATATATATCATACATAAGGTAAGCAAATCAAGAAGCATTATGAACCAATTTATTAAAATATAATTGCTGACACCTTCAATAAACCCTTATATTAATTAAGGAAGTTTAATTATAAATTTTTTCTTAACACAAGGCCATGATTTCAAAAAAATAAAACAGGGACACTAGCTTTTGCGAAAGATGACTTTTAATTTGCTTCATTACGATTTCCTATGATCGCGGATATTTTACTTTTATTTATATTTGAAAATAATCTTACAAACAGCTGCTGGATAACCGCAATAGAACTTTAAGATCACACCTATTTAGCAACCTTAGCCGCTCTTTTCGTCTTTATAATTAATACTTAAAGTTCCTCTATGACAGATTTACCTCATGCTACAAATCAAATTCACCATGTCACAAATTTTCATGACCTGGTTTCCACGCCTTTTCAAGGAGAAATGAACGCGATTTGTTGGACTCGACAACTAACAGGTGATTTTTCTGAGATTGTTAAACAAGTAGCACTAAAAGAAAATATAGCGACACTTGACCAAGAGGAGCTTCGTTCCCTAACCTTGAGCGAACAAGGGCAGCTTGCTCGTGAAGTCCTTCTGAATGACCTAAAAGTGTTGAAAGACCATGGGGCTGCTCCAACCCTTAATGTGATTAAATACTATGACAGAGACGATGCCTTCCCATTTTTTCCAACCGATGTTTATTCTTTTCACGTAGATCGCTCTCCCGTACCAACCGATACATTTTTATGCACCTATTATGGCGCCCCGAGTGATATATTGCCTAATGCACAAGGCAAACAAAAAGTTCTTATTCCTGAAATACGCGAGGAACTCAAAAAACTATACGGTGGAGCAGACGATGGTTTTGAAGCCTTTTTAAGTGAATATTTCTTTAATCTGCACTATCAGGCGTTACCGCAAGCACAACCCATCAGCTTAGGTATCGGTCATTTATGGCGACTGGCGATTGATCATCCTGAAAGTCAAGTACCGCCTTGTCTTCATCGCGCTCCAAAAGAAAAAAATGGACAGCCCCGTTTGCTGATGATCTGTTAATTAAAATCTATATATAGCTATATTACCCTTGTTCTCCGAAGCTTTATGCGCAGGTGAACCTCTTAATTTGCTCATTTACGGTTTTCAGTAAAAGCTAAGTTGGAATTATTGATATATTTGGAAGATTTTTAGATAGATAACTATATAATGGGAGTAAAAACTATAATAGTGTTTATCTACATGTTGTAGCCAATTAAAAAAATACATTTGAAAAAACTTATACTTTTATTAGCTCTATTACTATTTACAATAAGTTTTTCCTTTTCACAGGTTTTAAAATTGAACTTAACCGTTGGAGAATCATATTATCACGATAATGAAACCAAAGTTATTATGACTCAGGAACTCCAAGGTGAGTCATTGATTTCAGATATATCTTATGGTGGTAAAATGAGCTTCTTGGTAAAAAAAAAAACAGATTCCATTTATCATTTAGAAGTAAGATTCCAGACAATATATTTAAAAGTGAATTCTAATGGTAACGAAATCTCAGCAAACTCTCAAAAAGTGGATTCAACAAATATTCTAAGTCTCCTCCTAAAGGAATTGACTAGAACACCATTTGATATTTCAATTACGAAGTATGGAGTTGTCCAAGATGTAAAAATGGAGAAAGTCTTTGATAATTTATTTAGTTTCGATCCCGAAATTCCTAAGATTGAAAAGGCAAGAATGATATATATGTTAAAGCAATCTTTCGGGGAAAAAGCTATGAAAGGCTCAATCGAAATGCTCACAGCAATATATCCTGAAAAACCTTTCAAAGAAGGAGATGAATGGAAAAATAAAATAAGACTAGAAACTGTTTCCGGCGTAACTATGGAGAATAAATTTGTATTGGACGAACTAAATAAACATTTCGCTATCATTAATAGTCAATCGAATGCTGTCTCAGATGAAAATAACTCATTTATTAATATAAATGGTGAATTTTTGAGATTCAATTCAAAAGGAAGTATGCATTCGACTTTCAAAATTGACACAAGTACAGGTTGGATAATAGAATCTGAAATTAATCAGAATATTTCGGGAATTAATGAAAAAAAATGGCGAGAAGATTCCTCTATTATTTTAAAAACACCCTTTGAATATGTTGGATCAATAAAACTGAAGTCCGAATAACTGGCCACAACACGAGTATAAACCGTTAGCCTTAATAAAAAATGATACTTATAGACAACCCATATATTTCAGATTTTCTAGTAAGAACTATTAAAGAAAATAATTTTGAAATTATTTCTACTAAAGAAGCGAGGTCATTGATTAATGATGATTCTTTGAATTGGATTTCTGAAGATGATGCGAAGAATAAAATCCTAAACAGCCCAAACCCTCTTATTTATACAAATTCTGAGAACTCATTAACATGGGTTTTCAACAATCTAAAAGAAACTAACCTACCTAACCAAATAAGGTTATTTAAGGACAAACTTAAATTTAGAGAACTAACTAAAAGTATGTTTCCTGATTTCCTGTTTAGAAAAATTAAAATAGATGCTATTCAAAGCTTAGATATTGACGAATTAAAACTTCCATTTGTTATTAAGCCTTCATTAGGTTTTTTTAGTATTGGAGTACATATTGTTCGTAACAAGTCTGACTGGTATACTGCTCAAAAAGAATTAAACTATGATAATCTAAAAAGCATTTACCCCAAAGAGGTAATGGATGCTTCTACTTTTATTATAGAAGAATACATAGAAGGAGAAGAATTTGCCATAGATGCCTATTTTGATAATGATGGAGAAGTAGTTATTCTAAATATTATGCATCATATGTTTTCTTCAAGTACTGATGTAAGTGATAGGGTTTACTCCACTTCTCAAAGCATAATTCGCAAGTACAAAGAAAGCGTTGAAGCGTTTTTAAAACCCATAGGAAAAAAAGCTGATTTGAAAAACTTTCCTTTACATGTAGAGGTTAGAATTGATGAAAAAGGAGTGATAAAACCAATAGAAATAAACCCGCAACGATTTGGAGGGTGGTGTACCACTGGCGATCTTTCGTGGTATGCATTTAAGTTTAATTCATACCAATATTTCATTCAAAATAAAAAACCGAATTGGGATGAAGTTTTTAAAAATAAGAAAGATGAAATTTATAGCATTATTTTATTAAACAATAATTCAGGTTTTAAACCATCAGAAATCTCTCATTTTGATTTTGAAGGGCTTAAACAAGATTTAGAAAATATATTAGTTATCAGAAAATTAGATTTTAATAAATACCCTGCATTTGGAATCTTATTTACTGAAACAAGTGAAGGAAATGAAAGAGAACTAAAAGAAATACTAAATTCTGATTTAAATAAATATATTAGAAAATAGAAATTACTAAGGCTAACTCCGTTTATAATGTATTGCTAGTATCTAATCTACTCACTAAAATTGCTGCGCCAGTTCGCTTTGCTCGTGTCTTGAAATAAACACCAACTATTCTCATACCAACCGTCTAAGAATCTTAAACACACCATTAAAAATTGTAGTAGTAATGATTGATATTTTAGTTACTGTTAGAATAATAAAGGGGCTTACTCTATTGGCAGATTATATGTAATTACAGTAAAAAAGTACTGGGTGAAAAGATGTATAAACTATGGAATTCGAGACTCTATTTTTGGCAAAGCGCTATATTCATTGGTCCTGGAGTAACATTTCTAGTATTTTTTTTTTAAAATGGGCCAATGTTTTGACCCTATAAAAACCACTAACACACTCCTATTCACAATCCAACAATTCAACAATTAAACAATTCCACAATTAAATAACTCCCCAAAATCCTGATAACCAAACGCCTCCAACAAAAACTCCTCAATCAAATCAGCAGGATGACCAGTAGCAGTCACAAGAAACTTTGTCTTTTTCTTTTTTGTATCGCCCAACCCTTCGACTCCGCTCAGGGCAGTCAGCTTGAGGCAGGCTCACATGAGGGGTAACGTCTTTGCGAGCGCAGCGTGGCAATCTTTTGAGGTTACTTGCTGTCATGATTGGGCCACACCACGACAGATTGCTTCAGTCGTGCCTCCTTCGCAATGACGATACAAAACAAGAACCATCACGTCATTGCGAGCGCAGCGTGGAAACCTTTTGGGGTTACTTGTTATCAAGATTGGAACTACACTTGGGCAGATTGCTTCAGTCGTGCCTCCTTCGCAATGACATTCATCCATGTGGGGCTTACATCATGATTAACTGCTAGTTGTTAGAACCCACGGATTCAAACAAAAAACCCTCAATCAAATCCGCAGGATGAACAGTAGCAACCACCGGAAACATTGTCTTTTTCTTTTTTGCATCGCCCAAAAAAGAAACAAAAAAGTCTAGGCTTACAAAAAGATTCCTGAAAATTTCTTTATTTCCGGCGCAAAAATAAAGCTTATTTATTGCTAAGCTTGGTAGCGTAAAGTTTTATGGCGAGAGCTCCCCAAGTTTCCATGTGCTAAGAAGGATTTTTGCTTCATCCTCCAATAAATTCATTTTCAACGGAATCTTTTTGATAGGCCAGGGGCATTTTGAGATTGTCGTAATTATGGTTGTCCTTATTGAGGTTTAAAATGTTAGTTGTGGGAACCCACTGCTTCCAGTAAAAAACTTTCGATCAAATCCGCAGGATGGAGGGTTGTAGCCACTGGGAAGTCGAACCAATTTTGTAATGGTTCTGCGAATCCAGTTCCATTTAAATAATTATGCAAAGCGAGGTTTAATCCCTTTGTATATTTTGGATGATCGGCGCCTTCGGGATCTTCATGCCATAAATCGTTTTGGGCAAAGCCTTCAAATTCAGGTCCAGTAACAATAATTCCAAAACCCTGTGGATTCTTGCCAATGGGACTGTGAACCGTAGTCGTAAACAGGTGCCAAAATGCCGACTGAATACAATTCCGTTCAAACAACTGCCGAACCACCTCTAGGGAATCGATGGTTTCCTGTTCCGTTTCGGTGGGAAAGCCGTACATAAGATAGGCGTGCGTCATTATATTATTCTCTGAAAAATTATGGGTAACCCGCGTTACTTGAGCTATATCAACTCCTTTTTTCATTTTGGCAAGTAATCTGTCTGAAGCAACTTCCAAGCCGCCAGTTACCGCTATACAGCCTGATTTGGCCATTAATTCGCAGAGTTCAAAGGTGAAAGTCTTTTCAAAACGGATGTTTGTCCACCAGGTGATTTTTACATTTCGCTCTATCAAGGCATTCGATAATGCCCGAAGCATTTTAGGCGGCGCTGCCTCATCCACAAAATGAAAACCTGTAATGCCTGTATCGGCAACTATTTTTTCAATCTTATCTACTAAATCTTCTGCGGTGGTGTTTTGATAATTTCCAATATAATCCAAGCTCACATCGCAAAAGGAACATTGTTTCCAATAACAGCCGTGCGAGATGGTCATTTTATTCCATCGGGCATCGGTCCACATACGGTGCATGGGGTTTACAACATCCAAAAAGGATACATATTTATGAAAAGGCAAACCAGAATAATCGGGTGCGGGTAAGTTTTTGTGATGGTATATGGTGTTTGGAATTTTATTCTTATACACAACTTGTGTATTTTCCAAGACATATGTCCGTTCTAATTCATCAACTGCAACCTTGTCTTCTAGATAGTTAACTATTTTTAATAATGGCCCTTCTCCATCGTCCAAGGAAATAAAATCCACATATTCAAAAATCCGTGGATCGGTTAGTGAGCGCAACTCGGTGTTGCAATAGCCGCCACCAAAAGCAATAGGAAGATCAGGAAAAAACTGTTTGGTAAACTGGGCACACCGCAAGGCTGCAAAGAGATTTCCGGGAAAAGGAATGGTAAAGCAAACCAAAAGGGGCTGCTCTTCTTTAATCTTATCTATTAAAATATCCAGCATTTTCTCTTCAATGAGCGTTGGCTGAAAACTTAAAAATTCATCTATCTCATTAAAGCTACTTGCAGACGTACCAATTTGCTCGGCATACTTCGTAAAGGCAAAAAACTCATCTACATTGGCGTGAATAAAATCGCCTATCTCCTCAATAAAAAGGGTTCCGTAGTGTTTTGCCTTATCGATGATACCAATGTCTCCAGCTGCCCATTTAATATCCTTATTTACTTTAGACAATCGATGCCCTAGCGGTAAAAAATTAGGGTCCAAAATTTTATGTGCGGTTTCAAGATCCTGCTTTTGAAGAAAGCCAATAACCACATCCACCCTTGCAATATACAGCGACTTCATTTTACGAACTTCCGGATAATCATAATGCTTTAAGTCCTGTGCCTCTTGAAATACAGCGCGAAGAAAATCCCCCGTAAAAATGGCAGTAAAAAGTTCAATACTTAAATCGCATTGCTGCACGGCAACGTCGTGAGCTTCCAAAAACCCTTTTAAATACGCCGATGCCGGATACGCAGTATTTAGCTGTGTAAACGGGGGCGTTATAAAAAGAATTTTGGACTGCATGCTGCAAAGGTATGGTTCTTTGAAATAGGTTGATTGAAATAGCATTCCTTTTTAAAACTCACGTGTCATGCTGAGCCTGTCGAAGCACACAAACTCACCTGTCATGCTGAGCCTGTCGAAGCACATACATTCACTAATTCACCCAGCCTTTAGCCTTCAGCCTACAGCCTACTGCTTAAAGCAATTTTTCAATACTAATTGTACATTGTTAATAGCAAATTCCTATATTTGAAATTCTCCCCGATTAATTTGCTCCTTTACGGTTTTCCGTAATGGAGATATTTTACTTTGAATTATATTTAAAAATAAACATACGCACATGTGCGGTATAGCAGCATTAGGCATGTCGTATATAGACATGTTACCCAAAATAAAAAAATACGATGAAAAAATACATTTTCCTTTCAACTTTATTATTCACTGTATATTTTTCGCAAGGACAAATTGTAAATATTCCTGATGCTAATTTTAAAAATGCCTTAGTGAATACTCTTTGTGTAGATACAAACGGTGACGGAATTGTTGATGCTGATGCAGATACAAACAATGATGGTGAAATACAGATAAGTGAAGCAGAAGTCGTTTTACATTTAAATGTTTCTAATCATTGGATTTCTTCTTTAGAAGGAATTCAGAGTTTCATTAATCTAGAATTCCTAAATTCTGGAATCAATGTATTAGATAGTATCGATGTTACACAATTACCAAATCTCGTGTATTTAAACGTATTGTTTAATAATTTAATAAGTCTAGATGTAACTCAGAACCTAAACCTTGTAGAATTAAATTGCGCAAATAATTATTTTTCATCCGGCTTGGATGTAACTAATAATCAGAGTCTTGAAACTTTATGGTGTTCTGAATGTTGGTTATCCAGTATAGATGTAACACAAAATCCAAACCTAAAAATTTTGGATGTAATTCTTAATAATTTGAGTAGTTTAGATGTGACGCAAAATCCAAACCTTGAAATTCTTTATTGTGCTTCTAATCAAATTTCAAACCTTAATATATCTCAAAACTCAAATCTAAAAGGATTAGCTTGTGGCTCTAATGAGTTATCAAGCCTAAATGTATCACTTAATTCAAATTTAGAATACTTAAATGTCGGAGGAAGTAGTTTAACAAGCTTAGATGTTTCAGTAAATTCAAATCTTGAAAACTTAATTGCTAGCGAAACTAATATTATAAACTTAGACCTTGGCTTAAACTCGAACCTTATATATGTTGATTGTCAAAATAATCCATCATTAACTAGCTTAAACATTAAAAATGGAAACAATATTAATATGACAAGAATGCTGGCAAATGATAACCCAAATCTTTTCTGTATTCAAGTGGATGATGAAAATGCTACTTATCCACCTTGCATAGATGAAGGTCATGATGGCTGGTGTGTAGATAATTGGGTAGAATATAGTGAAGAGTGTGTGTTAGGAATAACGGAATTGAATCATATCGAAATTAATATTTACCCAAACCCTGTTAGAGACTTATTAAATATACATTCTGAAATGCCATTTGATTTGTTAAAGATTTACAATTTACAAGGACAATTAATTAAAGAGACTAAAAATAACCAAACAGACGTTTCTTTTCTTTCTCCTGGTCTTTACTTTGCGTCAATTATTATAGATAGAAAAAATATTATTAAAAAGTTTATAAAGCATAAATAAAATCACGTTGGGTAACAACGTATATTATTTATTGCTGGCTTCTCGCCTACTTACGAAAGTCCTCGCGGACTTTCTTGGGCGTTTTTTATTTACTAACTTTAGTGCTTAAACCACGCAACAAACCATATACAACACGTTAGCAAACATTAAATTAAAAATATGAAAAGAATAAACTACTACACTAGAGTTAAAATTTTAGCAATTTGTTTCCTCCTTAGTTTAAATATGATGGGGCAATGCCCCCCAGATGATTTCCCTACTGACTATGTGTTTTTATTGACTCAAGAAGATGTAGATAATTTTATCATTAATTATCCAAATTGTACTGAGTTACAAACCCTTTTAATAGGGGATATCGTTCCAAGTACAATTACAAATTTAGATGGTTTAATTAATTTAGAGTCCATAGGTTGGTTACAAATAACCAATGTGCCAGTCACAAATTTCCAGGGATTAAATAATATCACTACAATTGATAGGTTCGTGATTTATTATATGCCTGATCTTATGACTTTCGAAGGGTTGGAGGGTTTGGAGTCTGTTACTGGAGAAGAATTTAGGATTGAATTATGTAATTCCATTTCAAATTTTACTGGTTTAGAAAATTTATCCTCCTTTGATGGAGATTTCTTTGCAATTACTGATAACGATAATCTTAATGATATTAGTGGCTTAGACTGTTACTTTTTTACGGAAGAATTTAGAAATGGAGTTAGCAATTATGAAGTTCAACAAAGCCTCTATCCATCAATCTTCGATAATTGTGGCATTATTATATTATCCAATGACGATTTCAATTATAAAAAAATACATATTTATCCTAATCCAGCAAAAAATAATATAAATATTGAGAGTTCCCACAATATTGAACGAATTAAAATTTTTGATGTTTCTGGAAGATTAATAAAGCAAATAAAATCTGATTTTACTAGCATTGATTTATCTGAATTTACCTCCGGCATATATATTCTAAAAATTATTATAGGTTCAAATAATATTATTAATTATAAATTAATAGTTGATTAATTAAGTCTCAGAACGTTTGCTAACAAAGATCTGATCGAAATTTAAAGTAGAAAAAGAGCAGGGATTAACAATGTTGACGGAATGAAAAACTTCCAATGGCTATAGTAACTTTACTCTGCTCTTTTGTTCTTTCTGATTAATATTTAAAGTTAACTGATTTAAGAAAAATTAAACTTAAGATGGCTATACATAATGCGGTTGAAAGTACTGATATGAAAGCAATTACATTAAACAAGCTTTTCGGTAGGAGGACTGTGAAGTGCCTTGAAATCCCGCACTACGCAAAGCCGAGACCGTTGTAGCACATTTACCAAACAACCGAATGATTGAATTAATACTATCAACTTTAGCTGAATTTGAACTCATTCGAGAAGATTTTAAACATCATAGAAAAATTTCGAAAATGGAAAAAGCTGATGGAAAGAAACGACCTTTCCAAAGATATTTTCTACAACCGAGTTCAATTATGGTTATTTCTGTTTTAGTCATTGGGAGTTTGAGTGCTATTCTGTTTTTTACATATCAAAGAAAATCTGTGTTTCCTGAAAAAACAAAACAAGAAATATCGGAAATGAGTGACAGAATGGATAATTGGAAAGAAAATTTAGGAAAATATCCAACGGAACTGAATGAATTAATCGGAAATAGTCCTTTAAGACAAGAATGGAAAAAAGACGCTTGGAACCGTGAATATGAATTTAAGATTATCGAAAATGGAAACGGATATTTAATCACATCTGCTGGCTCTGACGGAAAATTTGGAAATGAAGATGATATTAAGTCTGTGAAATGAAAAACAAGATTAATGCAATTTTAGGTTTAATTCAAATAATATTATCTGTTTACTGGATTTATGAAATGATATTGCTTTATTATAAATATCATTATACAGATATACTTTTTGCTTTTATGTATCCGAATTGGGTTTTGTTTTTAAATATATTCATATGTTTAATCAATATATTTTACGGAATAAAATTAATTAGGAATAAAATATCACTTAAAAAAAGTTATGGTTTTTTCGGAATTTCTTTAGTAATTGGAATTTTAATTAACAACTTTTATTATCCAATTTAGAATAAAAACGTACTACAACAACATATAAAATTAATTGCTTGGTAAGAGCCTACTTACGAAAATCCTCGCGGATTTTCTATTCGGTTTTTATTTGCTAAATTAGGTGCTTAAACACGCCACTAATCATACACGAGACCGTTAATCCCGAGGATATCTATTGAAAAAACTTAGCTGTAATGCTTTTTTTGCATCTTTTAAAAGTTGCTCAACTTCAGTAATAGTCGTATTTCGTATATGTGCAATTTCTTCTAATTCCAGGTGCTGATTTGTATACAATTCAAAAACATTTCGCGATGCCAAGGGTAAATTATGCAATACTAGGTTGATATGATTTTGAATTGCTTCCTCACTAATATTTTCATCTATTTTTTTAATCAACCCCTTCTCATTATCCTCTATAAATACATGGTTCAGGGCATAATCGTTATGGTTATACGACATATCGTCCAGTTCCTCAATCATCAGTAAATCGCCACCGCCGTCTGTACTGTATTTTTCCTGCATTTCATCCCACTCAGGTTTGGAATACGTATCAATATTTTTAAGGAAAAAATCATCATACTCCTCATCTACGATAGTTTCTTCCAACAGTTCATTGGTTTTTTTAAACAACCACAGATAGAAATATTTTTCATGTTCAACCTCTTCAATATTATCGTAGATTTCAATAAATAATTGATCGATAAAGTCATCCGCTTTATACTTGCCTTTGGAAAAGTTTCCTTTTTTTATGGCGTCATTCAACCTTTCATTTACATACTGTCTTATTTGAGGCATTATTTTTAATACCAATTCATTAAAAGACGCTTGCTTGCCTTCTTTTTTTAGTTGAATAAGATCAGGAAAAGAATTGGTTACGAATAGACGGAACTCTTTTTTACTTTGGTAATAGGAAGTATTGGGTTTCATAATCTGCGTACTTAAATTGTGAATACTAAAGATAGTATCATATCGCTCGAGATAAAATGATATATATCAGTAACTAATGATGCGTCTGGAATAAAGGCTAAACAAAATATTAGCTTAACACACTGTAAGAAAGCCTACAACATGCTCTGTTTTAATAATTACTCACTACTCAATACTAACTACTATAATTACAAACAGCATATTGCCTTTCTTTTAAAATCTATATCCAACGCCAATCATCCAATAAAAGGTGTTTTCCAATTCTTCTTCAAATACAACGTCATCGATAGTTAAGGTCGCCGGATTCTGCGCCAAAACGTAAGCTGGCAAGAATGATATTGTCATTGATTTATAGGAATACCACATAGGCAAGCTAAACTCAATTGCCATAAGACCAAATTCTTTTCCTTCTTGTATTTCTATTTTAGTATCGCCTTGTGTGTTATCACCACTCCCCTGTCCTTGCCCCCTTCCATTTCCAAAACGGTTATTTATATAATACTGCTCATAAAAATTCTGAGACCCTAAATAGATTCCCGCAGTAGGAGATACCTGAAATTTTTGATCCTTTGATATAAAATCGTGACTAATCTCTGGTGCCAAAAAGAAATCGGAACTACCATCACTACTGAAATAAATACTTGATCCTATTCCTAAATTAACAATGTTAAAATCATACTTCAACAGAATGGTAATATCTGCTACCACTTCAGAAATTACATTATAGCTATCATCACTAAAAAAATACTTGGTGGCAGAAATGTCTCCTTCCAGTTTTTTAGCAGTAAAATCAAAACCAGCAATAACTAAAAATAAATCGACTCTAGCCTCTTCAGATCTGGTGAGGTAAGACAACGAGCCCGAAGCGTAAAACCCTGATTTATTGTGATAGGTAATAGATGGATATAAATAAGGAGCCGAAATAGAATCCTTTCTTCCCATAAAAACAGCATCGTTTATAAAACTAATTTCCACAGAAATATAGGATGAGTCTGGAGCTTTTATAATTTCATATTCTTCAGCTGCATTTTGACCATATACTCCAGCAACAAGAAATAGCGTAAAAAGAAGCACACTAATTTTAAAGCCCTCGGTGTACATAACATTATTTATTATAAAGCTAAAAAGGGAAGATTAACTCCCCTTTTTAGCTACATTATTAGCCTCCTTTTTTCATTGATTTTTTCTTCATATTTGGCTGTTTTTTAGCCTTCTTGTTCATAACGTTCTTTTTAACCATTTTTCGGGCCTGATAGGTGTTTTTAAATAGCTGACCATCCATATTAAGGCATTCTCCATCGTTAAGACGAAGCTGTTTACGGTCTTGTGTTTGGTATGTTCCATCGGGATTTACGGAGCCACCATTGGCAAAATTGAGTTGTTGTTGTAGGCGATTTTGTGATTGATTTCTTATTTGGAGTACCTCGCCATCTACTAATGTATAGTGTACTCGATTTTGATTGCGTTCCTGAACCTGAGCTTGGTTTAAGCCTTTGTTTTCTTGGTTTACTTTATAACGATATTGATATTCGTTGCGGTAAAGTATACCATCAGCATCCAAGCATTCACCATCTTTCAATCGCAACATGTCACGATTTCTTGTTTGGAAAGTACCATCGGGATTTATAACGGTTCCATCATTCAATGTTACTTTGTCTTGCAATCTAATTTGATCTCTATCTCTAATCTGAAGAACATCACCATCAACTAACATAAGTCGGTCGCGATCTTGGTCTTGACTCTGAACTTGATCTTTGTCTTGCGCATGCAGTGTTATAGTTCCAAATACTATAAACGCCAGTAAAAAAAGTGTCTTTTTCATAAGTATTATATTTAAAATTAATTTTTCGAATAAATTTAGTATTCTAAAAATTATAAAAGAATGACCTAGGTCATAGGAATTCTAAATTTTACAACTAGCTTAATAACAATTACTTCGTCATTTTCAAATAAGGCTTTTGTCTTTTTATAACTGCATCAATCTAACAATCCAAAAAACCCAAAAAATCTAACAATCCAACAATCCGCTAATCAACTATCTTTACCCACCAAAAACAACCTTCACCTCTTGAAAATAAAAATCCACTCCTCAAAGCAGTTCAATACCACCCAATGGTCTGGCGGCAGCACCACGCAACTTTATATATTCCCTGCCAACGCTACCTATACAGCACGCAATTTTGAGCTACGGATAAGTACCGCAAAAGTGGAGGTTGAAGAATCTACGTTCACAGCTTTGCCGGGCGTACATCGAAAGCTTATGATTTTGGAGGGAGCAATCACCATTATCCACGAAGGCCAATACAGCAAAAATTTAAAACCTTTTGACGTTGACCATTTTAGTGGCGATTGGAACACCACCGCCATAGGCACTTGTACCGATTTTAATGTGATGACCACAGGCCGACAGCAAACTGAGTTATATCATATAGCCATGGAGGCAGGTAGCAGCTATACACTAAAACCTAAAGAGAAGTGCAAGAATGTATTCTTATACGCAACTTCCGGCACCATCCATTTGCAGCTTATGGATGAGAAGTACATACTAGAAACCGGAAATTTAATGGTCATAGAAGACAGCAGCGGTTCTTCTATTGCTATGAGTAGTGCTAACGGTTTTGGGCTGGTTGTTTTAGAAATGTATTAAGGAAGAATTGAGTAATGAGAATTTAAAACTATCAACTCAAAAACTACTCAATACTCAATACTCAATACTAACTACTCACAATTATCCTATCTTTGCTCCACTAAACAACAAAATGGCCTCCACCCTACTTTCATCCCCGTTACAGGGTTTTACAGATTTCAGGTTTCGCAATGCGTTTAACCACTATTTTGGAGGGATTGATACCTTTTATTCGCCATACATCAGGCTCAACGGAAAACTGAACATCAAGCAATCCTATCAAAACGATATCCTGCCAGAAAACAACACAGGCTTAGAGGTCATCCCGCAAATAATTACCAACGATCCGGAGGAGTTTGTATATGTTGCCAAATACGTGCAAAGTTTAGGCTATAAAGAATTGAATTGGAATTTAGGTTGCCCCTACCCTATGGTTGCCAAATCTGGAATGGGTTCTGGCTTAATCTGCCATCCTTCAAAAATCAATGATGTTTTACACAGAGCCCACAACGAAACAGATATTTTGGTCTCTATGAAAATGCGAATGGGTTACGAGAACGCTGAAGAAATTCTGGATGTATTTCCCATTTTAGACAATTATTCGCTTAAAAACATAGCCATTCACGCCAGAATAGGAAAGCAACTCTACAAAGGCCCTGTAGATTTGGATGCTTTTGAAAAATGCATCGGCAGTACCAGACACAAATTGTACTATAATGGAGATATTACCAGCGTTGCTGCTTTTAAAGCCATGGAAGAACGCTTTCCAACAATTGATCATTTTATGATTGGCCGCGGTTTAATTGCCGATCCTTTTTTACCGAGTATGATCAAAAACAATACTACCGAGTATCCAGAAAATAGATGGGCTATTTTCTCAGAATTTCACGACACTATTTACCAGCAATACGACGAATACTTGTCTGGGCCAACACCTATAAAAATGAAGATGCTCGGTTTTTGGGAGTTTTTTTCACAAACAACCTCAAATCCACAAAAAGCATACAAAGCCATAAAAAAAGCTTCAAATCCTACAAAATACAGACAAGCGGTTGCTCAGATTTTAAATAATGAAATGAAGATTGCAAGCTCTTAAACGAAGAAGAATTGAATAAGCAAGAAAATGAAAAGACTAGCTGGACTATTTGTCCGCAATGTTTGGGACGCGGCAAAAAAAGTCGAAGAATTCGCAAGAAAGTGAAACTCCGTTACCAAAAAGCCCTTGCTGAATTTGAAAAAACGAATAGCGAAGGTACGGCTCCAATTCCTCCCAGAGGGCATTTAGACTCTTGTTTAAATTGTTCCGGCTCTGGCTTGGTTGCAGCTGCTAATCCTCTAAAAGCAGACACAGAAAACTACCCACATGTTGCTATTATTGGCGGCGGTATAGGTGGTGTGGCGCTGGCTGTAGCTTGTTTGCACCGCGGAATTCCTTTCACCCTATATGAGCGCGACAGCAACTTCGAGGCTCGTTCCCAAGGCTATGGTCTTACCTTGCAACAAGCCAGTAAAGCGATTGAGGGCTTTGGGATTTTTTCTTTGAAAGAAGGAGTGATTTCAACAAGACACGTGGTTCATACCACAGATGGAAAAATAATAGGCGAATGGGGCATGCGAAAGTGGATGGATCCAGATGCGCAATCATTTTCAAAGCGAACAAATGTACATATTGCACGGCAGTCATTGCGCTTAGCGTTGCTGGATCAATTGGGTGGTCACGGTGCAGTGCAGTGGGGACATCAGTTGGTGGATTTTAAGGAATCTGACAACAAGAGTGTTGATTTAAGATTTCAAGTAAACGGAAAGTTAAAAAGCGCGAAAGCAGATCTTGTTGTTGGTGCCGATGGTATCCGAAGTTCGGTTCGCGCCTTGCTACTTAGCAATGCTATTAGTCCTTTGCGATACCTAGATTGTATTGTGATATTGGGTATTTGTCCATTGAATTCGCTCGAAACTGTCGAAAGTGATTTGTTAGACTCTGCTACGGTATTTCAAACCGCCAATGGCAAGGAACGAATTTACGTGATGCCATATACCTCAAACTCGGTGATGTGGCAACTTAGCTTTCCAATGCCGGAAGAAGATGCAAAAGCATTGAGTGCTAAAGGTGCGAAAGCCCTTAAAGAAGAAGCTTGCAAAAGAACGCCGTGGCACTATCCCATTCCACAAATTTTAGCAGCGACCACTGAAAGTCAGATTTCTGGTTATCCCGTGTATGATCGGGAATTACTTCATGCAGAATTATTTGAAAAAGCTGGTGCAATAACGCTGCTTGGCGATGCAGCCCATCCTATGAGTCCATTCAAAGGACAGGGAGCTAATCAAGCGCTGTTGGATGCTTTGGCGCTAGCTCGGGGAATCTCGAGTGGTTGTAGCCCTTTATCCAATTGGAAAGAAGTCGGAATTAGGAAAAGTGTATTAACAGCCTTTGAAGCAGAAATGTTAGCACGCTCTGCCACTAAAGTGAAAGATTCAGCCGCTGCTGCACAGTTCCTACATTCTGAAATTGTGCTCTGCAAAGCTAATGAGCCCAGAGGGAGGAGTTTAAAGAAAAAAGATAGCAGAAAATAGTATGTTTTGGGGCATTCTTCATTGTTGTTATTAACACAAGGGTGACGCTAGGGTAAACGTTGTAAAATAATACCTCAAGTATTTAACTAAACATTACCCTTCCCACTCGTTATTAGAACGATCCATATCCGGCAGTTGCTGATTAGCGTCCAGCAATATGTGTATTATTTTAGAGGTGGTATTCACATGAAATGAAGCATCTTTTCCAAACTTCCATATTTCCACGGGTACGCTAAACGTATGTGTTTTTCCATTACTTTCCTCCACGGTTACTAAAATGGGCATGACCATTTGCTGTTTGTTGGTTACTGTAATGGTAGCACCTTTGGCTTCCTTGCCTTCGGTGTATTCCATTTTTGTTACTGCTTGGTCCAACTGCCAGTTATGGTAGAACCAGCCGTTCCAAAACCAAGTTAGATCCTCTCCCGAGCCGTTATCCATGCTTCTGAAAAAATCTTCTGGTTTCGGGTGTTTGTATGCCCAATCCTTAGTGTATTGCCGGAAGGAATAATCAAATTTATCGTGCCCTAAAATCACCTCACGCAACAATACCAAGCCAAAAGCTGATTTAAAATAGGCCAGCGGATGTACATGTTTATATTCTTGATCGTCTGATGGTGTCATCAAAGTGGGACCATCTTTTGCTTCTTCAAGGACTTTTACGATTTCATCGGCAGGGTTTCCGCCTTCTGGCGCGTATTCGCCATCGCGCTTGGGAGCAAATTCGCCTTGGTTAAAATCATCCTGTGCATAAATATCAATAAAGGTGTTGAAACCTTCATCCATAAAAGGGTGGCGACGTTCATCCGAACCAACTATCATAGGAAACCAGGTGTGCCCTATTTCGTGTGAAGCCAGTAAAAACATATCATAGGACTTTACTTCCCAGTAGTTGAAAGCCAAGCTAGGGAATTCCATTCCTCCTACCGGACCCGCAACACAGGTAGCCACCGGGTAGGGATATTCAAACCATTTTTTTGAAAAATCCTCAACTGAGAATTTTAGCATTTCAGTAGATCTGGCCCAAGCACTTTCGTTTTGGGTGGAAGCCACGGGATAGACAGATTGCGCCAAGGCAGTTTTGCCATTCGGCAGATTGATTTTAGCAGCATCCCAAATATATCCCGTAGACATGGCCCAGGCAACATCCCTGGTATTTTCCATTCTAAAATGCCAAGTTACCATTCCAGAATTGCTTTTGGTAACGGATTTTTTCAGCTCATCAGCGGTTCTTATAAGTACTGTTTTATCAGAATTCCTTGCTTTTTCAAGTCGCTTTAAGGTTGTACTATTTAAAATTTCCTTTTCATTCATCAATGCACCAGCACCTACTACCACTTGGTTTGCGGGAACGGTTACTTGATAATCAATGGTTCCATAATCAAGGTACATTTCGCCGCCGCCAATAAAGGGCAAGGTGTTCCAGCCGTAATAATCATCATAAACACACATACGTGGATACCAATATGAAAATTCAAATATCTTGCCGTCATTGGCATCCATATAACCTGAACGGCCACCACCACCTTCGGGCTGAAGTACGTAGGAATAATCAATTGCAAGTTGTATCTTTTCATTCGGTTTTACACTGTTTTGCAAGCGAATCTGCATTCTTGTACCTTCCACAATAAAGGGAATATCCTCCCATTTTCCATCCTTAAATAGTCTAAGATTACTGATTGTGTAACCTTTAGTATCATCTGGGCTAACATCTGGGTTTATTATTGTATTTCCCCGAGCCTCTGGTTTTTCAGTGTTTTGATCCATTTGTAGCCATAAAGCATCTAATTGGTCAGGACTGTTGTTTATATAGTCAATGGTAACATTTCCCTGTAATAGCTTATTTTCAACATCAAAAGAAGCCTTTACTGTATAATCGGCTTCGTTTTGCCAATAACCGGAACTAGGTTTACCACTTGCGCTTCGGATATTATCGCCTTTGTACTTGTAGAAATCGGGGATAAATATTTTTGAGGGTTCGTACTGCGATTGTGCTGTTAGGATTGTAAAAAAGAACAGCAAGAACAACCATCCGGATAGCTTCATAGTAAGTGCTTTAAAATTAGAAGTTCGAAGATAAGTATTCCATCAAAAAAAAATCATAGGAAAGAAATAAATCACATTTAAAAATTACTCTAATTTCAATAGTGAAAATCCGTACCTTCACATAGCATTAAACTATGCGTTTTGAAAATATCAAAAGCAAGAAAATTATCCTTAAAAAAACAACCATGAGCGAGCTGCCAGATGATTATTTAGACAACCACTACATTCATAGAAGTAATTGGTTAAGAGCAGCTGTACTTGGCGCCAATGACGGAATTTTATCAACCGCAAGTCTTGCGATAGGGGTTGCTGCTGCCAGCGATTTAAGAGAACCTATTATTTTGGCTACTCTTGCAGGTTTGGTCGCGGGTGCTTTATCCATGGCTGCAGGAGAATACGTTTCGGTAAGTTCCCAAACAGATGTGGAAAAGGCTGATATTGAAAGAGAGATTATAGAATTAAAAGAAATGCCAGAAATTGAACTACAGCGATTGGCCGATATTTATGAAAAGAGAGGGCTTAAAAAAGAAACCGCTTTAACAGTAGCTAAAGAATTAACAGAGCATGATGCTTTAGCTGCTCACGTGAGAGATGAGTTAGGGATTAATGAAATAAGTCAAGCCAAACCAATACAGGCTGCCTTGGCTTCAGGTTCTGCTTTTACTTTTGGAGGAATACTACCACTATTAGTAGCCTTATTTCTACCCATTCAAAATATGGAATATTATTTATATGTTTTTGCTATTATTTTTCTAGTAGTATTAGGTGGCGTAGCAGCAAAAACTGGTGGCTCGAGTATTACTAAAGCTATTATAAGAATTACATTCTGGGGAACTGTTGCCATGGGCTTAACAGCATTAGTAGGCTATCTATTTGGAACAACTTTATAGATTTTAAAATTGAGTTTATTCACCTCAACCCACACAAACAAATTATTTCAAAAAACACAAAGAGTAAAGGTTGGACATTCGCGCCAGCAAAGACCATAAAAAAAACCGCCCACATTTTGTGGGCGGTTTTAATTAGTATTCAGCTGAAACTATTCTTTAATCAACTGTTTTGTGATGTTTGTTTTTTCACCATTAATCTGCAAAAGGTACATACCCGATTGTAAATGGGATATGTCAATCGTTTCCTTTTGCCCCATGTTTTTCAGATCAACAGAGTTTATTAGCCTTCCAGTAATATCATAAATAAGTATAGCATTCAGTGAAATTTCTTTACGTTTTGCAATGGTTACTTTAGTAGTAGCTGGATTTGGGAAGATGTTTACAGAATTTTCAAGTGTATTATCCTGAACTCCCAAAACAGATTCAACGGTCAATTCAAATGTACATTCGCCTGTGTTTCCGTATTCGTCTTCAGCAGTTAATGTAACTTGATACACACCATCTGCAAGCAATTCGCCTACCGCAGGATCCTGAGTATAAATAGTTACTGGATCTGTACAATTATCTAGAGCAGTAGCATCTCCGGTTGCAAAATAATCAGGAACTTCATAAAACAAATTCCCCGCGCCTGGATCTACAGTTAAATTATTAGGGCAAGTTACTTCAGGAGCTAAGGTATCTACCACAGTAACTGTTGCAGCACACTGTGCTAAATTTCCATTTACATCTTCTGCAAAAACATTTACAGAAACAGGAGTTCCTATATCTGCACAACTAACTTCATTAACATCTATTGCTAAAGTAGCTATACCACAAGCATCAAAGCTGCTTGCAATTACATCTTCAGGCAAAATAGTAGCCGTTCCATCTGCACCCAATTCAACCGTAATATCCATACAAACTAGCTCCGGAGCAATATTGTCTTCTACAGTGATTGTAAATGAACAAACAGTAGCATTTCCATTGACATCGGTAGCGGTAAATTCGATTGTTGAAGTTCCTACTGGGAATTCACTTCCCGAACTCAAACCGTCAGTTTGCACAACCGTATCCAAATCGCCATCAACATCTGTAGCGGTTGCATCTGGAAAAGTAACCACAGCGCCGCAAACACCAGCGTCTACTGTTTTGATAATATTTGTTGGGCAAAGAATAACGGGAGCATTATTAGCAGGGTCCAGATTCATTCCCACTAAAATAGGATCGTGATCTGATGCTCTAAACATATTGGCTTCATAAATAGGAAGCGCATTTGATTCACGTTCAAATGACGATTCGCCCGCATCCTGGATATCATCGTTATAGTCGAACACACTTACTTCATCGGCGTTTATATTCCAAGCAGTAGCGCCTGTTACTTGTGATAATAAGTTAGCACTTGCCAAACCATAATCCAAATAACCCAACTGACCATCAAAAACATAGCTATAGGCATCTGGGCCAACAAAGTTTTCCAAAAGATCCGTGTAGTCATCAGAAGTACCATCGGTATCGTCGGCACCGGCTTTAATAGCATCAATAGGAGTTTCGCTTTTGTATGAATTTAAATCTCCAATAATCAAGAAATCTGGATCGCCGCTATTTGTTGGATCTGTTGCCAACCAATCTACCAAGGCAGCAGCAGCATCGGTACGTGTGATGTTACAATTTCCAGAGCCATCGTTTAAATCTGGGTCACCAACATCATTACATGAAGAACCTTTCGATTTAAAATGGTTTACTACTACCGTTATTTTAGCTCCAGATGCAGTTTCCTTAAAAGTTTGTGCCAAAGCTGGTCTGTTTTTATTGTCGAGAAAACGAGGGTCAATAGAACTATCTAAAATAGCGTGTGCTCCCTCCAAAGAAACAGTTGCAGTATTATAGATGAATGCCACGGTTATTTCATCCGTACCAACAACACCTGTATCAACAGCTGCATAGCTTGCTGAGCAAGTTTCGTTTATTCCGCCGGGACCGTTTAAAAGGTCGTTTATCGCTGTAGTTCCGTTGTTTTCAATTTCTATCAGTCCAACCACATCTGCATTCAAGGCGCAAATAGCAGAAGCTATTTTTTCACGTTGACGAGCCAATTCTGCAGGAGAATCTGCTCCGCGGGAATTAATGGTGGTGAAATAATTAAGAACGTTGAAACTGGCAACTTTAAAGGTGCCACCAACTACAGGCGGAGCAACTTGTCTTGGATTTTCAGAAGTGAAATCGTAGTTAAAGACATCCAAAACTGGTCGTATGCGCCAAGCATCGGTACCACTTTGTCCAGAAAAAGACCAGTGCATAATTCCCTTAAGGTTACTAATTTGGTCTCCACCACGTATTAAGTTTGTATTGCTTAAACCATTACGTGGCCAAAAATAGGCTTCATCCGAAGCACCCACGGTAGCATCATTTTGAATATTATTGTCGTCATCTAGAAGAATTCTGTTTTTGTTTAGTTCATCCTGAAAAAGAGTGTATGCAGCAGGATCTGGGTCGTTAGAATGTGTAAACTGATGTACTCTTTCATTTGCGGAAAGCATCAATGTTCCATAGCGCGCCAACTCAAAATACTCACTTACCACTAGGTTTGTAGTAACATTAATAATCATTCCTTCCACATTTTCGAAAGTATTTTCAGCTTCTGTGCTTGACGCCGCAGGTAAGGTGATAGCCGTTTCCGATGGAAGTGTATTGGCGTTACTAATAACAGTAACTATGCTTCCTGGTTCCGTAACATCAATTTGTGTCATTCCGAAAAATTCTTCAGCAAGACCAGTAACTTCTACTAAATCACCTATATTAACTGCGTCTGCACAAGTGTTGCAATACACAAAAACACCTTCTGAAGTATTATTATCTGCATCCACGTCTGTGTCTTCTTCCTGAATGAAAAAACCGCTCAACTGATCTGTAGCTTGGTAATTTGCGGTAACAATAGCAGAAACTTTTACCATTTGTCCTGCTAAAGGCGAAGCTGAGGAAGCACCTTGCACTTCATGAATTTTATATTCAGCAACTGGAACCACACCACAAGAACTTTCAGCTCCAGCAGTAGTGGCAGAAGAACACCAAGTATTCGTTAAGTCTTCAGAAGTTTCATCGTGGCCATTAGCCCCGTTTCCTCCAGTAGTTATTTCCACTCCCTCAAAAAGATCTTGCCTTTGGAAAGATTGACCACTAGCATGAGCTGAAGCACTTACCAATTGCTGTGATGCAATAGGGGTATCGTTATTATATGTTGAACCAAGATTATCGGCGTCGGGGCCATCAATCGTGATTCCTGATTTATCAACAGCTTCGGCTGTATCGCCCCAGATAACATAATCAAGATCGGTAACCAAATCTGTTGTTCCATCCCAATAAAAAAGAATAGCCACTTCGCCTCCATTGGTCAAACCACCTTGGTTGTTTATTGTGCCTGGAAGACCTTCGCGCATATCTGGAATACCGTCTGCAGTTGCATTGTCCTCGAAAAGTTCATAGTCTGGATTGATTGCATAGGTTGCAAAAAAGTTATCTGAGCCCGCAAGTGCAATGGTTTGATAAGCCCCAGGAGCAATAGTTGCTCCGTCTGGAAAACGTGCCAAGAAATCGCCAAAGCTTCCTCCACCCGCATTCGTGCCAGTTACAATATTATAGTAATAAGTTCCTCCTCCAGCAAAGGTTGCATCTGTGATATACACATTACTTAAATCTACGGCGGTTGTGTTTGGGTTATAGATTTCAATAAATTCACCTGCAGTAGGTGTTACAACCACTTCACTGATAAGCAAAGGTTGTACTCCACCTGTCATTAACCCTGGCGAACCTATATCTGCACCTGAATTACCTCCCAGAGCATTACTAGTATAAGCTGTAAACAAAGGGGTTGTAGCGCCATCGGTACTCAAAGTCCAATTTGTTCCAACGTTATTATCTGCATTAAGGTCATTTAAAAATATGGAACCGTTCCCATCATCACTTGGCCACCCGCTGGCATCGTCATAAATTACTTGTTCAATAGTATTCAATTGGGTTTGATGATCTCCTGAATAATCAGCAAAGTTTTCCCAAATTCCAATAGTATCACCTCCATTGTTTAATGCCATTGCAGTCCAATCGGTAACTGGAATAAGAACAACATTGCCCCAAGCATCTGTAAAATCAGTGGCAGAAATATCATCCGCATTATATAAAACCGCTGAAGCACCAGCCGCGATTGTACCTCCAGCAATATTTGCTACTGTATGGGCAACACCGTTATTATCATCAATTACAAAACCTGCAAGATCAACAGCAACCGCTCCTGCATTGTAAACTTCTATCCATTCCCAATCATCTTCAGCGCTTGATGGATTGTACATAATTTCTGAAATCACTAATTGTGGAGCACCTCCACTTATAGTGCCATTAACAGTAATATTATCAATTCCCATAGGTTCAGAACCACTTGGAGTACCTTCCCAACGAATTCTAACTTGAATTTCAGTAGCTACTTGGCCGTTTAGAAGTTGAGAGGTATAAGTATCAAAATTACCTGTTGTTGCATCAGATTTATCTAAGAAACCAACAGCGGTTGTGTTTCCATCAATAAATAATTCCAAGGGATCGTCATCCGAAAATACAAAACCACCATCCAAAGGACGATATGTTTTTGTAGCAGCTTCATTGGTTGCAGCTCTAAATATTTCCTGAAAAGCACCTCCGTCGATTGCTGCTTCAATAATGAACCCATCACTGGAAGCAGATTCAAAATTACCCATAGCTGCAATATCGATAGTTATATCACTTACAACTGCTGAACCCCATCCCGAAAAGGTCCAAACGGCATTATTTACGCCTATGGCATCCATATCATTTAGGGCAAAAAAGGCTGTTGTGTTTTGACCGGCTATACCAAGTTGATCAGCCGGAAAACTTGTTCCTGCACCGCCACCACTAACATCGAAAGCGGTATCATCGGCAACATCAAAAGGCATTCCCACTCCCCCAGCTTGACCGTTAACACGACCAAAAACATCGCCGCCAGTACCGCCGCCATTGTTGTAATCGGCAACGCTTGCTGCACTGGAAAGATTGACATTGTTGCCGTCAAAATCTTCAAATCCAATTACCGTTTGGGAGATTAAGGCATTTGAGAAACTGAAGAGTATTAAAAAATTAAAAAAATAGTTGAGTTGTTTCATTTCTTTTAAATGATTTAAGAGGTTAAATTTTTGTGGGCGAAGATAGTTATGTTTTTTAGTGAAGAATAGTCAAAACTGTTTTAGTGAAATAGATTTAACCATTATTTAAAGTTGAAAAAAGAGGTGCTGGAATTAGGTACAAAGGAGTTTTACTGGCTACAATTTGCTAACCAGCTTTTAATGAAAGCTATACATTTACAATTTATTAAAATGTTGTACAAGGCCTTTCGAATCACTTCGTATCTTTGAAAAAAAAATATGCGCTTTCTCAAACTTCTCATCCTCATCCCTATTTTCATCTCCTGTAAGCAAGAAGCAGAAAAACTCACTAGCTCGCAAATTATTGATAAAGCAATTGAAAATGCGGGTGGCGAAAAATATGAAACGGCTACAATAAATTTTACGTTCCGCGACACTAAATACAGTAGTAAACGCAATAATGGTCAATATGAACTCAACCGTAGCTTTACAGATTCGCTGGGTGAAGTAAAGGACATCCTCACCAATGCCGGTTTTGATCGTTTTGTAAATGGCGTTAAAATGGAATTGCCAGATTCTACGGCAACCAAATATGGCAATTCGGTAAATTCCGTGCATTATTTTGTTCAGTTACCTTTTGGTTTAAATGCAGAAGCGGTTAAAAAGAAATTAGTGGGTGAAGCCGAAATAAACAGAAAGAAATACTACGAGGTTGAAGTCACTTTCTCTCAGGACGGTGGGGGAACAGACCACGACGATGTTTATCTATATTGGATAGCAAAAGATGATTTTACTGTAGATTACTTCGCCTATAAGTTTTATACTGGCGAAGGCGGGATAAGGTTTCGCGAAGCTTATAACCCAAGAATGGTAAATGGGCTGCGTTTTGTGGATTACCAAAACTACAAAATGGAATCTTGGGAATCTGTAGATCTACAAAATGTTAAAGAGCTCTTTGAAGCAGGAAAACTGGAGTTGCTTTCTGATATTAAAACCGAGAATGTTTCGGTGACTCTTGCTGAAAAGAAGTAAAGCAGAGAGGGTATTTTTATACTATTAAAACAAAAAAACCGTTTTTAGGACCACGGTTCGAGAACAAGTTCGATCAACATTCTTTTTGTTCTTTGTGAAAATCCATATCCTTTATTTTTAAAATGGCGTATTCTGAATTATGAGAATATCGAATCACACCATAATTAATAGAAATTTCCGCTATTATTAAAGAAGATGGCATTGGCCAAAAACAGTTTCCCATTTTGCCAAAAGGAACGGAAGGAAACATCGTCCACCATATAGACTACACTACCCCTTCCCTTTTTCGCTTCGGCAAAAACAATGGAATTTTTTAGGTCTGCTTTTGCTGTTTCCCCAGAAAAACCGGAAACACTTTCAGGTTCTGTTATGTAGCCCACATTATATCCATCGTTTAGGAATTTATAGGAATCGCTGCCCAGCTTTAAACTGTAATAAGTAGTGCCATAACCAAATGCCAACGGATGGGTATTATCCAATTTAATTTTATAGATGCTGCCCGTAATAAAACCCTTAGTACTTTCTAATTCACGCTGGGCATAGGGTACCATATTGCCCATGGTATCTTTTTCTTTTTCATTCTTTTCGTCACTATTCTTTTTTAATTCAAAGCCGTCCTTGCCTTCAAAAATGCTCAGGGCATTTCCAATAGCAATTACCTTCCCACCTTTACTTATCCACTCCTGAAGTGTTTTAAAAACATCGTCATTTAAAATAGATTTATAATAGCCGTCTGGTAATACCAATACATCATAATCCGACCATTGAATAGTGCCAATATCATCTGTATTTATAGCTGTAATTGGATATTTTAATTGGGTTTCAAAAAAGTGCCAGAGTGAACCGTAGTTCAAAGAGGATGTACTTTCGCCCTGTAACATTGCAACCTTTTTATTTTTGATTAAATGCACATATTGCGAACCGAAATCGGTCAAACTATCCGCAAAACTTGTTGGTGAGGCGTATAGTTGACGCTCCATTTTGTTAGCGAGCTGGATAACAGTTTTGTCAAAATCGGTATTTGTTTTATTGTCGCTTCTCGTAATAATCAAACTGCCACGGCCAAAAGTGTTACCTCCAAAACCAAGTTCCTTTTCCGAAAAACGAACTTTTATATCAGCTTGTAATAAAGCTGAAAGAAATTCAGCATCCTGAAGGCTATTCCATTTAGCTATGTAACCCGCTGCTGTTGGAGAAGCTGTATTGGAAACCGAAATACTCATAGTAGCAGCATTTCCTGGAACTAATGTAGTGCTAGCCAATGCCTCTAAACCAAATGCATAGGGCAAGCTCCAAGCAGTAATATCATAAGTAATAGGTGTTGACAATGCTGCATTAGGTTCAAAAAGCACTTGTACCATTTTCCCTTTGGGTTGGTTGGTGCTTACCACCAAAGCACCTTTAGCATCCATTGTGCCTTTTTTATTATCAAAATAATTAAAGCCACTTACTTTTCCACCTGTTGCATATCCGTATTTTATTTCGTGACGGTCTAGCATTTCAGTAAGCGATTTAATATTGTCTGGATTACCTTTCAACACAAAGCTTTTATATTTTAAACTATCATTATTAAAGAATTTTTTGAATTCAGAATTAAGGGAAGCTGCATTTTGTGAAGCCACTTCAATTGTTGAAAGTCCGGTAGTGGTGTGGTGTGCCACGCGATCCACTAGCGTAAGTTCAACATCTTCATCATTTACAATACCCAAACCAGCCATTCCGTGGCCCGCTTGTTCGTAGGTCATTCCAATAGCACCCATAAAGAGTGGATAGGTATCACCGTAGCTAGGATACAATAAATCAAAACTCTCGCGTGTAAAGAAAAGCCAACCGTTTTTATCGAAGTATTTAGCGTTGTTCTTCCCTACTTTATTTTGGAATTCACGTTGCCAAGGTGTAATCATTTCGTGAAAAGGTTCTGCCGCAGGTGCAAAATAATAGGGGTTGTTTATGTATTGCTCGTGAAAATCCACGTGGATTTGCGGCATCCATTGGTTGTAAATTTTAAGACGCTGCTGTGTTTCCACTTGGCTTGCCCACATCCAATCGCGGTTCAAATCAAAAAGGTAATGGTTTGGTCGTCCGCCAGGCCAGGGTTCGTGGTGCTCGGTGGCATCCTGTGAAGAATTGTAGGGCGTAGCTTTTACTTGGTTGTACCAATTTACATAACGGTCACGACCATCAGGATTTACACCGGGATCCATAATAACCACGACATTTTTAAGCCAATCGGAATGTTCTGTAACGAGTTTATAGGCTGTATTCATAGCGGCTTCACTACTACTAGCCTCATTTCCATGTACGTTATAGCTTAGCCAAACGATTGTTTTTTCGGGAGTTGCGACACCGGGAAGGATTCCGATGTTTTTTAAATTATCGGTACGGATTTTTTCAAGGTTGGCCAGATTTTCTTCCGAAGAAATTACAGCATATGTCAATCTTCTGCGTTCGTTGGTTTTTCCGTAATCAAAATATTTTACCATTTCACTATTCGCGGCAAGGTTCTCAAAATAGGACACAATATCACTATGACGGGAAAATTGAGTTCCTATTTCATAGCCTAAAAACTCGGAAGGAGATTTTAATTGTGCTATTGACAATAAAGGAAAAATCAGGAATAAAAGAGGGAAAATACGTTTCATCTAGCAATGTTTAAAAAGAAGGCTAAAACTACTAAAGTTTTACCAAATTCAGGATTCGGAATTCTGAATTCTGAATTATACTGTATTTTTGTTTGAACCTTTCAGAAGAACCTATGCCAAAACATTTCATTACTTATAAAAACACAGGTTATTTTTCAAAGCTTATTTGTGATTATCTCGCTGAAGATGATACTTTAAAACCATTTTACAATCGTTTTCCAAATTTGGAGAGTTTTAAACATCAGCTGCATGAAAAAGGATTACATTTTACAGATGAGAAAAGACATTTGCTGGCAAAGCGAATTATGTTACAATATGGCGACAATTCACTTTCGCAGTCTACACTTAGCAATATCGATTTATTAAAAGAGCACACTACTTTTACAGTAACAACAGGCCATCAGCTTAATCTTTTTACCGGACCACTTTATTTTTTATACAAAATATTTTCTGCGATAAATCTTTGTGAAAAACTAAACAAAGAATATCACAACCACCATTTTGTTCCCGTGTATTGGATGGCGACTGAAGACCACGATTTTGATGAAATCAACTATTTCAACTTGTTTGGAAAAAAAGTAACGTGGGGCAGAAAATCCTCTGGGGCTGTGGGAGAACTTTCCACGGAAGGTTTGGAGGAATTGAAACAGCAATTGAAAAAAGAATTTGGGCAAAGCGAAAATGCCAAAAAACTGATTAAAAATTTCACCGATGCCTATATCAAACACGACAATCTTGCCGATGCCACTCGTTTTTTAGCGAATAGGCTGTTTTACCATCACGGACTTGTTATTGTTGATGGCAATGATGCGGAACTAAAAAAATGCTTTATCCCTTATGCCGAAAAGGAATTAACAGAAAACCTCAGCTTTAAAAAAGTTTCGAAAACGACTGAAAAACTTACGGATTTGGGTTATTCAGAGCAAGTGCATCCGCGGGAGATAAACCTATTTTATTTAAAAGAAAATCTAAGAGAGCGCATTGTTGAGAAAGATGGACGGTTTTTTATAAATGAAACCGAGCTTTCATTTTCGAAAGAAGAAATTTTAAAAGAGCTGCAAGAAAATCCAGAGCGGTTTTCGCCCAATGCTTTGCTCCGTCCCTTATATCAGGAAGCGATTTTACCCAACCTTTGTTATATTGGAGGTGGTGGCGAGTTAGCGTATTGGTTTCAGTTAAAGGATTATTTCAACAATGTGGAAGTCCCCTTCCCTATTTTATTACTTCGAAATTCAGCACTTTTAGTTCCAAAAATACTATCTGAAAAATTAAAGAAACTCAATACTGGAATTCAAGAATTATTTCTGCCCCAACACGAGTTAATTACCCGGCACACTTATAAAATTTCAAAAATAGAAATAGATTTTTCCAAACAAAAAAAGTTCCTAAAACAACAGTTTAAGGATCTGTACACTTTGGCAGAAAAAACCGATATTTCTTTTTTGGGAGCAGTTGGCGCACAGGAAAAAAAACAATTAAACGGTTTGGACAATCTTGAAAAACGCTTGTTAAAAGCACAAAAACGAAACCTTTCTGATGAATTAAATCGTTTGAAAGCGATTCAAAATCAGCTTTTTCCAAACCAAAGCTTGCAGGAACGCCAACTCAATTTCTCTGAATTCTATTTTGAATACGGGGAAGATTTGTTGGATGTTTTAAAAGAAAATCTAGATCCCTTAGATCAGAAATTCACCATATTAGAGCTTTAGTTTTTTGTTGAAAACCCATTAAAAAATTCGCAAAAACCATTTATTCAACTTAACTATTTAAAGTATTTTTGCCTATGCAAAACAACGTCCTCATTTTAGATTTTGGTTCGCAGTACACCCAATTAATCGCAAGACGCGTGCGGGAGCTGAACATTTACTGCGAGATTCACCCTTACCATCACATTCCAGAAAACTTGGCCCCTTTTAAGGCCGTAATACTTTCGGGCAGTCCGTTTTCCGTTCGTGCGGAAGATGCACCCCACCCCGATCTTTCACAAATTCGCGGTCACAAGCCCCTTTTGGCGGTTTGCTATGGCGCGCAATATTTGGCCCATTTCAACGGCGGAAGTGTGGAACCATCCAATATTCGAGAATACGGACGAGCAAAACTTTCAATGATAAAATCGGGCGAGGATTTCTTTAAGGATATTCCAGAAAACACAAACGTGTGGATGAGCCATAGCGACACCATTGCGCAACTTCCTGAAAATGGAGTTCGGCTGGCGAGTACTTCAGATGTTTTAAATGCCGCTTACAGAATAGAAGGCGAAGAAACTTACGCAATCCAGTTTCACCCAGAAGTATATCACACCACCCACGGAAAGCAATTGCTTGAAAACTTCTTAGTAAACATTGCCGAAGTTCCACAAACTTGGACACCCGCAGCTTTTGTGGAAACCACTGTTGAAACCTTAAAAGAACAAATTGGAGACGGCAAAGTGGTTCTTGGTTTAAGCGGCGGTGTGGATTCAACTGTTGCAGCAATTCTTCTAAACAAAGCAATTGGCAAAAATCTGTATTGTATTTTCGTAAACAACGGTTTACTTCGTAAAAACGAATTTGAAAACGTGCTGCACCAATATAAGGATATGGGGCTTAACGTAAAAGGTGTTGATGCTTCAGGACGCTTTTTGGATGCTTTAAAAAACGAAAGCGATCCCGAACGGAAACGCAAAGCTATAGGCAATGCTTTTATAGAAGTATTTGATGATGAAGCCCATCAATTAACAGGTGTAGACTGGCTGGCACAGGGAACAATTTATCCAGACGTTATTGAAAGTGTTTCCGTGAATGGGCCTTCAGTTACTATAAAAAGCCATCACAATGTGGGTGGTCTACCTGATTTTATGAAACTTAAAGTTGTGGAGCCACTTCGAATGCTTTTTAAAGACGAAGTACGCCGCGTTGGTAAAGAAATGGGCATAGACCCAGAATTGTTGGGTAGGCACCCCTTCCCTGGACCTGGACTTGCAATTAGAATCTTGGGAGATATTACTGCAGAAAAAGTCCGTATCTTACAAGAGGTTGATGCTATTTTCATCAACGGATTAAAAAAATGGGAACTTTATGATAAAGTCTGGCAGGCAGGCGCAATTTTGCTTCCCGTTAATAGTGTGGGCGTAATGGGTGATGAAAGAACTTACGAAAAAGTAGTTGCGTTACGCGCTGTGGAATCCACCGATGGAATGACGGCAGACTGGGTGAATCTTCCCTATGAATTTCTACAGGAAGTTAGCAACCATATAATAAATCGTGTTAAAGGCGTTAATAGAGTAGTCTATGATATCAGCTCAAAACCGCCCGCGACTATCGAGTGGGAATAAAAAACTGAATTGAAGACCATGATTAACAAACCTAAAAAATCAATCATTTCTATGTTGAAGTGTTTCATCTACGTTTCAGTAATCCTTCTTTTTACTGTTAGTTGCGGCTCTGTGGCGCAGCAGCAATACAAAAGCCACTCCGTTCAAAAAGGAGAGACGGTCTACAGCATTTCTAAGGAATACAATATTTCTGAAGAAACCATTTACAATCTAAATCCTGATGCAAAAAATGGTCTAAAGGTGAATAGCGTGCTTATTATTCCTTCCAATAGCGCTATTAGCTCTGGAACAAACAAAAATAACTACAGAGAACACAAGGTAAAAAGAAAGGAAACTCTATATGGAATTGCACAACTTTACAACGTAGGTGTTGATGACATTAAAAAATTGAACAAAGAGTTGTATTCTCGAGGTCTCAGAAAAGGAGAGCGATTATTAATTCCTGCTGATTCAAAATCCACTCAAATCATTGGTACTGGTACAGGAAATAATATGCCCGGGACCCAGGAATATACTGTAAAAGCAAAAGAAACGAAATTTGGTATCGCCCGAAAGTTTGGAATTAGTATTGCTGAACTGGAGGATTTAAATCCAGAATTAGGTGAGGACTTAAAGATAGGTGAAACACTTATTGTTCCAGAAAAAACCGTCATTGAAAATGCTGAAATCGACACTGAAAATTTTCAATATTATGAAGTAAAACCAAAAGAAGGTTTCTTTAGACTTAAAGTAAAGTTTGGACTCTCCGAGGAAGAAATTATAGCTCTAAATCCATATGCAAAAGACGGCTTAAAGGAAGGAATGATCCTTAAAATTCCAAAAGAGGAAACTGCCATTTCACAAGAGAATGTTGCAATTGTTGATCTTGAAAAAAGGATTGACAACAAAAAAATGAAAACTGTTGCGCTAATGCTTCCTTTTCGATTGATGCGCACCCAGAATGACACCATCAATAACAACCAAGACTGGCTTAAAAAAGACCCAACCCTTCGTGTGGCCCTAGACTTTTATAGTGGCGCTCTAATGGCAGCTGAATTTGCAAAGGACAAAGGCATTTCAGTAACAATGAACGTTTACGACACCGAAAGAAGCGACAGTAAGGTAGCTTCAATTATTTCACAGAGTGAGTTTAAAAATGTAGATGCCGTGATTGGGCCATTGCTTCAAAAAAATGTTGAAAAGGCTTCCGAGATGCTGAAATATGAGAAAATTCCAGTTTTTTCACCACTGAGTAATAGAGAGCTGGCGATGAACGAGAACCTCTTTCAAACCATTCCTACTGATGCAGTTCTTCAAAAAGCAATGATCCGATACTTAAAAGCACATGCTTCAGGGAAAAACTTTATTATCATTTCTGATTCAAAAAAACTGAGACAACGCGAAATGATTCAAACTGCCATTCCAACAGCAAAAACAGTTTCTCCCAGAGGAGGTGGCTACATTCAAGCCAGCGACATTGCCAACGTGATATCGGAAAACATGGAAAATTGGGTAATCCTTGAATCTGAAAATCCCGTTTTGGTAAGTAGCGCTGTAAATGTCTTGGCGGCTATGCCTGCAAGTGAGAAAATTCGCTTATTCACTTTGGATAGAAATGAAGCCTATGAATGGCATGAAGTTTCGAGTTCACGTTTGGCAAAATTGAATTTCACCTTCCCTTCCGTAAATAGAAATATTTACGAAGACGATCGCCAACCTTTTTTAATAAGCTATAAAAACAAATACGGTGTGCTGCCAAATAGATATGCCATCCGTGGTTTTGATGTAACGTATGATGTACTGCTTCGTTTGGCTTCAGAAAAAGATATTTATGACGCCATTATGCCTGAAAGTGAAACGGTTTATATCGAAAATAAATTCAGGTATGAAAAATCAAATACCGAAGGCTACTCAAATGAGGCATCTTATATTTTAAAGTACAACGACGAACTTAAATTTGAAGTAGTAGAATGAGCACAGCCAAAGTAACATATTTGGGAAACCTTCGCACTGAGAATGAACACCTTAAGTCTGGCATAAAGTTTATTACAGATGCCCCAACAGACAATAACGGGAAAGGTGAAGCTTTTTCTCCCACGGACACTGTTGCCACAGGCCTTGCAAACTGCATGATTACAATGATGGGCATAAAGGCTCGTGACTTAAAAGTGAATATGGACGGCACCACGGCTATGGTTACCAAAACAATGGCCGTAGACCCGCGACGAATTTCAAAAATTGAAGTGATTTTAAATTTCCCTGCAGGAATTGATGATAAATCAAAAAAAATACTGGAAAATACCGCACGAACTTGTCCGGTTCATTATAGCCTTCACCCAGATATTGAAAGGGTTATTGTTTTTAATTGGGATTAAAATATTTGTTACTGTCCGTTAAAGTGCAGTCGAGAACTACAATTTTAGGTACTATTTTTGATTTCACTTTAATATGAAACTACTTTTCCCCTTTCTATTTTCGTTACTTATCTTTCCACAGGACAATTCGGAAAAAATTATGTGGAATGAAAACCAAAAATTAACTTGGGAAGATTTTCGTGGAAAACCTGTTAGAAGCGCCAATTTCGTAGCCAGCACCAATACCGGCATCAGTTTTCAATATTCCTATTCCATAAAAAATGGAGCTATAAATGTGGAATACTCCGTGCAAAGCTTTTTTTACCCAGAAGGCTCTTGGTATATTCCCGACAAAGTTAATTCCTATATTTTAAAGCATGAACAAGCACATTTTGACATCTCGGAATTGCACGCACGGATACTTCGGAAAAAACTTGAAGGAAGCACATTTTCAAAAAAAATAAAATCCGAGATTGAAGGGGTTTATCAGCAAATAGAACAACAAAGACGAGCAATGCAGACAAAGTTTGATGCTGAAACAGATCATTCTCGAAATGAAGAAAAAGAAGCTTTCTGGCAGAATTACATCGCTAACCAACTTACCGAATATAATGATTGGAAGTAAACCCGACCCAAACCACTTGGTGGAACTGGCAAACTACAAAATGCCTTTCGGAAAATATGAAGGCTACTATTTAGTGAACATTCCCGAATATTATTTCGTGTGGTTTAAACAGAAGGGGTTCCCCGAAGGAAAATTGGGCAGGATGATGCTAGAAATGTATGAGTTGAAATTGAACGGACTGGAAGGCTTACTCCAAAAATTAATTAAAAAATGAAGAAGCTTTTCAGCTATCTTTGGCCAAGCACCCGCCGATTTCCTTCAGAAATAAATGGTACTTTGGAAGTAACCTACGTTAATGGCAAAAAGGTCTTAGATACTGAGAATGCGAACTATTCCTATGGTTCTCTTCAAAAAATACTAGAAATTGGGCTGACGAAAGTTGATTTAAAATGTGTGGACAATTTGCTGCTTTTAGGTCTTGGTGGCGGAAGTATTATTCAATCGCTTCGAGAAACTTTTGAATACCAAAAAAACATTACAGCAGTTGAAATTGATCCCGCAATTATAAAGCTTGCTAAGGATGAGTTTGGTATTACCGAATCTGAAAAGCTTCAAGTTATAGAAGATGATGCTTTTAAATTTGTAAAAACTTCAAAGGAAAAATTTGATTTAGTAATCATTGATCTTTTTATTGACACCAACGTTCCCCCTATTTTTTATGAAAAAGAATTTTGCGAAAACATTTCGAAATTACTTCAAAAAAATGGTTCAATAATTTTCAATGTGGGTATGAAAACCGAAAAAGACGCCAAAACCATCGAAACTCTTACCTTCAACTTTGGATGCGGTTTTAAATTTCAGTTCTACCCAAAGGTGAATGGCACTAATACTTTATTAATTGGGGAAAAATCTGCAAGTTAACCCCCCTTTCCCTATTGGCTATATTTTGAAATTTATCCCTTTCCTTTCCATAATAAAAATGTACCTTTGCATCCCGTATAGTTATTTCAGCAAAGGCATTCATGAGCAGTACAAAATACATCTTCGTTACGGGCGGGGTATCATCATCATTAGGAAAAGGAATTATAGCGGCATCACTGGCTAAGTTACTTCAAGCCAGAGGGTATCGTGTAACCATTCAAAAATTGGATCCATATATAAATGTAGATCCAGGTACATTAAATCCCTACGAACATGGCGAATGTTATGTAACCAATGACGGCGCTGAAACTGATCTCGATTTGGGTCACTATGAGCGTTTTTTAAACGTCAATACCTCACAAGCCAACAACGTTACCACAGGACGCATTTACCAAAGTGTAATTGAAAAAGAACGCCGTGGCGAATTTTTGGGCAAAACGGTACAAGTTATTCCGCACATCACCAACGAAATTAAAGAGCGTGTACAATTGCTAGGAAATACTGGCGATTACGATATAATTATCACCGAAATTGGAGGTACTGTAGGTGATATAGAATCATTACCCTACATTGAAGCGGTTCGTCAAATGAAATGGGAAATGGGTGACGACAATGCTTTGGTAATTCACTTAACCCTCGTCCCCTACCTTTCTGCCGCTGGCGAATTGAAAACGAAACCTACACAGCACTCCGTAAAAACATTGATGGAAAGCGGAATACGTGCGGATATTTTGGTTTGTAGAACAGAGCATGAACTTTCCTTTGATTTACGAAGAAAACTCGCCCTCTTTTGTAATGTGAAAGAAGAAGCAGTTATACAGTCCATAGATGCTTCCACAATTTACGACGTACCGAATATGATGCTTGAGGAAGGATTGGATACGGTAACCCTTCAAAAATTAAATCTGAAAAATTCAAAAAAACCAGATTTAAAGCAGTGGAACAAATTTTTGCAAAGACACAAAAATCCAAAAGGCGAAGTTCACATTGGATTGATAGGTAAATATGTAGAACTGCAGGACAGCTACAAATCCATTCTTGAGGCTTTTATTCATGCAGGTGCTGAGAACGAAGTGAGAGTGAAAGTGGAATTCATTCATTCCGAACATATAAACGCAAAAACCATTGGCAAAAAACTTTCAAAACTTGATGGAATTTTAGTTGCTCCTGGTTTTGGTGAGCGCGGTATTGAAGGAAAAGTTGCTGCCGTAAAATACGCTCGCGAAAACAATCTACCCTTTTTGGGAATCTGTTTGGGAATGCAAATGGCAGTAATTGAATTTGCCCGTAACGTACTAAAATTAAAAGATGCCAATAGTACTGAGATGGATTTACAAACTAAAAATCCTGTTATAAGTATCATGGAAGACCAAAAAAACATTACCAATAAGGGTGGCACTATGCGATTAGGTGCTTGGAAATGTGATTTGAAAGAAGGGAGTATCGTAAGTAATGTGTACAAATCAAAAACTATAGAAGAACGTCACCGACATAGATATGAGTTTAACAATAAATACCGTGACCAATTTGAAGCTGCAGGTCTTATTGCCACAGGTATAAATCCCGATACAGGTTTGGTAGAGATTGTTGAAATCCCAAACCACCCATGGTTTGTTGGCGTACAATATCACCCTGAATACAAAAGTACTGTCGCCAATCCACATCCCCTTTTTGTGGCATTTGTAAAAGCAGTGCACGAACACGCCGAAAACAGAAAATAAGACAATTTGGCGTAAAATAAAAAAAGGCGAGATTATTGTCTTGCCTGATACAACTAATGATAACCCTTTTGAAGTATTTCAAAAGAAGAAATAAAAGATGGAACAAAAGAAATTCGACTTCAACTCACTCATAGGTTTTTTATTAATTGGCGGAATCCTTATCTGGATGCTCTACCTAAACAAACCTACCGAGGAAGAACTTCAAGCAGAAAAGGCCAAAACTGAAGCTGCTGCAAAAGAAAAAGCTACTACAGACCAAAACAAAGAAGATATTACTTTGGCCGAAGCCATTTCTGATACTTTAGAAGTTGTGAAACCAGGCGATTCTTTGGCATTGGAACAGTTAAAAAACAAGCTGGGCTCTTTTGCATATTCGGGAACACTTCCCTCCGCAACAGATGGCACAACTGTTTTAGAGAACGACGTGCTGATGCTTAAGATCAGTAATAAAGGCGGTTACATTACCGAGGCACTTTTAAAGAATTTCCATAAATATGATTCTGTTCCAGTTTATTTGATCAAGGATGGAAATGCATCTTTAGACCTTCAGTTTTCTGCTGAAAATAGAAGTTTAAATTCCAAAGATTTATATTTTCAACCAACATTGAGTAAAAATGGTGAAGACCAAGTACTTTCGATGAAACTGAAAACTTCTGAAAATAGTTTTATTGAATACAAGTACACCCTTCATCCAGGCGAATATATGATGGATTTTAGCATCAACAGCCAAGGAATGGATGGCATCATCAACAATTCGCAGCCAATGTATTTAGATTGGAGGTTAAAAGGCTATCGCCATGCGAAAAGTATACAGTATGAAAACCGTTATTCACGTTTGACCTATGAATATGACGACGGAAAGCATTCGAAACTCTCGCCTACAAGCGAAGATACTGAAGTTGAAAAAGATGTAGTATGGATGAATTTCCGTCAGCATTTCTTTAGCTCTATGCTGCTTACCGACACCCCTTTTAAAGAAGTAACGCTTTCTTCGGAAAACCTTGTTCACGATGAAGAAGTTGACACAACCTTCACCAAGCAATACGGCGCTAAAATGCTTCTTGAGCCAAAAGGCGGGGCCTTGGCCTTTAATATGAATATGTATTACGGACCTTCTGATTATAAGATTTTCAAAAAATATGACCGTAATCTTGATGAAGCAATGCCTCTTGGATGGGGAATTTTTGGAGTAATAAACAAATATGTAATCATTCCACTTTTTGGCTTTTTGTCAGATTTTTTACCTGCTGGAATCGCCATCATTGTTTTGACCATTTTAATAAAACTTTTATTGTCACCCGTTCAATACAAACAGTATTTGGCACAGGCTAAAATGAAAGTTTTAAAGCCCGAAATGGACGAAATAAAAGAAAAATATAAAGATAACAAGCTGAAAATCCAGCAGGAAACCATGAAGCTTCAAAACTCAGCGGGCGCCAGTCCGCTGAAAGGATGTTTGCCTGCCCTGTTGCAGATTCCTGTGTTTTATGCGCTCTTTACCTTCTTCCCTTCTGCCTTTGATTTACGGCAAAAAAGTTTCCTTTGGGCAGAAGACCTTTCCAGCTATGATACAATTGCAGAATTACCATTCCACATTCCGTTTTATGGTGATCACGTGAGCTTGTTCCCAATTTTGGCATCCATTGCAATCTTCATATATATGATGATGACTACGGGCCAAAGCATGCAACAACAGCAACAACCGGGAATGCCAAATATGAAGTTTCTGATGTATCTTTCACCACTGTTTATGTTAGTATTCTTCAACAATTATGCGAGTGGACTTTCATTGTACTATTTTGTTTCAAACTTGATTACCATCGGTATTATGCTCGTAATCAAAAACTTTATCATTGATGAGGACAAAATTCATGCTAAGATTCAAGTAAAAAAAGCACAGCCGAAAAAACAGAATAAATTTCAGCGAAAAATGTCAGAAATGATGGAACAGGCAGAAGAACAAAAAAAATCTGGAAAACGATAGGTTCTAAACCAGATTTCAAAAAGTCTTTAAAAATAGAATTGAAAATTCAACGTTTACTTTTTAAGTAAACGGAAATTGCACAATGAAAAAAATTGCTATATTATTTTTCTTCATCGGAATAAGTCTCTTTTCATCAGAAGGTTTTTCACAAAGTGAAATTAACCAAACAGATGCTCAAGGCAAACGTCATGGCGTTTGGAAAAAAACGTATCCAGGAACAGAACAATTGCGTTATGAAGGAACTTTTGACCATGGAAAAGAAGTTGGTGAGTTTAAGTTTTATTGTGAGAAATGTAAAGACAAGCCCACAGTAATAAAAAACTTTAACGGAAAGGACAACATTGCTGATGTAAAATATTTCACTATCAAAGGAAAGTTGGTCAGCGAAGGGAAAATGAAAGGTAAAGACCGTATTGGCGAATGGGTTTACTATCACGAAAAATCAAAAAATGTGATGACACGTGAGAATTACATTAACGGCAAGCTTGATGGAAAAGTAACCACCTACTATCCCAACGGAAAAATCACTGAAGAAACAAATTACATAAAAGGTATAAAAGAAGGCGAAGACAATTACTATTCACCTGAAGGCGTGCTATTAAAAAAACTGCTTTACAAAGAAGATCAACTTCAAGGCCCAGCGTTATATTATGACGCTTATGGCAACGTGGTAATCGAAGGGTTTTACAAAGACGGAAAAAAACATGGTCTTTGGAAGTACTACAAAAATGGCAAAGTAATTTTGGAAGAAACCTATCCTAAAAATAAATAGTAAACCTTTAAAGTAAGGCTATTTAAAAGGTTTCGACCACCTTATTTCAAAAGTCTTTTACCTTTGCATTTATAATTATCATGAAAAAACGAGTAGTCGTAGGTTTAAGTGGAGGTGTTGATTCCAGTGTTGCTGCCTATCTTTTAAAAGAACAGGGCTATGACGTTATTGGTCTTTTCATGAAGAATTGGCACGATGACTCCGTAACAATTTCTGATGAATGCCCTTGGCTAGAAGATAGCAATGATGCAATGCTCGTTGCCGAAAAGCTTGGAATCCCCTTTCAAACAGTTGATTTAAGCGAAGAATACAAAGAGCGCATCGTTGATTATATGTTTCGCGAATACCAAATGGGCAGAACACCAAATCCGGATGTACTTTGCAACCGTGAGATAAAGTTCGATGTCTTTATGAAAATTGCCCTCGGTTTGGGAGCCGATTTTGTGGCAACAGGTCATTATTGTAGAAAGGGTATTATTCAAAAAGACGGCGAAAATATTTATCAACTTTTGGCTGGAAAGGACCCCAATAAGGACCAATCATACTTTCTGTGCCAGCTTTCGCAAGAGCAGCTTGCAAAAACACTCTTCCCCATTGGTGAGTTGTTAAAACCGGAAGTTCGAAAAATAGCTGCCGAACAAAATCTGATTACAGCAGAAAAGCGCGATTCACAGGGTTTGTGTTTCATTGGAAAAGTAAGGCTTCCAGAGTTTCTTCAACAAAAATTGGCGCCAAAAGAGGGCGTAATTGTTGAAGTACCAGCAAGTTTTTCAGAATATAAAAGAATACAAACTGAATTTTCTTCCGAAGAAGAAAAGTTTAAATATCTATCCGCTAAAAGAAAATATTCCAAAGTAGATGGAAAACAAGTAGGTATCCATCACGGGGCGCATTATTTTACAAAAGGCCAACGCAAAGGTTTGGCTGTTGGTGGAACCAAAGAACCACTCTTTGTAATCGACACTGACGTGGAAGAAAATGTAATCTATACGGGCCAAGGAAAGGATCATCCCGGCCTATATCGTCGTGGCCTTTTTGTTAAAAATGAAGAAATTCATTGGATCCGAGAAGACCTTAAACTTGACGAAGATGAAAAAATGGAGGTCAAAGCCCGAATTAGATACAGACAACCATTAGAAAAAGCAACTTTATACCTTACAGTTTCCGGACTTTATATTATATTTGAAAACCCACAATCCGCCATCGCCGAAGGCCAGTTTGTTGCATGGTATGAAGGCAATGAATTATTAGGAAGTGGGGTAATATCTTAAAAAAAATTATATGATGAAAAAATTATCCCTATTACTTATTGTATTTGTTACAACTTTTAGTTTTGCTCAGACCGAAGACGCCCTTGTATATCTAGAGGCTAAAGATCCAGCCGTGGTTTCCGCAGCGCTGGCAAACCCTATTACTATTCTTACCCAAGCGGCTCTTGATAGAAAAAACATGCAGGGTATTGCCATCGACGAACGCGATGTGCCGTTAAACGAAGTTCAAAAAGCCGCAATTGATGCTGCTACTGGAATTACTGTTCTTGCAAAGTCAAAATGGTTAAATGCTGTTTATGTGCGCGGAAGCGAAACCAATATCAACAACCTTTTGAACTTATCTTTTGTAACAGATGTTGAGTTTGCAGATAAGAGCTTGAACAGACCTACATCAGGAAAACAATTTACCAAAGACAAATTTGAAGTTGAAAACCAATTTCAATCAAGACCAATATATAACTATGGAGATGCCACTAACCAAACAGAGATGATCAGCGTAGATTATCTTCACGAAAATGGTTATACAGGCCAAGATGTTATTGTAGCATTTATGGACAATGGCTATCCAGGTGTATTGACTAACCCTGCTTATACTGACTTAAGAAACGAAGGCAGATTGAAAGGCTATTACGATTTTGTTGATCGTGTTGAAAGTCCAGAAGGAACTGGTAGTCATGGAGCATCTACTTTTAGTGATGCTGCTGGATTTCTAAACGGTCAATTTGTAGGTACTGCCCCAAGTGCATCTTACTACTTGTTTATTACAGAAGATAACAATAACGAATCTCCAGCGGAAGAGGCATTTTGGGTTGAAGCATTGGAACGAGCTGATAGCTTGGGAGTTTATGTTACAAATACGTCATTAAGCTACCAAACATTTGACAATACTAGCTTTGACCATGAATACCCAGACTTGGATGGACTAACCACCATTGCCGCTCGAGGCGCTAATGCAGGTTTTGACAAAGGAATGATAAATGTAGTTTCAGCTGGTAATGCAGGAAATGATTTTGGATATGTTGCCACCCCTTCTGATGCTCCGGGCGCTTTTACAATTGGTGCGGTTGATCAAAATGAGAACTACGTATCATTTAGTTCACGAGGACCAAATTCTGCCGGAGTAATAAAACCAGACGTTATGGCTAAGGGCCTAGATGCTGCAGTAGTGAGTCGATTTGGAAATGTTACCACTGCTAGTGGAACTTCTTTCAGTTCACCTATAACAGCTGGAGCAGTGGCTTCGTTGTGGGGAGCAGTTCCAACCTTGAAGAATGATGTGGTAATGCAAGCCATTCGTGAATCTGCGGATCGTTATAACAACCCTACAGACCAATATGGTTATGGTGTTCCAGATTTTGGGGCGGCATTAGACAATCTTTTGACCTTAGGTACAGAACAACAAATGCTGGAAAATAATTTCGCATTATACCCAAACCCTGTCACTACGCAGATAAATATATCTTTTCCTAAATCTGCAGAAGATGCTGAGTTTTCGTTGTTTAATGTTTTAGGTGAAAAAATTCTTCAAACAAGAATCACTATAATGAAAAACAGCATAGATGTTTCTGGACTTTCTTCTGGAATGTATATTGCTTCCATCACTTCAAACAATAAAACTACAAGCTATAAAATTATTAAAGAGTAGTGCAAAACCGGGTTACCGAACTTTTTAATATTCAATATCCCATAATTCAGGCCGGAATGATTTGGAACAGCGGCTGGCGTCTTGCCAGTGCTGTTTCAAATGCTGGCGGCTTGGGGCTTATAGGTGCAGGCTCTATGTATCCGGAAGTGCTTCGAGAGCATATTCTGAAATGTAAAAAAGCCACTGATAAACCTTTCGGCGTTAATGTGCCGATGCTCTACCCAGATATTGAAAAGATCATCGACATCATTATTGAAGAAGGCGTTAAAATAGTTTTCACCTCAGCAGGAAATCCAAAAACATATACTTCAAAACTAAAGGAACACGGAATTACTGTCGTTCACGTCGTTAGCAGTGTAAAATTCGCACTAAAAGCTCAGGAAGCAGGTGTTGATGCCGTGGTTGCTGAAGGTTTCGAGGCAGGTGGACATAATGGGCGCGAAGAAACCACAACTTTCACCTTAATTCCTATGGTAAAAGAGCAATTGGACATTCCTTTAATAGCTGCCGGTGGAATTGCAACTGGTCGTGGCATGATAGCAGCGATGGTTTTAGGTGCCGATGGCGTACAAGTGGGAAGCCGCTTTGTAGCATCAGAGGAAGCTTCATCACACAATGCTTTTAAGCAAATGGTAGTTGACGCCAAAGAAGGTGACACTCAACTTACTTTAAAGGAGTTGGCTCCTGTAAGGATGCTAAAAAACAAGTTTTTTGAAAGTGTAATTCAGCTTTATACTACCAACCCTACCAAAGAAGATCTTATAAAACACTTAGGGCGTGCACGTGCAAAACACGGTATGTTTGAAGGCGATTTAGAAGAAGGTGAATTGGAAATTGGACAAATTGCAGGCCTGATTCACAACATAAAACCTGCAGCTCAAATTCTAAAGGATATGATTGACGAATTTGATATTGCCAAAAAAGAGGTTTCCAATCTTTAAGAACTTCTTTTCTTTATTTAAAACATTCTGAATATAAAAAACCCTCCCGAAATTAATCGGAAGGGTTTTCTTTTTAATTAAAACTTAATGCCTATTCCTTGATAAGCCGTTTGGTTATCTGACCGTTTTCGCCTTGAATAACTACAAGGTAAGTAGCGGCAGCCATTTCGGAAACATCAATTGCTTTTTGAGTCCCCATACTTCTAAGATCGATTGTTTTAACCAATCTTCCTCTTATATCAAATATACTTAGGTTTTCAAGAGAAAGGCTTGCTGGATTTCCAATCATCACGGTATTCTTGGCTGGGTTTGGATACATTTTAATGCTTCCTATGTCAGCGCTATTGTTTCCAACTCCTAACACACTTTCAACTGTAAGCTGGAATGAACAAGTTGATATATTGCCATATTCATCTTCAGCGGTAAGTGTAATTGTGTAAACTCCATCTGGTATCGGGGTGCCTACTGCAGGATCCTGACTTGTTATCGTAACAGGGTCTGTACAATTGTCTACTGCCGTAGCTTCTCCCGTTGCAAAGTAATCCGGTACGATGTAGAACAGGTTCCCCTGTCCTGGATCTAC
>CAKZLK010000059.1 GCA_937125455.1 uncultured Aequorivita sp.
TCCTCACTGCTGCCTCCCGTAGGAGTCTGGTCCGTGTCTCAGTACCAGTGTGGGGGATCCCCCTCTCAGGGCCCCTAACCATCGTAGCCTTGGTGTGCCGTTACCACACCAACTAGCTAATGGTACGCATGCTCATCTTGTACCGATAAATCTTTACTATAAATCAAATGCTATCATTATAGACTATGGGGCATTAATCCAAGTTTCCCTGGGCTATTCCCCTGTACAAGGTAGATTGCATACGCGTTACGCACCCGTGCGCCGGTCTCAAGGGTGCAAGCACCCTCTACCCCTCGACTTGCATGTGTTAGGCCTGCCGCTAGCGTTCATCCTGAGCCAGGATCAAACTCTTCATCGTATAATCTTCAATAATATTGCGACCATACTCCAGTAAGAGCTCGACTCCCTCAAAAAAATCTCAGAAAATCTTACTTAGTTTAGTTTCTTTGTTGATAAACATCCTTTCGAATGATCATCTACGCTGTCAATTTCAATATCTCAATGAACTTTTTCTTTATCAAAAAATAAAGATTCAATTGTTGGCGGAACGGAGTTGAACCGTTGCTATTATTTCCCTTTCACCATTTTTAAGACCGTGCCTATCTCTCTAAGCGGGTGCAAATATACAACCCCTTTTTTTAAACTACCAAACTTAATTTGATTTATTTTAAATGTTTTTTTTAAACTACTTTCAAGCTACTGAAATTTAAATAATTATGTAGTAAAAATATTTTGACAAACTATTCAGCAAGCAAAAAATTCAAATACTATATTAAACAAACCTAAAAACTAAGTGTATTCAGCAGATTGAAATTCATTCAAAAATTAAAAGAGCGAACTGCAAAAGTACTATCTTTAAAACTCTTGTGCAACCTGTGTCGTCGATTAGTTATTAACAGGTTTCTTTTTCCAGTGTGAGGTCAAATCCAAATAATCAATTGGAAATGCAGGAGCTTGACGTTCAAGTATATTGTCACGAAAGGATCTTTCTAGAATGTCTTCTATTAAATAGTCTTCTTTCACATCAAAAGGTCTATACTCTTCTTTTAGGGAAATTTCAAAAAGACTTGCAGTGGTATTATACCAAAAGGCGCGCCAACCTGTTCGCAGTTCTTTAACGAGATCGAAAGCCGTTCGGCCTGTTTGCCTATGTATGAGCTTTACCAATATCTGACCCTCAGTATGTGTTAGCTTTTTCAACTTTTCAGAAAACTCTCCTTCAATGTAGTTCTGAATACGTTTAGTATACCTTCTTCTATCACCTTTATTTTCTATGGTTTTTAATCTTTCTGTCATTGTAGACAATCTTTCGGCAGCAAGTTTGGCGTAGGGATAGACCTTTCTGGTTTTTCTTCTGAGTATTAAATAACGACGCCTATCCTCTTCCGAAGTAAACTTTACCTTCTTCAAAAGATATACTTCATCCAAATTTATAATTTCCCGAGCTACAGTATCCCCTTTAATAATATAATACATAATCTCAGTGGAATCTTTTTGCTTTTCAAGAGATCCGTCAGTCTGTCCATAAGTAACTGTCATACTGAATATTATTAGACATATATATATAGGTACTCTGATTTTCATTTAAATAGTTTTTTAACGAAAGCTATGTTTATCCAAAAACGTTCCAAAAATAAGCAAATTGCGTTGTGGGGCTTAATAAGAAATTGCTAATTTTACCAAACATATATCTTTTCAGAAAAATACAATTTATGACCACTTCAATATTAACAGACAAATCATTAAAATTTTTAGAGGAATATTTAAACAATGCCGCACCCACAGGCTATGAATGGGACGGACAAAAATTGTGGATGAAATATCTGAAACCTTACGTTGATGATTTTTTTACGGATACCTATGGAACAGCAGTTGGCGTTATAAATCCCAAAGCTAAATTTAAAGTAGTTATTGAAGGGCACGCAGATGAAATTTCTTGGTATGTAAATTATATAAGTGACAACGGATTACTTTATGTAGTAAGAAACGGCGGAAGCGATCACCAGATTGCTCCTTCAAAAATTGTAAATATTCATACGAAAAACGGTATTAAAAAAGGTGTTTTCGGATGGCCTGCAATCCACACACGTGATAAAGCAAAAGAAGAAACTCCAAAACCCGATAACATATTTATAGATGTTGGCGCAAAGGATAAAGAAGAAGTCGAGAAAATGGGGATCCATGTAGGTTGCGTAATTACCTATCCCGATCAATTCCATATTTTAAATGGAGATAAGTTTGTGTGTCGTGCTCTAGATAACCGAATGGGTGGTTTTATGATAGCCGAAGTTGCTAGGTTGCTTCACGAAAACAAAAACAAACTTCCCTTTGGACTTTATATAACCAATTCTGTACAGGAAGAAATAGGCCTTAGAGGCGCTGAAATGATTGCGGATCGCATTAAACCAAACATAGCCATTGTTACCGATGTTACCCATGACACCACTACCCCAATGATCGACAAAAAGGTACAAGGTCTTGCAGAAATTGGCTGTGGTCCCGTCATAGCTTACGCGCCAGCAGTACAGCAAAAACTTCGCGACTTAATAGTTGATACCGCAGAAAAGAAAATGATACCATTTCAACGTGCAGCTCTTTCCAGAGCTACAGGTACAGATACAGATGCCTTTGCGTATAGCAACGGAGGTGTAGCAAGTGCTTTAATTTCTCTTCCATTGCGCTATATGCATACTACCGTAGAGATGGTTCATCGTGACGATGTTGAAAATGTTATTAAGCTTATTTATGAAACCATTCTAAATATAAAAGATGGAGAAACCTTTAGTTATTTTGAATAAATCCTTCCAAACAATTTCAGAGTTTTAAATACCTGAGCCATTAACAAGACAGACCGCTTTAAATGAAAATTTGCAGCGGTCTGTTTTTTGTTATATTTACCGCAAATTCCATAACTTTTGTTGTTCAACTCCTTTTCATTTGGATTATTTCTTCCTATTACTCTTCTGCTATATTGGGCAGTTGGTTTTAAAAGAATGAAAGCGCAAAATGCCATTTTGCTCGTTGCTAGTTATTTTTTTTATGGCCTTTGGGATTGGCGCTTTTTATTTCTTATTGTCGCAAGCTCCCTTGTCGATTATTTTGCCGCATTGGCAATAAAGGGAACTGAAAAAAATAACAAACAAAAAATTTATCTATACAGCAGCATTGCATGGAATTTAGGAGTGCTTTTTCTGTTTAAATATTATAATTTTTTTATTGATGAATTTTCGCTTCTCTTCAATATGCAGCAAGGCGAATATGCCTTTAGTACACTAAACCTAATACTTCCGGTGGGACTTAGTTTTTATACCTTTCAAACAATGAGTTACACCATTGACGTATATAAAAAGCGTATTAAACCTACTAAAAACCTACTCAATTTCTTGTGTTTTGTAAGTTTTTTTCCGCAGCTTGTAGCTGGACCTATTGAAAAAGCTTCCAGTTTATTGCCACAATTCAATAAAAAAAGAGAATTTAATTCCGAAGAAGCAAAAGAGGGGCTACGGCAGATTTTGTGGGGGCTTTTCAAAAAAATGGTGATTGCAGACAATGCAGCTCATGTTGTAAATATGGTATATGCCTCACCAGAAGATTATGGAAGTCTTTCAATACTGTACGCCTCAATACTTTTCTTTTTTCAGATTTATGGTGATTTTTCGGGTTATTCCGATATTGCTATAGGGACTGCAAAAATCTTCGGTTTCAAACTCAGTAAAAACTTCAACATTCCCTATTTGGCAAAAAGTGTTACCGAGTTTTGGCAACGTTGGCATATTACCCTTACACGATGGTTTAACGATTATGTTTACTTTCCAATAATTCAAAAAAATCTGCGCAGTACAATCCGTCGAAACTTCGCAATTTTTTTAACAATGGGATTGATAGGACTTTGGCATGGAGCAGATTGGACATTTATCATCTTTGGGGCTTTTCAAGGGCTATTGATAATTATTGAAAGAACGCCATTGACAAAAGACAGAAAATCAAGTATCTTTCATAAATCGATAATTCCAAGATATTTAATACCTGTCTTTAGTTTTACTATTATTACGGCATCCAGTATACTTTTCAGAAGTAAGAATATTGAGGAAGTTGGAATTGTTTTAAAAAGAATTTTTTCATTTATTCCCAGTGAAAATGTCGAGCCACTTTTAAACAAAAGGTTTCTCTTTTTTCTATTTATTATGATAGCTTCCGAAATAATGACACGCAGTAAAAATTTCCCGTTGACCCAAATCGACAAATACATCAATAAACCCACGCGCTGGATTATTTATTACATTTTCATTTTTTTAATTTTCCGATATGCCGGTCCCAAAGAGGATTTTATATATTTTCAGTTTTAGTAAAGCCCAGATTCGCTTTCTAAAATATTGTCTGGGATTTTTCATTCCAGTAGTTCTCGCATATTTGGCTTTGGAGCTACTGGTTTTGAATATTCCAATCAATTATAAACTATTTGGGAAATATTTAGAAACACATTCCCAAGAAATCGAGGTAATGGGCTTGGGCTCATCGCAAGTAAAGTGTGGATTTAATCCAGAGTTTTGTGATAAAACAGCAATAAATCTCGCATCTACTTCACAGCATCACAACGAAGATTTTAATATTTTGAAAGGAACCGTTTATAGGCTTCCAAAGTTAAAATATGTACTTCTGGAATTGTCCTATAATCACTTGGAACTACCACATCATCCTGACGATTATTGGAAAAATACAATTTATTTGAAATATTATAATGTAAATGCTTTTGAAAGACCCACGTGGTTTAAGGATCGATTGGTCTATCTTTCAAACGCACATTTTTATTCACATATTTTAATGGATTATTATTTCTATAAAACCAATAAAACCGAATTAAATGAGTACGGTTTCGACACCAATAATCATGAAGGAGCATTCAAAAAATTAAATTATGACGAATCAAAAATAGCTACTCACAAGTTCAAGATTATTACTCGGGAAGATTTAGACATTTTTAAAAAAAATACAGCCTATTTTTTTAAAATGCTCGATTATGCAAAAACTGAAGATTTAAAGGTGATTGTATGCACCCTTCCACTTTACAAAACTTATTTAAAAGAAAGAAATCAAAATATTGTTCGCCGCCGTGACAGTGTGCTAAAAATAATTAAAAGCAAATACAAGAATGTGGTACTTTTAAACGAGGAAACCGATACCCTAAATTTTACAGCAAACGACTTTTTAAATGAAAACCATTTAAATCCTGATGGCGCAAAAAAGTTTACTGATTTGATAAACCGCAAACTTGACAGTTTAAATTAGTTCCTTTTTAATTTTTCAAAATAAATCTTAGCTTCTTTTATTACTCTCGGCGCAAGAATTATTGTTGCAGTCATCGTTGGAATGGCCATTAATGCAAAAAAAGTATCAATTAAATTAATCATCATGCTAAGTGAAGTTGTGGCGCCAACTAAAATACTTATTATGTAAAAATAATTATAGATCCCCTTGTTTTTTGCTCCAAACAGAAAAGACATACACTTACTGCCGTAATACGAATAAGAAAATAGTGAAGAAATACTGAAAATAACAATACACAACAATAAGCCATATTTTCCAAAGTAAGGGATACTTTCCTCAAAAGCTGAAGCTGTTAAACTTACACCATTAGCATCGCTGCTTTGCCAAACACCAGTTACCAATATAGCCAACGCGGTTAGCGTACAGATTATTAAAGTATCTATTGCTGGGCCCAACATCGCCACCAAACCTTCACGAATGGGTTCGTTGGTTTTTGCTGCTCCATGAGCCATTGGGGCCGTACCTATACCCGCTTCGTTCGAAAAAGCACCACGGCGAATTCCCAGAAGTATGATTCCACCAATAGCACCACCCAAAAAAGCATCTCCATTATAAAAATTTGCCGAAAAAGCATCTGCAAATATCAATCCCAGATATTCTGGTACGACATCAATATGAACCCCTAAAATGATTAATACCAAAACAAAGTAAAGAATAACCATTCCCGGAACCATTTTGGAAGCAGTTTTACTAATACGTGAAAGTCCTCCCAAAATAACAATCGAGGTAATCGTCGCCAAAACAAAACCGATTATCAAATCCGTTTTAAAGCCATTATATATTCCGGCAGGTTTCAAAAGTATATCGTTTATTGCTTGTGTAAGTTGGTTTACGTTAAAAACTGGTAAAGCTCCCACCAAACCTGCAACACTAAAAAAAACAGCCATCGGCATCCATTTTTTTCCCAAACCCTCTGTAATAAAATACATTGGACCGCCCTGAGTTTTTCCTTCACTATCTTTTCCACGGTACAGAATTGCCAATGTTGCCGTGAAAAATTTAGTGGACATCCCAATCACAGCGCTCACCCACATCCAAAAAACAGCCCCTGGTCCACCTATGGCAATAGCGACAGCAACTCCTGCTATATTTCCCATACCCACTGTAGCCGAAAGCGCAGTTGTTAATGCTTGAAAATGTGTTATTTCACCAGCATCACTTTCGTTGTCATATTTTCCGCGAAGCACGGCAATGGCATGACCCAAATAACGAAAAGGCAAAAATTTAATTCGGATTATAAGATACAACCCACCTCCAATCAAAATAATCAAAAGTGGTAAACCCCAGGCTGTAGAAGCCATTTCAGCGATAAAATCGTTTATTTTTTGCAAGTAGTGTCTTTAAAATTTTATCTAATGTATGATTAAAATTTTTAAAATTAACGGGGAAATTGTTACTTGCAGCGCCAAATGAAGAACCAACTAACAGTTTTATTACTTTTCATACCATATTTCATCTTCGCACAAACGGAGGGAGATTGGAAAAAAAGTGCACTCACCTTTACTCCCGAAGTTCTTTTTGGGAAAACTATGGAAGCCAACGGTGGTTTTCCTAAAACAAAATTACAGAAGCAGGCTGTTTTTAATATTGGTCGTTATCAGGCTAACAATCCACAGGAATGGGCTCAGCACTTAAAAAGACCAAAAACCGGTTTGTCTATTGGCATAACTGATTTTGGTAATTTGGATAGTTTAGGACTCGCAATTACAGCAATGCCTTTTATTGAGTTTAAAGCCTTTGGCAGCAATCGTTGGAAAATATTGACTGGCATGGGAGCCTCTTATTTCACAAAAAAATTCAATGAAGAAACAAATCCACAAAATCAAGCTGTAACAACAGATCTTACTTGGGCATTCCGACTTTATTTATACTATCAATTTCTTTCAACTAAAAACATAGATTGGCGAGCTGGCTTGGGCTATTCACACCATTCCAATGGCCATACGCGATTGCTTAACCAAGGATACAATTCCTTTTTGGTGAGTATTTCGGCTGATATAAAAAATCCATTGAATCATTTCGAAAATACTGTATCTGAAACTCCTCCAAATTATAAAAAAACAGCTTATGACTATTATGCAATACGTGGTGGACTAGGTCAAAATGTTTTTGCATTAGCTTTTAACGATAAAAGAAATGTATATACAATCGCTGGAGAATACGGACGGGTTTATAACAATACTTTTAAAATTGGAATTGGCTTTTATTATCGTTTTTATCAACATTATTACGATTATATTGAAGGAAACGAGTCTTTGGTGCAGGCAGGCAGGGAATTTGATTATTTTAAAAGCGACCCTTGGTATTATTCCACCAATTTAGGTGTTACCCTCCACGGTGAAATATTTTTAAATCATGTGGGAATTGATCTTCAATTGGGCTTCAATCTTCACAAACCAGCTTACAAAATGGAATGGCGAATCAATGAAGGTTGGGATAATACACCGCGAGAGATTCCGAGGAGTTGGATCTTGGGTGAGCTAGATGGAAGTTATAAGAAAAAGCACCGCATTTCCTCTAGATTGGGTCTTAAGTATTATTTAATTGGGATGGAGCAAGCTCCGAAAAATAATTTCTACATAGGTGCTCACCTAAATGCTAATCTGGGTCAAGCAGATTTTACAGAGTTGAGTTTTGGTTATGTTCACAGCTTTAATTTTCAGGAACGGAAATAAAAAAACCCTTTCCTGTTACAGAAAGGGTTTTTAGGTTTAACCTAATTCAAACAAAATTATTTTGCCAAGATCAATCTGTGTGTTGAAGTTGAAGTTTCAGAAATAATTTTGATTACATAAACGCCATCAGAATAGCTGCTGAAATCTAAATCTCTTTCGCCATTTGAAGTTTTCAAATTGCTAACTATTTTTCCTGAGCCCAATTCAACAATAACAATTTGGATATCGTTTCCAAAAGTCGCAGGAATTTTTGCAGTCGCAAAACCTTTTGAGGGGTTTGGATAGATCACGATTCCACTTCCGCCTTCTGTAATATCTTCAATAGAAAGTAAAATGGTTTGTGCTTCAAAAGCTCCAATATCACGAATTCCTTCAAAAACTGTTTGATCAATTTGATCATTAAATAAATCGGCTGGATCTCCGGCATTGTAAGCTACCGAACTTTCCAATAATTCGTGGGTTGAAGTAGCACCTCCGTTATTTTGAAGTGGACCGAGCATTGGATCAACTTCTTCAATATCGTTGGCTTGCTCTGGGAAAGCATTTGCATCATCAGTTCCAATTAAATTGTAGTCATTTGATGCAAAATTTCCATTCACATCAACTCCAGAAATTCCTGTATTGAGAGCAACCAAGGTGTTTTTTAAAGAAGTTGTAGTTTCGCTTTGAATACCACCTCCGTCGGAAAGGGCGTTGTTCATTGCCACGGTTACCGCATTTAGATCAAAACTTGCGCCGTTGTTGTAAATTCCTGCTCCAGCTCCGTTGGCCGTATTGGTTGATATAGTACTCCGCATAATCATTACATCTCCGCCAGAGGCATTGTGTATTCCGCCACCAGAGCTTGTTGCTCCGCTCGCCGAATTGTTCGAAATCGTAGAGGTAGTAACCTCTAATATTCCGCCATTGTTGAAAATTCCAGCACCACCATCATCTACGGCCGTTCCGAATGAACTGTTGCCGTCGATTGTTGTAGTGTCAATATTCATCATCGTTCCACTTTGGTTCCAAAGTCCGCCACCTTCACGAGCAGCTTCATTTCCTGAAACTATACTACCTGAAATGATAATCAAACCACTATTTCCAGTTATGTGCAAACCACCACCGTTTCCTGGAGCAGCCGTTCCTGCTGTTCCATTCACATCGTTATCGGTCATATCAGAATTTGTAAAAATTAACGTACCATCAATCAATTCAATAGCACCACCGGCTCTGTTTGCTGAATTTCCACTTAATGAAGAATCTGTAATCGTAACATCACCTGCAATACTCAACAATCCACCACCAGAACCTGAAGCCCCAGTTGAAAGATTGTTTGTGATTGAAGTTCCATTAACAATGTTCAGTGTTCCGCCATTGTTGAAAACTCCACCTCCACCGTTATCGGCGTCGGCTCCCTGAGCTATGTTGGCATCAATCATCATTCCGTCAACAGTCATAATTCCAGCACCGTTCCAAAGTGCACCACCTTCAGCAGCAGCAATATTTCCAGTTGCAGAACCGCCTGTTATGTTTGAATCACCAGCGCCTGTAATGTGAAGTCCTCCTCCATTTCCTGGGGATGCGGAAGTTGTGTTTGAAGTGAAAATTACATTCGTAAGATTCAATTCACTTCCTGCAATCGAATTTTCTTCAATTGCACCACCAGCTCTCATTGAAGTGTTTCCAATCAATTCAGAATCAGAAACCGTCAAGATTCCAAGATTGTTCAAAATACCACCACCAGAACCAGCGGCTCCGTCTGCAATGTTATTTGAAATTATGGCATTCAAAACATTCAATGTTCCCATTTCGTTGAAAATACCTCCACCTCCTTGATCGGCATCAGCTCCACTTGCAGTATTTCCATCAACAGTTGTTCCGTCAATAGTCATTGTCCCTGCGCCGTTCCAATATGCACCACCTTCGGCTGAAGCGGTATTTCCGCTCGCAGTTCCGCCAGTAATGTTTGAGTCACCGGGACCAGTAATATGAACTCCACCTCCGTTTCCAGGCGCTGAAGCTGTACTGTTGTTCATTAAATTAGCATTTGTCAAGGTCAAAAGACTTCCTCCAACTGACTTTTCTTCAATTGCACCACCGGCACGCATTGAAGTATTTCCGGTTAAATCTGAATCTGTGACAGAAAGAGTTCCTTCATTATTTAAAATTCCTCCTCCAGAACCAGCGGCTCCATCAGCAATGTTATTTGAAATTGTAGCATTCAAAACATTTAAAGTACCGCCATTGTTGTAAATACCTGCTCCACCGTCATCGGCCATAGGACCGCTAGCGATGTTTGCATCTATTGTAGTTCCATCAACTGTCATAATTCCAGGACCGTTCCAAAGTCCACCACCTTCTCTTGATGCAGTGTTTCCACTTACGTTTCCGCCAATAATGTTTGAATCGCCAGCACCAGATATATGAACTCCACCCCCGTTACCTGGAGCGGAAGCTGTGCTGTTATTCATTAAATCAGTATTGCTTAAAGAAAGAAGACTTCCTGCAATTGAATTTTCCTCGATTGCACCTCCCGCTCTCATTGACGTATTTCCTGATAATTCAGAATCAGTAACTGTCAAAGTTCCAAGGTTATTCAAAATACCACCCCCAGAACCTGAAGTTCCGTTTGCTATATTATTGCTTACAACTGTTCCATTTTGAACAATTAAAGTACCTCCTTCATTGAAAATACCACCACCACCTTGGTCTGCGTCGTTTCCGCTTGCAGTGTTTCCATCTATTGTAACATTATCAACGGTCATTGTTCCGCTTCCATTCCACAAACCTCCACCTTCTGCTTTGGCTGTATTTCCGTTTACGGTACCGTTTGTTATGGTTGCAATTCCAGGACCTGTTATATGAAATCCACCACCGTTTCCAGGGGAATTTCCAACAGTATTATTGTTCAAGTTTGTATTCAAAAGTGTAACAGTTCCGGGAGTTACCGAAGAATTGTCTTCAATACCACCACCTGCTCTTTTTGCTGAATTGTTTGAAATATTAGAGTCATTAACAGTTAAAGAACCTCCATCCACATTTTGGATTCCACCCCCAGAACCAGTGGTTCCAGTTGCAGCATTGTTAGATATAGTTGAAGAATTCTGAACGATTAAAGTACCTCCATTATTAAAGATACCTCCACCACCATTTGTTGCGTCATTACCACCTGCCTGATTGCTATCCAATAAAGTGCCATCAACGGTCATTGTACTTCCTACTTGGTTCCAAAGACCACCACCTTCGCTTGCTGCATCGTTATTGGTTAGGGTACTTCCTGTAATATTTATTGTTGCAACAGCTGTTACGTGCACTCCACCACCATTTCCAGGATTTGGTGTACCTGCGGCAATATCTGCTTTGTTTCCAATTAAAGAAGCATTTGTAATATCTAATGTTCCAGCAACAATTTCAACACCTCCGCCTGCGCGGTTTGCGGCATTTCCATCAATCATTGTACCTATAATAGTAACAGTGCCGTCAGTAGTTAAAATTCCACCACCTGAACCTGATACGCCGTTTGCAAGATTACTTTGAATAGTTCCATCGGTAACATTAAGATCACCTCCATTGTTATAAATTCCTCCACCACCGGCTCCGCTGATGGCTTTATTCAAATCAATCATAGAATTTGTAACACTCATTGTGCTTCCAGCTTGGTTCCAAAGACCTCCACCTTGATTGAATGCCATGTTTGCAGAAACTGTAGCATCATTTATAGTGGTTGTGGTAGCTCCTGAAATATGTATTCCGCCACCATTTCCTGGGTTTGGAATCCCAGCTGTTCCATTTACATCATTAAAAGCAATTGAAGTTCCATTAAGATTTAAAGTGCCGTCAATTACTTCAATTCCACCTCCTGCGCGATTCGCATAATTTTGAAGGATTAAAATATTAGCAATCGTAACAGTTCCAGCAGTAGATAAAATTCCACCTCCAGAACCCGAGGCTCCATTGGCAATATTATTATTTATGGAAGTTCCCGCAAGAATGTCCAAGGTTCCTCCATCATTATAGATTCCTCCACCACCATTGTCGGCATTTGCACCGCTGGCGATGTTATTTGTAACTGGCACCCCATCTACCGTCATAGTTCCACCACCATTCCATAAACCACCACCTTCGGCAGCGGCTATGTTTGCGTCAACAGTTCCACCAGTAATTGTTGCATTTCCGGTTCCACCAACGTGAAGTCCACCACCATTTCCGGGGGCAGCAACCGCTGGGGCAACACCTGCATTGTTAGTATCTAAAGTTGTACCCGACATTGTTAATGTTCCTGCAGCAATTTCAATTCCACCACCGGCACGGTTTGCTACATTGCTTGTAATAATTGCATCGGTTACGGTTACATCGCCACCTGTACTGTGAATTCCACCACCAGAACCAGCAGTTCCGTCAGCTTTATTGTTTGTTATTTCAGTTCCTGCAAGAACATTCAATGTTCCTCCGTTATTGAACAATGCGCCCCCACCATCATCGGCTAGAGCTCCACTCGCTGAATTTCCAGTCAAAACTGTTGCTTCAACCGTCATAATTCCAGCATTGTTCCACAATCCACCACCTTCTTGGGCAGCTTGGTTATTTTCAATTGTACTGTTTGAAATATCTGCATTTGTAGTTCCTGAAAGGTGAATAGCTCCTCCATTACCTGGGTTTGCCATAGTTCCTAAGCCAATATTTACTCCAGCTGAGTTTCCACTTAAAGTAACTCCATCTAAAGTTAAAGTATTACCTGAAGCATCTTCAATAGCACCACCGGCACGACTTGCGTAGTTTCCTGAGATTGTACTTCCGGTTACCACATTTAACGTGCCTCCAGTATTGTTGAACAAAGCACCACCACGTCCCCCGGGAGTAGCTCCCATTGCAACGTTAGCAGTTAAAGTTGTAGCAGCATCAACATTTAGAGTTCCTCCATTGTTAAAAATTCCACCACCGCCGGTTGCATCTCCAGTTGCTTTATTTCCTGTAATCGTAGTTCCAGAAACGGTCATTGTTCCTGTGCCGTTCCAAAGTCCACCACCTTCAAAGGCGATGTTATTTGTTATACTTCCACCATTATAATTTACATTTCCGGGACCGCTAATGTGAAGTCCTCCTCCATTACCTGGAGCTGGCGCATTGGCCGTATTTTGATTCATTACAACATCATTGAAAATATAGGTTTCACCTATAGCAGAATTTAGTTCAATAGCGCCACCAGCTCTGTTTGCTGTGTTGTCTTCAAAAGTAACACCATCAACAACTAAGGTTCCTGGGGTAAGATTAAAAATCCCACCACCAGAACCAGCTGTTCCGCTTGCTACATTTCGTAGTACTTGAGTTCCTGAAGCAAGAATAAGTGTTCCTCCGTTATTGAAGATTCCTCCACCACCATTATCAGAAGCATTTCCTGCGGCGGTATTTAAATCTATGAATGTATCTCCAAAAATTACATTTCCAGCTTGAACTGTCATTGTTCCGCCGTTATTCCATAAACCACCCCCTTCAGAAGCGGCTGCATTCAAAAACACAATTCCACTTAGGGTTACGTTGGCCGAATTGCCCGTTACGTGCAGTCCTCCCCCATTCCCTGGGTTTGGAGTTCCGCCGGTGGCAGTTCCGTTTACGTCATTGAATATTAATTGTAAATCAACAAGATTTGCTATTCCATCAATAATTTCAATTCCTCCACCAGCGCGGTTTGCACCGTTTGAAGTAAGCGCAGCTGAATTGATATTCAATGTTCCCGAAGTACTCAAAATAGCTCCTCCAGAACCAGAAGTTCCTGTTGCTATATTGCTAAAAATATCTGCGAACGAGTCAATATTCATGGTGCCGCCATCATTGTAAAGAGCCCCACCGCCTTGATCGGGATCGTTTCCTGTGGCTTCGTTTCCGCTCAATTCGGTATCGCTTCCGGTTATAGTCATTATTCCGGTACCGTTCCAAAGTCCACCGCCTTCAACAGCTGTATTATTCTGTACAATACAATCTGTAAAGGTAGAATTTCCGGCCCCGCTTATATGGAAAGCACCACCATTTCCGGGCGCCGTGCCGCCTATGGCGGTATTGTTTACAAAATTTGAATTGGTAAAGGAAATCATTCCTGCAGAATTGGTCTCTACAGCACCCCCCGCACGCACTGCGGAATTGCCAGTAAATGTACTATTGGAAACCACTAAAACCCCAGAGGAATTTACAAAAATCGCCCCTCCACTTCCAGCGGTTGCAGTTGCGTTATTTGAAGTGAATTCACTATCGGTTACCGTGGAATTTGCAACATTATTCAAATACAATGCTCCACCGCCATTGACGCCCTGCGCTTCATTGTTTGTGAATACACAATTGGAAACATCAAAAGTTCCCGTGTTTTGCGCAACCACACTTCCGCCATTCGCATTGCTCGTAAAATTCTGAAAAGTTATGTGGTTCACACTTCCAGAAGCATTCACAAAACGTAATGCACGATTGTTTGCATTTGTTCCATCGATTATTGTACTGCCGTCGGCATTTCCTGTAATTACCAATTCATCGTTGACAACTATTTGTCCAGCAGTTAGTAGAACCGTTATGGTAGGGTCAAAAGTTATAAAAGAAGGTGTAAAGGCATCGGAATTGGCCTGATTGATTGCATTCCGAAGAGTTCCTGGGCCATTATTGGCCCCGCTCGTGACATTATAGGTCTGCCCAATGGCGATTCCCGTAGTCATTAAAATTGAAACCAATACTAAAAGGTTTCGCGTAAAAGTGTTTCTCATAATTTTAAGATTTAAGTTAGCAGTCTTTTAAAAATTTTTTGAAAACCACTTTACGTCAAAAAACAAAACGTGCAACAAACCGAGGCTTTGTGCACGTTAATATTTTTCACTGAAATTTGTCCGTAAAGTTGCTTTCATTAAATTCGGGTTAATTAATAATAATCCCGAAGTGGTTTATTTCGGGATTTACAATTACTTACGAAGGAAAGCAGGTTTTGGTTTTTATTTTATTATCAATTAGACAATTAAATTGATTGATTTTAATAAGGGAAGTAAGTGCTTGTAAGGATTTAGTCGGCTGAATCAATTTTCAGAAACACCAAAATTTCAATAATTCTTTTATAAAGAAATACCAATAAAAAAGCCTCCAAAAGAAGAGGCCTAAGTTCAAATTGAAAATGAATTGTTTACTTTAAATATTCCAATACATTATTTTCGATACGTTCGTGAATATTGGAAACATCGGCTTTTACAAATTTCTCACCAGTAATGTTTTCGTAAAGCTCAATATATCTTTCGGAAACAGTTTCAATATATTCATCACTCATAAATGGAACTTTTTGCCCCTCCAAGCCTTGAAAACCGTTTTGGATCAACCATTGACGCACAAACTCTTTTGAAAGCTGTTTCTGTGGCTCGTTGTTTTTTTGACGTTCTTCATAACCTTCGGCGTAGAAATAACGTGAGGAATCTGGCGTATGAATTTCATCTATGAGCACTATTTTTCCATCCTTCGTTTTTCCAAATTCATATTTCGTATCTACCAAAATCAAACCTCGCTTTGCAGCAATCTCACTTCCTCGTTGAAAAAGTTTGCGCGTATAATCTTCCAACTGCAGGTAATCTGCTTCGGAAACGATTCCTCTTTTTAAAATATCCTCTCGGGAAATATCTTCATCGTGATCTCCCATTTCTGCTTTAGTTGCAGGTGTGATTATCGGTTGTGGAAATTTATCGTTTTCCTTCATTCCTTCAGGCATCACAATACCACAGAGTATTCGTTTCCCTGATTTATATTCTCGTGCAGCGTGACCACTCATATAACCGCGGATTACCATTTCAACCTTAAAAGGTTCACAGGCTTCACCTATAGCAACGTTGGGATCGGGTATAGCAATTAACCAATTGGGTACCAAATCTTCTGTATCGCGCATCATTTTGGTTGCTATTTGATTCAGAATTTGGCCTTTATATGGAATTCCCTTCGGCATTACCACATCAAAAGCGCTCAGCCTGTCCGTGGCTACCATTAAAAGTTTGTTATTTTCCAAAGTATATACTTCACGGACTTTTCCGTGATACACACTTTTCTGTCCAGGGAAGTTGAAATCGGTTGAAATTATAGTATTACTCATTGTTTAATCTACGTTTTCAATATTTTTATAGGCAGCAATCACTTCTTTTACCAAACGGTGGCGGATAACATCTTTGTCATCTAAATAAATCATTCCAACGCCTTTCACATCTTTTAAAACTAGCAAGGCTTCCTTCAATCCTGAAATTACACGGCGCGGAAGGTCAATCTGTCCAGGATCGCCAGTAATCATAAATTTGGCATTTTTTCCCATACGTGTCAAAAACATTTTCATTTGCGCATGGGTTGTGTTTTGGGCTTCATCTAAAATTACAAAAGCATTGTCTAATGTTCGTCCCCGCATAAAAGCCAAAGGTGCAATTTGAATCACTCCAGTTTCAATATGAGACGCCAATTTTTCAGCAGGAATCATATCCCGAAGTGCATCGTACAATGGCTGCATATAGGGGTCGAGCTTTTCTTTTAAATCGCCAGGGAGAAAACCTAAATTTTCGCCAGCCTCTACAGCAGGTCTTGTTAATATTATCCGCTTTACCTCTTTGTCTTTTAGCGCTTTAACCGCAAGTGCGACACCGGTATATGTTTTTCCAGTACCCGCTGGTCCTACAGCAAAAACCATATCGTTTTTACTCATTAACGCAACAAGTTTTCGCTGGTTTGCTGTTTGGGCTTTTATTGGCTTTCCGCTTAAACCGTGAACTATTACTTCTCCACTTCCTGCCGGACTCTCATATTCTTCTTTATTTCGGCTTAAAAGCACACGCTCAATTACATTTTCATCGAGTTTATTGTACTTGGCCACATGTTCCAGAAGCATTGTAATGCGCCTGTCGAATTCCTCCAAGACATCTTCATCGCCATAGGCTTTAATTTTATTACCGCGTGCGACAATTTTCAATTTTGGAAAATATTTTTTAAGAAGGTCAATATTAGCGTTTTCAAGTCCGAAGAAATCCCTTGGGCTAATCTCTGTAAGTTCAATGATAAGTTCGTTCAAAAGGCGTGCTTTTTTATTATTTGGAATATGCAAAAAATAGTTTTGCTACTAACAAAAGTAACCTATTTTTGTGGTAAGTCTTTTAAGAAAATATCAACAATCCTTTTATGCCTATAATAACACTTACTACTGACTTTGGAGAGAAAGATCACTTTGTTGGTGCTGTTAAAGGAGCTATTTACACTGAAATGGAAGATGCTAAAATTGTTGATATCTCACACTCTATTTCTCCATTCCACCTCCATGAAGCTGCTTACATTATTCAAAACGCATACAAGAGCTTTCCACAGGGAAGTATCCATATGATCGGTGTAGATTCTGAGTTAAATCCTGAAAATAAGCATATTGCCGTTTTTATGGATGGGCATTATTTTGTATGTGCAGACAACGGTATTATTTCAATGCTGACTTCTGAAATAAGACCTGAAAAAATTGTTGAAATAAACATTCACGACCGTGTAATCAGTAATTTTCCAGTTTTGGATGTTTTCGTGAAAGTTGCTGGACACATTGCAAGAGGTGGAACACTGGAAGTAATTGGGAAGAGCATTAATGAAATTAAGGTATTGACAGGTATTCGTCCAGTAATAAGCAAACAGGAAAGTCAAATAACCGGTACCGTTGTTTACATTGATAATTATGGGAATGTTATAAGCAACATTACCAAAAAAATGTTTGAGGAGATTGGCCGTGGCAGAGATTTCATAATTAATGCAAGAACTGCCAAGTTCACAAAAATTTACAACCATTATAGTGAGGCTATCAATTTTGATCTTTTACCCAGTAAAAGAGAGGAAGATGGCAAAAAATTGGCACTTTGGAATTCCTCAAACTATTTGGAACTGGCAATTTACAAAAGTAGTTCCAAAACCGTAGGCAGTGCTTCTTCATTATTCGGTTTAGATTATCGCGATACAATAATGGTTAATTTTACTTTATAATTTAGAAATATGTTCACAAGAATTGTAAAAATGAAATTTCAAAAGGAAAACATTCCTGCTTTTCTAGTTAATTTTGAAAAAGTAAAAGAAAAAATCCGCAATTTTCCAGGCTGTACATTTTTGGAACTTTATAATGATAAAAATGACGAAACAATCTTTTTCACTTACAGCCGTTGGAATGATGAAAGTGATTTAGAAAACTATAGAACCAGTGAACTCTTTAAAGAGGTTTGGAGCGAAACAAAACCAATGTTTAAGGAAAAAGCTGAGGCCTGGAGCGTTGATACACTTTATACATTAAAATAATCAATCGGAATGCTCACAATAATAAAAAGAGAAATAAATTCCTTCTTTTCCAGTACTATTGGTTATTTGGTGATTGCTGTTTTTTTAGTGATCAACGGTTTATTTCTATGGGTTTTCAGTGGAAATTATAATATACTCGATTCTGGATTTGCAGACCTCTCCCCCTATTTTGAACTTGCGCCATGGGTACTTCTTTTTTTAATTCCAGCAGTCTGTATGCGCACCTTTAGCGACGAAATGAAAATGGGCACTTTGGAACTTTTGCTTACTAAACCCATTTCTCTTCAAAATATAGTTTTAGGGAAATATTTTGGTGCTGTAATTCTTATAATCATAGCGCTTATTCCAACAATCTTATACGTGTTAACCATTTCAGAATTGGGAAATCCACCTGGAAATCTAGATGTTGGCAGTACATTGGGCTCTTATATAGGTTTATTGTTTCTGGTTCTTGCTTACACTTCCATCGGTGTTTTTTCTTCTACCCTTTCGCAAAACCAAATCGTAGCTTTTATCATTGCTGTATTTCTTTGTTTTGTGCTTTACTATGGTTTTGAAGGATTCACTACTTCAACCTTTAATATTTCACAATTGGGAATGAAAGCCCATTTTGACAGTGTAGCTCGTGGTGTTTTGGATACGCGCGATTTGATTTACTTTTTAAGTGTTACAGTATTTTTCATTGCGTTGACCATTTTTAAATTGAAGAAACAAGGATGAAAACTTCAATTAAGAAAAATATTGTTTCATTAGCTATCCTCATAGTAGGCTTAATACTATTGAATCTCCTTGGAAATTATTTCTACAAACGCTTCGACCTTACACAGGACAAACGTTTTACCCTTTCGGAAGAAGCAAAGCAAATTGTAGACCAAGTGAATTCGCCCCTGATTATCGATGTATTTCTAAAAGGCGAATTTCCGCCAGAATTCCGGAGGCTTCAAAGCGAAACCGAACAGCTTTTGGATGAGTTTTCGGCCTACAATTCCAATATAAAGTTTGAATTTATAAATCCCACCGAAAAGGGTAATGAAGCTTTTCAAAAACAATTTGAAAAATTTGGATTAACACCAGCACAAGTTTCGATTACTGAAAACGGCAAACAGAGCACTGAACTCGTTTATCCTTGGGCTCTCGCACATCACGATGGCAAGTCGGTTAAAATTCCTTTATTGAAAAATCAATTGGGGGCTACTTCTGAAGAAAGGGTGAACAGTTCGCTGCAAAATCTGCAATATGCCTTTGCTGATGGTTTTAAAAAGCTAGTCTCCCAAAAATCTAAAAAAGTAGCGGTTTTAAAAGGCAATGGCGAATATGACGACCGCTATATTGCTGATTTCTTTTCAACATTAAGGGATTATTATTTTATAGCACCTTTTACTTTAGATTCTGTCGCTTCAAATCCTGAAAAAACCTTGATTGCTTTAGAAGGTTTTGATATGATTGTAGTAGCACAGCCCACAGAAGCATTCAACGATAATGAAAAATATGTGCTGGATCAATACATAATGAATGGCGGAAAATCATTATGGCTTTTGGACGCCACACAAATGCAGACTGATACAGTTACCGGAAAAACCTTCGCCTTCGGGAAGGATTTAAACTTAAATGATTTCTTTTTTAAATACGGAATCCGCATTAACCCAAATTTGGTAAAGGATGTTTATTCTGCCCCCATTGTTTTAGCCAACGGTGATGAACGCGAGGCACAATACAATCGATATCCTTGGTTTTTCAGTCCGTTGAGCAGCAGTGCAAACAATCATCCAATAGTTTCCAACATTGAAGCTGTAAAATTTGATTATGCAAGTGCAATAGATACACTTCCGAATAACATCAAAAAGACTGTTCTGCTTTCCACTTCACCAATTTCAAAAATTGTGGGACTTCCCTTCCCTATTGATTTTGATGTGGAAATTCCTAAGAATTTACAAGTAGTTAACGAAGGTCCAAATCCCAATGAATACAATGCTGGCGAGGTGCCACTTGCGGTTTTGTTAGAAGGAAATTTTACTTCAGCATATAAAAACCGTGTGAAGCCAGTTAAGTTAGAAGGCGCTTTAAAGAACATTGATGATGGAAAGCTTTCAAAGATGGTGGTTATAAGTGATGGCGATGTTATCAAAAACCAAATGCAAGGTAACCGTCCGTTAGAACTTGGCTTCGATAAAATGACCAATTCTTTTTACGGAAATAAAGAATTTCTGCTGAATGCCGTTAATTACCTGCTAGATGATAGCGGACTTATAAACATTAGAACACGTCAAATAGCGGTACCATTTCTCGATCCGCAAAAAACTGTGGAACAACGGACCAAGTGGCAAATACTTAACCTATTGCTACCGTTGGGGTTACTTACACTTTTCGGAATTGCTTTTAACCGCTATCGCAAACACAAATACACCCGTTGAATGTTGATAAGTTTGTTTTAACAAACACTTCATTTGAAATATATTTGTAGGTATGCTAAAAACAAGGCATCTATCATTATTCTGATCAAAAAAATAAATATTCAATGAAATTCATCGTATCGAGTTCGTATTTATTAAAACAACTGCAAGTTTTGGGCGGTATTATCAATAACAACAATACCTTGCCCATTTTAGATAATTTTCTTTTCAGCTTAGACAATAAATCGCTTACCGTTTCAGCTTCCGATTTGGAAACTACTATTTCTTCAAAACTGGAAGTGGAAAGTACCGAACAAGGAATGATTTGCGTTCCTGCTAGACTTTTGCTTGAAACTTTAAAAACCTTTCCAGAGCAGCCATTGACCTTTACTGTTGAAGAAAACAATACCATTGAAATAAGTAGTAACCATGGTAAATATGCCTTGGCATATGCTAGTGGTGAAGAATTTCCGAATGCTGTTGAATTGAAGGAACCTTCTTCTACTGTAGTTCAAGGTGATATCCTTGCTACAGCAATCAGTAAAACAATTTTTGCTTCAGGAAACGATGATTTACGTCCCGTAATGAGTGGCGTGTTTTTTCAGTTTTCAACAGATAATTTAGTTTTCGTTGCTACGGATGCGCACAAACTGGTAAAATATACTCGTGATGATATCAGCGCCTCACAGACTGCTGAATTCATTATGCCGAAAAAACCGCTAAACCTACTAAAAAGTATTCTTGCCGGAAGTGAAGATGATGTGGTTATCGAGTACAACGATAGCAATGCCAAATTTATTTTTGAAAACACTGAAATGGTTTGCCGATTAATTGACGGGAAATACCCAAACTACGAAGCCGTTATCCCGAAAGAGAACCCCAACAAATTGGTGATTGACAGAAATCAGTTTTTAAATTCAGTTCGTCGTGTTTCTATTTTCTCCAGTAAAACTACGCATCAAATCCGTTTAAAGATTGCTGGTGCCGAACTAAATATTTCCGCAGAAGATATCGACTATAGCAATAAAGCAGAAGAGCGTTTGACTTGTCATTACCAAGGTGATGATATGCAGATAGGTTTCAACAGCCGTTTCCTTACTGAAATGCTAAACAACCTTACCAGTGATGAAGTCTCTTTGGAAATGAGCTTACCAAATCGTGCGGGAATTCTTACTCCAGTAGATGGATTAGATGAAGGCGAAACTGTTACGATGCTTGTAATGCCGGTGATGTTAAACAATTAAAGCAAAAACACATATAAAAAAAACCCTCTTGCAAAATTGCAAGAGGGTTTTTTATTTTTAAATGGTATGTATTATTTACCGCTTGGTGAAGCTGACGCATCTGGTAAAACTTTGCCTTTAATTTTAAGAACAACAGTACCTTCACTTGCATTTGAAGTAACTGTTACCGTTTTTGAAAAAGCACCAATTCTATCGGTAGCGTATTTAACACCTATCTCAGCGCTTTCGCCTGGCATAATAGCATGATCTGGTTTTGTTGGTACTGTACAACCACAACTTCCTTTTACATTTGAAATTACGATTGGTGCATTACCAACATTTTTAAATTTAAAAGCACGAACGCCATCTGCATTATGTGCTATGGTTCCATAATCAATTACTGAAGATTCAAATTTAAAAACACCTTTTTCTTCTTGTGTTGCATCTTGCGCAAATAAAGCAGTACAAAAAAGAAAACTTGCAATAAAAAATACGTTGCGGAAAAAATTACTTCCTTTTAATTTTGTTGTTACCATGGTACTTAGAGTTTGATTTAGATTAACAAATTAGTTATACTACAAACTTCGAATAAAAATTAAGAAAATCAATAAAACATAGGTATGAATGTGGTACTAGAACCCTCTTTTTATGATTAAATTATAATTTAAAAGACATCAAAACTAAAAAAAGGGCAGAATTTCTTCTACCCTTTTTTACCTTAACTAAAACCAACTATTAAATAAACTTGATCGTCATAAAATAACTAATAGGTTCACCTTTACTAGCCTTAATTCCATTAAGTATTGGCATTATAAAACCTAAAAGTCCAACAGCTATAAGCATCAATATGCCTAAGCCCAATAAGAGAATCGCAGGAATACTTATAAAAGCATATAACAATAAGGATAATTGAAAATTCACAATTGCCTTTCCCTGCTCATCCATTCCCTCTACGCTATCCCTTTGTGTAAGCCAAAGTACCAAGGGCACTATTAAGCCTCCAAAACCGGTTATATAAGTTAATAGTTGTGAGAGATGCGTAATAACAAGTAAGTTATTATCGATTCGTTTTCCTGTTTGGCTGATTATTTCCATAATGATAGTTTTTTGGTTGATGAATTCTTTCTATACTTAATTAGACTATTTTTTTAATGAATTGTTACAACCCTTTTCATTTCAAGTAGTATAAATCAACTATTGGGATACTAAACTATTCCAAACAACAATAATTAGTACTTTTGCATCCAATGACACACACAGATACCATATTGGCAATGGCAACTCCGGCAGGCGCTGGAGCAATAGCTATTTTAAGGCTTTCAGGGCCAGAGGCTATAAACATTGCCTCCTCTATTTTTACTTCCGTTTCTGGAAAGGAACTCGCAAAGCAGAAAACACATACCGTGCATTTAGGAAATATAAAAGATGGTGAACGAGTAATAGATGAAGTTCTAACAACAATATTCAAAAATCCAAACAGTTACACAGGTGAAGATGTGGTTGAAATTTCTTGCCATGGTAGCAGCTATATCCAACAGGAAATTATTCAGTTATGCCTTCGGAAGGGATGTAGAATGGCACAGGCAGGAGAATTTACGTTACGCGCATTCCTAAATGGTAAGATGGATTTGAGCCAAGCTGAAGCGGTTGCTGACCTTATTGCTAGTGATAGTGCTGCGAGCCATCAATTGGCAATACAACAAATGCGAGGCGGCTTCTCTTCAGAAATAAAAAAACTTCGCGAAGAGCTTTTAAATTTTGCTTCTTTAATTGAGTTGGAACTAGATTTCGCAGAAGAAGATGTTGAATTTGCCAATCGTGATGAATTTCAAAAACTCATTTCAAAAATCACACAGGTTTTAAAACGTTTAATAGATTCCTTCGCCACAGGAAATGTTTTGAAAAACGGTATCCCCGTCGCTATTGTAGGAGAACCCAACGTCGGGAAATCTACATTATTAAACGCTTTGTTGAACGAAGAGCGAGCTATTGTCAGCGAAATCGCGGGCACTACACGCGATACTATTGAAGATGAAATAACCATCGGTGGAATTGGTTTCCGTTTTATTGATACTGCAGGTATTCGTGAAACAGTTGATGTTATTGAAGGATTGGGAATTAAAAAAACATTTCAAAAAATTGAACAGGCTCAAGTGGTAATTTATTTATTTGATGCGGAAAAGTTTCTTCCCGAAGTTTCGGGACAGAGTTCCAAGTTTCAAGTTGAAATTGAAACCATCAAGAATAAATATCCATTAAAAAACCTTGTGATTGTTGCAAATAAAGTTGATAAACTCTCAAAAGAAGAAATTAAAAACTTGGAATCTGCAATTAACAATCTTCAATTTTTATCTGCCAAAACGGGAAAAGGTGTTGAAAAACTTCAAAATAAATTACTTGATTTTGTAAACACTGGCGCCCTTCGCAATAACGAAACTATCGTTACCAACAGCCGCCACTATGACGCTATGCTAAAAGCATTGGAGGAAATAATAAAAGTCCAAAACGGTATTGACAGTGGCTTGAGTGGTGATTTATTGGCGATAGATATTCGTCAAGCACTTTATTATTTTGGTGAAATCACGGGTGAAATCTCTAACGATGAACTCTTGGGAAATATCTTTGCAAACTTCTGTATCGGAAAGTAATCCGTTAATATTTCCATAAATCTCAGGATTAATGGCTCATTTTTGTGGAATTGGCAATTCAAACCCATAGTTTTGCCCACTTATTGATTAAATAATCGAAAAAACAAAATTATGAGTCAAGTACAAGGAAATGAAACCGTAAAACTTCACTACACTGGAAAATTGAACGACGGACAAGTGTTCGACAGTTCTATACAACGCGAGCCATTAGAGGTAAAACTTGGAGAAGGCCGTTTAATTCCTGGTTTTGAAAAGGGTTTGGTGGATATGAAGGTAAACGAAAAGAAAACAATCACCATCCCAAAAGAGGAAGCCTACGGTGACGTTCAAAAAGAGCTTTTCCAAAAAATACCCAATGACAATCTTCCACAGGAAATAAAGCCTGAAGTAGGTATGGGACTTGTCTCAAAAAATCCTGACGGTAGTGAGCGTCAACTGCGCATCGCAGATGTAAAAGACGATTTTATCATCGTAGATGCCAACCATCCATTGGCCGGTCAAGACCTGACCTTTGAACTTGAATTACTAGAGATTAAGTAATTCTAAAATATATTTTAAAAAAAAAAGACTGCCGAGAGGTGGTTTTTTTTTTGCTTTACGCTGTAGACTGTAAGCTGTAGGTTGTAGGCTGTAGGCTGTAGGCTGTAGGCAAATAAAATGTAGAAGCTTATTGCTTAAAGCTTATAGCCTAAAGCATTTTTCAAAACAATCGCATCCACACAATTAATTCCATCAATAGCAGCGGAAATAATCCCGCCGGCATAGCCAGCACCTTCGCCACATGGATACAGACCTTTTACATCTATGTGTTCCAAAGTATCTGGATTTCGTGGAATACTAATTGGCGAGGAAGTTCTGCTTTCGGGAGCGTGTAGAACCGCTTCGTTTGTATAATAGCCTTTCATTTTTTTGCCAAAAGCTACAAAGGCTTTCTTCAAACGTTTTGATAGTAAAGGCGGAAGCACTTCATTTAAATCTGCGGAAACTATTCCAGGTTGATATGAAGTCTTCGGAAAATCTTCTGAAACCTTTCCTTCCACAAAATCAATCATCCGCTGGGCAGGCACTTTTTGCGTCTTCCCTCCTGCTTCCCAGCAACGCTTTTCCACAAACTTTTGAAAGTCGAGACAGACAAATGGATCACCTTCTTTATAATTTGGTAAATCTTTTGGCTCCACGCTCACAACGATTCCGGAATTTGCATATGGATTGTTCCGTTTACTAGGGCTCCAACCGTTAGTAACCACTTCCTCCTGCTCCGTAGCGCATGGAGCAATAATCCCCCCCGGACACATACAGAACGAATATACACCAAGCCCATCCACCTGTTCTACAAGTGAATAACTTGCTGGTGGAAGAAATGGATTGTCATCTTCTCCGTGATATTGAATGTAATCGATAAGCTCTTGTTGGTGTTCTACACGAACACCAATTGCAAAAGCTTTGGCTTCAATCTTTATATTTTTATCGTGAAGCAAATAAAAAATATCCCTAGCGGAATGTCCCGTTGCGAGAATCACATTATCAAACTCCAACCAATTTTCATTATTGATTTGAATAGCTTCTATAGCATTATCCTTTAATCTTAGATCCGTTAATTTTGAATTGAAGTGTACTTCCCCACCATTTTCAAGAATCGCCTCTCGCATGGATGTTATGATCTTTGGGAGTTTATTGGTTCCAATATGCGGATGTGCATCTACCAAAATATCTTCATCTGCTCCAAAATGAACAAACCACTCCAAAGCTTTCAGTACATTTCCTCGCTTTTTTGAACGCGTGTATAGTTTTCCGTCTGAATAGGTTCCCGCGCCACCTTCCCCAAAGCAATAGTTACTTTCTGGGTTTACAATTTGGTCTTTATTGATTGCAGCTAAATCACGACGGCGTTCACGCACGTCTTTTCCACGTTCAAAAACGATTGGTTTCAAGCCAGCTTCAATTGCTCGTAGTGCAGCGTAAAGTCCCGCGGGTCCAGAGCCTATAATTGCTATTTGTTTTGCTTTGGAAACATTTTGTGGTAGAAACGGAGGAATTCTTTCTCGCTTTTCGCCCTTCAGCCATAATTCAACCTGCAGATTTATTTTTATTGGTTTCCGGCGCGCATCTATGGAGCGTTTTCGTATCCGCCAATCGTTTATTGCATCTCTTCGAAGCTTTTCCTTTTCCAAAGCAAGCTCCAAAATATAATCTAAATCTTCCTGTTGACGAGGTAATACAGCTATTTGAACCAGTCTACTCATAGACATCAAAGATAGTTGTTAATTCCTTAATTAAGAATTCGGGATTCGAATTAACGAATTGACAAATCCCGAAAAACAATTATTTATCTTTGAAAAAAATATACTACAAAAATGATTTTTTTAGAAAACGAAGGCAATACCAATCCACAACTAAACCTGGCTTTAGAGGAATATGCACTGCGAAATTTCAGTGCTGAAAATGATTATTTATTGTTCTATATAAATGAACCATCCATCATTATTGGTCGTAACCAAAACACCTTGGAAGAAATAAACCACGAATATGTGAAAGAAAACAACATTCAAGTTGTACGAAGAGTTTCAGGTGGTGGAGCAGTATATCACGATTATGGTAACCTAAATTTTAGTTTCATCACCAATCATGACGGGAAGAGCTTAAACAATTTCAAAAAATTTACAGCTCCCGTTATTAAAGTTTTAAAAAAATTAGGATTAGATGCAGAACTGAAAGGTCGCAACGACATACAAGTTGAAGAAAAGAAAATATCTGGCACTGCACAATTTTCCACAGGAAAAAGGATGGTGAGCCACGGCACGCTTTTGTTAAATACCGATTTGGGTGAAGTTGTTAATGCACTAAACGTTAAGATGAGCAAGATTGAGTCCAAAGGCCATAAATCAGTGCGTAGTCGTGTAGCTAATATTTCTGAATTTTTAAAAGAACCTCTAAAGATTGAAGCATTCCGGCAGCTTTTACTGGAAGGTCTTTACGAGGAAAGCGAACCCTTTGAAAGCTATTATTTAACGCCAGAAGAGTGGAAAGCTGTTCATCAGCTAAAAGAAGAAAAATATGATACTTGGGACTGGAATTACGGCCGCTCTCCAAAATTCAATATTCAGCGTAGTAAGCGTTTTTCTGTTGGCGAAATAGACCTTCGCATATTTGTTGAAAAAGGACACATCAAAGATTTTAAGGTTTTTGGCGATTTCTTTGGAAAGGAACCTATAGAAAAACTTGAAAGATTACTACAAGGAGCTCGTTATGAAAAGGAAGATGTTTCAGAACTCTTGAAAGATATTGAGATACAGGAATATTTTGGAGATATTCCAAAAATGGATTTTATTGAATTGATTTATGGTGCTGATGAAGCATAATAGTGAAAGAGTTTATTTGTTGAATTTCATAGTTCTTTAGATGAATAAAAAATTGAAGATACTCTTAATGGTGGCAGCTGCGTTTATTACTATAATAGGAGTTGTTACGGGAAAGTTCTTGTTTCTATTTATTTGGCTTCCGTTGGGCTTTCTTTTTGGGAAGAAAAGTAAAGAGCAATAACCTAAAAAGTATAAGAATATTCAATTCCACCACCAACCAATGTATTTGAAACATTAGAAAAATCCACGCCTCCCATTAACTTAAATGTTCCCATCTTATCGCTTTTATAGGCAAGTGAACCATAGTTGTAAAAATATTTCCACGCTGGATTAAAAGGTTTTCGATACGTTCCCAAATATTTTGTATAGGTAGTTTTAACTTTCCATTCAAATTTCGAAAAGTTTCCTGAAATCCCTAAATGATGAATCTTTGTCCGATTACTAATATACGGGCTGCTTATTTCTGTTATTTCAATGTTTTTATCAAAAAGAATAAAAGGCAATCCTATAATATTTTGTTCATAGGACCAGCCACTTCTGTAAATATTATTACCAAAATATCCATCAAACCCGCTACCCACAGATATTCCGCTTTGATCGGAAGTATCTATATATTCATAAAGAATAGAGGAAATTATTTTTTGGGTTTTTGGCTTGAAGTAAAGCCCCCAAACTCCATCTGGAAAATTTGCCAGACGAGTTCCAGAACCATCTTCAAAAGGATGTTCGTGGTAAAATGAGAAATCGCCCCAGCTATTTTTAAATTCATAATTTAAAAAATAAGAGCCCAAATGGTTTCCTACTTTATTTATAGTTTCGCCTTCAATACCGAGCTCCTCTGAATTATGCGCAAAAAAAACATTGATAAAATCTTTAAAACCATCTTTTAAATCACCATAAACAGGAGATGTTCCGCCCCATTGGACATAATGCTGAAGCTGCGCAGTAAGTTTATGATTTTCGTTGAAATTTGTTATTAAGGCCAGTCTTTTGTAATGAACATGCACCCCATCAACAAATCTGTCATCGTTTAATTCGTAATGCGCGATGCCCCAATCTATTCCGAAAGTGTTGGATATTTTAATTGGATTATTGGCTTCCAAAAGAATTCCGGATAAAGGCCTTGCATTTTCAGACCATAAAAAATTTTGATTTGTTGCAGAAAGACCATCAAGCACTTCTTTTTGCTTTTTAGCGCCCACGGTAGCAAACAGCCAAGAATTTTCAAACTGTAAATATAAATCTTTTCGCTGAACGGCATCTTCCACTCCATCCCTACCATATATTGCTGCGCCTCCATTAATTTTAAAGGAAGAATATATTAAACTTGCTTTTAACTCCCCTGTCGCGGAAACATTGGTTAGTGCTCCAACCCCATAGTTAGTATTTGTATGAAACCAAAAAGGATTTTCATCTTCATTAGAAAGTATTGCTTTTGTTTCGATGCTTCCCTTAATATCAAATTCCTGGGAAAAGATTATCATTGGAAAGAGAAAGACAAAAACTTTTATCAATTTCATAAACCGTATTTTCTTTTATTTATTTAAAAGTCTTTTCAGTAGAGAACGCTCTTCACGGGCATAGGCATACCCATATTTATTACCGTAACCAAAATTATTAAGGTTTACATTATTCAAAACAATAGCCACATTTGCCAAACGTCCATCATCTATGGCGTCCTGTGGGAAATCTAGCAAACGTTTGTCGGTATATCCCGCGCGAACTACATAAAGGGTAATGTCTGCCAGTTTGTTTATCAAAATAGTATCTGTAACAAGCATAGATGGAGCAGTATCCATAATGATATAGTCAAAATCTTTTTTAAGTTCATCCACAAAGCTGGTTGTTCGTTTTTGCATTAACAATTCCGCAGGGTTTGGCGGGATGGCACCCGAAAGAACGATACTCAGGTTTTTGTTGTATTCACTCTGTGAAACAACATCATTAACCTCCATATCTTCATATACAATGTATTCTGTAAGTCCTTTTTTGGATTTTAAATGTTCCGGCAAATAACGTTGTAACTGTGGGTTACGAATGTCAGCTCCCACTAAAACTACTTTTTTACCTGTAAGGGCTAAAGTCAATGCGAGATTAAAGGCCACAAAAGTTTTCCCCTCGCCTTTGATAGTAGATGTGACTATCATCGTCTTTCCTCTCTCATTTTCCTCAAGCTTATTGATAAACAAATACTGAAGATTAGTGCGTAATATTCTATAAGCTTCAGCCATAATACTGCGGTCATTATGCTGAATTAAATCTGCTTCATTACGCTTAATTTTCGGAATTTCACCAATAATAGGTGTAGATGGAAGATGGCGTTCTACATCTCTACGTGAAGTTACTTTTGTATTCAAAAGGTTAGCGCCGTATACTCCAATAAAAGGAATTAAAAGTCCAGCCAATAACGATCCTAAATAGATAAGTGGTTTTTTAGGGGAAACGGGTTTTTTAGTGCTATAGGCACTGTCAACTACTTTTGCTTTTGGAGAAGTTGCTGCCAACGTTATTGAAGCCTCTTCACGTTGCTGCAAAAGGAACAAATAAAGTTGTTCTTTTATGGTTTGCTGTCTCTCTATTCCTCTAAAAATCTTTTCTTTAGCAGGAACTTGCGATATTTTTGAATTAATTGTTGATTCCTCAATATTAAGATCTTTCATTGCTATCTTTAAAGCATTACTCGAATTTTGTAAACTTCCTAGAATGCTTGCGCGCATTTGCTCTATTTGGTTATTGACATTTTTCACCACTGGGTTTTTTGCTGTGGAGCTCTGCATCAATTTATTTCTGTAAAGAATTAACTGGTTATAGTTATTTACAGCAGTAGCCACTTCTTCACTCTGAATTCCGATGTTAGAAGGTAAAAGCTCAGCATTTGAACTTTTTTCCATATAATCTATCATCGTTTTAGAAAGTTCCAACTGAGTGCCGATATCCATCTGTTTTTTATTGAATTCGCTAGCATTTTCAAGTATTATCTGAGCTTCAGCTTGAATATCAGTTAAACGGTTGTTCGTTTTGAAAATTTCCTTATTACTTTCTACTGAATCGAGTTCTCTGGTAATTATCTGTAATCGAGAATCTATAAATTTTGAAGTGTTCTTTGCAATTTCGTTCCTGTCCGCAATTGCATCTTGATTGTATTGGGAAACAAGCTCGTCAAGAAAATCCTCAGCTTTTTCGGTTACAGGCGTGAGCATGCTTAATTCTAAAACATTACTGGATTTTATTTCGTTTTCTATTACTACCTTTTGTTGATAGTCAAGTGCTACATTTTCAACGGGGAGGTATGTTACAACAACTGTTCTGTCCAAAAATGATTCAAAGTTTTCAATATTTTCCAAATTTGGAAGAATAGTTATTTCTCCAAAAGGAAGGGATACTTGTTCACCAAATTTATAGGTTCCCTCTACAGAATTGGCTTCATCCTCAAGTTTGTATTCAGATTTGGAAAGTACTTCAACATATAGCTTTGGAACACTAATTCTATTCCCTACTTTATTAAAATTCTGATATTGAACTGTAAAAGGGAGGTATGCATAAATTTCTGAGGTTTTAATGGCCCCAACAGATTCATATTTGATGTTCAACCCGAGCTCCCTTACGGTTTTTGATATAATTCTTTTTGAATTAAATATAGCTAGTTCATTATCAATCTTACTGGTATTAAATCTAGAAAGAAAACTTCCAAATTGTGAAAAAGCAGCCATTTCCATTGGACTACTTGCGCTTTTTTCATCTTTTATAATTATTGTCGCTCGCGTTTGATAGAGCGTGGTTGTATAGCGCAAGTATATAAATGCAAGCAAAATTGCAACGACAACCCCCAAAACGAATAGATACCAATACCGTGTGTATTGTTCAACAATTTCGCGCAATGGCAATTCTTTTGTATCCTGTTTGTATCGGTTTTCCTCCATAATTTAAGGCGGCAATTTATCGGGTTAAAAGAATAACGGTGCTCAATACAACCGTAACTAGTGATAGTAATGCAGGTACATCCGGAATAAAACCAGATTTACGAACGCCTTTAAGCGAAGGCTCTACGTAAACTATATCATTTTGTTTTAAAAAATAATAGGGTGTGGTAAAAAGGTCGGCACTGGTGTAATCAATTCTGGCAACCTTACGAACACCATTCTCTTCGCGAATTACAGTAACTGCATTTCTTTTTCCATCCAATGTGAAGTCACCTGCAAGGGCAATTGCTTCGGGCAAAGTAACGCGCTCATCCTGAATTCTGAAAACACCTGGTGCTTTTACTTCTCCAATAACTGTTACTTTAAAATTGATGATGCGTACATCCACCACTACATCTGTTATATATTCTGAAAGTTTAGTTTTTAACTCCTGCTCTACCGTGCCACGTGTTTTGCCCATAACAGATAATGTACCCAACACTGGAAAGCGGATATTTCCTTCAGAATCTACAAGATACCCTTGTAATTGAATATTATTTGTAACTGGAGCTCCTTCAGAGCCAATAGAGCGCTTGAAAGGTTTTACAACTTCTTCATCTATGGAGGAAACAGTGATATATAGTATATCGTTGGGCTCAATGATTGGTTCAAAAGAGCTATTTATTTCTTTTAAATTTAGACTTTCAGCATCCTGAAAATATACTATCTCCTTTTTGGTCGCACAGGAATAGAGGCATACAGTTAGCAAAAACAAAATTGCAATTTTATTCATTACGTTTTTTTAAAGGTACAAATATAAGGTCTTCGTAAAATATAGCAGGTGTTTTTTAAGAGTATCTCTGGGGAGTGAAATACTGAGTTTAGACGTGCTTTTGCGCTACGTCCAAAATTTCATATTCTGAATTATTACTCAAAAATTCGGGGATAAGTTCTTTTAGCTTCTTCACAATTTCTTTTCTTTTTCCGTATTCTGATAAAGCAACTATTTCCTTTATTTTGATAGTTATTTCAACATAATCCAGTGTCGGTACTTTTGATACCATAATTTTTGGATGATATGTAGGCAAAGAGGTTGAAGTATCGTTCAACAATTCTTCATAAAGTTTTTCACCAGGCCTAAGCCCTGTAATTTCAATATCTATATCTTCATATGGTTTTAGACCCGAAAGACGGATCATTCGTTCAGCCATATCAAGAATTTTTATGGGTTTACCCATATCAAAAACATATATTTCCCCGCCATTGCCCATTGTTCCAGCTTGAAGCACCAATTGGCAAGCTTCGCTAATGGTCATAAAATATCTGATAATATCTTTGTGTGTAACAGTTACCGGCCCTCCTTCTGCAATTTGTTTTCTGAAATGAGGAATTACGGAACCGTTGGAACCCAATACATTTCCGAAGCGAGTGGTTATGAAACGAGTATTTGTATTTATATGATCTTGCAAAGATTGAACATACATTTCGGCAGCCCGTTTTGAGGCGCCCATAACATTGGTTGGGTTTACTGCCTTATCGGTAGAAACCATTACAAATTTATCAATTCTGTATTTTACGGATAAATCTGCTAAAATAATAGTCCCTCTGATATTAACGTATACAGCCTCGTGGGGATTTTTTTCAATTAAAGGGACGTGTTTATAAGCTGCGGCATGATATACTATGTCGAATTCATACTTTGCAAAAAGCATTTCCATTCGTTCTTTGTTTCTGATGTCCGCAAGCATCACCGTGAAATTAAGACCGCTATGATTTCGGTTCATATAAAGCTCCATCTCGTGAAGTGCAGATTCGGCATTGTCCAGAATTACTATCTTCTTTGGGCAGAAGGATGTTAACTGTCTTACAATTTCACTACCAATAGAGCCGGCACCACCAGTAACCAATATTGTTTTATTACAGAGATCGTTCTTAATTAGCTCAGAATCCATCGCAATTGGGCTACGCTCCAACAAGTCTTCAATCTGTATCGGTTTTATCTGCGTTTGAATATCCTCTTTTCTATTCCAATGCTCCACAAGGGGTACGTTGAAGATTTCAACCTTATTTGCCAAACAAGCTTCAACAATTTGGTTCTTTTCCTTAATGGTAAGTGATTCACTCACGATTAATACCCCATCCAAATTGTACTGAGCCAAAAGTTCAGTAAATTCATTAGATGTCGTTGTGATTGGAACTGAAAAAACAGGCTTGTTTAGAATTTTTAAATTATTACTTATTTGGTTTTCAGTGATAAAACCAACAAGTTTATATGGAAGGTTAGATTCTGTGGTAAGTGCCTTTCCCAAAGAAATGGTTTGATCGTCCATTCCGAGAATCAAAACTCTTTTCTTTAGTTTTCCATCATTAAAAGCCTTTAAATATTGATAGGCTTCTTTCACTGCTATTCTGAAAAACAGCATAAATGTGAACGAAAAAAACATATAAAGCAAGATACCCGTGGTCAAAAATATTTTTTGGCCCGTGAAAACAAAGAAAATATAGTTAAATAATATTGCGGTAATCGCTGTTAAAAATGAAGAAGAAGCAACTTTAAATACATCTGTAAATGTTGAATGGCGTACTATTCCTGCATACGTTCTAAGTGCATAGAAAAAGAAAACGTTTATGGATATTAAAAATAAAGCCCTCAAAGGAGTAGGCCATGCTTTATGAAATTTTAAGGGTGTGCCGTCTAATATCAAGAACATTAATACAAACGAAACAATACAGATAAAAATATCCAATAAAAAAACAGCCCAACGAGGCAGATACCTCTGATCTAAAAATTTCAGTTTGCTTGTTTGCATTTTTATTCTACTAAATAGAGGATTATTCTTAAACAATTTTCATTCGATTTGGGGCTACAAATATACCTCAATTATCGATAAAACGTATTAAAACATCGTTAATCTTAACTTTTTCTTCATTTTTTAAGTTTGAACCTGAAGGCAAACAAAGGCCTATTTTAAAAAGATTTTCAGAAACTTTTTCGCCATAATAAGGAGTATTTTTAAAAATTGGCTGTAAGTGCATCGGTTTCCATAACGGTCTACATTCAATATTATTTTCATTCATAGCCAGTCTTATCTCTTCACTTGAAAAGCCACAAATTCTTTTATCAATAAGAATGCAGGAAAGCCAATGATTTGAAAAATATTCGGCAGTAGGTTCGGTAAATAGCTCAACGCCAATTGTTTTCTGAAATATATTACGATAAAAGTCATTCATTTTTCTTCGTAAAACAACGTGATCGTCAATAACCTCCATTTGTCCGCGGCCAATTCCTGCAGAAATATTACTCAGTCTGTAGTTATACCCTATTTCAGAATGTTGGTAATGTGGAGCCGCATCACGCGCCTGTGTTGCCAAGAAAATAGCCTTTTCCTTGTGCTTTAAATTTCGGGAAACCAAAGCTCCACCCCCCGAGGTCGTTATGATTTTGTTCCCATTAAAGGAAAGAATGGATATATCGCCAAAAGTTCCACATTTTTGCCCTTTGAAACTGCTCCCCAAAGCTTCGGCACTATCCTCCACAATTGGAATTTCATACTTTTCTGAAATATTTTTTATTTCTTCAACTTTGTAGGGCATTCCGTATAAATGGACAGCAATAATCGCTTTTGGTTTTTTCCCTTTGGCAATTCGATCTTTAATGGCTTCCTCCAAATGATTCGGACAAATGTTCCAAGTTTCAGGCTCGCTATCAACAAATATTGGGGTTGCCCCTTGATAGACAATCGGATTTGCAGATGCTGAAAAAGTCATACTTTGGCAGATAACCTCATCACCTCTTTCAACCCCCAATAATATAAGAGCCAAATGTATTGCTGCTGTACCCGAGCTTAATGCTGCAACGTGGGTTTCGGCACCGAGATAGTTTTCTAAGTCTTTTTCAAAGCCTTCCACGTTGGGCCCCAATGGCGCAATCCAATTGGTTTCAAACGCTTCATTTACATAGTTTTGTTCTGTACCGCCCATGTGGGGAGAGGATAGGTATATTTTTGAATGGCTCATTTTTGTAAAAATCTATTTTCTAAAGAATATTGATATTGTTTTAAATATTATCCTTAAATCTTCGTTGAATGATTGCTTATAATAGTATTCCAAATTCATTTTTACTTTATCGGGAAAAATAACAGTATCGTTATAATGCAACGGCTCATCTTTATTTTTCAAAATCGATTCTTCATTGTAATATTTTAAGGAAGCTTCACTGGTTAGGCCTGGCTTCAATTCTAATATTTTTTTTTCTTCCCCCTCCAATTTATCGTAATATCCTGGAATATCGGGACGTGGACCCACAAAACTCATTTGCCCAAAAAGTATATTTACCAATTGTGGCAGTTCGTCAATTTTAGATTTTCTTAAAAACATTCCAAATTTTGAAATACGGCCTGTTTTATCGTTTATCGTTCTGATTTTAAATATGTTAAAAGGTTTTCCGTATTGGCCTATTCTTTTTTGAGGAAATAATCCGAATGATAAAGTATCTACGCTTGCTAAAATGAGGCATAGCAGTATGAGCCAACCAAGGAAGGCCAAAAGGAATAGCGCTAAAAAGGTGTCAAAAAGATATTTTATGGACAAAGTCAGTTTATTTGTTTAGAAATATTTACTTGAATATAATAGGTGTCATCACCTTTTTTAAAATAAGCGGCTTCTTCAATTTTATTTGTGGTTAACCCTCTCAATAAATCAATCAATTCCCTTCCCGAATAGGTTTTATTCAGATCAATTTCCTGCACGCTTTTTAAATCCTTTTTTGAGTGATTCGTACCAACATGCGTTTGCGGTGTCGATTTTGGCTTCAAATTTTTTATACTTTCAAAAGCCTTAGTAAAAACTTCTTCTTCTACCGTCATCACTCGATTGTATAATGTGTGTGCCGTGTCAGAAGGTTTAACCTCAATTTTTTTCTGATGGATAATATTTCCCTCGTCCAGTTTTTCGGTCATAAAATGCAGGGTAGCGCCATAAGGTGTTCCATCAATTATTGCCCAGCTTGGCGTATGCCATCCCTTGTTATAGGGCAAATATGCCGGATGAAGATTTAAAAACCCTATTTTGGGAAGTTCCAAAAATTCAGTTGGAATTATATACGGAAAATGAATTCCGAAGATATAATCCAAATTTAACGTTTGAAGTTTTTCAAAGTTATTTTTAAAGGAATTTCCTCGGAAAATAAAATCATCGGTTAAACCCGATAAATCGATTAGTTCTTTGCAATGTGAACTTTTGGTGCTGTCTGAAATAAATAGAGCCGAAGGTTTATAGCCTTTTGAAATTATAAATTTTAAAATGGTAACACTTATTTTTCTATCGCCGGCAAATGCATATCTCATAGTTTTTTCAATAAAATTTTATTCACAAATGTTTTTGGGAATTCGGGGGAATTTTGCAATCGCTCAAAAACGAATTTTGATTCCAAATCCGGTGCTGTTTTTTCCAACTCCCTAAATTGATTGAACCAATCTTCCAAATGAAATATATACTGCTGAACGGCCTCTTTTTCCTCCTCATTGCATTCGTATAAATAAATCTCTAAAATTTCACAAACATTCAAGTTTGCAGACTTAATGCGAAGTGCCTGAAAATATTTTTTTTCTGGAAGATATAAATTATAGGCAGCTTGGGAGCGACCAATGGCAGTTTGAAGTTTATGTATTGTCGAAATCATTTCCTTTAAAATATAGTGTGGTTGCTTGGCCTTCCTGCGAAATACCTTCTTTTGCGAATACTTTTTTTACCGTCAAAAACAATATTTTTAAGTCCAGAACCAAGCCAATATGGTTAACATACCAAACGTCATATTCAAATTTCTGTTGCCAACTAATTGCGTTGCGTCCATTTACTTGTGCCCATCCGGTAATTCCGGGCTTCACTTTATGCCTTTGTTTTTGAAAATCATTGTACAGCGGCAAATATTGTGGCAATAATGGTCTTGGCCCCACAAAGCTCATATCGGCTTTTAAAACGTTTAGCAATTGTGGCAATTCATCAAGGGAAGTGGAACGCACAAAACGGCCGACAGCAGTAATTCTTTCGGCATCGGTCAATAGGTTTCCGCAAGTGTCCTTCTTGTCCGTCATTGTTTTGAACTTAATAATTGTAAATATTTTACCATTTTTACCGGGTCTTTTCTGCAAAAAAAAAGGGGAGCCTCCGTTTGCTAATGCAAGCACTATCGCTACCAAAATGATAATCGAGCTGGCTATCAAAAGCAATACCAATGCGAAAAGACTATCAAAAAAAGGCTTTACTATTTTTACGTACATTTTGGGGATAGGCTTGAGCGTGCAAAGTTAAGCAAAAGGATAGAGATGAAGTTAGGTTAAAGCGATTGATATTCTTTCAAAAGCGCTTGCCAAATTTCTGTTCTACTAAAACGTGAAACTATTTTTTGACGCGCTATCGTTTTCAAATTGGTGTATAAAAGGGTATCTGTTGCAAGCAATTTCATTGCAGTTTCCAATTCTTCCACACTTTTAGGAGAAACAATCAGCCCATTGGCTCCATTATCAATAATTTCGTTACAGCCGTTAATATCGGTAACAATGGAGGGTAAGCCCATGGCGCCCGCTTGCATCACCACATTTGGAAATCCTTCGCGGTAACTAGGAAATACTAAGGCCTCGGAAATAGAAAAATAGGCACGCACATCATTTTGATACCCTACGGAATGGATTCTTTGATGGTGCTCAATCTGTGAAAGGGTTTCGGGCAAAAGTGGATCAAGCGTGCTTTCAAAAGGTCCAACCAGTAACAAAGAAATATTTGAATTGGAATTGGCAAAATTCAAAAATGCGGCAACCAGTTCATTTATCCCTTTGTCTTTCACTAATCGACCAACAAAGATAAATACGAAGTGATTTTGGGGAATCCCTAGCTCTTTTCTTAAAAAAGTTTTGCTGTCTTCCGTGAAAAGTGTTGGGTCAAAATCTGAGGTGTCGATACCATTACTACTTCCCTGCCCTATTATGGATAGTTTTTCTGGAACGGTAAATTTTTCTGAAATAATGAACTCATATAACCCCCTTGAATTTGGATAGACCTTCGTGGCAAAACGGTACGTGAGTTTTTCCACAAAATTGAGAATCTTTCTTTTTAAACCTTGAGCCTCCATGAGTGGAAGGCCCGCAACGGTATGTAATCTATTGGGCACATTAGCCAGCCAAGCTGCCATCATCCCAACAATTCCAGCTTTTGGTGTATGTGTATGCACAATGGAAGGTTTTTCCTTCTTAAGAAATTGGTATAATTTAAAAACGGCAGCAAAGTCTTTTAAAGGTGTGATTTTTCGAGTAAGTTCTAAATGAAAAATACGCACTCCTTCACTGTTTCCATATGTTCCCAAACGTTCCTTGTCTGCAGAAATCGCAACAACTTCAAAATGGTCTTTCATAAAAGCCAATTGCCCTTCTAGAAGTTTTTCAAGGGACATGGGAACAGTTGTTATGCGAATGAGTTTTTTCAATATTATGTAATTAAATGCTTAATGTTATTCTTTACCATTCTAAATTTTCCGCTTTTTTCAACGGGAATATCATCAACAAATTCTAAATCGAGCTTCATTGAATGTCCGATACGATCTCTCCAATTCGATAAGAATTGTTTTTCATCCTTTTGGGAAAATACTTCGTTATCAATTACAATTTTTATGAGAATGCTTTCCAAACTTTCCTGAATTGCCTGAAATTTAACAATCCCCTTTACATCCTTTAGAGTGTTCGAAATGTTACCAAGGTTTATTTTGCCAGTTTCCTTGGAATATATGTAGTCATCGATTCTTCCCAATATTTGCTTAATTAAGGGGTTGTTATTGCCACAGGTGCAGCGCTCATCGCTTAATTCAACCCTGTCTTGAATGTCATAGCGAATCAAAGGAGTGCCATAAGTAGTGAATGAAGTCACTACTAACCGACCTTGCTGAGCCGGTAAGTCATTATCATCTAAAACTTCAAAAACACCACTTTGCATTTCAAGATGCAAGTTTTTGTTTTTACATTCAAAAATAAAAGGAGCTCCTTCTGAAGAGGCGTATTGGTCATATAAGTTTGTTTTGAAGTATGATTCGATTAAGTTACGGGTTGAGTGGTTCACGGTTTCTGCGGTAGGAAAAATTGCTTTGACGATGCCTTTGGGAAAATCTATTTTATTATCAATACCGTATTTGGCGATTTCATAAATAGTTGAAGAAAATCCTACAAAATATTGTGGTTTGAATTTTATTAAATCTTCTATATAGTATTTTAAATAATCTCCTTTAATATGAAAAGTTGAGTAATATCTTACCTTATACCAATAATCTGTTTTCCAGTATCGATTTCTTTTTAAATCTTTTGGGGTCAGTAGGTTTTTTCCAGAGAACCAAGCGGTCTTTTTCCCCAGTTTATATTCAAATTGATTCCTGAAATTATCCAACATTGCAAATCGTTCCTGCATATTTTGAGGCGTAAAAATAACTTCTAAAGATTTACCTGTAGTACCTCCCGTTTTTGAAACAATACCTTTCGATTTTTTAATTGTATATACTTTGTCAATATTCCTTCTAAGTTCCTCCTTGGTAATGATGGGCAGTTTTGCAATATCTTTTACCTTGGAAATATCCGGAATATCTGAATATTTTTCATTGTAAAAGGGAGATTTATTTTTTACATAATCAATCAATGAAACAAACCTATTGTCCTGTATTTTAATTAGTTCATCTAATGTGAGGTTCTTGTTTTTATTAAAATGTTTGAGGAAATAGGCATATTTTCCACCATACCTTTTTTTATAGGCCAAAATATTGAAAATACTTATCAATGCGTTCTGGACAAAAGCCGGAGATTTTTGATAGAGTTTATTCATTCTGTACTATCTTTATACATCTTGAAAATTTCCTTCATATTGTATGATGTGAAATTAAAATCTTTTTTAAGTTTTTGAAAATGCATAATTATATCTAATAATTCTTTAATAGCATTTTCCTTATCTATGGCAAAATTGTGCGGATGCCACCATAAATGATAAACTTCATTGTTTTTGGCCGCATATGTCATTTCCTTTTTTATACGATTAATACGGAGCTTATTTAGAAATGGGATATTTTTATGTATAGGTCTTAAAAATCTGCTTGCAGGTTGAAGTAAAACCTCACGCCTCAATTCTATATGATGCCAAGGATAACTTTTAACCATAAAAAGTGAGGAATAAGAATCCACTAATCTTGCAATTCTACTGGTTTTTTTATTTTGATTTACTAAATGCCAATACCATATATCCGGATTAGTACGGACCGATTTTATATTGTTGGCTTTTATAGTATCCAAAATTTCCTCAATAAATTGATTTCTAGGCAGGACTAAAGATTCGAGTTCAGTCATTGTTTTTAAGGCTATTTGGGAAGCTCTTTTCAGATCTTTATTAAAAGCTTCAAGATTTCTGGACTCTTCATTACAATAATAATGGCTATAAGTATGCGTGCCTATTTCCTGACCTTGTGTTGCCTTAATACTTTTAATAAGATCAAGTGCGAAAAAATGTTTAGTATATACATTATCAAACGTAATTTTTTCTTTTAATAGATAATTGCTAAGCTTTTGATTTACATATTCGGGACATTTTTTTGGTATATTTTTTAACCATTCTTCCCAGCTTTCATTCCATAACATTCCTACTGTGGCCCAAGTACAATGAATTTTGTGTTTTGAAAATAAACTAAGTATTGCTGGAATTGCTTCAAGTGTATTGTCAAAATAGGTGCCATAGTTATCGTAATTAATATGATCTCCAATGCCCCAATACAGCTCAAAATCCAACGATATTACCAATGCCCCTGTTTTCATACTGTGTCAGAATCTGCATAACTTAAATACCAGTTCTCTCTTTTACCTATTACTGCTTCATCAGAGTTAAAATTAGCATAACCAAAATGCAATTCAATTGGTTTCAACTTTTCGGGCAAATCATAAAATCCTTTAGATTTATATAACTTGAAATTGGGGGAAAAATGAAAACACCAAGAAAGTATAACATCCACCTTGTTTTTTATGAAATCATTTAGGGCCAATTGAAGCAATTTTTTTCCGGCTTCAGTTTCGTTGGGTAAAACAATCAATTCCATTACATAACCAATATTACCGGAATGTTTTGCCTTATTTATGAAGACTATGAAACCAAGCAAATTACCATCTCTATAAAATCCATATCGCTTGTAATTTTCGTATGGTTTTTCAACAAAACGCCAATTGAGATAATTGGCATTTCGCTGAATACTTATTTGGAAATTGGACGAAAATTTTTCCCACAAAACATCTGATTCCTTCGAGAATTTTTCTATTTCCATAAGCTGTTCGTTTTCAGCTAGGTGTATTTTTTTTGAAGAGACAATATTAAAGTTTAACAGATCGCCTATTTTCTTTCCCATTATCTTTTTTAAAAAATAACCTGTTTTAAGAGGTTTAAAAAGAAATGGTACAGGGTCTAAAAGTTTCCAATTTAACTTTTTTGTGAATCCATGCACAGAATTTCCGTTTGGAAAACCATATACCAGGGAAAAACCTTCATCTATGGAGCGTTTATATATGCGATCCGCACTTTTTACAAACAAACCTTTGCCCCTATGATTTACATCTGTAAGGGTATCTAAAGATTGACATGCCTTTGTGATAGAATTTCCTATTTTAAAATAAATAGGCATCGCAGCATATATGGATGCTACTTCATCCTTCTCAGTGTAGGTTAAGGATACTAATGAAGTTTTCAAAGGATTTTGAAAATGGGTCCATTGCAATTTTTCAATCTGCTTTGGAGAACCATTTTTTTCAAACGCATCTATATAATCTTGCAGCTGTTCCTTTTGTGTTACCATCTTTAATGAATAGTTTTCCTCTTGTTTCATGCTTTTCTTTTTTCGTTTAGAAGTTTTTCATATAATTGTAAATGCGCTTGTACCATTTTTTCAATATCATATTGTTGAACAAATGTGCGCCCCTCCATTTGCATTTCCTTTTTCAGTAAAGGATTATTTAAAACTCCATCTATTTTTTGTGCCAAATCCACTGGGTTCTGACTCTCAAAAAGACATTTTGAATTTGCCACAAATTCCTTAATCCCAACAACATTTGAACCTAAAAAGGGAGTGCCAGATGCAAGAGCTTCCAAAGTAACCCCAGACATTCCTTCATGAAGTGATGATAATACAATAAGGTCGGCCGATTTCATTAATTGAGGAATATCCATTCGAAATCCCATAAAATGTACCTTATTTTGTATTTTAATATCTCGGGCGATTAATTTAGCATTTGCTATTTGATCCCCATCTCCCACAAAAAATAAATGCGATTTAGAAGTTAGTTTTTCCATAGCCAGCAAAAGTGTTTTAGGATCCTTTGGATAACTAAACCTGGAAACCATTATTATTTTATTGGCATCACGGGGAAAATCATATTCATTGGTCCAAAAATCTTGTGAATATCCTTCTGCCTTATCAAACCGATTAATATCAATTCCATTATATATTAGGTAAGTCTTGTTTTTATAATTGAGCCAAGAAAGTAGTTTTTCCCGCACTCTTTCAGAAATAGCAATTATGCCATCGTACCTACAATAGATCAATTTTTCAATAGGTTGAAAGTAAAATTTTGTATTTCTTTCGTTTGATGTAGAATGCTCGGTAAAAACCAAGACAGGTCTTTTTTTATAAAATAAAGTAGCCAAAGAGACCCAATAAAGGCAGGGGAATAAATGAACATGGACTACATCAAAAGAATGCTTTTTTAAAAATTTTCGTAATTTATAAATTAACCTGATGTCTCGAAAACCACTATCACTTAAAGAATAAAATCCAATGCCAGAGTTTTTTACACTTTCAATATATTCGGAAGCTTCCAAAATAGATGAAAGCTGCAAAATTGAAACCTCATGCCCCTTTTCAATATAACGAGGTAAATTATCAACCAAGAGTTTTTCCGCACCCCCTTTTCCTAAACTCAATACAATGTGAAGTATTTTCATAGTATCATCAAAAGATTTATGCCCATATTCTTTTATTATTTATCAAAATTTGAAATCCTACAATTAGAAATAAAGGAATCAACATATTCTTTTGCCGAAGCATTATACCTAAGTTTCCAAGAATCAAGGAAAATGCCAGGGTACCAATAAAAAAGTAGATAAACATTGCCTTAATGTGATAACTGGTCTTAAGTAATCCTTTTATAGGTTTATTAATAAATAAAACCGAGGTGAATATTATAAGTATGAGATTTTCAATAGATGCCAGAATACCTAAAACACCTTGGGCATCAAAAAAAAATGGACGATATAAAAAAGTAAAGATTTTTAAAGGCAATGGATAGTTTGATGTATCAACAGCAGAATCAACATCGCCCCTCGCCAATAAACTAGATTTTCTGCTTGTGTATTGCTCAATTGAGCTAAATTCTAAATTCTCAAGTTTTATAAATTGCAGAACATAGCTAAAAATAGAAATGAAACCAATTATAAAAACCGAAGCTATCAATAGCTTTTGGTACATTTTAAGTTTTCCATCTATCAAAGAAGCGAGGCCGTAAGCAACAAGAAGAAATAAAAGAATGTGTGGCCTAATAGCTAAAGATATACAAATACTTATAAGAAAAAGAACAAAACGTTTTTTAGGTTTTCTTATTGAGTAAAAAAACATCATAATACCTAAGAACAACAAAGCATCCTTTGAAATTCCAGCCGACCAAAAATGAAAATTTGATAAAAAAAGAATTAATGGGAAAACTTTAAAACGCAGAATTTTAATTGTCATTAGTTTTTCAGTCCCCTGAAATACTTCTACGAAAATTTTGTATAAAAAAACAAAACCTGCATATCCCAAAAAACCATAAATAAAATTTCCTGTAAAAAAAGATAATTTTAATATGTTTGAGGGAAAATAGTTTATAAGATACATAACTCCCGTCGCAGACCCCTCGGTAACTCTGGCAAAAACATCTTTAAATTGCATTTTTTTTGGGTCAAACCAATACATAATACCATCTGTACCGTACTGCGTTGCGTATATGTGAAAGGCAATAGTTATTGCAAGGTGCCAAAAAAATAATTGGGTCAATATTTTTTTATCCCTTTTTGTAAAACCATCAAAAAGATATTTTAGGTTAAACCCAAGAAAGAAAACAAGAAAACAAACCGAAATATCTAATATTAACATCTAGTTATTTTCTTTAATAATTCCATTTAACTTTTTGAGCGTATTATCTGATAATATTAGTTTTCCTTTTTTGGACGTACTCATAAACTTAAATACTTTATGTTTAATATCAGTACCGAAAAAGCTTGAAAAATAATCCTTTAATCCCAGTTTCTTTAAAACAAAAAATAGCTTTTGCGCTTTCAGCCTTCGTCCCTGATTTTTGATAGGCATTGAAATATTTTGGGGTTGTATTTCCAAAAAATGGAAAACGTCAGCTAAAAGTAATTCTATATTTTTAAATGACTCAAAATCAATTATCAGAACATTATTTTTGAAAAGCGCTTTGTATTTAACAATTGGATTTTTATAAAATCCCATTCCTAAATAACTGTTCCATTGAAGTGAGCCTTTTTCGTATTCCTCTATTTCATCATTTATAATTTTTTCAAAGGAATTTATTGTTCTTCCCAATGCCAAGTCCATGTTATAATGTGAATATGCCCTATCAATTGTGTTTCGTCTAATGATAATTATTTTTGCATCAGGGTTGTAATTATATATCATTTGTGAGCTTTCGGGTGCGGTAAGGTAACACGTGCTGGAATCTAAAAGATATTTTTGCCCATTTTTTAAAGAAAATAATTTTTCATAATGAGCATCTTTATCGATTTTAGCAATGTGATGTGGTTTTGGAAAATCATTTTTAAAATAATGGTTCAGATTAAAAAACCGAGAGGGCTCATAAAGATTTTTAGGTAGGCTGTCTATAAAATAATGTGGTTCCTTTATGGGAGACATATATATATCTGGATGTTGGGCCAGCATATCAGAGAAAGATGTAGTACCTGCCTTCATAGCACCAACAATAAAAAGGTTAACCTTACTATTTTCCATTGTTATTTATATAATCGTCGTGTTTATTTTTAAATTCCTCTTAATATAAAATACCCAAAGTAGGTTCTGAATTATAATAACAAAACTAAAAATGAATGCCGCGCCTATTACGTCAAATTGAATAATCAAAGGGATACCGAAAATAATCATCAGCACCATCATTACAGCAAGACTCTTCGAAAGATACCCTTGATGCCCGGTCATATTCAAAACAATTCCCGCAGAACCCGTAAACGCATTTACCAAATGGCCGAGACACAGTATTACTAAGGGCCAATAGGCAATGCTATATTCCTTTCCATATAAAAAGTCGAGTAAGGGTCTTCCGCCAATCATAAAAACCAACGCCACAGGAAGTGCAAAAACAAACACGATTCGGGTGGTTTTGGTAACGATGCGCTGTAGGTTTTCCATGTTTTTTTTCTCAAAGGCCGAAGAGATATATGGCGCAATGGCACTGTTCAAACCATCAAGAGTAAACGAAATCAAGGCACTGCTCCGCGTAGCAATTTCAAAAATGGCCACTGCCTCTACACTGCCAAAAATAGCGAGAATATAGGTAAGCGATTTTGATTTGATGACCTCAATACCACTGGTGAGCGTAAACGGGATGGATTCCTTTAACCACTCCCTGCTTTTAAAAACGGGCTGTATGTGCCTTAGGCCGTTCAATAGTTTAATCTTCAGAAAATAATACCCTACAAAAAAGCTGATGACCGTGGCAATCGTTAACAACACCATTGCAGATTGCGGGGAAAGTTTATATCCCAAGAGCGCAAAAAGAACAATGCCCAAAAAGAAGAGAAAATTACGCAGGAACGTATCTGGCAATTGTCCCAAAACCACATATTTTAAACCTCGCAGCGCAGCGGAACGCAATGATCCCAAGGCTATAAAAGGCAATCCGATTAAAGCATAAATAAAAGTTTCTGTAAAAGCAGCATCATATTTTTTCCACCAAACAAAATAGCTTGCAAAGGCAATTACATACACCAGCAAACAACTGATTGCCACAAAAATATTTGTTTTAATGAGCAATCCTTTTATTGCAGCCTTATCTTCATAAACTTCATATTTGGAAATATAGCGTGTTATAAGATTAGGCAGCCCCAAAGAAACAGGTACGGTTAAAACTGTGAGCGTAGTAAATGCCAAAACGTAAATACCAAAGTCTTTCACAGATAACATTCGTGCCAATAAAATTCCATTGAGAAACGCGAATAAAGCAGAAAAAAACTTGATTCCCAAACTGCCAATAGCGGAAACCCTGATGTGGGTACTATTTAATATTTTGCTGATTTTCAAGGCCTAAATTATTTCTCTCGTAAACGTTTTCTTTTTCAAGCTTGCAAAGATACCACGCTCGTTTTGGTATTCCGTCATCAATTCCTACAAAAATTCCCCAAAAAGGTATTTTATGGAGAATTCTTGATAGTTTATCGAATATTTACTTTGAATTTAGACTATCATACCAGCCGCAACAGTTTCGTGAGTAGCGTCATCAATCAATACAAAACTTCCAGTAATACGGTTGTCGCGATATTCATCAACCATTAATGGGCGTGTTGTGCGAATAGTGATTCTGGCAATATCATTCATCTTTAAATCTTTATTCTCTTCCTCCCGTGCATAGGTGTTTATATCAATTTTATAAACCACCTCCTTTATCATGGCCTTTTGCTCGTTGGAATTATGCATAATAGTATATTTTGCACGCTCACGGGCAGGACTATTATTAAACCAGCAAAGCATAGCATCAAATTCCTGAACCGCTTTGGGTTGGTTGTTTTCCTTTACAATCATATCGCCACGGCTAATATCTATATCATCTTCCAAAGTAATAGCAACAGACATTGGTGCAAAAACTTCTTCTAGAGAACCATCCATGGTGTCTATACTTTTTATTTTTGAAGTAAAGCCTGAGGGCATTACAACCACATCATCTCCCGGTCTAAAAATACCACTTGCCACACGTCCAGCATAACCTCTATAATCAATAAATCCTTCACTTTGCGGACGTAAAACAGTTTGCACAGGAAAACGAGCGTCTATTTTATTGATATCGCTACTAATGTGCATGGTTTCCAAAGTATGCAACAGTGGTGCTCCTTGGTACCAATCCATATTAGTGGAACGATTTACTACATTGTCTCCATCTAAAGCACTTATTGGAAGAAACTGAATATCTTTTACATACAATTTCGAAGAAAATTCTTCAAATTGATTAATGATATTTTCATAGATTTTTTCCGAATAATCCACTAAATCCATCTTGTTAATACAAACAATAATATGTGGAATCTGTAAAAGTGAAGCAATAAAAGCATGACGCTTTGTCTGTTCAATAACACCATGACGGGCATCAATCAAAATTAAGGCTGCGTTTGCAGTTGAAGCGCCCGTAACCATATTTCGAGTGTACTGGATATGGCCTGGAGTATCGGCTATAATAAATTTCCGTTTTGGGGTTGTAAAGTATCTATAAGCCACATCAATGGTTATCCCCTGCTCTCGCTCATCACGAAGTCCGTCAGTAAATAAAGCAAGATCAACACCTTCGTGACCTTTTTTACGGCTTGTATTTTCTACTGCTTCAAGTTGGTCTTCAAAAATGGATTTGCTATCGTAAAGAAGTCTTCCTATTAAAGTACTTTTGCCATCGTCCACGCTTCCGGCAGTTGTGAATCTTAATAGTTGGTTTTTATTTATTTCCATCCTTTTTGCTTTAGGCCTTAGGCATTAAGCCTTAGGCTATCATTTAAATGTTATTTATATACAGAATATTAAATTTATTAAAGCCTATTCTTTCAGTTTCTTACTTAAATTATATAATTTCTTTTTAATTTCATTAACCATATCTGAAAGCTTTTCTTGATTTTGATCTGAAATAAAGGACAAGTCTTTCGCTAATATGAAAAAATATTCCAATTCATGAGCGGAGCCTAATGCAATTTGAACAAATCTATTGAAATCCTTATCCGAATCTCTTCCACAACCTTCACAAAAATTAGAAGGAATAGAATATGCAGCCCTTTGCATTTGACTTGTTAATCGAAACTTCTCTGAATTAGGAAATTGAGAAGTAATTTTATAAACTCCCAATACAAGTTTGTGACTTAATGCCCAAACATCATATTTCCTAAAATCTCTCATAATTTAATGCTGTAAGCTTTTTGCTTTAAGCCCTGTGTTTTTGTTATCTTTTGTATCTTAAGATTACCTCTTTGCATCCTACCTTTACAATGATTGCTCCTTTTAAACAGTATTCATTTTTTACTTTATCACTTTATTAAATCGCTTAGAGCTTATAGCCTACAGCTTAAAATTAAAAATACCCCTGCCGCTTCCTATCCTCCATTGCCGTTTCACTACGCTTATCATCACTTCTATTTCCGCGCTCAGTCTGCTTCATTGCTGCAACTTCAGTCACAATTTTCTCCAAAGTATCGGCTTCAGATTCTATTCCACCAGTAATAGTAATATCTCCCAAAGTTCTGAAACGGATTTTCTTTGTTTCAATTTTTTCGTTTTCGTCCAATTTTAAATGTTCAGAAACCGGAATCCAAGAATTGCCTCGCCAAACCACTTCGCGTTGGTGTGCTAAATAAAGTGATGGTATTTTAATATCTTCTCGTTTAATATAGTTCCATACGTCCATTTCTGTCCAATTACTTATGGGAAAAGCTCGGAAATGCTCGCCTTCAAAGTGTTTTCCGTTCAGTAAATTCCACAATTCAGGACGCTGATTTTTTGGATCCCATTGTCCAAAGTCGTCTCTATGTGAAAAGAAGCGTTCCTTGGCACGCGCTTTTTCTTCATCGCGACGTCCGCCACCAATAGCACAATCTACCTTGTTAGTTTCTATAGCGTCTAATAAAGTTGTAATTTGAAGTGCATTTCTGGTAGCATTCTTCCCTTTTTCCTCAGCAACTCTTCCCGTATCAATAGATTCCTGAACAGAACCCACTATTAATTGCACACCCAATTCTTTTATTAAATCGTCACGAAACTGAATGGTCTCTGGGAAGTTGTGTCCAGTATCAACATGCATTAACGGAAAAGGAATTTTAGAAGGATAAAATGCCTTTTTCGCCAAGTGCGTCACAAGAATGGAGTCTTTTCCTCCTGAAAATAAAATCACAGGATTTTGGAACTGCGCCCATACTTCCCGAAGAATGTAAATGGCTTCCGATTCCAATTCGTCCAAATAGTTTAAATAATACTTACTCATTTCCTTTCAATTTTTTCTTTATTATTTTTAAAATAATTGCGATTGATTCTTCCACAGAAACCATTGTCGTATCAATTTCCACATCCGGGGCCATAGGAGCTTCATAAGGTGCATTAACACCTGTAAAATTTTCTATTTCTCCAGCTCGGGCTTTGGCATAAAGTCCTTTTACATCTCGTCGCTCACATTCTGCAATGGGTGTGTTTACAAAGATCTCTACAAAATTATCATAACCAACAATACGCTTCACATTTTCGCGATCCTCTCTGTAAGGCGAAACGAAAGAAGCGAGTACCACCAAGCCAGCATCGATCATTAAATTCGATACTTCAGCAATTCTTCTAATGTTTTCAGATCTATCTTCAGGAGAAAAGGAGAGGTTATTGTTTAACCCTTTACGAACATTGTCCCCATCCAAAAGATAGGTATGGATATTTTCCGAAACAAGTTTCTTTTCCAAGGCATTGGCGATGGTAGATTTTCCAGAACCCGAAAGTCCTGTAAACCAAATAAGAAAAGACCTATGATTTTTTAAGGCACTTCTTTCTTTTTGTGTGATACTGAAGTTATGTGGAATTATATTTTCTTCCATATTACATTTCTCTATTTTTTAATCCGTAATCCATTCTATACCAAACTCTTTCGTGAAGGTAATATAAAATCATTTTTGTTAAAAGTTCTGACATTCCAATTTTAAGTCCTGTTAATGGATTTCCTGTAACCAACCAAGAAAGCAACATTGTATCTAATGTGCCGACGCCACGCCAGGTAAAGCTTTTGGCTATGTGGCGCATTCGGCTTTCTCGAACAATCCCTTTTTTTGAAAGATTAATCTTAAACCACACCCTTTCATGAAAATAGTATAAAACCATTTTGGTAACTACTTCAGCCAAACCAATCTTTAAACCAGTGATTGGACTGCCTGTAATAAGCCAGGATAGCAAAATGGTATCTATAGTGCCAACAATACGCCAAGTAATGGTTTTGGCTAAATGTCGTTTTCGGGATTGGTCTTTCATTAGGCCTTTACCACAAAATAATTATTTAACAAATTCGGTTTGTTGTATCGCATTGGTTTTCCAGTAGTTTGGTCAATTACATGAATGCCAACTGCGTTACAGATTGCATGACCAGCAGCAGTATCCCACTCCATTGTAGGGGCAAATCTTGGATAAATATGAGCCAATCCTTCAGCCATCAAACAGAACTTTAAAGAACTCCCTTTGGAAACAATTTCAACATTCTTTTCTTTTTCTATTTCTGAGATAAAATTTTTAGTTTCATCATTTAAATGGGAACGACTTCCAACTATTTTTATAATTTTCCTGGGGCTACTTGGCTTAATATTCTTAGCTTTTTCAAAAACTTCTTCAACTGAAATTTTTTCTGAAGAAACTATTATTTTTTTTGAAGTTTTTCCGTCCTCTGAAGTAAAATAGAGCTCTTTTGAAACAGGAACGTAAATAACGCCAAGAACGGGATTGCCATTATCTATAAGTGCTATATTAACGGTAAATTCGCCATTTCTTTTTATAAATTCTTTTGTGCCATCTAGTGGGTCTACAATCCAACAAAGTTTCCAATCTTTTCTTTCCGAAAAATCAAGCTGACGATTTTCTTCACTTATAATAGGAATTTCGGTTGGTTTTAAATAACTATTAATAACATCATTCGCGTTTTTATCAGCAAGGGTTAATGGAGAATTGTCATCCTTGGTCTCCACATTGAAATTGGTTTCGTAAACTTTTAAAATTGCTTCTCCAGCTTCCAAAGCAGCCTGGATGGCGACGGATAGATTAGTTTTCATAAGTAGGACTTGTTTCGCTTGCAAAGCTACAACTTTTGAATAAAGCAATTATATTGAAAAACAATTTATATAAATTTTAGTTTCCGGATGTCAATTGTCTATTTGATATTGATTAATTAGGAACAATTATGCTTTCATCGATACTTATTCACAAACTCACCCTTAGTCTTCCAGAACTTCACCGGAGTAGGAACAAACTTTTTTCTAAATAACAATGACTAATACTCATTACAAATTACTCATTAAAAACAAAAGCCACGGATAAGTCATAGCAAAGCCATAGCAAAGCCATTAAAATGTAAGAAAACACTCGTTTTTTCCTACAAAAAATAATAAGCTTAAATATTACTAATTTATAAGCAAATAAAAGCGTCTATTTCTAGTTAAAAAAAGACTAAACCCTCTGTAAAAATTGATTGCTCCAAAGTTGTTGATTATCTTTGAGAAAACCTTTTAAAAACACAGAACATGAGCTATTTAAACCTTGATAAAAAGAAAAACACAGCCACTGCAAAAGAACTTAATATGCTCTTAGCTGATTACCATTTATACTACCAAAAACTTCGTAATTTCCACTGGAATGTTGTGGGTAATAACTTTTTTGATCTCCATATAAAATTTGAGGAAATGTATGAGGATGCAAAACTGAAAGTAGATGAAATTGCAGAGCGTATTTTAACCCTTCGATTTCAACCCACAAGTAATTTTACGGATTATATAAAAATGAGTAGTATCAAGGAATCTTCCGAAGATACCAAAGACCTGGAAATGGTGAAAATATTGTTAGACGATCACGGAAAACTTTTGAAACAAATGCGCAATGTTATCGAAAAAGCAGATGCCGCAGGTGATGAAGGTACCATAGATATGATTGGTGGTTTTATCGGTCATATTGAAAAAATAAGTTGGATGCTAGATGCTTGGATGATGAAATCTAGCGATAAGCACCCTGAAGCATAATCACAATTTCATATATAAATTAATAAGCCTGCATTTAGCAGGCTTATTTGTGAAAAAACTTAAAGTATTATTAAAGGAGATTTAAATATTAAGCCCCTTCTTTATTTTTAACAAACTAAATAACCATCATACAAATATGAGTTCCTATAGAATATTTTTATCTCCATTAAAAAAAGTTATTTCCTTACTCATCGTTATATTTTTCTCAGCCTGTGCCACCTATAAACCACAGAGCAATATTTCAGAATCACCAGAACAAGATGATGCCATTTACACTTTTTATATTGCCGGTGGAATTGGAAATACTGATGATGAAACAGATCCTAATATAAAAAAAATACTAAAATCATATTTAGAAAAAGCAACTGATGAGAGTACTCTTTTATTTACCGGTAATTACACGAAGCCAGATGGATCTGAAAAAGAAAATAAAGAAATAATAAACAAGGAACTTGAACTTACAAAAAAATTTAAGGGAAAGACCGTTTTTGTTCCCGGGCATTATGAGTGGAAAAGTAAAAACACAAAAGACATTGAATGGGTTGAAAACTATATAAAAGATAGCGATATCAAGGATGTAAAGGTAGAACCAAACAATGTTTGTCCATTAGAGTTTAAGCAAATAAATGCTGATTTGGATATTATTTATGTTGATAGTAATTGGTTTGATACCAATTGGGATCATGTAGATGGAATTAATAAAAAATGTACCGATATAAATACCAAAAGAAGGTTTGTTGAAGAATTGGAAGGAATGATTAAAGATTCCCGTGGAAAAAACTTGGTTATTGTAATGCATCATCCTATTTATAGCAATGGACGTTTTGCCGGTAAGGAAACATTTTTACAAACCATTACACCACTTCCAATAGTTGGAACGCTTTTAAATGAAGCGGATTATCTTGCAAGTTTCAACAAACAACAATTATACTCGTACAGATATAATTATTTACGCACTACGGTTAGTGCTTTGGTACAGGAAAATCATAGGGTAACTATTGTTTCTGGACACGAAAAAAGTCTGCAATATCTAAGTGGAGGAAACATAAACCAAATAATAAGCGGTTCTATGGGTAGTGCAGATGGAACAAAATTATCAAAAGGTACTATTACCAATATTGGTGGAAGCTTAAAATATGAAGGAAAGTTTACGTATGGAAAAGAGGGTTTCGCTATTTTAAAATATTATAAGGACGGTTCTTCCAAAGTTACTTTTGTAACCGCTGATGACACTAACACTTTTGACGTTCAGGAAAAATTTCCCCAGGAAAAGAAACCCTTCTCCACTCCCACTTTTAATGAAAAAACCAAAACCCTACCCATAACCACTGATGAAGATAAACTTAATAAATCTGGTTTCTATCAATTTATTTGGGGGAAAAGGTACCGTTCCTACTTCGGAAAACCAGTTACCGCAAACATAGCCATTTTAGATACTCTCTATGAAGGACTAAAAGTAACCCAGCAAGGCGGTGGCCATCAATCCTTCTCTGCAAGGTTGGAAGACACTGATGGAAGAGAATATGCGATGCGTGGCCTTGAAAAAGATCCCCTTAAGTTTTTGCGATATAAAATAAAAGGTATTTCCTATTCTGAAGATAAATATGAAGGGACTTTTGCCGAAAATGTAATCTATGATTTTTTTACAACCACACATCCATATATGCAATTGGTAATAAATCCCTTGGCAAAATCTGTTGGTATTAATCATGCAAACACAAAATTATACTACGTGCCCAAACAAACTGGCTTTAGGCTTTTAGGAGAAAATTACGGCGATCAATTGTATTTTATTGAAGAACGCCCAAATGACGAACAGAAAGATTATGAAGGATACAATAGAGCAAACCCTAATGAAGAAGGGAAAATTGTAAACTTTGAAAGCACTACGGACGTTCTTGAAAAACTAAATAGAGACGAGAAATATTCCATCGACCAGAAGGCATACATGCGCGCACGAATTTTTGACATGCTCATAGGCGATTGGGATAGGCATCAAGACCAATGGCGCTGGGTTGAATATGAAATAAACGATGATGACATTCGCTTTATTCCGATACCTAGGGATAGAGATGCAGCATTTTCAAAATTTGATGGAATTGCAATTCCACTTATAAAATTAGTATTGCCAGATGTTCGTTTTTGGCAAAGTTATGGCCCTAAAATTAATAATGTAAAATGGTTTAACGGAGAAGGCAATAATCTGGACAGAGCCTTTTTAAATAAATACGGTGTTTCAGTATGGGTTGAAGAAGCTAAATATATTCAGGATAATTTGACAGATGATGTTATTGAGCAAGCTTTTAAGAGACTTCCAAAAGAAGTTCAGGACGAAAATTCAGAAGAAGTAAAAAATAATTTAAAAGGACGTCTGCAAAACCTAGATAAAATAGCTAAACGCTACGGTGAGTTAATGAATAAGACGGTTGTAATTCATGGTACCCATAAAGATGATAAGGTAGAAATAACAAGGCTTCCAGAAGGTAAAACGCGAGTAGTTCTTAAAAGATTATTGACTGATGCTAAAAACAAAGTATTTTTTGATAGAATTTTTGACCACAATGAAACCAATGAAATATGGATTTACGGCTTAAACGATGATGATATATTTGAAGTTTCAGGTGACGGAGATCATGAAATAATGATTCGTTTGGTAGGTGGCTTTGGAAAAGATGAGTTTAAAGTTACAAATCGCAAAAAATTGAAAGTGTACGATTGGCCTTATGAAAAGACCGAATTCGAAGAAAAGACACCAGCACACCAATTTACGCGCTTGTATGAAACAAATACATTTTTTTGGAGAAATTTTAATGAAAACAACAACGTTCTACTGCCAAATGTTGGCTTTAGAACAGATGACGGTTTGTATTTAGGTGCAAAGGATACATACACAAATAAAGGGTTCAATGGTGAGGATTTTAGATATAAACATTATCTATCCGCAAACTATTATTTTGATTTTAGAGCCATTGAAGCTGAATACCAAGGAACTTTTAGCAATATAATACCCAATTGGAATCTAGAAGCTGGGGCTTATTTCACAAGTGATCTTTTCACCAAAAACTTTTTTGGATATGGAAATGATACAACCTATGATGAGGATTTAATAGGTAAAGAATACAACCGAGCCAGAACACAACAAATTAAAGCGAATTTTGGTATTGCTTACAGAACCATTAGAATCAAAGGGCTTTTTGAAAGCTATGAAGTAGCAAATACCCCGGACAGATTTTTCAATACTTCCAATTTTACACCAGAAATATTTGATACTCAAAATTATGTAGGCGCTGAAGCCTCATTAAGTTATGCAAATGAAGATGCCGCGGATTTTCCTACGCGTGGTTTTTATTTAGATGCCGCTATTGGCTATAAAACCAATGTTAAATTGGATAATGTGAATTTTGGTTATGCTAATTTAGCATTAGGATTTAACAGAAAACTGATTCCCTCAGGAAATTTGGTGCTCGGTTCAAAGGCTGAAGTGAATACCAATTTCGGAAATGATTTTTTCTTTTATCACGCACCATCCATCGGTGGGAGTAACGGACTTCGTGGATATAGGGACGAACGGTTTACTGGAAAAACTTCGTTCTACCAAAGCTCAGATTTAAAACTTCGTCTTGGAAGAATTGTTACTGCAGTTGTGCCCATATCCTTAGGAGTTTACGGTGGGTTTGACTACGGTCGTATTTGGGTAAATAACGATACTTCAAATACTTGGCATACCTCTTACGGTGGTGGTGTTTGGTTTGGTACGCTCAACGCACTTGGATTTAATGTAGGTTATTTTTTATCTGAAGAAGATGCCATCGTACAGGTTGGTTTTAAAACAATCATTCGTTAGGAATCACTTGTTGAAGATTAATAAAGGGGATTTATCTTATTAAATTCCCTTTATTAATATGAAAATTCAAATACAAAACGAATCCAGCTACGTTATTTGAAAAAGATAGAAACAGTTAGAATGAGAATCCTATCCCAAAACTATAACGTGATCCTTCCTTTGAATTGAATGCACTAAAATTTGCCCCCAGTCCGCCTTGTCCATTTATCCATAAACCTCCACCAAAAGAGGTATGCCATATTTTCGAATCTTCATTTGGCACCCATACCCTTCCAAGGTCTGCTCCCCCATAAACACCTATTTGCACCGGAAACAAGCCGATGAGGAATTGGTCAAAACTGTAGCGTAAATCCGCATTACCGACCAAAAAGGATTTTCCCGTGAACCGTTCTTCCCTATAACCTCTCAATCCATTTTTTGCACCCAATTGGGCTCCTTGATAAAACTGAAAATTATTTCCCAAGTTAATTTGGGTCTGGAGATTTGTTTTCAAAACCAATTTTTCATTTTTAATCAAGGCGTTATAAAACACAATCCTTGATGCAAGAACACCGAATACATTATCCACATCTTCAAGGTCATCCGTCACGCCCAGCGAAAGGTCAAATAGCATACCTCGAGCAGGGTTTAAAGGATTATCATAACTCCGGTAATTATAAATACCTTCTACAGTTCCATAATAATTGCTATTATCCAGAGTCACTGTACCTTTATCTTGATACAAATTACTTATGCTTTTATTTAATGTTATAGCTTCAAATTTGGTCTGAAACGTGAACACACTACCAAAACTGGAGTTGCGGACCAATGCAGCTTTTGCAGAAATAGACTGCAGTTCTATTCTATTAAAATCATAACCACTTTCTGATTGTCCATTTTCAGATTGATTCCCATAACCAAAATAATTGACCGTGTAATTTGGGCTTTCAATATGGGCTCCAATTTTCAAATTTAAATCTCCGATTGAATTGGCAAACTCCCCTTCATAATTTAGATCGAAACTTGAAGTATCAAAATAATATCCAGCAGTTAAATTATGGCGTTTGGCGAATGGATTTCTTTTAAAGCTATTTACTGTATAGATAAACTGCATCCCCAACCTGAAGCCATCATCTGGGTTATATCCTAATGCTGGTGCGATTCTTTTTGTGTCACTTATCTGCTTTCGGTAATCATAGGTATTTAAATCATATATATCAGTAAAAATGGGAATACCTTTTTCATTTTCTTCAATGGTAGATGGATTGGTGTCAGAATCATAAAACTTAACCCTTCTTCCTTCATTAATTCTGTAAACATCCGTTCCGTTCCCTCCAATTACGCGAACGTAAATAAGATCTGAATCCTTTCCATTTACTTCGAAAACATCATTGCCGTCCAAACCATAAATCCATAGCTCTCGGGTATCTTTATGAAAATAGTCATGTTCAATCATTAAATCTTCTTTTTTACCATCAGTATATCGATACGTTTTCACATTTGTTTTTCCGCCGGCTTCACGGGTTATTTCAAAATAATCAGCTTCATCAGTTCCTGTTATAGTCTGTAAATTCGAAAGATAATCGTAATAACGGTTGGCTATAGCTACAAGATTTTTTTTTCGAGCTAGGAGTGTTTCTTTAATTTTCTGAAGTTCCGCGTCTTGTACTTCGGGAGGAATTTCATTAAAAGCTTCTTCAATAATACCATTTGTAAGGGTATCCTGAATTTGCTTGGCTACGTATTCCCATTGCTGTCTACCCGAACGCTCCAATAACGCACGATCCAGAATAATTCCTTCTTCATTAAACCATTTCAAGTCTGTTAGATTATCATCATAAACATGTGTTTGTCTAGAGCCACTGAAAATAGAGCGGGCTACGTTAAGAATATTCCCGTCAAAGCTGGAAAAAGCATCATCTCTGTTCCTTGGGATGGGAACATATACATTTTTGCCGTAACGATTGTAATATTCTGCCCATCGCCAATGGTCACTTTCACGATCCCAGTCCCCTATCAACATATCAAAAAGGCGGGAGCGAATGTAATTTTCCTCATCTACCTGTATATCTCCACCACGACGAATTTTTGCTAAAATGTCGTCTGTTGTCTGAATATCATCAGGATACTTAAAAGTTTTTTCACCTTCACTGCTTTCTGTAGGTTCCAAAGAAATAAAGTAAAGTTCATCTCCAAACTTATCATTATAGTCTCCCAGCGCACTTTGTTTGGGAACATAATAAAGTTTTGAATCTGTATAAAATACATTAACAGCTTTAGCCATTTTAGGAATGGATAAAGCGGCATATGGATGTGAGGAAGTATAAAAATCGGCATTGAGGGTTTCTTCCTTTGGCAATTTTTTTTCTTCATCAGGTCCAGCAGATACCTCACTCTCTTTTCCAGGAATGGTTTTTTCTAAAAAATCCAAAGAGTTTTTACCCAGCGCCCGCATTCTATATTCATTACCCTTTTTATCCTTTAATCTAAGGGAACGATATTCTTTTTGAACTCCTTCCCTTACGACTGTAACTCCTCCAAAAAGTGAATCTAATTGTGCCACTTTTGCTTTTACTGGAGTTGTATATGCATCTTGGTATCGGCTACCCCAAATAGTCTTAAAAAAAAGGGATTCGTTAATACTATCTTTTTTGTAGATAGGCACTACTTTTTCCGAAGCAAAAGACTGTGACAGTGAAGAGGTATCATAATTTTTAATTGGTGCAAAAACCTCTTTCTCAAAAACCAATTTTGGATCTAAAGTTTCATTGGCAATATAATATTGAACCCAAGAAGAGCCATCTGTAAAAACAGTTAAAACAGCAAATCCTTGTGCGCCACTTGAAAACAACCCATTTTTACCTAATGAAGCATATGAATTTTTAGAACCAGAGCCAGAAACTATTTGTTTTACACCGTCCTCTTCAAGATATTGCAGTGTATGCTCATGCCCAGAAACGAATACTAACCGATCGCTATTTAGGGTCGTGTTTTTAAGGCGAATCATTAAATTATTATACAACTCATTATACCTATCCTGAATTGAAACGCCTCCTTGTGAACGAATTTGAATAACAAGTGATGTTAAAAATGGCAAGGGCCAATTTTGCTGAGTGGGATACAAATGTCTGCTTGCTCCAAAATAACCTCCATGGCTACCATTGGTAAGCATAGGATGGTGCATTGCAAAAACTATTGTTTTATTTTGATGATTTTCCAGTTCTTGTTGGATATCAATAAAAAGCTTGTCTCTGGATTTTATTTCACAGTTTTCATTAATGCTTGGGTGAGAATTCCAATCTTCAAGATACCATTGGGTATCTATCATTATTAATTGAATATTATCCGTAATCGGAATACTTTCTAAGGGGCATCCATTACTAGGCTTAAAGGCATCAATACCACCAAAAATTTTTTCAATATAGTTTTCCTCTCTTTTAACTCCAGGAACTCCCCCGTTATACCATTCGTGATTACCTGGAATAAAATATACAGTACCATTAAAATCTTTTACAGATTCATATTGTGCATTAATCATATTTTCAGAAAAAGCACGGTTTGAGTCTTCTTCAGGGTCCATTCCCCCAGGGTAGATATTATCGCCTAAAAAAAGTGTATAATCGTCTTTAGATGGATGTTTTTGCAGATATTTATTAAAAGCCGTCAAAGCATCGCTCTTTCCTCCCATAGGCGACAATCCAGCATCACCAACCAAATAAAAGGTTTTTTCGACTTCCTTTTGGGATGGAAAAACTGGCTTAAAATCGTTCTCTTTAAATTGGGGAGCATAAGTTGCACAGGAGGAAACTAAAATAATGAAAAGTATTAGAAGGCAACCTCTTTTTAAGTAGCGTGAACTAGTAAAAAAAAAATTATTTATTAAAGAATTTAATTTTGAAAACATATTGAAAAAATGGGAATCACTAAAAGTTATAATGATGTTAATTTAAAAGATATGCGCAACTGAATTTTAATTTTTTAGTACTTTGGATTCTTAAAAAACAACGCATGGTTGATATAGTTGAAACTACTGATAAATTTGTACTAAATCTTTTCAAAGAAAAATTATCCAGTACATACATATACCATAATTATACACATACAAGGCGTGTTTATAAAAGTATAAATGAAATTATTGAAGATTCACAAATTAATGTTAAAGATGCAACTATATTGCGACTTTCGGCACTTTTACACGATACTGGCTACACTGTAAAACGTGATGGCCACGAAGAAGAAAGTGTTAAGATTGCAAGAGAATTTCTTCAATCTGAAAATGTTGATCCTGATATAATTAACGGTGTTGAAAGATGTATTGCAGCAACCAAATTTAAAAACACTATACCTAAAGATGATCTTGAAAAGATAATTCGCGATGCGGACTCATCACACTTTGGAAAAAAATATTTTGAAGAAATCAGCAATTTATTAAGACAGGAATACCTGGAACAGAACATACATAATTTTACCCCACAAGAATGGCTGAATGAAAATATTAAAGTGCTTATTGAAACCCATCAATTTTATACCGATTATGCACTTAAAAATTGGCAACCAATAAAAGATATGAATCTTGCCAAATTGATAAATAAACGGAAAAAAAATGAGGTTAAACTAAACAAGGAAAAGAAAAAAGCAAAGCTTAAGGCAAAATACAAAAACGATAGTCCGGAAAGAGGAATACAGACTTTTTATAGGACTGCATTGAGAAACCATATGAAGCTTAGCGACATCGCAGATACCAAAGCAAACATAATGCTTTCTGTGAACGCTATTATAATCTCTTTGGTAATTTCAAATCTTGTTTCAAAGCTTGACGTGAATAATTTTTTAATAGTCCCAACAGCTATATTTATATTCTTTAGTGCTATTAGTATGATTTTAGCCGTTATAGCCACCCGTCCAAATGTTACCAGGGGTGAATTCACCAAAGAAGACGTAGCCAATAAAAGCGTAAACCTAACTTTTTTTGGTAATTTTCATAAAATGGAACTTGAACAATATGAATGGGCCATAGAGGAGCTTTTGAAAGACAGGGATTACGTTTACAAATCGCTTACCAAAGATCTTTATTTCTTAGGAAAGGTACTTGACAGAAAATATAGAATATTGCGACTTACTTACACGATGTTTGTTGTGGGTACTATAATATCATTGCTCTGTTTTGCTATATTCTTCTATTTCAAATCATAAAGGTTAATTCTGTATTTCTGAAATAAGATCATCATAGGTATAATATTCCTTTGCTTTATCATTATTCAACGAATACAGAATATTTACTCGCAACGCTTTTAGACCGGTAACACCTTGAAGATCTTCTAATTCCAAAAGCTCAATTTCTTCGCCCAATAATTTCTGATGCTGAAGGAACTTTATGTATTTCAAATATTCTTCTTCGTCTTCTTTTTGAGAATAAATTATTGCAATTTTCCCTGGCTGGGTTACTCGTTCTTCAGTATGTTTTATATTGGCTTTATCAACCCTTTTCTTTACAACTTCATAGCGTGCATTATATGTTCCATCTACATCAAATCGTTTTTCATCCATTCGGAAACGTAGTGATAGAGAACCATTGAAAGCTAAGATCATTGAAGCAACATCCAAAACAATTGGCAACTTATCCTTAAAACGGTAATAGTTGTTTTCCATTTCACAAACTACCTGCAATTGCCACAATCTTAAGTTTTTAAGGTATACTATATTGAAAGACTTTTCTTTTGTAATGGATTCTCCAATGTAAAGATTGTGCTCTACACCATCCGTTTTAAAACGCTCAAAATAATGTGGATACATTTTCTGTGCTTCTTGTTGCTTTTTATCCAATAAAGACGCAAGCCTTTTATTAATAAGCATTACCGATTCGTCATAATCTTTTCTGTATTTATAGACAAAACCAGTGCTCGAGTCAATCAATTCGTAATATTCATCCACAAATCCTTTATACAGTTCGTTTTTCTCTCGAATATATTTGAAAAAAGGAATTATTTCCGAAACCAAAAAATTCATTATTTTCTTCTCGGTATCTACTTGGAGGTTTTCTTCAATTTCATTTAAAAATCCAATTGTATTAAAAATCATTTGATCAATAATAGGCATTGGGTATTGGTTATTCAATTTTTTCAAAACCTTTTCAATATAGCCCAATTGAATTAAAAGATCTTGTTTAGTTGCTTCATTTCTTGCCTCAGAGGATCCTTTTATATCAGTTTGTCCATAGAGTGGAAAAACATCTTCAAAAACAACCTCACGGAAAAAAGTAGGGTTTCCATCTGCGATTGTGTTTAAGTAGCGTTTTGCTTCTTTTCTAAATTTCCAATGCACGCTGCTATGGATTGAAGTACATTCTTCCTGAATTACAAGCTCTACTTCGTTTTCAAGATTACTTTTTGAGCGTACAACAGAATCAATAAGAAAGGGCATAATATCCCTAAGTTTATTGGCGTTTATGGTGTTAAGATCATGGGCATTAGGAGATACAAGTTCCAACACTCCCAGAATTTTTTCTTCTGAAACGATAGAGGCAAAAATGGCGCTTTTCATTCCTTGTTCCAACATTTTTTTGTAAAGCAAATTCTCTGGATACAGTTTATGATATCGCTCAGCGTCCGTTACACAATAAAATTCCTTTTGTTTGAAAAGTGTATAATAAGAAGCACTACAAAGCGCGTCTTTGCTGATTTGTGATTTTTTCCCTTGAAGAATAAAACTTGGTATTTCCTTAAATAATGTTTGCTCAAAAGTTTCATTTTCTTCGTTATAGTCCGTAAAACCTATCATAAGGTCTTTCAGATTGAAAATGGCGCGAAAAATCCGACTGAACTCTGTATTGTGAAATCCTGCATTTTTTTCTAAACGCAGTAAGTTGGTTTTGAATTCAGAAATGGAAACATCCATTGTAACGTCCGTTAGCGTTGCAATTACAAAGCCATTAAAAACCCAACTTCCCGGAGGAAACTTTTCTTTCCAAACCGAAATGTCCTCAAAACTTTCCAACAATTCATTAATATCGTCCTGGGAAATTTCTTTTGACTTAGGTGTCTTTTGAATATCAACAAAATCCGTGTTGTAGAATAATCTATAGTTTTTAACGATGCCATTCCCGTCGGGAATATTGTAATAAAAAGAACGTTTAAAATCTACTATTTCACCGTAATAATGATTTAGTATTAAACTACAGCCCATTATATAGAATTGATCTTCATCAAAATTTATAATGTCCATTGAAAAATCATCTCCGGCATTTTGTAAAATATCTTTATAGCGCTGGGTACTTTTAAAAGCTACCTCTTGAAATGGAATAGTCGCAAATTTAATTTCATTGTTTCCCAAAACGGTTGGAAACAAAGGATCAAGAACTGTATTTATCTGTTCTGCATATTTGCTAAGATCGTTTAAGTTCACAATTCCTGAAGTTAATTTCGGATATTCTGCTTCCATAGAGAGGATTTCAGAAGTGTGCCTTTTTTCTGCTTCACTCTGTCCCTCTTTTTCTCTATAGGCATCAAAAATCTTTTTGAAGCCAACTTTTATCTTTAAAGGAAAATCCTCTTTTTTCATAGTAACCATTAATAATAATATTCAATAAATATAGGGCTTAAACATCTGTATTATGTTAATAAATAACAAAAAAACAATACACTATATCCATTGATAGAATAAACTGCTACTTTTGCTCAAATTTTAAAAATACAATTTTATGAGACTACTTCTTGCTTCATTCATTACACTTTCACTAATCTCTTGCAATAAAGAAACAAATACATATACTCTTAAAGGAGACGCTGTTGGTTTTGCGGATGGCACTGAAATATATGTATATACTTTTGAAAACAACCAACCCAAACCAATTGACACCCTTACGGTGACTCAAGGAAAGTTTTCTGCCACTTATCCAAAAAGTGATACTACACCGCTTAATTTTTTAAGAATCAACGAAGCCAATGCTTCAATCTTGTTTTTTCCTGAAAATGAAAACTTAGAAGCTAAAATCTATAAGGACAGTATTAAGGCATCTCGTGTAACTGGAGGAAAGCAAAATACTGCATATAATGGTTTTGTCGATAAAATGGATTCATTTAACAAAATTAAACAAGAAAGCATGGAGAAATTTCATGCGGCCACGCAAGCGAATGATACTGCAGCCATTGCTAAAATGCAAAGTGAAAACTTAAACTTAATAGGTGAAGAAACCGAATACAAAAAGCAATTTTTAAAAGACAATAACAACTCGCTTTTTTCGGTAATGCTAATTTCTGATATGGCAAGCAGAAAGGAAATTACCCCGACTGAAGCCTCAGCGTATCTTGAAAAATTAGATCCTAAAGTGGCTTCATCACAATTAGCCCAAGACTTAAAAACCAATTTAGATTCTTTGAAAAAAGTAGATGTGGGTAGTGCAGCACCAGATTTTAGTGCGCAAACTCCAACTGGAGAAACAATGTCTTTAAAGGATGCTATGGGGAAATATACAATTATAGATTTTTGGGCCTCTTGGTGCAAACCTTGCCGAATGGAAAATCCAAATGTTGTAAATGTTTACAATAAATATCACGACAAAGGATTAAATATCATTAGCGTTTCCTTAGATAAGGCAGGCCAAAAAGATAAATGGATTCAAGCCATTAAAGACGATAATATGACTTGGTTCCACGTTTCCAACCTTCAGTTCTGGCAAGATCCAATTGCTAAGCAATACAACGTACGTTCAATACCTGCAACATTCCTTCTTGACGAAAACGGATTGATTATAGATAAAGACCTTCGCGGTGCAGCTTTGGAAGCAAAAATTGCTACACTTTTAGGAAAATAAATTCCAAAATAACATATTAAAAAAGCCTCGGTTAAAAATAACCGAGGCTTTTTTTATTCAGAAAACTTATTTGCTTAATTAAGAAGGAAACTAACGTTAACAGTTGTTCGTATTTCCATCTCGCCCACGGCAATAGTTTGATCACCGCTTCCTGAAGAAGAATCCATCATCGCTGATTTATACATAGGCTGTGGTCCTCCAGAATTATTAAACTCACTTATAGAAACTGCCTTCCCTACAGTTTGGTTTAAAACTGAGGTGTATTCCTCAGCTTTAATTTTAGCATTTTCAACAGCTTTTTTACGAGCTTGGCTTTCCAAAGCAGCTTTGTTTGAAGATGAGAAGGAAACGTCGTCTATTCTGTTAATGCCTGAATCAATGAGACCTTTCATTACAGGTTCATATTTCTTCATATCGCGCAGTTTTACTGAAAGCGATTGATTTGCGGCAAAAGTGTACGTTTTGCTATTGTAATCGTAGTTTTTGCTGAGGTTCATAAATTCTGTTTTCACATCTTTATCCTCAATGTTCATTTTTTTCAGAAACTTTAAAACATCACTGATTGTTGCATCGTTTTGCTCTTTTAAAGTTTTGGTATTTTCTCCTGTATTTTCAACTCTAATTTTGATTGTTACTTCATCAGGAACCACGCGAACAATACCTTCGCCAGTAACATCAATTGTGGGTGGTGGTAAAGTGTTTTGTGCCATCATAGTAGTAGTTGTGATTGCTAAAATTAAAAGGGTTTGAACTGTTTTCATCATTTTTTTTTTATATTTTTCCTAGTTTATGCATTATGAACAAAATAATTAATGGAATTGCCAATAAAACAACAATCCACAAGCTGGTTTCAAACAAATAAGGGGCAAATAAAAGTGTTAATACATATCCTCCTATTGCTCCACCAATGTGAGCGTCATGGCCAATATTTCCCAATCTTTTTTTCATTCCGTAAATAGAGTACAACAAATATGCCATCCCAAAAAGCCAAGCAGGAATAGGGATCGGTATAAAGAAAAGATAAAGTCCCATATTTGGAAAAAACAAAATTGCAGAATACAATATTCCCATTACTGCACCACTTGCCCCTATTGCACTGTAATGATATTCGTCTTTGTGAAAATAGAACGACAAAAGGTTTCCAACCAGCAAACTCACAACATAGATAATCACAAAAAAGGTAACCCCTACACTATTTATAACTACTGGCGCAAAAAAATAGAGCGTAAGCATATTAAACAGCAAATGCGAAAAGTCTGCGTGTAAAAAGGCAGAACTGAACATTCTAATTTGTTCACCGCGACGGATGCCCGCTATGTTGAATTTATATTTTTCAAAGAATGAAAAATCATTAAAACCCTTCATCGAAATGATGACGTTTGCGGCAATTATTATTATGGTTGCTATATCAAGATTTTGCATGGGATTATAAAAGTTATGTTTATTAATTTATAATGAATTTAGAATTCTAATTCTTGCAATAAATTTAATTAGTTTTGCGGTAACAATTCCTATGCAAAGATTGCTTTATATACTGGCATATCCAATTCTTTGGCTGCTTTCCATCTTGCCGATGCGCATTTTGTATATTAAATCCACTGCGCTGTACTTTTTGGTGTATTATATAATTGGATACCGCAAAAAAGTAGTAAAGGATAATCTCGCTTTGGTTTTTCCTGAAAAAACACAGAAAGAAAGAGACCATATTGCACAACAATTCTTCAAACATCTCTGTGATATTATTTTTGAAACCATAAAGGCCTTTACCATTTCTGAAAAGGAAATCCGCAAACGTTTTGTTGTTACTAATGCCGAAATACTTGATTCTTATTATCAAAAAGACCGTAGCATTCTTTTAATGGCCGGCCATTACGGCAACTGGGAATGGAGTGGAATTCTAAATAAACTGATGCAACATCAAGCCCACGCCGTATACAAACCATTGGGCAGCAAACAATTTGATGCTTTAGTAAAAAAAACTAGGGAACATTTTGGCGGCATCATTGTGAGTAATAAAAAAATTGTAGGTGTGCTTTTCCGAAAGTGGAAAAAAGGAACTAAAACACTCACATATATTCTTTCAGACCAAACCCCAAAGCTCGGTGCTTTTAAACATCGCGACACGTTTATGGGAATAGACGTCCCAATGTTCACAGGAACGGAGGAATTAGCCAAAAAACTAGATTTCTCTGTACTCTACCTAAAAGTTGAGAAAGTGAAACGTGGCTATTATACTGCCACTTTTGTTCCATTAGCTGATAACCCAAAAGAATACTCAGATTTTCAAATCACCCGAATGTTTTTTGATGCTTTGGAAACCCAGATTCGTGAAAAACCTGAGTATTATTTATGGTCGCATAAACGCTGGAAGCTTCGAAAAGTAGATTGATTACAATCCAGCAACTGCTTTTATTTCCCCAATAATCCTATCCGCCAAAGCATCCGCCTCTTTCTGGCTTTTCGCTTCGGTATAAATTCTAATTATAGGTTCGGTATTTGATTTTCGAAGATGCACCCAGTTTTCAGGGAAATCTATTTTTACACCGTCAATGGTGTTTATTTCTTCGGCAGCATACTTTGCTTCCATCGTCTTTAAAATTGCATCAACATCCAACTGCGGAGTTAATTCAATCTTCTTTTTGCTCATAAAATAGGCAGTGTATTTTTTTCGAAGTTCGCTCACGGCTATTTTTTCTTCTGCCAAAAAGCTTAAAAACAAAGCAATCCCAACCAAACTGTCGCGACCGTAATGAAGTTCTGGGTAAATAATTCCGCCGTTTCCTTCGCCTCCAATTACGGCATTGGTTTCCTTCATTTTTTCAACCACGTTTACTTCGCCCACAGCGCTGGCAGTATAGGTTCCGCCGTGCTTTTCGGTAACATCACGCAAAGCTCTTGATGATGACATATTACTCACTGTATTTCCAGGATTGTTCTGTAAAACGTAATCTGCAACCGCGACCAATGTATACTCCTCACCAAACATTTCTCCTTTTTCATCTACAAAAGCAAGTCGGTCCACATCGGGATCAACCACGATTCCAAAGTCAGCGTGGTTTTTTACAACACTTTCCATCAAATCCCCCAAATGCTCTTTCAAAGGTTCAGGATTATGCGGAAATTCTCCGTTTGGCGTACAATGCAATTTCACAGGCACTACCCCCAAAGCTTCCAAAAGCAATGGTACTGCAATTCCACCTGTAGAATTAACGGCATCAACAACTACCTTAAATTTGCAGCGCTTTATTGCATCTGCTTTTACCAAAGGCAGGTTCAATATTTCATCAATATGCAAATCGATGTAAGCATCATTCTTATGGATTTCACCCAAATTATCCACTTCAGTGAATTCAATGTTCCCGTTTTCGGCTATGTCAAGAATTTGCTGTCCGGCTTCAGCATTTAAAAACTCGCCTTTATTATTTAGCAATTTTAGTGCATTCCACTGTTTAGGATTGTGACTAGCGGTAAGGATAATTCCGCCATCAGCGTGTTCCAAGGCAACCGCCACTTCAACAGTTGGCGTAGTGGAAAGGTTTAAATCTATAACGGTAATACCCATTCCAACCAAGGTATTCATCACCAACTGCTGGATCATTTCGCCAGAAATACGTGCATCGCGACCCACTACAACTTTGTAGTTTTCTTTATTGCGTTGTTGTTTTACCCAACTTCCGTAGGCTGCGGCATATTTTACGGCATCAATTGGAGTTAGGTTTTCGCCTTGGATTCCGCCAATAGTTCCACGGATTCCTGATATAGATTTAATTAAAGTCATTTTTAATATTATTGTTAAGGATTATTCGTATTTCGTAACTCGTATTTCTCACTTCGTACTTCAAAGGTTATTTTCTGAATTTATTTTTCAATTTTAAAAAATATAGCTCGAAATACGTATACGACAAATGAGCTATCAAAAGTGTTCCTGCGAAGGTAAGCAGGTGCAATAAAAATATGGTTAAAGTTTCATTAAGGTTTTGGAGCATTTCCAGTTTCAAAAACAAAAATACAACAGCATTCAACACAATAGCGTGAAACATATAAATTCCGTAAGAAATACTTCCGAAATGATTTAAAATTTTGTTGTTTACCGCTACCCCCCGGTTATTGAAAGCCAGCGAATGAATGAAGAAACCAAATAGTAAACAGGTGAACAACGCCCGAAGCCAAAGCGATTCAAATAGAAACCAATCGGTCACAAAGTAAAATAATGTTGCAATGCAAATGACTAAGGGAAAAACTGCTGATCGCTTTAAAAACTCAAGCTTTTTCTTTTCTTCAAGAATTGCAATCACCCCACCCGAGAATAAGTAGAAAAACACAAAAGTATAGTTGCGAAGCACTTCAAAAACATCGGACCAATAAAGGATGAAATAGCCAAGGAGCAAAAGACTTAAAATCCGAAGAATCCATTTCACATTTATAAAAAACAGGAGTGGCGCAATCACGAGGTAGAATTGTTCCTCAATCCCAATAGACCATAAGATTTCAAGTATTCCACCCGGTTCGTAGATTTTTGCAAAGACATTCGGAAGAAAGAAAACGTTGTAAAACAAGGCTTCTTTCCAAGTGTAATTTATTTCAAAGGGAATATTCAAAAAAGGTAATAGCACGTTATAAAAAAGCAGTCCGAAGCCTAAAACAAGATAGTATAGTGGGAAAATTCGCAGAATTCTTCGAACATAAAAATCTTTTATTGAGAAAATACCTTTGATTTTTGCGCGATAAATAAGACGAATAATTAAAAAGCCGCTTAAAACAAAAAACATATAAACTGCCTCCAAACCTCGATGAAATATAGGAAGCCCATCAAAATAAGGAAGTCCTTGATTGTGCGAAAGTTGGGGTAAGTGAAAGAGCAACACGAAGGAAGCAAGGAAAAACCGCAATGGGTCCAAATTTGGTAACCTGTTCAATTTTCAGTTTTTACAGTTCAAAAATACATATATTTATTGAATGAATTTTTTAGCTCATATCTATCTCTCCGGCAATGACGAAAGCGTTATCATTGGTAACTTTATAGCCGATGGCATCAAAGGGAAGCGCTATGAAAAATACCCACCAAAAATAGCAAAAGGCATTTTGCTTCACCGCGGCATAGACACCTTCACGGATGCGCATCCTATTGTGCATCAAAGTACGGCGAGACTTCACAAAAATTACAGTCATTACAGTGGAGTAATTGTAGATATTCTGTACGATCATTTTTTGGCGAAAAACTGGAGCAAGTATTCCGATGTGCCTTTAGATAAATATGTGCAGGATTTTTATGAATTACTTAGGGAAAATTTCACAATCCTTCCGCCACGAATACAAAGAATGATGCCTTACATGATTGCCGACAATTGGTTGCTAAGCTACGCCACCGTTGAAGGAATCAGTAAAATTTTAGCGCAAATGAACGTACGTACCAAAGGCGTTTCTAAAATGAATTTGGCCGTTGCTGAGCTCGAAGAGTTTTATGAAGAATTTGAAGCTGAATTCACTTCCTTTTTTGACGAATTGATTATTTTTTCCAAAAATAAACTTAACGAATTATGAAACTCTCCTACTTGTTTTTAATCGGTTTCTTGTTCTTTTCCTGCAAAGAAAAACCAAAAGTTCAGAACCTAGTTGAAAAGCCCAAAGTTGAAATAAAAAAGGCCGTAATTGCTGATAGTGCAATGGTTGTTTCAGCACGGGCCGAAGCTTCACGAATAGGTTCAGAAATACTTAAAAAGGGTGGTAACGCTTTTGATGCAATGATTGCCACCAATATGGCTTTAGCTTTAACCTATCCCAACGCCGGTAACCTTGGCGGCGGCGGATTTATGGTTTACAGAACCCAATATGGCGAAATTGGCTCTTTAGACTATCGCGAAAAAGCACCACTGGCCGCCACAAAAAATATGTATCTCGATAAAGACGGAAACGTTATTCCCAACAAAAGCTCGGTTGGCGCAATGTCCGTTGGTGTTCCGGGAACAGTTGCTGGAATGTTTGCAGTTCACGAAAAATTTGGAAGTTTACCGATGGAAGTTATTCTGAAACCCGTAATTGAACTTGCCAAAAATGGATATATAATCACCGAGAAAGAGGCCGAAGCTTTGGAAGTATATAAACCCTATTTTGAAAAGATGAACGGCCAAAGCATTTTATATTCCAAAACGCTCCAAGCGGATGACACTTTAAAAAATAGTGCGTTGGCAAGCACATTGGAACGCATTTCCAAAAACGGTCGAGCCGAGTTTTACGGTGGTGAAACTGGAAAAAAACTAGTTTCATTTCTAAAAGAAAAAGAGGGAATTATCACTTTAAAAGATTTAGAAGCCTACGAAGCCCAATGGCGCGAACCGGTTGTTTTTCAATATAAGAATTTAAAAATAATCTCCATGGCGCCCCCTTCCAGTGGCGGCATCTGTTTGGCGCAGATTTTAAAAATGGTGGAGCCATTTCCGATTTCAGATTATGGTCATAATTCAGAGAAATACATTCAAGTTTTGGCTGAAGCCGAACGCCGTGCTTATGCCGACAGGAGCTATTATTTGGGCGATCCGGATTTTGTTGATAATCCAGCAGATTCATTACTTTCCGAAGCCTATCTTTCCGAAAGGATGGAAAGTTTTTCCTTTGAAGCTGCAACACCTTCCTCTGAAATAAAACCAGGTGTAATTATAGGTTACGAAAGCCCTGAGACCACCCATTTTTCTATAGTTGATTCCTTTGGAAACGCGGTTTCAGTTACTACTACACTCAATTCATCTTTTGGTTCATTATTATACGTTAACGAACTTGGATTCTTTTTAAACAATGAAATGGACGATTTTAGCGCAAAGCCAGGAGAACCAAATGTGTATGGGTTGGTTGGCGGAAAAGCAAACGCTATCGCACCCCAAAAAAGAATGTTAAGTTCCATGACACCTACCATTGTTGAAAAGAACGGAAAACTTTGGATGGTTGTGGGAACTCCTGGCGGTTCCACAATCATAACTTCGGTGGCGCAAACCATTTTAAATGTTTATGAATTCAATATGGATATGCAGCAAGCAGTAGACGCCCCTCGTTTTCACCATCAGTGGTTGCCAGACGCAATTCGGTATGAATTTGAAAGGTTTCCTAGAAATTTAATTGAAGACCTAAAACAAAAAGGATATCCAGAAAACACTGATGCCGATCCAATTATCGGAAAAGTAGACGCCATTTTAAAACTTCCTAACAACAAACTTCAAGGTGGTGCCGATAGTCGCGGTGACGATACCGCCATTGGTTACTGATTTTATGCATTTTATGCACTTTTAAACGAAATCTTCTGCATTATATCGAAACGTCTAAAATTGGCTGATAAAAAGGTTTAGATTTGAGACAATTAACCAAGGATTTTTAGCGATTTTAGTGTGTCGTTTTTTGAGGAAACTATTTAATTTCATCATATCGGTGCATATATATTCAACTTTAAAAAGATTTTTTTTCAAAATTTCTTTATCCAAAATATCCTTATTATAGTATTTCTATGAACTATTGGGTTTCGTTTAGCCTATGAGAAATAAATCTTTTTTTAAGGATTTATATGCCATTATCGCTCTTGTGATAAGTGGTGCTCTATGTGTTGGATTGATATTCCTTTTATGGGATAAAAATGAAAATACTTTGGGTTTTGAGGAAGTACTAAAAAGTATAACCACAATATTTATTGGGGTGAGTGGGTTTCTATCGGCAATCTTAATGTTTTTTCTGGCTACTTCGGCTATGAATCTAAAGAGAATTAAGGCCAAAATAAACACCAAAATAAACAAGACTACACAGAAAATGCACAATTTCAGAAATATTGCTGAAATTTTGTTTAATTCCAATATGTGGCCACCAGGACTAAAAGAATATATTGAAAAGGATTTTGCAAACCTTACCTATTTTGAAGTTAAGGAGTTTTATAAAGGAAAGTCAAAAGCGGCTATTGAATTTCTTCAGGAAACGCATCATTTTGGTGAAACCGAAAACATCTATCTGGAAATGAAATCTTTGTTAATGACGAATCCCTATGAAAAACATATTCCCGAAAACATTAATTATCCCATTTTTTACAACAACAACATTATTGAAAAGTGGGTTGAGCACAAAAGTGGTTCTGGTCTATGGTATGTTTTTGGTTATAAATTTGGAAATTATAAAGAATCACTTAACCTGGAGGCTGTTTTTGAAAGACACCAAGAAAAAATACTTACCATTGCTAACACCATAGACCAAGAGGTTTTTGAGGATTCTTCGTTTAATGAAGTATTTTTCTCCAAACTCTGGGAATATATGATAAAAGAGGTTATTCCAAAGCTTTACCAATTTCAAGGACAAATGGAGCGAAAAACACCGCGATTGGTTCGCTATTTATATATCATTTTTTTGTTGTTAATGGTTTTTGGGGTACTGTTACCCCTCACCTATTTGATGCTTGATTTTTCAAATTTGGTAATAATTACTGGCTATTCAATAGTAATAAGTACCATTTTCTATATTTCGATCACCTTTCATGTTTTTCTTTCCAAAGAAGTAGATCATTAAAGTTTTAAAAAGACCTTATTTTTCATTAAAAATTAACACCCGCAAGATGCCATGCTTTCTTTATTTTCCATTCTATTGAGTATCTTTGCAAACTATGTCAAAAAATGAGGATTTTATTGAGGTTTTGGGCGCCCGCGTCCACAACCTAAAGAACATTGACGTTCGAATTCCAAGAGAAAAATTAGTAGTAATTACAGGGCTTTCCGGCAGCGGGAAATCCTCTTTGGCGTTTGATACCATTTATGCCGAAGGGCAGCGCCGTTATATTGAAACTTTTTCTGCCTATGCCCGTCAGTTTTTGGGAAGTTTGGAACGCCCCGATGTTGATAAAATTGAAGGGCTTTCTCCAGTAATCGCAATTGAACAAAAAACGACCAGTAAAAGTCCGCGTTCTACCGTTGGTACAATTACTGAAATTTATGATTTTCTTCGTCTTTTTTACGCTCGTGCAAGTGATGCCTATAGTTACAACACTGGTGAAAAAATGGTGAGCTATAGTGATGATAAAATCAAACAGCTTATTTTAGAAGATTTTGCTGATAAAAAAGTGAGCATCCTTGCTCCTGTTATTCGTTCCCGAAAAGGGCATTACCGTGAGCTTTTTGAACAAATTGCGAAACAAGGTTTTCTGAAAGTTCGTGTGGACGGTGAAGTTCGCGATATTGTAAGTGGAATGAAAGTGGATCGCTATAAAACCCACGATATTGAAATTGTAATAGATCGATTGAAAGTTTCAACTGAAAGCGATAATAACAAGCGCCTTTCCGAAACTATAAACACCGCTATGTACCACGGCGATCATGTTTTAATGGTTTTGGACAACGATACCGGTGAGGCTCGCTATTTTAGCCGTTCTTTAATGTGCCCTTCATCTGGAATTTCATATCCTAACCCAGAACCGAACAATTTTTCATTCAATTCCCCAAAAGGGATGTGCCAGAATTGTAAAGGATTAGGAAAGCTTTACGAAGTGAATTTAAACAAGCTTGTTCCAAACCCAAAACTTTCCATTAAACAAGGAGCCTTGGCACCTCATGGACCACAAAAAAGCAATTGGATTTTCAAACAGCTTGAATTGATTGCGGAACGTTTCAATTTTAAAATGAGTGATCCCTTTGAAAGTATTCCCCAAAAAGCAAAAGATGTTATCTTTTATGGCGGAAATGAAAAGTTTGATATTGAATCCAAGGCACTTGGTATCACCCGAAGCTATAAAATAGACTTTGAAGGGGTCGCCACATTCATCCAAAATACATTTGACGCTAACGAATCTACTTCATTGAAACGTTGGGCCAAGGAATATATGGATAAAATACCGTGCCCAGAATGCAACGGAACACGACTTCGAAAAGAATCGCTTTACTTTAAAGTGAACGAAAAGAATATTGCCGAACTCGCCCATATGGATGTTGTTGAGTTGGCAGAATGGTTTGGGAATCTCCATAAAAACATATCGGAAATACAATTAAAAATAGCCTCCGAAATTATAAAAGAAGTGCGTTCGCGGCTTCAGTTTTTGGTGGATGTTGGTCTCACTTATTTAGCATTGGATAGAAGTTCAAAATCGCTTTCTGGTGGAGAAGCACAGCGAATCCGGTTGGCAACTCAGATTGGATCTCAGTTGGTCGGCGTACTTTATATATTGGATGAACCTAGTATTGGGCTACATCAACGCGACAACGAGCGCCTGATATATTCTTTAAAACAATTAAGAGAGCTTGGCAATTCAGTTATTGTTGTAGAGCATGATAAAGACATGATAGAAAGTGCAGACTATGTTATCGATATTGGTCCTGCAGCTGGAAAGCACGGTGGTGAAATTGTTTCCGAAGGAACACCTAAAGAAATTGAAAAACACCACACCCTTACCGCAGATTACTTAAATGGGCGAAAAAAAATAGAAATACCGAAGAAAAGAAGAGAAGGAAACGGCAAGACGCTAACGCTAAAAGGAGCTTCGGGAAACAACTTAAAAAATTTATCGGTTGAATTTCCTTTGGGGAAAATGATTGGCGTAACAGGAGTTTCTGGAAGTGGAAAAAGCACCCTCATAAATGAAACTCTCTACCCAATTTTAAATGCCCATTTTTTCAATGGGGTCAAAAAACCGATGCCTTATAAAAAAATTGAAGGGCTTGAAAACATTGATAAAGTAATAGATATAAACCAATCGCCAATAGGCAGAACACCTCGGAGTAACCCCGCAACCTATACCGGCGTTTTTTCAGAAATTAGAAATCTTTTCGCCAAAACTTCCGAAGCAATGATCCGCGGATATAAACCGGGTCGCTTTAGCTTTAATGTTGCTGGTGGACGCTGTGAAACATGCAAAGGAGCGGGACTACGCGTTATTGAAATGAATTTCCTGCCCGATGTATATGTTGAATGTGAAACGTGCCAAGGAAAACGTTTCAACCGTGAAACTTTGGAAATTCGATACAAAGGAAAATCCATTTACGATGTTTTGGAAATGACTATTAATGAAGCAAGTGATTTTTTTGAGAATATTCCAAAAATATATCGAAAGGTAAAAACGATTCAAGATGTAGGTTTGGGCTACATTACGCTTGGGCAACAATCTACCACACTTTCGGGTGGTGAGGCACAACGTATTAAACTTGCAACAGAACTTTCAAAACGCGATACAGGGAATACTTTTTATATTTTGGACGAACCCACAACAGGGCTTCATTTTGAAGATATACGCGTATTGATGATTGTTTTGAACAAATTAGTTGATAAAGGCAATACGGTATTGATAATTGAACACAATCTAGATGTTATTAAAACCGTTGATTATATAATAGATATTGGCCCTGAAGGTGGGAAACAAGGAGGAAAAATTATGGCTTTGGGCACACCCGAGGAAATTGCCAATCACAAAAAAAGCTATACAGCTAAATTCCTTAAAAAAGAATTACATTAGCAAATATCGCTATCGAAAATTGAATTTGAAAAATGAGAGACGAACAAGTACCAAAAAATTGGAATGAAGTAAAATCAAACGATTCTTGGGCCATATTTAAGATTATGGGGGAGTTTGTGAATGGATATGAAAAAATGAGCCGGATTGGTCCTTGCGTATCCATATTTGGATCCGCCCGGACAAAACCTGACAATAAATATTACAAACTAGCAGAAAGTATTGCTAAAAAAATAACAGAAAACGGTTATGGGGTTATCACCGGCGGTGGTCCTGGGATTATGGAAGCGGGAAATAAAGGCGCACACTTGGCTGGCGGGACTTCTGTAGGTCTGAATATCACATTGCCTTTTGAACAACATGACAACCCCTATATTGATGGCGACAAAAGTATTGATTTTGATTACTTTTTTGTTCGAAAAGTAATGTTCGTGAAATATTCGCAAGGGTTTGTGGTTATGCCCGGAGGGTTTGGTACACTTGATGAATTTTTTGAAGCATTAACTCTCATACAAACCCATAAGATTGATAAATTTCCTATTATACTGGTAGGTACCGAATTTTGGGGTGGACTTTTTGAATGGGTCAAAACTACCCTTTTACACGCCAACAATAATGTAAATGCTGAAGATTTAGATCTTGTTCACTTAGTTGATACAGAGGATGAAGTTCTTAAAATATTAAATGAATTCTATAACGAATACAATCTAAGCCCGAACTTTTAATCTTCAACAATATTTTCTTGAAACTTCGACTCATTTTATATAGTATTTTATTCTGCTTGACCGCACAGGTCTCAGCGCAGCACACCCTAACAATTGATGCGACGCTGAATCCTTCTCAAAAAACACTTAAGGTTAAACAACAAATTACATATAAAAATACGTCCAAAGACACTTTAAAAGAAATTTATCTATTTGATTGGGCCAATAGTTTTTCTTCTAAAATCACGCCTTTAGGGAAACGTTTTGCCGAAAACTATGAAAGTGCATTTCACTTTGAAAAAAACGAAGATCGCGGAAGAACTACTATTGAAAAAATCTATAATAACTCCACAGTTCCAATACAATGGAAACGAGGCAATGCCGCTGATATATTAATTGTTATTCCAAAAACTCCATTAAAACCAGGAGACAGCTACATTTTCAATCTGGAGTATGAAGTAAAAATATCCGACGACAGATTTACACGTTACGGAGTAAGCAAAGAAAATAATTATAAGTTGCGCTATTGGTATATTGCTCCAGCCTTTTATAATGGTGAATGGCAAGTATACAGCAATAAAAACACAGATGATTTATTTTTGACGCCTTCAGCATTTTCAATCTCACTTCATCTACCAGAAGCTTATACTGTTACTTCAGATTTTGATTTAGTTTCGGAAACCACTTCTCAAAATATAAAAACTACGAAACTTTATGGGAATGATCGGACAGAAGCAATTTTATATCTCGAAAAAAATCCAACCTTTGAAACTATTGAGACCGATAGGCTAAAAATTGTTACCAATCTTCAAAACAGCAGAATAAACCCACCTGTACAAGCTTTGATGATAGACCGGGTTGTTCGGTTTTTAGACTCAAAACTTGGGCCCTATCCGTTTGAAAAAATGGTCATTAGTGAAACTGACTATAAAACAAATCCTGTTTACGGTCTTAATCAATTACCCAGTTTTATCAGTCCCTTCCCTGATGGGTTTGAGTATGATATGGAGCAACTCAAAACCATTAGTCGCCATTATATTGATAATACGTTTATACTAAATTCCCGAAATGATTATTGGTTACAAAATGCATTACAGATTTACTTAATGATGGAATATGTGGATACCTATTATCCAAAAATGAAGATAATAGGCAACCTTAGCAATTGGTGGGTAATCCGCTGGGCACACGCCGCCGATTTAGAATTTAATGACCAATACCCTATTCTTTATTTGAATATGGCTCGCAATAATATCCATCAATCACTTACCACACCAAAGGATTCACTACTGAAATTCAATATGAATATTGCCAATGGTTATTACGGCGCGAGTGGTTTGCGTTATTTAAGCGATTATTTAGGCGACAATGTTTTGAATAAAAGCATAAAGGAATTCTATTCTGAAAACAAATTGAAACCAATTCAATCTTCAGATTTTGAAGCATTTCTTTCTGAAAGAACAACGCTTCCAATCAATTGGTTTTTTGAAGACTTTGCAGACACCCGAACCACAATAGATTTTAAAATAAAAAAAGTAGAAAAGAAAGGAGACTCTTTGAAGGTTTTCATCAAAAACACCAGAAAATCAGAACTTCCAGTATCCTTGTATGGCTTAAATAAAGACGAGGTTGTATATAAAACCTGGACCAAACCTATAGACAGTATTTCTTCCATAACCATTCCTGCAGAAAACATTAGGAAATTGGCGCTAAATTATGAAGGAAGGATGCCCGAATACAATCGCAGAAACAACTTTAAGGCGGTAAAAGGGCTTTTGGACAAACCCCTTCAATTTCGCCTTTTTCAAGATGTTGAAGATCCAAATTACACACAGTTTTTCTTTATGCCAATTTTTGAGTACAACCTCTATGACGGGGTATCGGCTGGACTTCGGCTTTATAACAAAACGGTACTTCCGAAGGCGGTACATTACAGTTTGGAGCCACAGTTTGGTTTCCGTTCCAAAAAGCTTGTTGGTCGCGCTTCTGTAAGCTATACCCAAACTATGAACGAAGGAAATTTGTACGCAATGCGCTACGGTTTTTCGGGAAATTATTATTCGTATGATCGCGGATTGTTTTATAAACGTTTTACGCCCTATATAACTTTCGCTTTTAGAAATGATGATTTGCGCAACAATGAAAAACAGTTCATAAATCTTCGGAACGTAAATGTATATAAAGATGAAGATCCGAACGATCCTAATCAGGAGCCAAACTACAGTGTGTTTAATATGCAGTATGTTTATTCCAATCCAAATCTGATTAACTATTTTAGAAGTGTTGTAGACTATGAAATTTCATCGAAGTTCAGCAAAGTATCCGTGAATGTTGAATACCGAAAGCTCTTTTTGAGCAATCGCCAGCTTAACCTTCGCTTTTTTGCAGGTGCTTTTCTATTTAATGATACACAAGAAGACGAAGATTTTTTCAGCTTTGCCTTGGACCGTCCCAACGATTATCTGTTTGATTATAACTATTATGGAAGAAGTGAAGATTCAGGCCTGTTCAGCCAGCAGTTGATTATTGCCGAAGGAGGTTTTAAATCACAGCTGGAACCAGCTTATGCCAACAGTTGGATAGCAACGGCAAACGCGAGCACCAATATTTGGAGATGGATTTATGCCTACGGCGATGTAGGTCTTGTTCATAATAAAGCACGCGGCACAAATGCCGTTTTTGATAGCGGAGTGCGTCTCAGTTTAGTAGCAGATTATTTTGAGCTTTATTTTCCTGTATATTCCAGTTTAGGCTTCGAGCCAAGTTTGCCACATTATGATGAAAAGGTCCGGTTTATTGTTACGATAAGCCCAAAAACTTTATTGAGTCTCTTCACTCGAAGATGGTATTGATTTTAGGATTAGCTCCGGTCTATTTGTAGTTATTGATTATCTCCAGAAATTTTTTATGCATTTCATCTGAATAATCTAAATGGGTCACTATCCTAAGTTTCCCCTGCCCCATTCCACTAATTTTTATGTTTTTCTGAAGTAAATCGTTTATAAATTTTTCTTCTGAAATTCCTTCAGAGAGGTAAAAAATTACAATATTCGTTTCTGTAGGCTCTACTTTTCGAATATAGGAATGTTGTGAAAGTGTGTGAGCAATTTCAGATGCTTTTTTATGGTCTTCAGCCAAACGTTCAAATTGATTGTCCAAAGCATAAATTCCAGCCGCAGCCATAAAACCTATCTGGCGCATACCACCGCCCAAAACTTTGCGAACGCGCATGGCTTTTTTCATAATTTCATTATTGCCCAATAAAACACTTCCCATAGGTGTTCCCAAGCCTTTGCTCAAACAAACTGAAATAGTATCAAAAACTTTTCCGTAGTTCTTTGGGGTTTCCTTTTTTGCTATCAATGCATTCCATATTCTAGCGCCGTCCAGGTGAAGACCCAAACTGTGATTATCACAAACTTGACGGATTTTTTCAATTTCAGAAAAATCATAACAAGCGCCTCCCCCTTTATTTGTTGTGTTTTCCAAACAAACCAGGCTCGTTAATGGACTGTGGTAAAAATCTGGCGGATTGATACTTTCCGCTACTTGTGCTGCGGTAATCATCCCTCGGTTGCCGTCTATTAATTTACAAGAAACTCCGCTATTAAAAGAAACTCCCCCTCCTTCGTAATTATAAACATGTGCCCATTTATCGGCTATCAATTGTTCTCCAGGTTGGGTGTGCATTTTTATTGCGGCTTGATTCGCCATGCTTCCACTTGGAAAGAAAAGTGCAGCATCCATCCCAAACATCTCAGCGAGTTTTTTTTCCAGCCTATTTGCGGTGGGGTCTTCCTTATACACATCATCGCCCACTTCGGCATTTACTATTGCTTGCATCATTCCCGGTGTCGGGCGGGTTACGGTGTCACTTCTTAAATCTATTATCATATTTTTTTAATTTTCCCTGAAAAATTTACCTCTTTCTTCAAAACTCTTTACCATTTCGGATATTTCAGTATCAAGTCTGATTAGTTCCAGTGATTTGTTATGGGCTGCATTTATATTTTTATATTTAGAATCGTTGGTCAAATCAAAATCCCTGAAATGCTTTTGAAAAACCTCACCATCAAAAACAAACTTATATTCTTTATGACATGACGTCACGGACATATTCCCGAAAGCATTATTGTCTATTTTTTCACCTTCATAAGGCTTTACTTCCTCCGTTTTTAATGCTTGTTTATTTTTTAAAGCTTTTGCCATCTGTTTGTTTATTTCAATAGTAAAAGGCTTAAAACTTCCGCAATTGTCAAATTTTTGTACATTCAGTTTGTTTTCTTCTTCTTCTTTCCAAAAAACATATACGCTATAATAAGTGGATTTTGAAGCACAGTGTTTTCCGTCAGGCATTATAAACATTTGGATGTTTCCATCGCAATAGTCTTTTCTGAAAAAATATTCTGGATTTTCCTGCATTTCAAGCTCGGCCAATTTTTGCGCAACCAACGAATCTACAAAGGCCTCATCATTTTGAGCGAAAACCATACTGGTAATAATTAAAGCGAAAACGAGGAGTATTTTTTTCATAAGAATAGATTTTAAATGATTGTACTAATTCAGAAATACATTTTTCTAAGAAAGTATAAAATTAGCCGAAAAATACTTTTCCCTCACGAAGTTAATGGTATTTTTGCTGAAATTCTTACCCTATTATGACTACAACAGACCAAATCAAAGACCTTAAGGTGCGGCTAGATGCCTTGAGGCGCTATCTTTGACATTGCTGGCAAAAGTATAGAGATTACCAACGACGAAGAAAAAACCTTTGACCCTAATTTTTGGAACAACCCGCGCGAAGCTGAAGCTTTTATGAAGGTGTTGCGCACCAAAAAGAAGTGGGTTACCGATTTCGAAACCGCTGAAAACCTCACAGAAGAAGCTGAAATTCTACTTGAATTTTACAAAGATGGCGAAGGCAAAGCAGAAAATGTAGATACAGCTTTTGAAAAGGCCGAAAGTGCAATTGAAGCACTGGAATTCCGCAATATGCTAGGTGAAGAAGGCGACGATATGAGTGCTGTACTTCAAATTACTGCTGGCGCTGGAGGAACTGAAAGTTGCGATTGGGCTCAGATGCTAATGCGGATGTACCTTATGTGGGCGCAAAAAAATGATTATAAAGTAAAGGAACTCAACTTTCAGGCAGGAGATGTTGCTGGCGTGAAAACCGTAACACTAGAAATTGAAGGCGAATATGCATTCGGTTGGCTAAAAAGCGAAAACGGTGTTCACCGCTTGGTGCGTATTTCTCCATTTGATAGTAATGCAAAACGCCACACAAGTTTTGCTAGTGTTTATGTATATCCTTTAGTTGATGATACTATTGAGATTGAAATAAATCCTGCCGATATTTCCTGGGATTTTGCCCGAAGTAGTGGTGCTGGAGGACAGAACGTAAACAAGGTGGAAACTAAGGCAATCCTTACCCACCACCCTACCGGAATCGTGATCCACAATAGTGAAACGCGAAGTCAGTTGGACAACCGCGAAAAGGCGATGCAAATGTTGAAATCGCAGTTATATGAAATTGAATTGCGCAAACAATTAGCACAGCGCGCCGAAATTGAAGACAGCAAACTGGCTATAGAATGGGGGTCACAGATTCGCAATTATGTTTTACACCCTTACAAACTAGTAAAAGATGTGCGTACAGGGCATGAAACGGGAAATACTGATGCAATGCTGGACGGTGAGATTGATTCGTTTTTAAAGGCGTATTTAATGATGACTGGGCAGAAGGAGAAGAAAGACGAGCTTTAATTTTTAATTAATTTAAATAAAACAAAGGGAACAAGATTTTAAAAAATCTAAGTTCCCCTTGCAAATCATATTACTTCTCATGGCGATATCCAATTTTGAGGTTCAACGAATATATTCTCAGCTGTGCTTGAAACTTAACCAACCTATATGATAATTCAGTGACTATACCATAATAATTTGAGTGAACTGTCCCAAAATTAAAATTTTCAGATGTAATTTTTTATTCCCGTTTTCTCCCTGTAAAAAAATCTGTGATCCAAAAAGTCAATAATAATATTACAAATATTCCACAAATGTATTTAGCAGGCTCTATTGCCCCATCGCCAATACCAATGAAGCCTATAACTCCGAAGACGATGGCTAAAATAATATATGTTGCTTTCCAATGAAGCATAAAAGAAATTGGTTTTGATTGTTTAGCTGTATGGAACTAAAGTTAAAACAATTTTCTTTGAAATTTAACAAAAAGAATGGTGATTTTAGCGTAAGTGTTTAATTTTCAATTACTTTAAAATAGTTTTTAGAAGAAATAAATGTACCATCGTCGGTGTAGCCCTCCAAAGATATCTCAAAATCACCTGAAACATCTGACGTATAAAAGGAAGTTGAATACCCTTCTCTTGATAAATTTACGTTGGGTTGCCAAAGTAACTGTACCCTATAATCGGGAATTCTTGAAAGTGAAGCATTATCAGTATAATCTGCACTATACTGTTCTTTCTTCTTTATAACAGGTGGTAAATTCAGTTCTTCCACGTAGTTTTTTGATATAGTAGGAACAAAATCACCTTTTTTTGTTTCCACAGCAATAATACCACTATATATTTTTGGCCCGTAACGATATGGTTTTGTAACCACACGAATACTGTTTATTTCCCTTGCATTAAAGTTTATTAAGTCATCATTATTTTGAACCAACATTCCGTCCATAAGCACCAATGGCGGAATATCGTTAAATTTTGCAGTTCCATTTGGGTCATATTCATTATTGACCAAAAACCTGCTGTTAGTTCCTGAACCACGAATTGCGGCCATGGTTACAACTTCAACAAAAGTTTCTTTAACAGAGGGAAAACGTGTGTAATCATCAAGTAAAAAAACTGTTCCTAAGTTATCGTAAAACGCTGGGTTTATTTTGTTGTTTAAAATACTGTCCTTTTTAGTATCAAAATATGCGTTTTCTATTTGCAATTGCACGCTTCGTTCTTGAAGCCAATCTTTTAAATTGGAATCTAATTTTAATGCTACTGGATCGCTTTTACCCAAATCAAAATCCTTTTTGTCCAAAACAAGAGAATAGTTAGCCGCATCTTCTTCAGAGGTATACAACTGAATTATGCTCTGATCGACATTATAGGCTTCATTGACTGAAAAGAAAAATCTACCATTGGCGTTGGTTTTTGCAATTTTAAACACAAAATCCTTTCCAGGAATTGTGAGCGAAACCTCTTTACCTGAAACAGGTTTGCCCTCTTTATTTGAAAGCACCAGACCTGATATTAGCTCACCGCGAAGTTCGGGTACATAAAATATTCCTGAAGATTCACTTTTTGCAGTTTTTGAAACTTTTTCAGAAATTTCAACAGGATTTATTTTACGAATTGAAAGGATATAATTTCCTCCGGCGCTCTTTATATTGTTTTTAAGATTCAAAATTACTTTTTCTCGAAAACCATATGATTTTTTGCTTGAGGTTATTTGCACTGTTTTAGCTGTATTCGCTTCCTTAGGATTTATAGTTGCCAAATTCACCTTAACGGTATCAATTGCCTTTTTTGTTTCAATAGTCTTTACAAAAGTATTTATTATATAAATGTTCTTTTCAACATAGGCGTCCTGCGTGTTGTTCTTTGAAAAATTGGTATAACTAATAAGCCTGTAAACACCAGTTTGTAAAGTTGCTGGAGTAAAAAAATCACCGCTTGCAGTTCCGTTTTCAACTTTCAGTTTATGAACAAAAACCACTGAATCATTTTCGTTACGCATGGAAACGTACAAGATTTTGCTGAGTTTGCTCTTTTTGTTGGACAAATCAAGATTAAACGCTTTATATTGAAGCAATTCCCCTGCCAACAATACATTAGAGTTAATGGATAGTTCAACCTTCTCCTTCGGGAAAACGCTTGTGTCTATGGAAATATCCTGTTGGGGGATTTGTGCCTTTGCTACAAGTCCGGAAAAAATAAACAATAAGTATATTAGTTTTTTTGTCATAATCAATCTTCCCAAAAATCGGGTCTTATATTTGATGAAAAAGAGGTGCAAGCACTACATTCTGGTTGCACAATTGTATAAAACGTGGATTGTGTTAAACTTAGAACTTGATAGTCAAAATAGGTTAAGTAGGTATAAATTATTTCTCGCTCATCTGGATCGTCATCTAATATTGTATTGTCATTATAATCCAATAGTAATGGTTCGCACTCAATAAAGTATGGAGGCTTCTCTAGGCCAAAATCTTCATAATTAAAATATATTCTTTTGGAAGTCATTGAGGAGGCCTCAAAGAAACCCAAAACCCTTTCATTTGGATTTGCTTCAGAAACCATATTGCCGGCCACATAGCCTGGCTGGCCTTGGGATAGCAAGCTTTCAACACTTCCAAGCTCTTTTACTATTTTATAAAAAGTATAGGCTTCAACACTTTGCACGTATTGTTTAACCAAAATGCTGTAGCGTGTCTGTAGTTTCGGATCTAATTTGGAAAGGTATTTTACTGGAAAACGCAAGACCCTATTTTCAGTTAGCTCTGTGGTAGTGGTTTGGATTATTCCTATTGAGTTTTCAGTAGAATAACAAATTTCCTCAGGTTCTCGTGGCGTAAGGATTACATCATAAGTTCCACTTGATGGATTATAGTTTACAATCTCTGCTGAGAATGGCGATGGATTTGGAGCCACTATTTTATAAGTTTCCTCATATTCATACCTAAAATATTTTGCGTTGCCAGTTGGATCTTCGGTATCTACCAAAACCTGTACACCATCTTTATTATCCGTTGGATTATTGATACGTTCTGCATAAACTTCACCTATATTAACTGCTGACGGTATAGTTACGGCTGAAGAAGTATAGCGTTTTCCGTCCTGCGTAGTAATGTTTAAAGTATAAGAAACATTCGGCTGAGCACTGAATGGCTGTTCCGAAACGTAAAAACCAGTTTCATCATCCTGCGCAAAACTGAAATTATCCCCATTATTGTCTGAAACAGTTACAGAAGCATTGTTTTCTGTCAAAATTCCAGGGTTTTCAAGTGTTGAAGTTCTACTGAGCTTTACCACTTGTGGTTTCACTTCATCGGTGATAGTGCTTTCTACAACCAAAACACTTTCATAGTTTACCGTTTCTATTTCATAAGGCTCTGTACAGCCATTCTGAATTACAAGCAGCAGAAATAAAATTACTATTTGTTTAATTTTTCTTATCATATTTTAATCTTCCCAAAAATCGGGTCTTATGTTTGATGAAAATGTTGTGCAAAGACCACATTCTGGTTTCACTAATCTATAAATAGTGCCCTGTGCTACGCTTAAAACCTGGTAATTATAATAGGTTATATACGTATATATCGTTTCGCGTTCATTAGGCTCATTGTTTAATCTATAATCCAATTGCAAAACGTCACAGTCCTCAAAATAGGGTGGTTCTTCAATTCCAAAATCTTCATAGTTAAAATAAATTCTTTTGGAAGTCATAGCGGAAGCTTCAAAGAAACCCAATACTTTTTCGTCTGGATTAGTTTCGGAAACAATATTTCCAGCAACATAACCCGGTTGTCCCTGTGACAATAAGCTTTCAACACTACCAAGCTCTTTCACAATTTTATAAAATGTATAAGCTTCCACACTCTGCACATACTGTTTTACCAAAATACTGTAACGTGTTTGTATTTTTGGATCTTCCGTTGAAAGATATCTAATAGGAAAACGGAAAACTCTATTTTCATTAAGCTCATTTGTACTTGTTTGCACAATTCCTGTTGACCTTTCGGAAGAATAACAAATTTCTTCAGGTTCTATATTAGTAAGTAAAACTTGGTAGGTTCCGTTTTGAGGATTATAATTAATAATCTCAGCATTATAATGGGTTGGATATGGAGCTGTTATTTTATAAGTTTCCTCGTAGTCATATCTAAAGTATTTTGCTTTTCCCGTTGGGTCTTCCGTATCTACCATAACTTGAATGCCATCTTTATCTTCAGTTGGGTTAACAAAACGCTCCGCATAAACTTCACCTATTTCAACTGCCTGCGGAATAATTACTGCGGAAGAAGTGTACCTTTTCCCATTCTGAGTAGTTATGTTTAAAGTATAGGAAATACCAAGCTGCGCACTGAAAGGTTGATCAGAAAGATAATATCCAGTTTCAGTATCCTGTTCAAAATTGAAACTATCTCCATTATTTCCAGAAACAGTTACAGAGGCATTATTTTCTATTAAAACCCCGGAATTTTCAAGAGCGGATGTTTGGCTTAGTTTTACCACTTGTCTTTTCATTTCGTTTGTAATAGTGCATTCCACAACCAAAACACTTTCATAGTTTACAGTTTCTATTTCAAATGGCTCAGTACAAGCCACTGGAAAAAGAAAAAGTAAAAAAAGTGTTATATGTAAAAGGCCTGCCTTTTTCATTCTTAGAACTTAAAGTTATAGGTTATGGTTGGAACAGGGACTGAAAATATAGAGGTTTTATAAGCTTTTATCTGTCCTTCATCATTTACGAAAAATACCGAATATGGGTTATTCCTTCCCAAAACATTATAAACAGAAATATTTATAAAACTGTGTGCGAGTTTTTTAAGCTTGTGGTTTCCTTCAATGTTCACGCCCAAATCCAATCGGTAATAATCTGGAATACGGAATTGATTACGGTCGCTATAAAGCACCTGCTCCTCACCAGCAAAAATGTAACGGCCAATTGGATACGTTATTGGACGCCCTGTTTGATAGGTAAAGTTACCTGAAAAGCTGAAACGCTTTGTGAGTTTATAGTTTGCAACCACCGAAAAATCGTGTGGTTTATCATAGTTAGCCGGGAAAAATTCGCCATTGTTTACGCGCTCCTGCATAATCTGGCTATCCAATTTTACATAGGAACGTGAATAACTGTACCCTACATATCCATTAAATCTACCTGAATTCTTTTTTACAAGAAATTCCACACCATAAGCCTTTCCTTCTCCTTGTAAAAGTTCTGTTTCAAGATTGTCGTTTAAAATTAATTGGGCGCCTATTTTATAATCTAATAAATCTTGCATGGTCTTGTAATATCCTTCTATACTGAATTCTACATCTTTTCCCGAAAGATTTTTGAAAAAGCCCAAGCTGTATTGATTGGCGCGCTGTGGCGCAATATTTAAATCAGATAGTTTCCAGATATCCGTTGGTGACTGTGTCGTATTAGTGGAAAGAAGATGCAAATATTGAATAGTTCTGTTGAAACCAGCCTTGACTGAAAAATCATTCCCCAATAAATAGCGAGCAGAAATTCTGTATTCAGGACCGCCATAGGTTTTAATAAATTCGTTTTTACCATAGGTCTTCACTTCAAGTATGGAACTTTCGCTTCTGGGAACACCCTCTGCATAAACATTTTGGGTTGCCGCCCCCATTGCAGCATAAAATGAGTAACGCAAACCTACATCGAGCAATAATTTATCGTTTACTTCAAACAAATCTGCAAGATATATGGCAGACTCCAAGCCTCTTTCGCGGTCAATCGTTTTTGCCTGTATATCTGAATCTGTTCCTATTGGTTTAATGTTACCGGGATCTATAGAGTATAGTTTGCTACTTAAGCCATAGCTTAGTTTGTGTTTTTTGCTCAGTTTATAATTGAAGTTGAGCTTTGCTTGATATTCATTCAACTCATAGCCAAAGTCAAAATTCTCATTGGCATCGGCTTCATAATTGATTCCATATTTATATTGGCTGTTCACTAAAATAAGTTCAGCCCTACTTTTTTCACTAAAATTATGACCGTATTTTAAAGAAATTAAACGGTTATTATAATCAAAAATAGAATCAGAAGTTATACTGAAGCGGTCCTTGCTTAAATAAAATGTTCCTTGGATACTATTATTATTATCAATGTTGTGTTTGTATTTTACAATACCATCATAAAAAGAAGCTTGACTGTTTTTAAGTTCTTCCTCGTTAAGGCTTCTTAAAATCCAATCAGAATACGTAGCTCTGAACCCAGCTATCAAGGATGCTTTTTCCTTTACAACTGGAACTTCCACCGCAAGATTAGCAGTTATTGGGCCTACGGAACCTTCGCCTTTAAATTTTTCCATATCGCCCGATTTGGTTTCAATATCAAAAACAGAGGAAAGTCGTCCACCGTATTCAGCTGGAATACTAGCTTTATAAATTTCCAAACTCCCGGTAGTAAAAGGATTTACCGCAGAAAAGAAACCTAAAAAGTGTGATGGATTGTAAAGTACTGCATCATCCAATAAAATTAGGTTCTGGTCAGCTCTTCCACCTCTAACGTTAAAACCGCTAGAGCCTTCGCCTGTGGTTTTAATTCCAGGCATAGTGGTTGCTACTTTCAAGATATCGCGCTCGCCCAAGACCAAGGGAATTGTTTTGATTGATTCAATATCTATATTGGTAACGCCAACTACGGCATCGCGAACATTTGCGTCTTTTTTCGACTTTACAACTACCTCTTCAAGTGATTCTGTGTTTTCTTTTAATTCAATATCAATTGTTCCATCGCCGTACATAATAACATCTTGGCGAATTTTTTCAAAGCCCAAAAGGTTAGTTTCTAATTTATTTAAACCAGAAGGAAGACGAATGCTAAAACGCCCATCAGAGTCGGTTACTGCATATTTTGATCTGTCAACAGTTGAGATGGAAAGATTTTGAAGCGGTTCTCCAGTTTTTGAGTTTTTAAAAACACCCGAAAGCGTATATGTTTTGTTTGCATCATTGGGTCGCTGTTTGCCAATGGTTATCAATTTTCTTTTTTGGACTGTTTGTGCTGAAGCATATTCTTCTTGAAAAATAGGCGCACTATTGTTTTCTTCAATTAGGTTTTCATCGGGCTTCGCTTCATTAAAATAGTCTGAAGGCAATTCCGTATAAACATAGGTATTGTTCAGGAGTATTACTTTTCCATCCTTTAAGATGTAATTTATATTTGTATTGCTAAAAATACTTTTCAAAACTTTTGAAAGTGGCTCGTTTTCAAAAGTCTTAGTAACAAAATGTCCTTTTAACCAGGTATCATCAAAAAAGAAAGTTTTGTTTGAAAGTTCTTCTACTTTCAAGACCACTTCATTTAATGGTGTGTTATTGAACGTTGCCGTAATGTTTTGTTCGGTTTGTGCAAACAATCCCGCATTGGCTAATAAAAATATAACAAAGACAAAAAATCTATTTTGCATGAAAAATTTTAATTCAAGTTATTGTTTGTTTTTTTCTGTTTCCGAGCCGTCGAGATATTTCACGAGCTTAGTCATAAAACTATCGGGGTTGGATTTGTAAAGAGACTTGTAGCTTTTATAAAACTGGCGGATTTCTTGTTCTTTTTCTGGAAGAATTTTGCGAAGATCTCTCGCAGAACTTACCAATGAATAAGTGCCATTACTTTTCAATACATAAAAATTATCTTTTGAAAACTTATATTGAATTCCAGTTGTCAGGGCTTTATCCTTTTTCTTTTTAGTATGTTTTATGAAAAGGTTCAAATCATTGCCTAAATAGGCTTCTTCAAAAAAACCATTCCCGGAAAGACCTAAGCCCGTTTCTTTTAACCGAACAAAGTTGTGATTATAAATTGAAAAAGATTCAATAAATTCTGGAATTAACTTTACATTAAAAATACTCAAATTATCATCGGATTGCGTAAGCAAATTATCTTCCAAAAGATCATATTTTAAAAGAACATTTACATAATATTGCCCGTTATAGGTCACTGAACCCTTTACATAATCAAAACCATTAAAATATCTGTAGGTTCCATCAGTATTTAAAAATAAATCCGTAAACGCTGTTCCATTGTATAGGCCTGTATTGTCAAGCCCAACAATATTATCATAGGTTTCGTAAATTTTATCTTTTGAATTGTTTTGAGAAAAGGTTTCAATCCCAACGAAAACGCAAAGGGATACTGATAAAAATAGCTTTGTAATATTCATAGACTTCTTTTGCAATTTTAAAAATATATATAAATGTATAGTTATTTAAAAATCCCCTAGTTAAAATTTGATATATCTATTTTTTTCACGGTGTCTAAACTACAATAATAAAAATCATATGTACATTTACTTGAAAGAAAAATTATGAAAGCTGCTTCTTTAAAGGAAATAAAAACCGAACTCAACCACCGGTCCACTCAGGAGGTATTGGAATTGTGTCTTCGACTTTCAAGATTTAAAAAAGAGAACAAAGAACTTCTTACCTATTTATTGTTTGAATCTGCTGATGAGGAAAGTTTTATACAAAGCATAAAAACCAAAGTTGATGAAGATTTTAAATCCATAAACACTAAAACATATTTCTATATAAAAAAAAGCATTCGGAAAATTCTAAGGGAGCTTAAAAAATTCATTCGCTATTCACAGAATAAAGAAACTGAAGTGGAACTTTTGCTTTATTTTTGCCATAAATTGAAAGAATTTACACCTTCAATAAAAAGAAACACTACACTTTCGAATTTGTACAACAGACAAATTGATTACATTTCAAAAAAGGTAAAAGCGCTACACGAAGATTTACAATATGATTATGAGTTGGAGCTGGAAGCATTGTCGTGAAATCGAAATTATAAACAAATACTTAAAATAATAATGACAACATTATATCACAATCCACGATGCAGCAAATCTAGACAAGCGCTAAGTCTTTTGGAAGAAAAAGGCGAAACAATTGATGTCGTTCAATATTTGGAAAATCCTCCGTCTCGTCAAGAATTGGTTCAAGTAATCGATTTATTGGGCATCAAGCCAATTGAGCTCGTCCGCACCCAAGAATCAGAATGGAAAGAAAATTATAAAGGCAAAGAACTTACTAACGATGAAATTATTGATGCTATGATTAAATACCCAAAACTCATTGAGCGTCCAATAGCAATAAAGGGGACACACGCTGTTATTGGCAGACCCCCAGAAAACGTTCTGGATATTTTATAACTCCCTCTTTTTTATTTAACAGAATATTAGCACTTCTCAATTAAACCACTGCTATTTTCGTTGGTCAAAATTGCTAAAAAAATCTATGAAGTTTAAACTCGCTATTCTGTTCCTTTTAGCTACAACCTTTCTGTTAGCTCAAAACCCTGAAAAAAAACAAATTACCGTTAAAGGAACCGTTCTTGAAGAAGGCACAAACTATCCTTTGGAGTATTCTACTGTTTCTTTCATTAACAAACAGGGAAAAACTGTTACAGGTGGAATAACCGATCTTGAAGGTAATTATAAAATAGAGATCCCCGAAGGTGTTTATACAGTTAAATATGAGTTTATTTCATACAAATCCAAAGAGGTTCCAAACCAAAGGTTAACCCAAAACATTACACTTCCCACAATAAAGCTGGCTTTAGATGCTGCCAGTTTAGACGAGGTTGTTGTGCGTGCCGAAACTACTGAAGTGCAAGTACGGCTCGATAAAAAAATATACAACATAGGTAAAGACCTAACTGCTGGTGGAGCTACCGTTAGCGACGCTTTAAACAATGTTCCCTCGGTGACAGTTGATGTTGATGGTGCAATTGCACTTCGCGGAAATGAAAATGTTAAGATCCTTATTAATGGAAAACCTTCGGCTATTGCTGGATTCGGTTCTACTGATGCCCTACGCCAACTTCCGGCAGAAGCTATTGAACGTGTAGAAGTAATTACTTCCCCATCTGCCCGTTATGATGCTGAAGGAACCGCAGGAATATTGAATATCATTCTTAAAAAAGAAAAAACGCTTGGTCTGAATGGTTCGATTAGCACAAGCATTGGTGTTCCGCTTAACAGCAACGCTTCTGGGAATATAAATCTTAGAACGGATAAATTCAATATTTTCAATACCACTGGAGTGTATTACCGAAATAGTCCCGGAAATGCTTTTTTCAACAATAACTACTTCTCCCGTCCAGTCTTGGACGAAAATGGAGAACCAGTATTGGACGATGATGGGCAACCAATAACAATAGACCCCGAATTTGATCAGGTTATTGAAGATAGAAAATACGACCGCATGGGGAAAGGTTTCAACACAAACTTGGGTATTGAATATTTTTTATCAGACAAATCCTCAATTACTGCAAGTGCATTTTACCGCAAAGGCGATGGCGATGATGAAACCACAAACAATACCGCAAATTACAACAACAGCATTGTTGAAGAGCAAACTAGAAGACTTGAGAACCAAATTGAAGACAGAACAAACTATCAGTTTTCATTGAATTATGTAAATAATTTCAACGACCACGGTCACAAATTAACAGCCGACCTTCAATATGATCGTGGTAAAGACTCTGAACTTTCATTAATTACGGAACAAAGAACACTGCCCAATTCTGAAGTCCTTCCATCGGAAGATATTTTAAATAAAGAAAACCAAAAAGAATATTTAGCACAGGTAGACTATGTCTTGCCTATTGGAGAGAATGCCCAATTTGAGGCGGGTTACCGTGGTAATTTTGAAGAAAACATTACTGATTATACCTTGCTAGAAGAAACCGGAACCTCTGGAAATTTCATTCGAAATGACAGTCTTTCCAATGTTTTTACTTACAATGAAAATGTGAATGCCTTCTATACCCAATACGGAAATAAATTTGGAAAGTTTTCTTTTCTCCTTGGTCTTCGCCTGGAAAACACACAATTGAAAGGAAAAGTAGCCGCTGAAAATGTTTCAGAGAACAGCCCTTTCGATTTAAATTTCGACAAAAATTACACTGGCCTGTTCCCTACCGTAAATCTTACGTATGAACTAAAAGAAAATGAAAATATTACACTGGGGTATAACAGACGTATAAACAGACCAAGAAACTGGTTTATAAATCCTTTCCCATCGCGCTCGAGTGAGGCTAATATTTTTCAAGGAAACCCAGATTTGGATCCAGCTTACGCAAGCGCTTTCGATTTGGGCTATCTAAAACGTTGGAAAAAAATCACATTGACTGCTTCCGTTTATTACCAATATGAAACTGATGCTTTTGAAAGAGTTCAAGAGGAAACTGGGGAAGTAACCAGCAATGGCATTCCTATTATCCGTACTTTACCTATAAACCTTTCTACAAACGAACGCTACGGTTTTGAAGCTGGCCTTCTTTACAATCCAACAAAATGGTTGTCTTTGAACGGAAGCTTTAATTACTTCCTTTTCAAAACTGAAGGCTTTTACAACAATGTGGATTATGGCGCAGAAAACACCAGCTATTTTGGTAGATTCAGCAGTAAATTTAAACTCCCTGCAAAAATTGAATGGCAAACTAATGCATTTTACAGAGGGCCTTCAAATAATTCGCAAACAGAGTCAGACGGAATCCTCTCAGTTGATATGGCAATGAGTAAAGATATTATTGATGACAATGCAACCCTTGCTTTGAGCGTTAGCGATCTTTTCAACACGAGAAAAAGAAATAGTTTCACAACTACAAGCTCCTTTACAAGCGAAAGCGAATTTCAATGGAGACAACGACAAGTAACACTTACTTTCACCTATAGATTCAACCAGAAAAAACAGCGCCAACGTCCTGAAAGAGGTAACGGAGACGACGAAGGTGGTTTTGAAGGTTAAGCCGTGATTAATTGCCAATAAAAAAGGGAACCAAATTGGTTCCCTTTTTAAATATAATTCAGTTTGAAATTTAAGATTTCAATTCGTTATTCTTCTTTTCGTCACGACTCATTTTCCATTTTTCATATAGCGAACCACCTATCCAATAAGGAAGAATACTTACCAAAAAGATCATTAACCAGAACCCCATAGTAAGTATGGTTAAAAATGCAAGAAATCCTAAATACTGTTCAAAGGTAAACATGATATGACTTTTTTAAATTTATGGTTCAAAGATAAAAGGTTTTTTTGAAAAACAACAACTAAAATTTCCTATTTATTCACAACAAATAAACAAGCCTGCGGGTTGACCAACTTTTGGCTTTTCGTTACCTTTGTTCAAGGAATTCGATTAATTCATAATAAACACTTTCACAATGCAATATAGAATAGAAAAAGACACTATGGGTGAGGTAAAAGTACCTGCCGATAAACTATGGGGCGCACAAACAGAGCGTTCTTTTGAAAATTTTAAAATCGGACCAAAAGCTTCCATGCCTTTGGAAATTATTTACGGCTTTGCTTACTTGAAAAAAGCTGCGGCTTACACAAATTGTGAACTAGGTGTGCTTTCCGCAGAAAAAAGAGATTTAATTGCCAACGTTTGTGATGAAATTTTAGAGGGAAAACACGATGATCAGTTTCCACTGGTCATTTGGCAAACAGGAAGTGGTACCCAAAGCAATATGAATGTTAATGAAGTGATCGCAAACCGCGCCCACCAACTTGCTGGCAAAACAATTGGTGAAGGTGAAAAAACGTTACAGCCGAATGATGATGTAAACAAATCGCAATCTTCAAACGATACGTTTCCAACGGGAATGCACATTGCTGCCTATAAAAAATTGATTGAAACTACAATTCCAGGTGTTGAACAACTTCAAAAAACGCTTTCAAAAAAAGCTGAGGAATTTAAAAAGGTAGTAAAAATTGGCCGTACCCATTTTATGGACGCCACTCCCCTAACCCTTGGGCAAGAATTTAGTGGTTATGCTGCACAACTCGAGCACGGAATTAAAGCTTTGAAAAATACACTTCCGCATTTAGCGGAGCTCGCTTTAGGCGGAACTGCAGTTGGAACTGGTTTAAATACACCGAAGGGTTATGACGTTAAAGTTGCTGAATACATTGCAAAATTTACTGATTTGCCTTTTGTAACCGCAAAAAATAAATTTGAAGCCCTTGCAGCTCATGATGCTTTAGTTGAAAGTCATGGTGCTTTAAAACAGTTAGCTGTTTCGTTGAATAAAATTGCTAATGACGTCCGCATGCTCTCCAGTGGACCTCGAAGCGGAATTGGTGAAATCAACATTCCAGCAAATGAACCCGGTTCATCAATTATGCCTGGAAAAGTAAACCCAACACAATGTGAAGCACTAACTATGGTTTCTGCACAAGTTATCGGAAACGATATGGCGATTGCCGTTGGCGGAATGCAGGGACAATTTGAACTGAACGTTTTTAAACCTGTTATGGCTGCAAATTTCCTTCAGTCAGCGCAGTTGATTGGAGATGCTTGTGTTTCTTTTGATGTGCATTGCGCACAGGGAATTGAGCCTAATTATGAAGTAATCAAAAAGCAACTGAACAACAGCTTGATGCTTGTTACTGCTTTAAACCCTAAAATTGGTTATTATAAAGCTGCAGAAATTGCAAACACCGCGCACAAAAATGGAACTACACTAAAAGAAGAAGCAGTAAACCTTGGTTATTTAACTGCAGATGAATTTGATGAATGGGTAAAACCAGAAGATATGGTTGGAAGCCTTTAAACATTAAGTATTGAAAACTAAAAAGGGTGAACTTTTGGTTCACCCTTTTTTTTATTTCTTACTTGATTTTTTCTTCACATAAAACTTCTTATACCTAAAATAAGCCACAGTACTTAAAATCACTGCGAATATGGTAATATACCAAACAAATGTTGGCGTAGCAGGCGCATCTCCACTAGCGTATGAATGCAATCCGCTTAAGTAGAAGTTCACCCCAAAATAGGTCATCATAATGGAAGCGTAGGCGAAAAGTGCAAAAACATTAAAAATCCAACGACCGCGCAATCCGGGAACCAATCTGGCGTGGATTACAAAGGCGTAAACCATAATGCTGATAAGCGCCCACGTTTCTTTAGGGTCCCAACCCCAATATCGGCCCCAACTATCATTTGCCCACTGTCCGCCCAAAAAATTTCCGATAGTAAGCATAACCAATCCTACGGTCAACGCCATTTCTGTTACCACAGTTAGTTCGCTTATGTTTATTTCCATGTTTTTGAAATTGCCTTTTGTGGTAAAAATCATCAAAAACAAAGATGTTGCAGCGAGGATCATTCCCAAAGTGAACGGGCCATAACTAGCCACAATCACAGCAACGTGTATCATCAACCAATAACTATCCAAAACGGGCTGAAGATTCGCAATAGAAGGATCGAGCCAGTTTTCGTGAGCTACCCAAAGAATGATAGCACCAACAAAAGCCGTTGACGCAACGGTTAAATCACTTCTCTTTCCAAATGCTAGACCAAAGAAAATAGTAGCCCAGGCAACATACACCACAGATTCGTATGCATCACTCCAAGGTGCGTGGCCACTAACATACCAGCGTAGGGCAAGCCCTAGAGTCATCAATGCGAAGAAAACCCACATGATGATTTTTGAAGCTTTAATTAGTGTTCGTAGTATTTTCCTGTCCTTAAAAAGTTGTGCAATAATAAATGTAAACATCAAAATGCCTAAAAGGGCGAAATATTTGTACAACCGATTAAATATATCTGCTTTGTTGTAAATTGTTTCAGCGCGTAGCTTATTTGCTGGAGGCATTACTTCGGCACCGTATTTTTTCTGAAAATTAGTAATGCTTTCCAAAAATTCATCGGCTTGTTTGTAGTCTCCACTCTTGCGTGCATCTTTTAAACTGGCAAAATACAATGAAAGAATATTTTTGGAATACAATGAATCCATTCCTTTCAGATTGGATTCACCAAGCTCTGGGAATGAAACCCATTTATTGTTTTCATCATCTGGAATTGGAAATATTTTCAGAACACTTCCGCTTAAAGCAGCGTTTAAAAGTGAAAAATTTTCGTGTGCTTTTATAAAATCTTTTTGAAATTGGTTTGGATTTGTTGTTCGAGTAGCTGCTTCCAAATAGGGTTCAAGCTTGTAGTTTCCCTTCGCATCAAAAAGGTCTAACAACGCAATATCATTTTGTCCATCTGGTACTCCAGCGACATGACGGATGCTGTCATTACCCCTTTTTAAGGCTATCAAGGGAACTTCAACCCAAAGCCTAGGGAATTCTGTCATCGAAATAAAAACCTGATTTGCATCCAAGCCTTCGTAGCTGTCGCTACGACTTATTTTTCGTAATAGCTCACTCGCAAATGTGTTTATGGGTTTCATTCGCCCATTGTCCTGAATAATTAAATTACCAAACTTAGCTGCGTGTTCCTTGCTAACGGCATTGGCTTTTATAATGGAATCTATCTGCTGTTTAGGAACCGTAGTGTGTGCTGGTTCTTTGGCTACTTGCGCCATACCCGAAAGAGAAATCAGAAAAACCAATACGGTTATCATACTCTTTTTCTTACGCTTAATCCGGTTCAGCATTTCTTCAAGTTTACCAAAGCGACTGTGTTTACTGAAAAGAATTGCCATTAAACCAATATATAACAGAAAATAACCGAAATACGTTATCCAAGTTCCCCAGCGATCGTGATTTACCGAAAGAATAGTTCCGCCTTCATCTGGATCAAAGCTTGCTTGAAAAAAGCGATAACCTTTATAATCCAAAACATGATTCATAAAGATATCTGCGTCAAAATGTTGTTTATCAGCTTCAATAACGGTCACTTTACTCTTGAATGAAGAATACCCTTTTTCAGTACCTGGATACTTTGTTGCTATAAAATCATTAAGGGTTAAGCTAAAAGGAATATCAATTTTTTCTGAACCATAACTCAAATAAACTTTTAATCCGGCAATTTCAACTTCTTCAGGATCTGGCGCAGTTCCTTTTCCTCCTAGAAGTGCTACAGTTTTTGTTTCATCTTTTGAAGAAACTTCCAAAATAAGGGCGTCTTGATTTGAAGGCTCACGGCCCCCCGCTTTAACAACTCCAAACTCTCCTTTTGTTACCGGATCAGGGATTACAAATGAAATACCACTCATTCTATACAATGAACGAAGCATCAATGGTTGTGTACTATCTGCAACTACTTCACCTTGCATTTTATCAGCCATCCGCATAAAGTTACCTTCAAAAGGACTGGAAATTGTGTAATTGCCATCGTCAGAATAGTTAATATTTATGGCGCCCTCAGTGGGCTTATTTATTGCAAAAATTATATTGTGTATGTTTGAAACCTCACCCAGCTTAACCCAATGATCGTGTCGCTCACCATCACCTGACTCAACTATTTTTAAAAATTCCTCGCCATCTTCATTGGGGGTTAAACCTTCCTTTGCACCTTTTATAAAATTCTTGTATTTAATGGTTATTGGCTGTTGGTTGTAATCGGTTTTAATAGTGAAATCATTATCCAGCTTTTCGGAAAGGTTTAATTTTTTTGGATTTAAAAGTCTTCTTTGTGCCACGCCATCAACCATATAATCACCATCAATAAAACCGTTTAAATAGGTTTTGTCTGAAAGAATAGAGCTTTCGGTCTGCCCTTCACGTATGTGCATAATACCTTCATAGCCAATATAACGTGTTACAAAAGCACCAATAATTATAAAGATGAAAGCTAAGTGCAATAACAAAGAGGCCCACATTTTACGCTTGTGAAGGTTGTAACGAAAAATATTTCCAACAAAATTCACGACAAACAGCGCCATTATGGCTTCAAACCACCAAGCGTTATAAATAAGCTCCCTTGTATAGGGCGTCGGTGGCTTTTGTGCTGATGCATCTAAAAACGTTCCTGCGGCCATTGCGACGGCAAAAACTATGAATAAAATTGCAGTTAAACGGGTGGAGAAAAGAACGGAGGCAAGCTTTTTTTGCATTACAGGGAATTTTTGCGCAAAAATAACAAATAGCTCCCATTTAATCTACGGAAATCTGTTAACTATTATTTCTTTTGCGTTCTTTATTTTCGAGCATCATGAATATTTAAATGCATAAAAGTCCCCATATTTCTAGCTCGGTTTATTGCAATCTGCGCCGTTTCGCCTTCAAAAAGTTCATTGATGGTTTCCAGCCAAAGATTGATCCATGTTCCGAAGTGAAGTTCATTGATAGTGTTTCCACATTTTTTATCTACTTCAACGTGAGTTTGTAGTGGGTTTCCAAAGTATTTGCGCTCAAAGAAAAGGTTTGTTTCCCAGAAATCAGTAAGTAGTTCCAAATGGGTTTCCCAATCGGTAATAATTCTGTTGAAAATAGGCCCAAGAAGTTCGTCTTTTCTTACTTTTGAATAAAACGTGTGAACAAGTAAAGACACATCTTCACGGGATTCTATATTCTTTTTGGACATATTATTATAGTAAAGTTATTAAAATCAACATCATGTTTGCTATCAAACTAACAGCAAGCATCCAAAATGCAATTTTTTTATTTGAACCAGCAAGTAACGCCGCATTGTAACCCATACATAAAGATACGCAAAGTGTCAACTCGATCCCGGAAGTTAAACTGGTACCTTGTGCCAATATGGTCATTGCAGCGATAGAACCAATACAACTATTCAAAATAATGGTTAGTGGAATGTACATATAATAGTCGTATTCAAACTCCTTTTGCAATGATTTTATTGATAGTACTCTCATAATATATTAATGTTTTGTTTTTTATGGCGTAAATTTACAATCCGAAACAGGCCCTATTTTATGAGGCAAATCATAAAACTATGATTCCCAAAAATGTATTGTTGGATTACGGTGCAACTATTGAAAACATAGACGTTAACGAAGTTATCCTTTCAGAAAAAAAGCGTGCTGATTTTTATTTTCAAATAAGAACAGGAGAGGTCAAAATGTTCAATTATAACGAAAACGGAAAAGAATTTGTTCAAGGTATTTTTTATGATGGTGAAAGTTTTGGCGAGCCACCCCTTTTTGCGGATTTCAAATATCCAGCTTCGGCTTCGGCAGTAAAAGCTACAGAATTATACAAATTATCAAAATCTAAATTATTCGAATTATTAACCAATAATCCCGAAATAAATTTAAAATTCACCAAGGCACTTGCAAAGCGGCTTTATTATAAAGCGACGATTTTAAAAGAAATATCAGTACACCCTCCAGAACATAGAATCCTTGCTTTAATAGATTTTTTGAAAAGCAAATACGGTTCCGAAGAACTTTTTCAAGTAGAGCTAACTCGACAGCAAATAGCAGATTTAACTGGACAGCGAGTAGAAACTGTAATACGAGCCATCAAACAACTGGAACAGGACGGCGAAATAAAACTCATAAAACACAAAGTGTTTCGTTGATAATTTTTTAAAATACTAACTTCGCTTTATGATAAATGTAGTCTTTTTAGGGTTTGGCAACGTGAACAGTCATTTATTAAATACTTTACATGGGACAGATAAAATTACTGTAAATCAAGTATTTAATAGAAATTATATTAAGATGATTTCACCTTTTGAAAATATTTCGTTTACAGATGATCTTTCAAAATTAGAAGAAGGCGATATTTACATTATCGGAATTCCCGATGACGCCATTTCTAGTTTTTCTGATAGCCTGCCTTTTCAAAACAAATTGGTAGTTCACACTTCAGGGGGTGTTGCGATGGATGCGCTTTCAAGTAAAAATAGAAGGGGAATTTTTTATCCACTACAAACATTTTCAAAAACGCGGAAAGTGGATTTTAAAAACATTCCAATCTGTATTGAAGCAGAAAATCCAAAAGATTTGGATTTACTTAGACGCTTGGGAGAAACAATTTCAGAAAACGTTGTTGAAATTCCTTCAGAAAAAAGAGCCAAACTACATCTTGCGGCAGTTTTTGTAAATAATTTCACCAATCATTTATACCAAATTGGCAGTAAAATTTTAAAAGAAGAAGATTTGCCATTCGATTTGTTGAAACCACTAATCTCAGAAACAGCTTCCAAAATTGAAACCCTTTCACCAGAAGAAGCGCAAACTGGCCCCGCAAAACGCAACGATATAAAAACAATTGAAAAACATTTACATTTGTTGGGCGACAGTCCATACAGAAAGTTTTATGAATTGTTTACAGAGGAATTAAAGCAGAACTATGGAAAAAAGTTATAAAGAATACCTAAAGCACATAAGCACATTTGTTTTCGATATTGATGGTGTGCTCACGGACGGCACCATACAAGTGAATACGCAAGGCGAAATGTTCCGAACAATGAATATAAAGGACGGTTACGGACTTAAAACTGCAGTTGAACAAGGTTTTCATGTATGCGTTATTTCTGGCGGAACTAACGAAGGTGTTCGCGTACGTTTGCAAAACTTAGGAATAAAAGACATCTTTTTGGGAGCGCATAACAAAACAAAAATCTTGGAGGATTATATAAAAAACAATAACCTAAAAAGAGAAAACATTCTTTATATGGGCGACGATCTTCCCGATTTTGAAATAATGCAGGGAGTAGGCTTACCGACTTGTCCTCAAGATGCTGTTCAGGAAATTAAGGCTATTTCAAAATACGTTTCGCATAAAAAAGGTGGAAAAGGTTGCGTTCGCGATGTAATTGAACAAGTGTTGAAAGTTCAGGGTAAATGGATGATAGCCAACAGTGTGAGCGCTAAATATGACTAAGCTCTGAATTCAGTAAAAAGAAAACCTGAAACTTAAAACTTTGAAGTATCTAAACCTAATCCGCTACCAAAATCTACTCTTTATTGCCTTGGTGCAGATTTTTATAAAATATGGCTTGTTCTATCCAATTACCGTAGAAACTACTTTAAATACTTTTTACTTTACACTACTTGTTATCGCTACACTTTGCATTGCCGCTGCTGGAAATATTATCAACGATATTTATGACGTGGAGATTGACAGAATCAATAAGCCTAGCAAAGTGCTAATTGGCAAAAAGATATCGGAAAGAACAGCAAATCGATTGTTTATAATTTTAAATGTAATTGGAGTTGTAATAGGTTTTTACCTCTCAAACAGCATTGGAAAACCTGGCTTTGCAGCTCTTTTTATAGTTTTCTCAGCATTGCTTTATCTATATGCTTCCTATTTGAAGGGTATGCTTTTAATTGGCAATCTTTCAGTTTCCTTTTTGGTGGCAATGAGTTTAATAATTGTTGCGTTGTTCGATATTCTTCCTGCAATAACTACGCAAAACCAAACTGCGCAATCAGCTACTTTCAAAATTGTTTTACACTATGCGCTGTTTGCTTTTTTCATCAACCTAATCCGCGAAGTGGTAAAAGACTTGCAGGATATTAACGGCGATAAAAACGGCAGAATGAATACACTGGCGATTGCACTTGGAAGAAAAAGAACAATGACAATAGTATTTCTTCTAGGTGTATTCATGGTTTTGGGAGTTGTGTTTTACATGTATCAATACCTATACAATCAGCAAGTTTTATTGTTGTACTTCCTGTTTGCAATCGTTGCTCCTTTACTATATTTCTGTATAAAATCCTGGGATGCAGAAACCCCGAGAGAATATGCATTTCTTTCGAATCTTTTAAAAATAATTATGTTCTTGGGAATTTGTTCAATACCGCTCTTTTCATTTACAATTTCTTAAAGTATGTTACGCGAAAAACTAAAAAATTTCAATATCATCCTCGCTTCCGGTTCACCACGTAGACACGCTTTTTTTAAGGAACTGGATTTGGATTTTACAATTCAAGTGAAAGAAGTTGAGGAAACATATCCTTCAGAATTAAACCATTCAGAAATAACAAATTACCTATCACAACTTAAAGCATCTGTCTTTTCGGACTTACAAATAAATGATATTCTTATTACAAGCGACACCATTGTTTGGCTGAACGGAAAAGCACTCGGCAAACCGAAGGATTCTGAAGAAGCAAAACAAATGCTCCATAGTTTAAGCGGACAAATACACGAGGTAATCACTTCGGTTTGCTTTACTTCAAAGGAATTTCAAAAAACCGTGAATGATGTTACCAAAGTCTGGTTCAAAACCCTTTCGGAAGAGGAGATAGATTACTATTTAAAAAACTATAAGCCCTTTGATAAAGCAGGAAGCTACGGTATACAGGAATGGATAGGTTACATTGGCATCGAGAAAATTGAAGGATGTTATTTTAATGTAATGGGCCTTCCCACACGACTTGTTTATAAAACGTTAAGCGAGATTGCTGACCGTTGAATTTTTGGTATTTTTGAGTAAAATCTTCCAGAAATGAACAATTTCAAATTTCTTTATCTTTACGTATCTATAATTGCCTTTTCCAGTTGTAATTCTCTAGAAGAAAAAAACAGTTCCGAAACTATCCCAGATAAAAAAAAGAAAACTAAAACCGAAGTCCCTAGAACTGTTTCAAAAGAGTTTAAAGATTATTGGTACAATGGAAATGCAGAGCTCACCTCTTATCAACTCATGCAAGAGCGTTACGGGGAAATCCGTCAAGGTACGGCAGTAAACATTTTTGTGACAGAGGATTTTCTGCCAAATGAACAGGTAAAAGCAAACAACGCTTTTGAAGAAAATATTTCAGTTATGAAACTGAACCAAATGAAGAACTTTAATACAGGTATTTATCCGTATTCCATAATGAGTAGTACTTTTAATCCCATTTCAGAAACGGGCCATCCTCTGAAAGTGACCAATGGTATTCAGGAATGGTGTGGACAGGTTTATATGCAGCTCAACAATCGCGATAGTTTTGAGATAGAGAGCCATTCTTATTTTGAAGGCGAAGCAGACCAAACTCTCTCACTTCCGAAAACATGGTTAGAGAACGAGTTATGGAATCTAGTCCGTATTAATCCTGAGGAATTACCCACAGGTGATGTAATGATTATTCCTTCCTTTGAATATTTGCGACTTAAGCACAAAGAAATAAAAGAACACAATGCTTTCGCTAGCCTCAAACAGGGCGATTCAATTACTATTTACACTTTAAATTATCCAGATTTGCAACGGCAGTTGATGCTTTTCTTCCATAGCACATTTCCTTATGAAATAGAAAAATGGGAAGAAGTAAACGCAGCTGACCAAAATGATACATTACGGCTTAAAACCACAGCAACTAAAATGAAGCGTATGCGCATTCCATATTGGAATAAAAACGGAAATGAGTTTACTTATCTTCGAGATTCTTTGGGCCTTTAATATTTAGATTTATGAATGAATTGGATTTGCAAAAATATTCGCTACAACTAATAGAATCAGCTGTTTTGATTGTGGGTTTGTTAGTCTTAAGACTAATGTTGAAAAGAACAGTTCGCAATTTTACTAAAAAAATTGAGCGGCTTGAACATCGTACAGGCCTAATTATGAAGCATGTAGATTTTGCGGTGTTCTTTTTAATTGTTTTGGGACTTATATTAATCTGGGGTGTTGATTTTAGAAACCTAGGACTGGTTATGTCTTCGATATTTGCAGTAATTGGGATTGCTTTTTTTGCACAGTGGTCAATCCTAAGCAATATAACCAGTGGTGTAATTATGTTCTTTACATTTCCCTACAAAATAGGTGATTATATAAAAATCCACGATAAAGAAATGCCTTGCGAAGGCATCATTGAAGATATCAAAACATTTCATATAATTCTTCACACCACTAAAAATGAAATTGTGACCTACCCTAATAGTATGATGCTCCAAAAAGGCGTTAGCATCATAAAAGCCGATGATTTTTATGAGCAACAACTGAACGAAGCTGACAAAAATAAGGAAGAACTACCACACGATTAATTTTTACAAATAAGTATCTTTGAAAGGTTTCCAATAAATCAGCACCATTTTTATGCAAAAAACATTTTTTTACAGACTCCTATTTTTATTTTTCACAATAGCTGCCACTGCACAAGGCCCAAAAAAACCTACGGCTTCAGAAATATACCACTCCCTGCAAAAACTCAACTTTGTTGGTTCTGTACTTTATATTGGAGCCCACCCAGATGATGAAAATACACGACTTATTTCCTATTTAGTGAATGATGTACACGCCAATACTGCCTATCTATCACTCACTCGAGGAGATGGGGGACAAAATTTAATTGGTCCTGAACTGCGTGAACTTTTAGGCGTTATCCGTACTCAAGAACTCTTGGCAGCGCGAAGAACGGATGGCGGACAACAATTTTTCACACGTGCGAATGATTTTGGTTATAGCAAAAATCCAGAAGAGACTTTTGAATTTTGGAACCGAAATGATGTTTTGAGTGATGTGGTTTTAAACATTCGAAGATTTAAACCGGATATTATTATTGATAGGTTTGACCATCGCAGTCCAGGCACTACGCACGGTCATCATACAGCTTCAGCCATGCTGAGTATCGAGGCCTTTGACTTGGTTGGAAATGCATCAAAATTTCCGAAATCTGCTGAAGAATATGGTGTTTGGAAACCACAACGATTGTTTTTCAACACTTCGTGGTGGTTCTATGGAAGTAAAGAAAAATTTGATAAAGCAGATAAATCGAAACTCGTTTCGGTTGAAACGGGGAACTATTTTCCAGAACTCGGCCTTTCCAATGGCGAAATAGCTTCTTTAAGCAGAAGTATGCACAAATCACAAGGTTTTGGCAGCACGGGTTCGCGCGGTGCTGAAACAGAATACTTGGAAATTTTAGAAGGAAGCAAACCTTCGGAAAATAATTTATTTGAAGGAATAAATACGAACTGGTCAAGGTTGGAAGGCGGCAATGCAATCGGCGCTATTTTAAATCCACTTGAAGAAAATTTCAATTTTAAAAATCCTTCGGAAATGCTGCCAAAATTGTTGAAAGCTTATCCCCTAGTTTCAAATTTAAAGGATGCGCATTGGAAAAAAATAAAACTGGAACAACTAAAACAACTCATTTTAGATTGCGGCGGAATTTTTATTGAGGCTGCTTCCGAAGCAAATTCAGTAAATCCAAACCAAAATTTCAAAGTCAATGTTGAAGCTATTAATCGCGGTAAAAGCGATGCAGCTTTAAAATCAATACAAAATCCCGAAGGAAAAACACTTTGGAATGAATCTCAAGCATTACCTTTTAATGATGACAAGAAAATAGAAGTTACTGTTAATTCCCAAAAACAAAACCCGCCCTACTCCTCGCCCTATTGGCTGAATGAAAAAGGAAGCGTGGGAATGTACGTCGCGCCGGAAAAGTTGATTGGCCTGCCAGAAACGCCGCCTTTGGAGCAATTAGTTTTTGAATTGCAATTTGGAAATACAACCATTCCTTTCACAAAAAATATAATATATAAATTCAATGATCCCGTGAAAGGCGAAGTGTATCGTCCGCTGGAAGTGCTTCCGGAAGTTACGGCTTCCATTCCTGAGAAGGTCTTGATATTTGCAAGCAATGCCTCAGAAAATATTTCGGTAATAGTTCGTGCTGGAAAAGACAGCATTTCGGGAACAGTGAGCCTACAACATCCCGAAGGTTGGAAAGTTGAACCAACAATGCAATCATTTCAACTTGCTAGAAATGGTGAAACACAAACTTTAAATTTCACAGTAAGTCCGCCAAACGGCCAAAGCGAAGGCTATTTAAGAGCGAAAATCAATTCAGAAGGCCAAGTATTTGATAAAGAACTGGTTACCATAGACTATGAACACATTCCATATCAAAGTGTTCTTTTGCCTTCGGAAGCGAAAGTTGCAAAGATTGATATTCAGAAAAAAGGACAAAATATTGGTTACATAAACGGAGCCGGTGACGCGATTCCCGAAAGTTTGAAACAGATTGGGTATTCGGTTACAACGATTGAACCTTCAAACATTACTGAAGAAAACCTTCAACGTTTTGACGCAATTGTAGTTGGAATCCGGGCATATAACACCGTTCCCGAACTCACTTTTGCACAACCTATTCTTAATAAATATGTTGAAAATGGCGGAACAATGATTGTTCAATACAACACCAATCGCGGTTTGGTAACGGAAGATCTTGCTCCCTATTCCCTAAAACTTAGTCGGGATCGCGTAACGGATGAATTTTCAGAAGTAAAAATTCTTTCTCCTGAAAATCCTCTTTTGAATACCCCAAATAAAATAACCCAAAAAGATTTTGAAGGTTGGGTACAGGAGCGCGGACTTTATTTTCCTGATAAATGGGCTAAGGAATTCACACCAATCCTCGGAATGCACGACAAAGGTGAAGGCGAAACAAAAGGTTCGTTATTGGTAGCTAAATACGGAAAAGGATATTACATTTATACAGGATTGAGCTTTTTCAGAGAACTGCCAGCTGGAGTTCCTGGAGCTTATCGATTGTTTGCAAATATGCTTTCAATCGGAAAATAATTTTAAAAAGGTGAACGAAGAAAAACAAAAATTTGTTTGGAAATGGAAGTATACCGTGGTACTTCTGCTTAATGCTTTTTACATCTATCTGTTTTATTTACTAATGCAAAACTTCGCCTAAATGCAGCAGATTGATTGGATCGTTTTAATTGGAACCCTTCTTTTTATCGTGCTTTATGGCACATGGAAATCGCGCCAACACAAAGACGTAGACGATTATTTAAAAGGAGGAAGCAACGCGCATTGGTGGACTATTGGCTTAAGTGTTATGGCTACTCAAGCTAGTGCTATTACCTTTCTTTCCACGCCGGGACAAGCTTTTCACGACGGAATGGGGTTTGTTCAGTTTTATTTTGGGCTTCCTATTGCAATGGTGATTATCTGTTTGGTTTTTATACCAATTTACCATAAACTCAATGTTTATACAGCTTATGAATATTTAGAAAGCCGTTTCGATAAAAAAACGCGAACGCTCACCGCTATCCTATTTTTAATTCAACGCGGACTTGCCTGTGGCATTACCATTTTTGCACCTTCCATTATTCTCTCGGCAGTACTTGGATGGAACTTAGTTTATTTAAATATAATCATTGGTGTACTTGTAATTATTTACACTGTAAGTGGCGGAACGAAAGCTGTAAGCGTTACACAAAAGCAACAAATGGCAGTTATTTTCTTTGGAATGTTGATTGCCTTTTTATTGATCCTGAATTATTTACCTCTGGACATAACTTTTTCGAAAGCGCTTGAAATTGCTGGTGCCAATGGGAAAATGGACATACTCGATTTCTCATTCGATTTTGATAATCGATACACCTTTTGGAGTGGAATTATTGGTGGAACTTTTTTGGCACTCTCCTATTTTGGAACCGACCAAAGCCAAGTACAGCGTTATCTTTCGGGAAGAAGTGTAAAACAAAGCCAAATGGGCCTGATAATGAATGGACTGCTGAAAGTACCGATGCAGTTTTTCATTTTGCTAGTAGGGATTATGGTTTTCGTTTTTTATCAATTTAATGCTTCACCACTGCATTTTAATCCCGCAGCAGTGAAGGACGTTAATAGTTCTGTGTATGCTGGGGAATACAAGGCTTTGGAAGTAAAAAAAGATGCAATAGACAAAGAGCTTGCTGCAACACAAATTGATTATGCGAAAGCAGAAAACGAGCTTGAAAAACAAAACTATGTTCAAAAAATAAAAGAACTCAATGATTCCGAAAACAAGTTACGCGAACAATCAGTTACAATAATCAAAAAAGCAAATCCAAATGCGGAAACCAACGACAAGGATTATGTTTTCATCCACTTCATTTTAACCAATCTTCCACGCGGACTGATTGGTTTGCTATTAGCGGTAATTTTGAGTGCAGCAATGTCCTCAACCGCTTCAGAATTGAATGCCTTGGGAAGCACTACAGCTATTGACTTATACAAGAGAAACGTTCCCGGAAAACGGGAAAAGCACTATGTTACAGCTTCTCGTGGATTTACACTTTTATGGGGAATAGTTGCTATAATAGTAGCTTGTTCTGCACATCTTTTCGACAATCTTATACAGTTGGTAAATATTATAGGTTCCATTTTCTACGGAAATGTTCTAGGGATTTTTCTACTTGCGTTTTTTATAAAATACGTTCGAGGCAAAGCTGTTTTTATTGCGGCGCTCATAACCCAAGTAATCATCATCTACTTCTGGTATATAGACCTTATGCCCTATTTATGGCTGAACCTAGTGGGTTGTGCGTTGGTTATGGGAATTGCTATTTTACTACAAGTCCTATTACCGAAAAACGATAATACCGAAATAGTTCTTACAGAAAAGGTTTAAAAACTAGTGTAGAAGCCCTATAGTTGCCATTGCAAAAGAAATACTATTATTCACAAATCCAATAGTGAAAACACTTCTTCTATTCCACTTTTATTTTTAGAGCATCGTAGGAATTGGAATCTATTCCAATTAATCCATATTTGGTTTCACCTGGATTTATCACAACACCATTAATATTATAAATCAATAGTTCTGATTTAAAATTTGCATTGGCAGAGCTTGCAGCAATCATATTACCACCAGCAAGACCTGGTCCAAGAATTAAGCCTATAGGAAAGGAAGAGGTGCTTTCCTGATACCCATTACTTGAAGAACTGGATGTTGTTGTATAAAAATTTACAGGGGAAAGCAAGAGATAAAAAAGATAGGACGCGGGACTTTGCTTAAGCGTTTTAAAAACCTTTTCGTTTTCAAGAATCTGAACATCAGCTCCATTTTCGTAAGTCAATTTTATATCTTTTCCGAACATCACTTCTTTATCTGACTCATTCGTTATTTTAACAGCAACTAATTTAATGCCTTTTTTGACCTCCTTTTTTGCATACTTTTTGTAGAGAAGATCATATTTATATTCCATTTTTATACCATTATCGGCATTGTTAGATAGGTAGTTTATTATTTTTGGCTGAATTGTTTTATAGCCTGAAGCACAACTTGTTAATGAAATAATAGAAAGTAGAAGGAGAGTAATGTTTAAAATTTTCATTGGTTAGGTATAAATTTGGGATTCTTTTTACAAATGCAATGATAATATAATTCGTTAAAAAATTACTATAAAATCATTTGTTGAAAACCAATTTGGAAATCCTATTATTCCCCGAAGCAAAGGCAATACTGTCATTCACAAATTCAATTGCGAAAAAGCCTTCTTTAGAAAGTTGCTTCCAATTTTTACCACCGTCACCGCTAAAGGAAATACCTGGCGAACCTACTGCTACAATTCCCTGACCTTCAGTTCCGGGAATATATTTTACCGAAGAACGATAACCAGGTTCTTTACCATTGGCAATCAGTTTCCATGTTTTTCCGCCATTTACGGTTACAGCTTTGTTTCCTTCATTAAAAGGTTTGTCTTCCCAGTTTCCACCAAAAATAATCCCGTTGTTTTCATCTCTAAAATCAATGCTAAAAATGCCTGTCATTGCTTTGCCTTGAATGATGGGTGTGTCAAAAATTTCCCACGTTTTACCTTTATCTGTTGTGTGCAAAACACGTGATTTTCTTCCACCCGTTGCAATCCAAGCGTTATCGCCAAAAATTGCTATGTTGGAATTGCTTGCTGCAAAGGCTGCTTCACCTTTTTCAACTTTCGGGAGGTTATCGCAGGAAAGTTTTTTCCAAGTGTTTCCGCCGTCGCGAGTTATTATTACTGACATGCAATTCTCAATGGGATCGCCAATGGCAATGCCTTCGTTTTCATTCCAAAATTTCATGGAATCATAAAAAACATTATCACCTTTTTCGGTATAAACTTCTTCAATATTGGTAGCATCAGTACCGTTGAAACCAATTTTATAAAGTACGGCAGGATTGGAAATACTTAAAACAAATACAGCGTCTTTATTAACAGCAATGGATCGAAAATGAAGCAACGAATCTCCATATTTTATAACGGCAAGTTTTGGAGTATCGCCATCTATAAGACCAACTTTCCCTTTGTCGGCGGCAAACCACACCCTGTTTTCGTCCAAAGGCTTAATGGCGCGAATGCTTAAACTATCTATAAAAACCGGAGTTATTTCTACTGAATTAAATTCCACTTCAGTTTTCTTTTCGCAGGAAAAAAGAACAAATACAGCAAAGATTACAACTATAAAACGCATAGATTCAAATTTTTGGTAAAAATAGACATAACTTTAAACTAGAACGAATAAATTGAAAGTTCCAAAAGGTAAATTCTAAAATCTAAAATCTTACGTCTAAAATTGTGATACCTTTGCAACCGAAAACGCAGAAAATGAAACTACACCGAAACTTAGTATTCGCCACAATAGATTCTCTTGACTTGATCTTCAATGAAAACAAGCAAGCAGATAAAGTATTGAAAAACACATTGAAACGTGATAAACGCTGGGGCGCTCGCGACCGCGGTTTTATTGCTGAAACTACCTATGATATTGTTCGTTGGAAACGGCTGTATTCGGAAATTGCCGAAGTACGGGAACCTTTTGACCGTCCAAACCTTTTCAGATTATTTACAGTTTGGGCCACGCTTAATGGAATTGCCATCCCAGAATGGAAACAGTTTGAAGATACGCCAACCCGCAGAATTAAAGGAAGATTTGACGAGCTGTCAAAAATTAGAAAGTATCGTGAATCCATCCCTGATTGGCTGGATGACTTGGGACATAAAGAATTGGGCAAAAAATGGGATAAGGAAATTGCAGCTTTAAACCAACAAGCCGATGTAGTATTGCGTGTAAATACTTTAAAAACGACTGTTGAAAACCTTCAAAATGAATTAGCTGATTTAGAGATTGAAACCGAAGTTCTAAAAGGATATCCCGATGCCTTAAAGTTGAAAGAACGTGGAAACGTTTTCACAACCGATGCATTCAAAAATGGATTTTTTGAAGTGCAGGATGCTTCTTCGCAGAAAGTTGCAGAAATTCTCGATCCGAAACCTGGCATGCGTGTGATTGATGCTTGTGCTGGAGCTGGTGGTAAAAGTCTTCACATTGCAACTATGATGGAAAATAAGGGGCAACTAATTTCGATGGATATTTATGAGAACAAGCTCAACGAACTGAAACGCCGTGCACGTAGAAATGATATTTTCAATATTGAAACGCGCGTTATCGATTCCACGAAGGTGATAAAAAAATTAATTGACAAAGCCGATAAAGTTTTAATTGATGCGCCCTGCTCTGGTCTGGGTGTTCTGAAAAGAAATCCTGACGCAAAGTGGAAATTGCAACCAGAATTTATGGATAAGATTCGTGCAACACAAAGAGAACTGCTGGATAGCTATTCCCGAATGGTGAAGCCGGGTGGCCAATTGGTTTATGCCACGTGCTCTATTCTTCCTTCCGAAAATGAAATGCAAGTGAAAGCTTTTTTAGCTAGAGAAGAAGGTAAAAACTTTACACTGTTGAGTGAAGAAAAAATTATGCCCAGCAAAAGCGGATTTGATGGGTTTTATATTTCATTACTTCAGAAAAAAGAGTAATTATTTTATTTAAAAAAAAAGAAAAGAGCGGGTAAAACCCGCTCTTTTTTTTAAAATACTTTCAGTATTCAAAAATTTATTCAACAATAATTCTTCCTGTTTTGAAGGATTTTGTGTTTGTTCCACCAACTTTCACAATATATACGCCACTGGCTGCTTCGCTCATATCAAGTTTAGCTTTATAAGCATCGCCTAACTTATCAATCATTTTCACTTTTAGCTGTTGGCCCAACATATTATAAACGGCTAGATATGTCGCACCGTCATAGGTTGTTGTAAAGTTTACTTCGTATTGTTTGTTCCCTTCGGTAGTAATTATCAATTCGCCATTACGTACGGAAAAATCATCTACACCAAGCGTACCAATGTTAGCTGTGTAATCTTCTGTTTCACCAAAACTGGTTTCTTCACATGCATCATTTGGGACAGGTCCATCCCAATTGGTTTTTGCACGCATACGATGCGGTCCTAATGCAGCTCCTGCTGGTACAACTAGATCCATAGTAACTGTATAAGTTCCTGAACCTTGACCAGAAGCAATCTCAACATTGTTTACAACAACCTCATTTGCTGTGAAAATAGAGTCATCATTGAAATCAATCCAAACTTTTACAAATTGATCACCGTAACCAGTGGTAACGGTAAGTTCGTTTGTGCTATCTGGAGCTAGATTAGCAACTAAGTTCGTAAAATCGCCATAGCCTTCGCAAGCTGATGGATTATTTATTTCTGCTACTGAAAATAATTGGAAACCATCTCCTAAAGAGCAATCCATACTTGGTTGGCATAAAATATTTTCAATCACGGTAGATACTGCATCGTTAGATGTATTGACATCACCAGCCAAAGAAGTGGATACAGTTAAGTTATATGTTCCCAAAGCAGAAAAATCTGCCGTTTGAGTAAAACTATATGTCATTTCTTGCTCAGAAGCTATCGGTCCAGCAAATGTTTCAACTACGGGTGTTCCACCATCTATTACATATTGCACATTAAAATTTGATTGTGTAGTAGCTCCAAAATTTTTGATTGTGGCGGTAATGGTTTCATTATTACCCAATCCTGACCCAGAAACTGGAGCCGTAATTTCTATTGCCCCAACATCATTTGCTACAAGGTTTGTAATATCCTTTGTGTACGGATCGTTAGCAGGAAATTCATCTCCAGATAAATTGGTTCTAACTTCTATTGAATAGGTTTGCCCAGAAGTTGACAAATCAACCGTTTGTGTGAAGGTATAGGTTGCGGTTGCTCCAGCTGCAATTGTACCATTAAAAGTTTCGGAAGCTTCTAAATTGCCATCCACACGAAGTTCCAAAGGAATATTGCTTTGTGGATTGGTTCCAAAGTTTCGTATACTTACTTCAACGGTTTCTGAGTTTGTCAAAATTCCATTCACTGGTTGAATTAGTGCATTAACACCAACATCTTTTGCAAAACCTCCAGACAATGTAAAGGCCGCAATCTGTGTTCTCCAGTTATTATTTGATGAAAAATATTCAGCAGTATGCCAAAATGTGAAATTATCTGGATCCATTGTTAGATGTGAATAATCACCAAATCGATTGGTAAATGTTTGTACACCTGCACCTGGAATTATTTGTGTTTCTGCAACGGTCATTTGTCCTAAAGGATCACCATTAAATCTTCCTGTATATCGAATTTCCGCTGGAAGTGTTGCGCTGGCAACGTTAAAGGCCAAGCCTATGTTTCCTGCTGCATCCATACCTGCGCTACCCATAAAACGGCTTTGGCCGTCAGCGGGTGCGTAGGTTCCTTCTTGAAAGATGGACCAAGGGTTTGAGGCATCATTTCGCAATTCAATCCAATGAATTCCTGAAGTATCATTATTGTCTATATCTGTATTAAAAGTAATAACCCAGCTATTATGGTCCGTAAAACTGCGGTAGTTAGCAGCATAGGAAATTACCCCCCCAATCATATCAATTTTTTGAGGTGTTCCCGGTTGGGCTACATCCCCTGAACCGAAAGGGGCAAAAACAGAATTAAAAGGATCCGTGGGGATTTCCAAAGGTGCTGAAATTGTTGAATTAGCAGTGTTTGCCCAATCCAAGTCAATTTCCCAAACTTTCAAATGGTCAAATGTCACTCCAGCCCATCCATCGTCTTGAAGATAGGTTACATAACCTGGAGAATTCGCAGGAAAGTTTGTTCCCAATAGGTTTGCAGGCTCTGGGCTTAGAACAGTGTTTGTGTTTTGAGTTACTCCAGGAAGTGGGAATCCAACAATTTTAGGGTTAGCTCCACCAGCAAGCATTACGTCTCTTTCAACGGCATACACCTTATTTGTAGTTCCAATATTCGCTGTTAGATAATAAGCATCATGCCATACACTATAGTGTGGGTAATCTGGAAAACTTCCGAAGGTATATTGATATACATTGTAAGCACCGGTTGGATCGTTAGTGTCTGAAACGCCAATGGCGAGCGAATTTCCTGAAGAACCAAATTCACTTACAAACCAGCGATCCGCTAATTGGTCGTACATTACAATCGGGTCACCTGAATTTGAACCAATTCCCAAAAAAGTTCCCAGGGAAACAGGGCCTACTAGTAAGGTACCTGTTTTGCTGAAAATTTTTACAATGGAATTTACAGAGTGTACATAATGATTGGGACCAGCCGCACCTGTTGGATCGGGTGGTACAAAACCTGACTCAGAAGATGATGCTCCAATAAAATTTTGCTCTATGGCGCGGGTTTGGATTTCACCAAAATCTCTTTGAACGTTTTGGTCTATTCCAAAAGGCAATGCTCCTGCATTTACCTGTGGATTGTAACGTGATCTATTAGTAACCACTTTAATATCTTTTACGCTCTGATTGTGCTCTTCTTCTTGAAGCGCATATTCACGTAAAGGGATTGTTTTTCCTATAAAAGTTCCGATGATAACCTCATCTGGCGCATAAGTTTGTTGGGCATATAGCCCAATTCCGAATAATAGAAAGATTGCTAATAGTAATTTTTTTAATTTCATATTTTAATTTTTTGAAAGAGGCCTGTAAGATACAGGATATATCTTATATAATTTTAACTACAAATCAATATTTTATTCAACAATAATTCTAAAGTTTAAAACTTTTTTTTAGTTAAAAAAAAACCGTCCCAAATTAATTTTGGGACGGTAACTTTATGAAAATTGCTTTTAAATTATTTTACAATTATTCTTGCAGTTTTGATTGTTTTGGTAGTTTGACCACCAGCCTTAATCAAATACACTCCACTTGCAGCGAAGGACATATCGAGTTTTAAGTTATAGGCACCATCTACTTTTCCAATAGGCTTGATGCCTAATTCTTGGCCAAGCATGTTATAAACAGAAATATAGCCCATACCTTCATAATCTGACACTAGAGATATATCAAAATGCTTATTGTCTGTACTGGTTATTAATAATTCACCATTTCTAATGGACATATCATCAATACCCAATGAACCAATATTAGCTGTATAGTCTTCTGTTTCTCCGAAAAAGGTTTCTTCACATCCATCTTGTGGTACAGGAGAATTCCAGTTAGACTTGGCTCTCATTCGGTGTTCACCAACTGCTGCTCCTGTTGGAACAACCAAATCCATTGTTTCAGTATAAGTTCCAGGTCCTTGTCCTGGTGCAATTTGAACGTTATCTACAACAACCTCATCAGTTGTGAAAATTGAGTCATCGTTATAATCAATCCAAACTTTTATAAATTGACCACCATGATTTGTTGTTACAGTCAAGGGCGTAGTGCTATTTGGTTCTAGGTTTGCTATTAAATTCGTATAATCACTATACCCATCACAGCCCGAAGCATTATTGATCTCCGCTACTGAGAACAATCGGAAACCGTGACCCGCCGAACAGTTCATAGCTGGCTGGCAAATTAAATTTTCAACTTGAGAAGTAACAGCATTGTTTGTAGGATTCCCGTCACCTGTTAAAGAAGTTGATACAGTAATATTATAAACTCCCAAAGCAGAAAGATCTGCAGTTTGAGTAAAGCTATAGCTCGCTTCTTGTTCAGCAGCAATAGTTCCTGTATATGTTTCTACAACTGGTGTTCCACCGTCAACACTATATTGTACATCAAAATTTGATTGCGCTGAGGCGCCAAAGTTTTTAATTGTTGCCGTAATAGTTTCATTACCTAATTCTGGTCCAGTAACTGGAGCTGTTATTGCTATAGCTCCAACATCATTTAACAAAAGATTCGTAACATCTTTGTTGTATGGGTCATTAGAAGGAAATTCATCGCCAGATAAATTGGTTTTTACTTCAATATTATAGGTTTGTCCTGGAGTGGATAAATCTACGGTCTGTGCAAAAGTATAGGTAGCATCGTCTCCTGAAGCAATTGTTCCATTAAAAGTTTCACTTGCTACTAAATTACCATCAACACGCAACTCCATAGGAATGTTTGTTTGTGAGGCTGATCCATAATTTCTTAAACTAACTTGAACGGTTTCAGCATTTGTTAGTTGACCATTTTCGGGTTGAAGTATTGCATTCACTCCTACATCTGCAGTAAAGCCACCTGAAATTCTAAAAGCAGCTATTTGAGTTCTCCAAGCATTGTTGGAGGAAAAGAAATCAGCAGTATGCCAGAAAGTAAAATTATCTGGATCCATAGTGGTATGACCATAATCACCATATCTATAGGTATTGGTTCGAACCCCTACTCCATTAACAATAGTGGTTTCCGCTACTGTCATGGTTCCTAAAGGATCCCCATCAAAACGACCTGTATAACGAATACCGACCGGCAACGTAGAACTACCAATACTATATGCAAGTCCAATATTTCCATAAATATCCATTGCAGAACTACTCATAAAGCGGCTATTTCCATCAGCTGGGGCATAAGTGCCTTCTTGGTAAATTGACCAAGGGTTTGAACTATCATTTCTTAATTCTATCCATCTAATACCACCTGTTTGATCGTTATCAATAAAGGTGTTAAAAGTTATAAGCCAAGAATTATGGTCTGGAAAACTTCTATAATTAGCGGCAAAAGAAATTATACCACCATGTCCGGCAAGTTTTTGATTAGTCCCAGGCTGATCTATTGCACCTTGTCCAAAAAGCTCACCTGCATCAAAAGGATCAGTAGGAATTTCAAGTGGTGCTGAAATAGTAGAGTTTGCCGGAGTTGTCCAATCCATATCCATCTCCCAAACTTTTAAGTGATCATTTGATACTCCAGTCCAAGCATCATCTTGAAGATATGTAACATACCCAGGAGTGTTTGGTGCTATGGTTGTTCCTAAAAGATTAGCCGCTTCTGGGCTCTTTACCTGGTTTGGATTCACAACAATTCCGGGAAGTGAAAATATTACAATTGCAGGATTAGGGCCTCCGTTAAGTATTTCGTCACGATCCAATGCAAAAGCACGGGTTGTAGCTCCGTCTAAATTTACTGTTCCGTAATAAGCATCCGGCCATACGGCATAGTGTGGATAATCTGGAAAACCGCTGAAAGAATATTGATACACATTGTAAGCACCCGCAGGGTCACTAGAGACAGATACTCCAACTGCTAAAGAATTTCCTCCGTTAATACTTCCAAATTCACTAACAAGCCATCTGTCTGCTAATTGATCGTATAGAACAATAGGGTCACCACTGTTTCCACCAAAGCCAAGAAAGGTTCCAAGGGAAACTGGCCCCACCAATAAATTTCCACTTTTATCAAAAATCTTTACGAGTGAATTAACAGAGTGAACATAGTGGTTAGGACCAACTGCTCCTGTTGGATCTGGCGGAAAAAAACCAGACTCAAATGAAGATGCTCCTATAAAATTTTGCTCAATAGGCCTTGTGGCAATACCTCCGATTGTTTTTTGAATATTATCAATAATTGTTGGAGGAACCTCGTTGATTTCAAGTTGTGTGTTAGATTCGTTTGGTACTACCGTCAAAGTTTGCGGATCCAAATTAAGATTATAAGGCATTGTTGGAAAGTCACGCAATGGCATCGTTTGCCCAACAAAAGTTCCTAAAATTACTTGCTCTGGAGGAAATTTTTCTTGAGCAAATAAACCAATACTTAGCAATAACAAAATTGCTGAAAGTAATTTTTTTTGTTTCATCTGTTTAATGTTTAATGTTTTATTGATTAAAGTTCGACAAGATACTATATTAATTCTTCTTGAAAAATATAAATTATTGACTTATCCGATTTTTTTCAATTTTTAACAAATAGCGCTGTTGGGATTTAAAATATTTTAAATTTAGTTACCTTTGCAGCTTCAAAAATGAACTAATAATCAAAAGGATGATTCACTTTTTTGGGAACATTGAAAACACTGTTTTTGCTGTCCAAACCCACGGAAAAATTTCAGAAGAAAATAATAAAAAGTTGGAGTGGCTTTTTGGCAACCAACCTACTATAAAGAAACCCGTCCTGTCCACAAACTCGGCGGATTTTTTTATTGGCCCCCGCGCCGCAATGGTTACGCCATGGAGTACTAATGCCGTGGAGATTACACAAAATATGGGGATCGATGGAGTTATTCGAATTGAGGAATTTCATAATAGTGCAATTGAAAAAAGAACCTTCGATCCAATGCTATCGCAAAAGTTCCAGCAATTGGATCAAGATATTTTTGATATTCATATTCAACCCGAACCTATTCTAGAAATTGAGAATATTTCTGAATACAACCAAAAAGAAGGCTTAGCCTTAAATTCTGAAGAAATTGAATATTTGGAAAATCTTTCAAAAAAAATTGAAAGAAATCTTACCGACAGTGAGGTTTTCGGATTTAGCCAAGTTAACAGCGAGCATTGCCGCCACAAAATTTTCAACGGAACTTTTGAAATTGATGGTAAGGAAATGCCTTCTTCCCTTTTCAAACTCATCAAAAAAACTTCAGAAACGAATCCAAACGATATTGTTTCGGCATATAAAGACAATGTTGCATTTGTAAAAGGCCCAAAAGTGAAACAATGGGCTCCAAAAACGGCTGATAAGCCTGATTGGTATGATGAAAAAGATTTTGAAAGTGTAATTTCACTTAAAGCTGAAACCCATAATTTCCCAACAACCGTAGAGCCTTTTAACGGTGCCGCAACAGGAAGTGGTGGTGAAATTCGAGATCGCTTAGCTGGAGGAAAAGGTTCTTTGCCCTTGGCTGGAACTGCCGTTTATATGACTTCCTATTCAAGATTAGACGAGAATCGTCCCTGGGAAAAAAGTATGAAAGAGCGTGATTGGTTATATCAGACCCCACTCGATATTTTGATAAAAGCTAGCAACGGTGCTTCTGATTTTGGAAACAAATTTGGACAACCATTGATTGCAGGTTCTGTATTGACTTTTGAACACGAAGAAGAAGCTCGCAGACTGGGCTTTGACAAAGTGATTATGCTTGCTGGCGGAATTGGTTATGGAAAAGCAAGCCAAGCCATTAAAGGTAAACCACACGAAGGAGACAAAATAGTCGTTCTGGGTGGTGAAAATTACAGAATCGGAATGGGCGGTGCCGCGGTTTCTTCTGCAGATACAGGTGAGTTTAGCAGCGGAATTGAACTAAACGCCATTCAACGAAGCAACCCAGAAATGCAAAAACGTGCCGCAAATGCAATTCGCGCAATGGTTGAAAGTGATGAAAACCCAATTGTTTCCATCCACGATCACGGCGCTGGAGGACATTTAAATTGTTTGAGCGAACTCGTTGAAGATACAGGCGGTAAAATTGAATTGGATAAACTTCCAATTGGCGACCCTACCCTATCCGCAAAGGAAATTATGGGGAACGAAAGTCAAGAACGAATGGGTTTGATTATTGGAGAAGAAAACATTCAAAAGCTGAAGAAGGTTGCAGACCGAGAACGTTCCCCAATGTATGAGGTTGGAAAGGTTACTGGCGATAAACGTTTCTGCTTTGAAAACAAAAATGGCGAAAAACCTATGGATTTCGCTTTGGAAGATATGTTTGGTAGTTCGCCAAAAACCATAATGAAAGATAAAACCATAAACAGGAATTATAAAAATCCTGAGTATGAGGTTTCAAAAATTAAAGAATATCTAGAGCAAGTACTTCAACTAGAAGCGGTAGCTTGTAAAGATTGGCTTACCAATAAAGTGGATCGATGTGTTACGGGGCGCGTTGCAAAGCAACAAACTGCTGGCGCATTGCAACTACCCTTGAACAATTGTGGCGTTATGGCACTAGATTACCACGGAAAAGAAGGCGTTGCTACTTCTATAGGTCATTCGCCGCTAACTGCACTAATTAATCCCGCTGCAGGTTCGCGAAATGCAATCACTGAAGCTTTAACCAATATTGTTTGGGCTCCGTTAAAAGATGGTTTAAAAAGCATTTCACTTTCTGCAAACTGGATGTGGCCCTGTAATAATGAAGGTGAAGATGCTCGATTATACGAAGCAGTTAAAGCTGTTTCAGAATTTTCAATTGATTTGGGAATCAACGTTCCAACTGGAAAAGATTCACTTTCAATGAAGCAGAAATATAAAGACGGGGAAGTGATTTCTCCCGGTACCGTAATTATTTCTGCAGCCGGGAATTGTAATGATATTAAAAAAGTGGTTGAGCCCGTTCTACAAAAACCCCGAAGCGTCGGGAGTGGTAGTATTTATTACATCAATATTTCACAGGATGAGTTTAAATTAGGCGGTTCTTCTTTTGGACAGGTTCTGAATTCAATCGGAAATGTAGCTCCAGATGTAAAAAGTGCAGACTATGTGAAGACTGTTTTCAACACTTTACAGGAACTAATTAAAGAAGGAAAAATCTTAGCTGGACATGATGTTGCTTCAGGTGGATTGATAACTACTTTACTAGAAATGTGTTTTGCCGATGTTAACTTAGGTGCAGATCTGGATCTTTCAGGTTTAGGTGAAAGTGATATGGTGAAATTGCTATTTGCTGAAAATGCCGGCGTTGTGATTCAAGCTTCCGAAAATGTTTCAGTTGAAAAGATGCTTACTGAAAAGAATATCGATTTCAAAAAAATTGGAACGGTTTCAGAAAATGAAATACTTCAAATAAAAAACAATTCCGAAGAACTCACCTTCAGCATTCCTGAAATGCGCGATGTATGGTACAATACTTCGTATTTGCTCGATAAAAACCAAAGCGGGGAAAAACTTGCCAAGAAACGTTTTGACAATTATAAAAACCAACCCTTAACTTTTGAGTTTCCAAAGAATTTCACAGGCAAGCTCCCCTCCCTCGGAGGGGTCGGGGGAGGACGCCCTAAAGCCGCAGTAATCCGCGAAAAAGGAAGCAACAGTGAGCGTGAAATGGCTTATATGATGCACCTAGCCGGTTTTGATGTAAAAGATGTGCATATGACCGACCTTATTGAAGGCCGTGAAGATCTGGAAGATATAAAATTACTAGTAGCCGTTGGTGGTTTCAGCAATAGCGATGTTTTGGGAAGTGCAAAAGGCTGGGCAGGTTCGTTTCTGTACAACGAAAAGGCGAATACAGCTTTAAAGAATTTCTTTGCAAAAGACGATACACTTTCGCTTGGCGTTTGTAATGGTTGCCAACTTTTTATAGAACTCGGATTGCTTAATCCCGAAGACAATGAAAAGCCCAAAATGCTTCATAACGACACTGGAAAATTTGAATGCACTTTTACCTCTGTAAAAATTCAGGAGAACAATTCTGTGATGCTTTCTTCTATGGCGGGAAGTACTTTGGGAATATGGTCTGCACACGGTGAAGGGAAGTTCAGTTTCCCAAATAAAGAATCGCATTACAATATTGTAGCGAAATATGGGTACGATGCTTTGCCTGCAAACCCAAATGGCAGTGATTTCAATACAGCAATGCTGACTGATAAAACAGGCCGTCACTTAGTAATGATGCCGCATTTGGAACGTTCTACATTTCCATGGAACTGGGCACATTACCCCAAAGACAGAAAGAATGATGAAGTTTCGCCTTGGGTTGAAGCTTTTGTAAATGCCCATGCTTGGCTTCAAAAAAAAAAAATAAATCAGTGATTTTTTAGTAATTCTGTTTTTTAAAAATTAAGTATATTTAAGGAATGGCTCTGCGAGTCATTCCTTTTTCTTTTCAGAGGGAAACTAAAATAAATTTATTATTTTCACTTCCTTAAGAACACTACTATGAACGATCCAAAAAGACTCTTCGACTTCCCATACTATCAACTGGAAAAATATCCCCAAGAACAAGCACTTGTAACCAAGTATAATGGTGAATGGAAGGGTATTTCCACACAAGAATATATAGATAAATCCAATGCCATAAGCCGCGCATTATTGCGGATGGGCATTAAGCCAAATGATAAAATTGCCGTTATATCCATGACCAATCGCACAGAGTGGAACGTTTGCGATATTGGGATAATGCAAACTGGCGCACAAGATGTACCTATATATCCAACCATTTCAGAAGATGAATACGAATACGTACTCAACCATAGTGAAGCAATTTACTGTTTTGTATCGTGCAAAGAGGTTTACGACAAAGTGCAAAAAATTCGTGAAAATGTACCATCATTAAAAGAAGTATACACCTTTAATCAAGTTGAAGGTGCAAAAAACTGGAGTGAAGTCTTGGAATTAGGAAAAGACGACAGCAATCAAGAGGAAGTTGAAAAAAGAAAAGAAGTAATTCACGAAGATGATTTGGCTACCTTAATATACACATCGGGAACTACTGGAAAACCGAAAGGTGTAATGCTTTCACATAAAAATATTTCTTCGAATGCAAAATACAGTGCAGAACGACTTCCTATCGATCTCGGAAAATCAAAAGCATTGAGCTTCTTGCCAGTTTGCCACATATATGAAAGAATGTTGCTTTATATGTATCAATACTGCGGGGTAGAAATTCACTTTGCTGAGTCGCTTGACACCATCAGTGATAACTTGAAAGAAGTTAAGCCAGAGGTGATGAGTGCTGTTCCGCGGCTGCTTGAAAAAGTGTACGATAAAATTTATGCAAAAGGCGCTGAACTTACTGGAATAAAGAAAAATTTATTTTTCTGGGCCATTGAGCTGGGTTTGAAATACGAACCTTACGGTCAAAATGGTTGGTGGTATGAAGCCAAATTAAAGCTTGCCCGAAAATTAATTTTTAGCAAATGGCAGGAGGCCTTGGGTGGAAACCTAAAGGCTATTGCCTCTGGTAGTGCCGCATTGCAACCGCGCTTGGCACGTATATTTAATGCTGCCGAAATTCCTGTTATGGAAGGCTATGGACTTACTGAAACGTCTCCTGTAGTTTCAGTAAATGATATGCGCAACCACGGGTTTAAAATTGGCACTGTTGGAAAGGCTTTAAAAGAAACTGAAATAAAAATAGCAGAAGACGGCGAAATTTTAATCAAAGGTCCGCAAGTAATGCTTGGTTATTATAAAAATCCAGAGCAGACTGAAGAAGTATTGAAAGATGGCTATTTCCATACAGGCGATATTGGTGAGGTTGACAGCGAAGGGTTTTTAAAAATAACCGACCGTAAAAAAGAAATGTTCAAAACCAGCGGCGGAAAATATGTAGCTCCCCAACTTTTGGAAAACGCAATGAAACAATCGCGTTTTATTGACCAAATAATGGTTGTAGGCGAAGGTGAAAAAATGCCTGCAGCGCTTATCCAGCCCGATTTTGATTTTATAAAAGAGTGGGGAACAAAAAAAGGCAGGGACATACCATCTGATCCTAAAGAAATGGTTAAAAACCAAGCGGTGATAGACCGCATCCAAAAAGAAGTAGATTTTTACAACGAACGTTTTGGTAAATGGGAAAAGGTTAAAAGATTTGAGCTAACACCAGATATATGGAGTATTGAAGGTGGACAATTAACACCCACGATGAAAATGAAACGAAAGGTGATTAAGGCACAGTACAAAGATTTGTATGATAAGATTTATGGGCACACTTCATAAAAAAATATGAATTGGTTTCTGCTAATAACAGCTGGCCTTTTCGAAGTAGGCTTCGCAACTTGTTTAGGAAAAGTAAAAGAAACCTCGGGCTGGGAATCTAAATTTTGGTTCGGCGGTTTTTTACTATGCCTATTTATAAGTATGTTCTTATTAATTAAAGCTTCAAAAACGCTTCCAATTGGTACCGCCTATGCAGTCTGGACTGGCATTGGCGCCGTGGGAACGGTATTGGTAGGCATTTTCTATTTTAACGAACCAGCTACTTTTTGGCGTGTTTTCTTCCTTTCCACACTTATACTTTCGATTGTTGGGTTGAAATTTGTTTCAGCCTAAACGTAATTTCCTAACAAATAAATAACATTTATTTACTATGCGTGCATAATAAATTTTTGTATATTTGGAATTCTACTTTTTCAAAATATATTAATGAAGGAAAAAACAATAGATTACATTCTACGATCGACGTGGATGAATGTCACAAAAATGTATAATGAAGAAGCTGGAAAAAAAGGAAGTACGATGGCAACAGGTTTTGCGCTTATAAGTATTGATCCTGAAGAAGGAACACCTTCCACTGCACTTGGGCCTAAAATGGGAATGGAAGCTACAAGCCTTTCACGAACTCTAAAAGCTATGGAACATAAAGGATTGATAGAGCGTAAACCTAATCCAGAAGATGGTCGGGGTGTTTTAATCCACTTAACTGCTTTTGGTAAAGAAATGCGTGAATTTTCAAAAGGTGTGGTTTTAGGTTTTGACGAAGCAGTACAAAAAAATGTTTCTGTGGAAGACTTACACACATTTAGAAAAGTGGCAAACACAATCAACGAATTGATCAATTCAAAGAAAATATACGATTCAGAAAAAACAATATAATATGTCAAAAAGAAGAATTAATAAAGTAGCGGTAATCGGTTCCGGAATTATGGGAAGTGGTATAGCCTGCCATTTTGCTAACATTGGCGTGGAAGTGCTATTGTTGGACATTGTTCCTAGAGAACTTAATGATGATGAAAAGAAAAAAGGACTTACACTAGAAGATAAAGTAGTCCGCAATAGAATTGTAAATAACGATTTGCAAAAAGCCATAAAAAGTAATCCTGCCCCGCTCTACCACAAGGATTTTGCAAAACGTATTTCTACCGGAAATTTGGAAGACGATATTTCTAAAGTGAAAACTGCAGATTGGATTATTGAGGTTGTAGTTGAACGTTTGGATATTAAAAAACAAGTGTTTGAAAATCTTGATAAACATAGAACACCTGGAACGCTTATTACTTCGAATACTTCCGGTATTCCTATTAAATTTATGAGTGAAGGTCGCAGCGAGGATTTTCAAAAGCATTTTTGTGGAACACACTTCTTCAATCCACCGCGATATTTAAAACTTTTTGAAATTATTCCTGGACCAAAAACTTCAACTGAAGTATTGGATTTCTTGAATGGGTATGGTGAAAAATTCCTCGGAAAAACCTCCGTAGTAGCCAAAGACACACCAGCCTTTATAGGAAATAGAATTGGAATCTTCGGCATTCAAAGTCTTTTTCACCAAGTGAAAGAAATGGGACTGACTGTGGAAGAAGTTGATAAACTTACTGGCCCCGTAATTGGGCGTCCAAAATCTGCAACTTTTAGAACTGTAGATGTTGTTGGTCTTGACACGTTGGTTCACGTTGCAAACGGAATCTACGAAAACGTGCCTAAAGACGAAGAACACGATACATTTAAACTTCCGGGGTTCATCGACAAAATGATGGAAAACAAATGGTTGGGAAGTAAAAGCGGTCAAGGTTTTTACAAAAAGGTGAAAAATGATGATGGCAGCAGTGAAATCCTGACGCTCGATCTAGATTCCTTGGAATACAGAAAAAGTAAAAAAGCTTCATTTGGCACGTTGGAAAAAACGAAGTCGATTGATAAAGTAACTGATCGCTTCCCTATTCTTATAAAAGGAGACGATAAAGCAGGTGAATTCTACAGAAAAAATTTCGGAGCGATGTTCGCTTACGTTTCCAAAAGAATTCCAGAGATTACAGACGAGCTGTATAAGATTGATGATGCAATGAAAGCTGGTTTTGGTTGGGATAACGGTCCTTTCGAAATTTGGGATGCCGTAGGCGTTAAGAAAGGAATCGAGCTCATTAAAGATATCGGAAAAGAACCTGCCGCTTGGGTAAACGAAATGTTGGAAGCTGGTGTTGATTCGTTCTACACTATAAAAGAAGGAAACACCTATTACTACGATATTCCACAGAAAAAACACGTAAAAGTTCCCGGACAGGATTCATTTATAATCTTAGACAATATCCGCAAAACTTCCGAAGTTTTCAGAAACAATGGTGTTGTAGTTGAAGATCTTGGTGATGGAATTCTAAACGTAGAATTTATTAGTAAGATGAATTCAGTAGGCGGTGATGTTTTGGCTGGAATAAACAAAGCCATTGACATAGCCGAAAAAGATTACGACGGTTTGGTAATTGCAAACAATGGCAAAAACTTTTCAGTAGGCGCCAACATCGGAATGATCTTCATGATGGCTGTCGAGCAGGAATATGAAGAATTGAACGCCGCAGTAAAATATTTCCAAGATACTAGTATGCGTATTCGCTACTCCTCAATTCCAGTTGTGGTTGCACCCCACGGAATGACTTTGGGTGGTGGTTGTGAATTTACACTTCACGCAGACAGAGTAGTTGCTGCAGCAGAAAGTTATATCGGTTTAGTGGAATTTGGCGTTGGGGTGATTCCTGGCGGTGGCGGTTCTAAAGAAATGGCAATGCGCGCTAGCGATCTATTTAGAAAAGATGATGTTGAAATAAACACACTTCAAGAATATTTCTTAACTATCGCCATGGCGAAAGTTTCCACTTCGGCATATGAAGCGTATGACACTGGAATTCTTCAGAAAGGAAAAGATATTGTAATTGTAAACCAAAACAGACAAATTGCCGCAGCAAAAGAAGTTGCGCGATTTATGGCAGATCAAGGGTATACAAAACCAATTCCGAGAACAGACATTAAAGTCCTTGGAAAACAAGCTTTGGGAATGTTCTTAGTAGGAACTGACCAAATGAAAGCAGGAAACTACATAAGCGAGCACGATAAAAAAATTGCAAACAAACTTGCCTATGTTATGGCTGGTGGCGATTTGAGCGAATCGAACTACGTGAGCGAGCAATATCTACTTGATCTTGAAAGAGAAGCTTTCTTAAGTTTAGCTGGAGAAAGAAAGACTTTAGAAAGACTTCAACATATGATTCAAAAAGGGAAACCGTTGAGAAATTAGATTGTTAGATAATTAGAATCCTAGGTTTTTAGAAGTCGAATTATCTAAAAATCCAATAATCCAAAATAAAAAAAAATGAAAACAGCATATATAGTAAAAGCATACAGAACCGCAGTAGGAAAAGCGCCTCGTGGAGTTTTTCGTTTCAAAAGACCAGATGAGTTGGCCGCGGAAACCATTAAATATATAATGAACGAATTGCCGCAACTCGACAAAAAGCGAATTGACGACGTAATCGTTGGAAACGCAATGCCAGAAGCAGAACAAGGTCTAAATATGGGACGATTGATTTCATTAATGGGACTTGATATAGTTGACATTCCCGGAATGACCGTAAACCGTTATTGTGCCTCCGGATTGGAAACCATTTCCATTGCTGCAGCTAAAATTCAAAGCGGAATGGCAGATTGTATTATTGCAGGTGGCGCAGAAAGTATGAGTTACATCCCGATGGGCGGTTACAAACCTGTTCCAGATTATAAATTAGCGAAAGAAGGTCACGAAGATTACTATTGGAATATGGGTTTAACTGCGGAAGCGGTTGCGAAAAAATATAACGTTTCCCGAGAAGACCAAGACGAGTTCGCGTACACGAGCCAAATGCGGGCATTGAAAGCGCAAGATGAAGATCGCTTTCAAGATCAAATAGTTCCTATTGAAGTGGAACACACTTTTGTGAATGATTCTGGTAAAAAAGTAACTGAAAAATATACAGTGAATAAAGATGAAGGCCCTAGAAAAGGAACCAATATTGAAGCACTTTCAAAACTTCGCCCCGTTTTTGCCCAAGGCGGAAGTGTTACCGCAGGTAATTCTTCACAAATGAGCGATGGAGCAGCTTTCGCGGTAATCATGAGCGAAGAAATGGTAAAAGAATTAAACCTTGAGCCTATCGCGCGAATGGTAAGTTTTACTGCAGTTGGCGTAGAACCAAGTATTATGGGAATCGGTCCTGTTTACGCAATTCCAAAAGCATTAAAACAAGCGGGAATGAAACAAGATCAAATGGAGCTTATAGAATTGAACGAAGCCTTTGCTTCACAATCCTTGGCGGTTATTCGTGAACTTGGTTTGGACAAAGAAAGAGTTAACGTAAACGGAGGAGCCATAGCCCTAGGACATCCACTAGGCTGTACTGGCGCAAAACTTTCCGTTCAACTTTTTGATGAAATGCGCAAGCGAAACCTGCAAGGAAAATACGGAATGGTGACCATGTGCGTTGGAACCGGACAAGGTGCAGCGGGGGTTTATGAATTTTTGAAATAAAAAAAGAGTCAAGAACCAAGACACAAGACATCTATATGCATAATTTTAAAAAAATGAAAATATGGGTAGAGAGTATTAGTCTGGTTTCAGAGACTTATAAAATCACTCGAGATTTTCCTGATTTCGAAAAATTTGGATTGGTTTCACAAATGAATAGATGTGCTGTTTCAATTCCTTCAAATATAGCTGAAGGACCTAGTAAAAGTTCAAATAAGCATTTCAACCAATATTTGGAGACAGCTATGGGTTCTTCTTTTGAATTAGAAACTCAATTAATAATAGCTTAGAATGAAGGTTATATTTCAAAATAAAAATTTAAATATTTAGAAGAAAAAATAAAACAAATTCAAAAAATGATTTCAGGATTCCAATCCGGACTTATTTAAAAAGTCTTGATTCTTGGCTCTTGATTCTAAAAATCTATAAAAATGAGTAAAACAGAAACAACACAAAAAGATCTTCTTCGCGGCGGTCAATTCTTAGTAAAAGAAACAAAAGCCGAAGACGTCTTCACCCCAGAGGATTTTTCCGAAGAGCAAAAAATGATGCGTGATTCCGTCAAGGAATTTGTAGATCGCGAAATCTGGCCAAAAAAGGAAGAATTTGAGCATAAAAACTATGCGCTCACCGAAGAGATTATGCGTAAAGCCGGCGAAATGGGCTTGCTAGGCGTAGCAGTGCCCGAAGAATATGGCGGACTTGGAATGGGCTTCGTAACCACAATGTTGGTGTGTGATTATATTTCAGGAGCAACAGGTTCTGTTGCTACGGCATTTGGTGCCCACACAGGAATTGGAACTTTGCCGATCACACTTTATGGAACTGAGGAACAAAAGAAAAAATACGTTCCCAAACTCGCTACTGGCGAATGGTTTGGTGCTTACGCTTTAACTGAGCCAGGAGCTGGAAGTGATGCCAATAGCGGTAAAACAAAAGCAGTACTTTCTGAAGACGGTAAAACATATTCCATCAGCGGACAAAAGATGTGGATTTCAAATTCAGGTTTCTGTCACACAATGATTGTTTTCGCGCGCATTGAAGACGATAAATACATCACAGGATTTATTGTTGAAAATGATCCTAAAAATGGAATTTCTATGGGCGAGGAAGAAAAGAAACTAGGAATTCACTCCTCCTCTACTCGTCAGGTCTTCTTTAACGAAACAAAAGTTCCTGTTGAAAATATGTTGGGCGAGCGAGGCGAAGGTTTCAAAATTGCAATGAACGCTTTGAATGTTGGAAGAATTAAACTTGCAGCGGCCAGTCTTGACGCACAACGCCGTGTGATTGCTAATGCAGTTCAATATGCAAATGAACGAATTCAGTTCAATGTGCCAATTTCTTCTTTTGGAGCTATAAAACTTAAGTTAGCCGAAATGGCAACTAACTCGTATGTTAGTGAAAGTGCCAGTTATCGCGCTGGAAAAAATATTGAAGATAGAATTGCGCTTCGCATAAAAGCTGGTAACAGCCACCAAGAAGCTGAACTGAAAGGTGTTGAGGAGTATGCTATTGAATGTTCTATTTTAAAAGTAGCGGTTTCTGAAGATGTTCAAAATTGTGCAGACGAAGGAATTCAAATTTACGGTGGAATGGGTTATAGTGCCGACACTCCTATGGAGTCTGCTTGGCGCGATGCTCGAATTGCCCGTATTTACGAAGGTACCAACGAAATTAACCGCATGTTGGCAGTAGGAATGCTCGTGAAAAAAGCAATGAAGGGGCACGTTGATCTATTGAATCCTGCGCAGGAAGTAGCTTCAGAGTTGATGGGGATACCATCATTTGAAACTCCGGATTATTCCGAATTACTTTCAGAAGAAAAAGCGATGATTGCCAAACTTAAAAAAGTTTTCTTGATGGTTGCTGGAAGTGCTGTTCAAAAATATGGAACAGAACTAGAAGAGCATCAGCAAACACTTTTGGCAGCCGCAGATATCTTAATTGAAATTTATATGGCAGAAAGTGCCATTTTACGAACTGAAAAGAATGCAAAACGCTCTGGTGAAGATTCACAAAAAGAACAAATTGCAATGTCCCGATTATACCTATATCACGCCGTTGATATAATTACAGTTAAAGCAAAAGAAGCCATTCTTTCTTTCTCTGAAGGTGATGAGCAGCGCGCAATGTTGATGGGCCTTAAGCGCTTCACCAAATATCAAAATATGCCGAATATTGGCGATTTGAGAAGAACAGTTGCCGATAAGGTTATTGCGGAAAATTCGTATCCATTCTAATCGAATTATAAATTATTCTTAAAACCGCTCCCACAATGGGGCGGTTTTTTAATTTAATAATAACTTGGCTTAAAGTTTGTTATTTTTAAATCAAAAATAAATTTTAATGAAAAAGCTCCTTTTCCTATTTATCATCACAACATCCTATTTCACTTTCGCCCAAGAAAATACTGAAATCTATGTTTTCGACATTGGTCCAGCTTACGAAGGATTGGAATTACTAAACATGCAAAACATATCAAACAATGAAGGTTATGACAATCAGCCTTCTTTCATTTCAAACGAAACAGTAGTTTTTGCAGGCAATAATGATGGGCAAACAGATATTTCAGAATATAACTTGACTTCAAAACTTCAAAAATGGGTCAATCATAAAACTGAAGGTGGTGAATATTCTCCACAAAAATTCCCTTCAACTAATGATGTCGCAGCGGTTCGGCTCGACAAAGATGGTTTACAGCGTTTATACCGTTATAATTCAGAAACAGGAAAATCTTCAGAATTAATTAAAGGTTTGCAAGTTGCTTACTTTGCCTTTTACAACGATAATAAAATGCTCGCTACAGTTTTAGGTGGAGATAAAATGGATTTGGCAATGATAGATTTACAAACAAAAACGGCCGATACACTGTTTTACAATGCTGGGCGTTCCCTTCAAAAAGTCCCAAAAACTAGTTCGATGAGTTATTCTTTGGTTAATGAGGAAGGAAATCTAGACCTCTATCTGCTTGACATGAATTCCTATGAAAGCTTCTTTATATGCGAATTACCCATCGGTATTCAGGATTATGTTTGGATCAATGACACCCAAATACTTATTGGTAGCGGTGATAAATTGTATATGTACGACACCCTTGGTGAAACAGAATGGAACCGGGTTGCTTCATTGGAAGGATATGCAATAAAAAACATCAACCGAATGGCCATAAGTCCTGATGGAAAAAAATTAGCTGTTGTAGCTGAGCCTAAATAATTTCTTATTTATAAAACTTAAAAAGTTTACACACGTTCTTCCTTCTTTTGATTATTTTTAGGAAAACTTTTTTTGAATGAAATTATTTACTCTTTCAGCTGCATTGTTTACGTTATCTTTTTGTTTTGCCCAAACCAATCAAAAAATCTACGATATTATCGATGCCGTTTCTCCTAAAAGAATTGAGGCGGATATTACCACTCTTGCCAATTTTGGAACTCGGAACACTTTTAGTGATACCATAAGTAACACGCGCGGAATTGGTGCGGCCCGACGATGGGTCAAAAACGAATTTGAAAATATTTCCCAAAATTGTAGCAACTGCTTACATGTTTTTTACCAAAAAGATTTGGTAAAAGCTGAAGGTAAGGATCGTGTTCCAACAGATACTTGGGTTGTGAATGTTGCAGCGATTCAAAAAGGCACAAAATACCCAAACCGATACATCATTATGAGCGGCGATATAGATTCGCGGAACAGTGATGGCAGTGATTTCACCAAAGATGCACCCGGTGCAAATGATAATGCCAGTGGCCTTGCCGGGACCATTGAAGCAGCTCGAGTCCTCTCAAAATATAAATTTGAAAATAGTATAATTTATCTAGGATTGAGTGGCGAAGAACAAGGCCTTTTCGGAGGAAAAGGTTTTGCGGAATACGCAAAAAAGAACGGCTGGGAGATTATTGGAGTTTTAAACAATGATATGATTGGCAATATAAAAGGCGTGGACGGTGTAATCAACAATCGTGATTTTAGGATTTTTAGTGAGCCTGTTCCTCCAACCGAAACAGAGCGCGAACGGCAAATGCGACGCTTTTATGGCGGTGAAGTTGATGGTATTTCCCGCCAACTCGCTCGATACGTTTTTAAGACCACACAGACTTATATGCCAGAAATGAACCCGATGATGGTTTATAGGTTAGACCGTTTTGGGCGCGGTGGGCATCACCGCCCCTTCAACGATTTAGGCTGGGCCGGAATTAGAATAATGGAAGCACACGAAGATTACAACCACCAACATCAAGATTTAAGAACAGAAAATGGCATTGAATATGGTGATAAATTGGAATTTGTAAACTTTGATTATGCTTCAAAATTAACCGCTGTAAACGCAATAAATTTAGCGAGCATTGCCTCCGCCCCACCCGAACCAAATAATGTTGCCATTGGTGGTATTGTGGAAGCTTCGGCAAAATTGAAATGGGACAAAGTTGACGGTGCATTGGGCTATAAAATATATTGGCGGGACACTACCTCGCCCACTTGGGACCACAGTCGCTATGTTGGTGATGTTTCAGAATTTACTTTGGAGGGAATAGTGATAGACAATTCATTTTTTGGGGTAGCGTCAGTAGGAAAAGATGGCTTTGAAAGTGTGGTTGTTTTTCCGAATTCGGTGTTTAGATAAAAATATAATTTATGAAAAAAAAAATATGTATTGCCGTTTTATTGCTTCTTAATATTTCTGCTTTTTCCCAAGAATTTACCCGTGCAGATACCCTTCGCGGTAGCATAACTCCACAAAGGGCTTGGTTTGATGTAACGTATTACGATTTGAAAGTTACGGTAAATCCTACCGAAAAAACTATTAATGGAAGCAACATCATTTCGTATAAAGTTCTGGAGCCAAATGAAGTAATGCAGATAGATTTGCAAGCACCGATGAAGATTGATAAAATTATTCAAGATGGAAATGAAATTTCTTTCACTTCCGAAGGGAACGCACATTTTTTAAAACTACAGAAGAAGCAACAAAAAGGGAATAATGAAAAAATAACAATCTATTTCTCTGGAAAACCAATTGTAGCCAAACGTCCGCCTTGGGACGGTGGTTTCACGTGGACCAAAGACAGCAATGGCAAGGATTTTATAGCTACTTCCAATGAAGGCATTGGATCTAGTGTTTGGTGGCCATTAAAAGACCATCCTTCAGATGAGCCTGATAATGGCATCACAATATCGGTGACAGCTCCAAAAGATTTGATGGACGTGAGCAACGGAAGGTTGAAAGAAGTAATTGAAAATGAAAATACAAAAACCTGGGTGTGGCAAGTTGTAAACCCCATAAATGCTTACGGTGTAGACATAAATATTGGCGATTATGTGTATTGGGGCGAAAAGTACAAAGGCGAAAAAGGAATATTGGACATGGATTATTATGTGCTACGTGAAAATGAAACAAAAGCAAAAGAACAATTCAAACAAGCACCGATGATGATGAAAGCATTTGAACATTGGTTTGGCCCCTACCCTTTTTATGAAGATGGTTACAAACTTATTGAAGCACCTTATTTGGGAATGGAACACCAAAGCAGTGTTACTTATGGCAATAAATTTGAAAACGGTTATTTGGGTCGCGATCTTTCAGCAACTGGTTGGGGAATGAAGTTTGATTTTATAATTATTCACGAAAGTGGCCACGAGTGGTTTGCGAACAGTATCACGAATAAAGATGTAGCAGATATGTGGGTTCACGAAGGGTTTACCAATTATTCTGAAAATTTATATGTAGATTATTACTTCGGAAAAAAGGCTTCTTCAGAATATGTTATCGGTACCCGAAAAAAGATTTTGAACGATCGGCCAATTATTGGAAAGTATAATGTAGATAATTCTGGAAGTAGTGATATGTATTACAAAGGCGGAAATATGCTTCATATGATTCGTCAACTTATTGAAGATGATGAAAAATGGCGACAGATTCTTCGTGGTTTGAATAAAGAATTCTATCACCAAACCGTTACTACCAAACAGGTTGAAGATTTCATCAGTGAAAAAAGCGGAATAGATCTTACCGAATTCTTTAATCAATACTTACGAACCACTATGGTTCCAAAAGTGGAGTATTCATTTAATAAAAACCTATTAAAATATCGATATACTGATATTGTAAAAAACTTTGCTATGCCAATAATTGCTATAATTAACGACAAAGAAGAATGGATTCAACCCACTTCGGAATGGCAGCAAAAAGAATTTCCTTCAACCATTGAAACAATAGAAATCAAAAAGGATTTTTACGTGAATTCTGAAGAAGTAAAAAAATGAAACCCAAGCCAATACTTTACTTTAAAGATGATAATGAATGGCGTAATTGGTTGCATGACAACCACGATTCACATACCCAAGGCGTTTTTTTAATCTTTTTTAAAGTTGAAATGGAAATTCCTTCGATGCGCTGGGAAGAAGCAGTTAAAATAGCCCTTTGTTACGGTTGGATAGACAGTACGGTAAAAAGCCTTGGCGATGGAAAACGGCAGCAATACTTTTGCCCTCGAAATCCAAAAAGTGTATGGAGTGCACTCAATAAATCTTACTTAAAAGAATTGGAAAAAGAAGGCCTACTTCATAAAAATGGAAAAAAAGTAATTGCCGAAGCAAAGAAAAATGGTAGTTGGACTGCTTTAGACGATGTTGAAAATTTAATAGTTCCAGATGATCTTCAACAAGCATTTAATAAGAATGAACAGGCTTTTTCAAATTTTAAAAATTTTAGCCGCAGTTATAGAAAAAGCTATCTTTATTGGCTGAACCACGCCAAAAGGGAAGAAACCCGCAATAAACGGATTTCAGAAATTATTTCGCTCTGCGAAAACAATATGAAATCAAGAAATTAACCACCAAACATACCAATTATGAAAACTTTTCAACTTTTAATATGCCTCTTAATCTCAACAACTTTTTATGCCCAAAAAAAAGACAAAAAGGACAAAGAAAAAGAAGAACCAAAATGGGAAGTAGCCAATCCTGGTAAAGATTTCAATTACAAAACACATTCCTTCACTACGAATGAAGGTACTTGGATGAATCTAGATGTAAGTCCCGATGGGCAAACAATTGTCTTTGATATGCTTGGTGATATTTATACTATGCCTATTTCGGGCGGAACAGCAAAAGCAATTAGAAAAGGTATTCCTTTTGAAATCCAGCCCAGATTCAGCCCAGACGGTAATAAAATTTCCTTTACTAGCGATGCGGGTGGTGGTGACAATATTTGGGTGATGAATGTAGATGGTGCGGATGCAAAGCAAGTTACCAAAGAAGACTTTAGACTGTTGAACAATGCTGTTTGGAGTGCAGATGGCAATTATTTGATTGCACGAAAGCATTTTTCCTCAGAAAGAAGTTTGGGGGCTGGCGAAATGTGGGAGTATCATAAATCTGGTGGATCGGGTCTGCAAATCACTAAACGCAAAAATGATCAACAAGACGTAAACGAACCATTTGCTTCACCTGATGGGAAATATCTATATTACAGTGAGGATATGTACCCAGGTGGTTATTTTCAATACAACAAAGACCCCAACGATCAAATCTATGTTATAAAAAGATATGAGTTTGCAACCGGAAAAACCGAAACGATAACAGGCGGTCCCGGCGGCGCAGCAAGACCCACCGTATCTCGTGATGGAAAAAAATTGGCATTTGTAAAAAGGGTTCGTACAAAAAGTGTGCTTTTTATTCAAGATTTGGAAACTGGTGAGGAATGGCCTATTTACGATAAACTAAACAAAGACCAACAGGAGGCCTGGGCTCTTTTTGGCGTTTATCCGAATTTTAGTTGGATGCCCAACAACAGCGAAATCGTTTTTTGGAGTGGTGGAAAAATCAATAAGATTGATGTCAAAACCTTAGCTGTAACCAACATTCCTTTTACAGCAAACGTAAATATTGATTTAGCGGAAACTGTTCATTTCAATAATAAAATTGAAACCGAAACTTTTACTCCAAAAATGATTCGGCACACGATTACTTCACCTGACGGAAAATATATTGTTTTCAGTGCTTTGGGACATTTATACAAAAAAATGTTGCCTGATGGTAAACCACAACGATTGACCAACAGCAAAGATTTTGAGTTCGAACCCACATTTTCACCGAATGGTTCACAAATAGTGTACGTTACTTGGAACGATTTGGAAAAAGGCGCGATTTATAAAATTGCTACTAGCGTTGGAAATCCTGTGAAACTAACTTCAAAAAAGGGCATTTATAGAACACCCTCTTTCTCTCCTAATGGAACTCAGATTACCTATAAAAAAGAAAGTGGAAATACTGATCAAGGCTTCACTTTTACAAAAAATGACGGAATTTATGTGATGAATGCCGATGGAAGCAATGAAGATTTTGTTGTTGATAAAGGCGAGTACCCTATGTTCAGCAAAGACGGAAAACGAATTTTTCTACAAACCGGAGGAACCTATTTTGGGGATATTGAGAAAAAATTGATAAGTGTAAATCTTGACGGAAATGATGAAAAAACACATATATCTTCAAAATACGCCAATAGATTAATCCCAAGTCCAGACAACGAATGGATTGCTTTTACCAATCTTCACAAACTGTTTGTGGCTCCCTTGGTTCTTAACGGTCAAACCATTGATTTGGATGACAAAACCAAAGCACTACCGGTTTCACAACTAGCCAAGGATGCTGGAATAAATATACATTGGTCGCCGAACAGTCAAAAAGTAATGTGGACATTGGGTGATGAATATTTCAGCAACGAATTAAAAAACAGATTTACCTTTTTAACTGGTTCCCCAGAAAAAGTGCCCGAAATGACATTAGTTGGAACAAAAATCGGTCTGCAAGCTCCCGTGGATAAACCTAATGGAAGGATCGCATTTACGAATGCACGCATCATTACTATGGAAAATGACAAGATTATTGAAAACGGAAGTATCGTCATTAATGGTAATAAAATAGAAGCAATTGGAGAATCCGATAAGGTTTCTATTCCTTCGGGAACAAAGATATATTCTGCAGAAGGAAAAACAATCATGCCTGGAATGGTAGATGCGCATGCACACGTTGGTGCTTTCCGCTACGGACTGCCAACGCAACAATACTGGCCTTTTATGGCAAACTTGGCATATGGTGTAACTACATCGCACGATCCCTCGGCAAATACTGAAACTGTTTTTACGCTTTCTGAACTTCAAAAAAGTGGTGAATTAGTTGGGCCGCGATTATTTTCAACTGGGTTCATTTTGTATGGAGCAGATGGTGATTTTAAAGCCGTTATAAATAATCTGGAAGATGCTAGGAGCAGTATTCGCCGTACAAAAGCTTTTGGTGCTAAAAGTGTGAAAAGCTATAACCAGCCACGCCGTGACCAGCGCCAACAAGTATTGCAAGCTGCTCGTGAAATGGGTATTAATGTAGTTCCCGAAGGAGGTTCCACATTCTATCATAATTTAACAATGGTTATTGATGGTCATACTGGTGTGGAACATAATATTCCCGTAGCACCTGTCTATAAAGACGTTCTTGAATTGTGGAGCCATAGCGGTTCTGGCTACACTCCTACCCTTATTGTAAACTATGGCGGAATGAATGGAGAATTTTACTGGTATGAACGTGACAATGTTTGGGAAAACAAAAAACTCTTAACGTTCACACCTCGCAGTATTGTAGATAGCCGCTCCCGTCACAGAATGAAAACGCCACAGGAAGAATATAAGAATGGCCATATTTTGGTTTCTGAAACCGCAAAAAGTTTAAGTGACGCTGGAGTAAAAGTAAATATGGGAGCCCATGGCCAACTACAAGGTTTGGGTGCACATTGGGAAACTTGGATGTTACAGCAGGGTGGAATGAGTAATTTGGAATCTCTAAAAGCAGCTACTATCAATTCTGCGGAATATATTGGAGCTGGAGAAGATATTGGATCATTAAAAGAAGGAAAACTTGCGGATTTAATCATAATGGATGAAAATCCATTGGAAAATATTGAGAACACAAACTCAATAAAAATGGTTATGGTCAATGGCCGATTGTATGACACCGATACTATGAATGAAATAGGTAACAACCCAAAAGAGCGGCTTCCGTTTTTCTGGGAAATGGACAAATACAATCAAGCTTTTCCTTGGCACCAAGAAACACACGGATTTATGGACGGTGGTTGTAGCTGTCATTAATAATAACCAATTAAAAAATGTACCGAGCCTATTGGCAATTTTATAAAACTCTTTTCCCTTTTATCACTGCTTTTTCAATTTTAAGCGTATTAATTTTGGGATTGCTTTGGGGATTTGTTTTTTTCGCAACAATCGCTATTTTTTTCGGATTTATTGGGTTTCGAACATTTTATAATAATCAATTCTATTTCTATTATAATCTCGGACTAACAAAATGGAAGCTTTTGCGAGCTTCCTTTTTTATTAATATTTTAGTTGGTATTCCCATTTTTTCAGTTTTACTTGTTTTCATTTTTTTTCTATTTGGCAACCTTCAAATTACATAGCGCCACCATAAACTTTGGAAAAAAAGATATCCTTAAAGAAATTTCATTCTCTTTGAAGACTACTGAGATACTCGGAATTTTTGGGCGTAATGGTTGTGGCAAATCTACTTTGCTCAAAATGATATTTGGAACACAAACGAAAGGTGCAATAAAAATCTCCATTGATGAAATAGAATTTCATCCTTCAAGAAACGTTTCCATAAAGCGTATTGCTTACTTACCCCAACAGTCCTTTTTACCGAAAAACATAAAGGTTCGCGATGTTATTCCTATATATTTTTCAGAAGAAAAAAAACAAGATGCCATTTTTTATGACGCTTTGATTGCAAAACTTGCTACAAAAAAAATTGGCGAACTCTCTCTAGGACAACTTCGCTATTTGGAAGTTTTGCTAGTGGGAAATCTAGAGCACCCTTTTTTAATGCTCGATGAACCATTTTCTATGATTGAACCTTTATATAAAGTTGAGATCAAAAAACTTTTAAGTAGATTACAGGCGGAAAAAGGAATAATAATCACCGATCATTATTACGAAGATGTTTTGGATGTAACTACTCAAAATCTATTAATCAAAGATGGTATTGCTAATAAAATTGAAAACAAGAAAGATTTACAAAAGCTAAATTATTTAGTGTAAATTCCAAAAAAAAGCCCCATTTCTGGGGCTTTTCTATTTATTGAAAATGGATAAATTACATTTTCGGCATTAACACTTTATCAATAACGTGTACAACACCATTAGATGCGTCCATATCAGCACTTGTTACAGTAGCTGTATTTCCTTTAGCATCTTTTATCATCACTTTACCATTTTTTTCAGATAAAGTTAAAATTTCTCCATTCAATGTAGTTACATCAAGCTTGTTATTTGCTGCTTTGATTTTTGCTAGAACATCAGAAGCATTCATCTTTCCTTGAAGCACGTGATATTGAAGTAATTTTTGAAGTTGAGTTTTGTTCTCAGGCTTCATTAAATTATCCAAAGTTGCTTTTGGTACTTTACTGAAAGCTTCATTAGTTGGAGCGAAAACAGTATAATCGCCTTCGCTTTTCAATGTTTGAGCCATGTCAGCAGCTTGAAGCGCGCTTACCAATGTGGAAAGGTCTGAATTGCCCATCGCTTTCGCAGCAATAGAATTTGCTTCCATTTCTGCCATTTTCATTTTGTTGTCCTCTTCAACTTTCATTAAAGAATCTTTTTCACGCTCCATGCGCATTTGTTCAGCTTGAGCTTGTGCTTCAGCTTCTTTCTTTTTTGTGTCTTCACAGCTTGCAAAAAGCATTGTTACCACCGCTAGAGACATTACTATTGTTTTTAGTTTCATAATATTATAGTTGATTTAATGTTTGCATCAAAGGTATTCTTTGTCTTGTGAATTTTTTATTAATTGTAATTAATCTTTCGTTAAATCTTTAATAAATTATCGCCATTAGGGAGAAAATATTAAAATTTTGTAAATGTTAAATTTAGATTTGCTAAAAGTTGTATCTTTAAAAGAATAACTAATAAACTATTTCAAAAATGATCAAGTCAAAATACCAAAGTGTTTTGGATTTAGGAGAAAAACTAAATATCCAAAATGGAGATGTAAAAGAAGAAAACGGCCAACTAAAAGTTTGGGGGACTGCAAAAAACCAATATGAAAAAAATCTTATTTGGGATGAAATTAAACGTGTTGGCGGTGAAAACCCTACTGATATTATGGCTGATATAACAGTTGCAGATACTTCAGCTTTTGCACACCATACTGTAAAAAGCGGAGAATCCTTGAGTAAAATTGCAAAACATTATTATGGCGATGCTAACAAATACAATGCTATTTATGAAGCTAACAAAGGGAAATTGAAATCGGCAGACCTAATTCATCCAGGCGATGAGTTGGTAATTCCAAATATTTAATAACCTTAAAAACAATAAAAAGCCGTTAGTTTAATCAAAAACTAACGGCTTTTTTAGTGCTCAAATTTTAAAGACCGCTTATATAGCTTCCGTATAAATCCTTAAAGTGAAGCCCGTTACCCAAACTGAACTTGCTCAGTTTTTTGTTCTCGGCCAATGCCCAAAGAATTAGTTCCTTTAAAAAATATGTATCTTTTTTTGAAGTTTCTGGCTGATATTTATCTATCAATTGCTGTAACGGAATAATTCTGTCCAATTCATTTTTATATTCCTCATCTGAATAGGAATCAAGCAATTCAAAATCATTTTCTTCAAAAAACCATGCTACAATTTCTGCATACGGATCTTCATCCCCTTGCTTGGAAAGCTTTTCAATTTTCGGAAATTTTTCTTTAAAAGTTGTATTTACCGCATCTACTATTAGTTGCTGGGCAACCTGGGAAATCCCTTCTTGTTCGCCTTCGTAAACCAACTCAATTTTTCCAGTTATGGAAGGAATAATACCAATAAAATCACCTAAACGAATGGTCGTTTTTTCTTCACCATTTTGCAAAGCTCTTCTTTCTGCGGTACTCAAAAGATTTTCAAAAGCAGTAATGCTCAAACGTGCGCTCACACCACTTTTAGCATCAATAAAATCATTTTCACGAGCTTCAAAACTTATTTGTTCTAAAATATCTTTTGCCAGTTCCGGCACATAAATATTAGATTTTGCTTTTATGGCATCGGCGGTTTCCTGCTCGGTAATTGTTCGAGCGGTTTGAATATCTTCGGGGTAATGCGTTAAAATTTGAGATCCAATTCTATCTTTCAAAGGCGTTACAATACTCCCTCGGTTCGTGTAATCTTCTGGATTCGCCGTGAAAACAAACTGAATATCTAACGGCAGGCGAACTGCAAAACCACGAATCTGTATATCACCTTCCTGTAAAATATTAAAAAGTGCCACTTGAATACGTGGTTGTAAATCTGGCAATTCGTTAATAACAAATATACACCGGTTACTTCTTGGAATCATACCAAAATGAATAACACGGTCGTCTGCATAGGTCAGTTTCAGGTTAGCTGCTTTTATTGGATCTACGTCACCAATTAGGTCCGCAACCGTAACGTCTGGCGTTGCAAGTTTTTCAGAAAACCGATCATTTCTATGCAACCAGCTAATAGGTGTATCATCTCCTTTTTCATGCATTAAGTTTTTGGCATAGCGGGAAATTGGACTGAAAGGGTCGTCATTAATTTCACTGCCTTCCACCACGGGAACGTATTCATCCAAAAGCCCGACCATTTGACGCGCCAATCGCGTTTTTGCTTGTCCGCGAAGACCTAAAAGGTTGATATTATGTTTTGAAAGAATGGCACGCTCCAATTCAGGAATTACTGTAAGTTCATACCCGTGAATCCCAACAAAAGGAGTTTCCTTTTTCATTATCTTTTGGAGGAGGTTGCGACGCAATTCTTCTTTTATTGATTTTGGTTCGTAACTAGCTTTTTTAAGTTCTCCGAAGGTTTTAATTTTTTCTATATTCATCATCTATCTAATTCTTTTTTTTCTATTTGTTTCGTAATCGCTAAAAATCATTTCACCTAAACCCTTCAAGCCTGTATAAAATGCCTTCCCCTGATTGGCTGCAGTAAAATGTTCTATAAACTGCATTAAATAAGGATCTTCAGCAATCATAAAAGTTGTTATTGGTATATGAAGTTTCCTTGCCTGTGCAGCCATTGCGTAACATTTGTTCACAATATAACTATCAAGGCCGTTGCTGTTTTTATAATAACGGCCATCTGGAAGTCGGACGCAGCTAGGCTTTCCATCTGTTATCATAAAAATCTGTTTGTTGGTGTTTCGTTTTCTGCGAAGCAAATCCATAGCCAATTGAAGCCCAGCAACTGTATTGGTATGGTAAGGACCTACATTTAAATATGGCAAATCCTTAATCTTAATGGGCCAAGCATCATTTCCAAAAACCAAAATATCCAAGGTGTCTTTTGGGTATCGGGTTGTAATAAATTCTGAAAGCGCCATAGCCACTTTTTTCGCGGGCGTAATTCTGTCTTCACCGTAAAGAATCATACTGTGGCTAATGTCTATCATTAAAACCGTACTCATCTGGGTTTTATACATGGTTTCTTCAACCACCAAATCGTTTTCCGAAAGTGTAAAATCTCCTAAACCGTGATTTATTTGAGCATTTTTAAAACTCTCTGTCATAGAGATTTGTTCCAACGAATCGCCAAAGCGATAGTCGCGAAATTCTCCAGCCTGTTCATCTCCCCTGCCCGTTTGCTTGGTTCGGTGATTTCCGGCACCACTCTTTCGAAGTTTTCCGAATATCTGTTCCAAAGCACGCTTTCTAAGCGCTCTTTCTGTCTTTTCTGTTATGGCCAAACCGTTTGTACCGTCCATCTTTATTTCTTCACGGAGGTATCCTTTCTTTTTAAGGTCTTCAACAAAATCATCCAACGTATACTCATCCGTTGTGAGATTATATTCCTCATCCAATTGTTTCAACCAATCCATCGCTTCATCAAAATCTCCTGAAGTATGCGTAATCAATTCCTGAAAAACATCGAAAAGTTTATCAAATGGTGGTTGATCTTTGGGTGTGTGTTTTGTGAAGATAAATCCGCTTTTGGCATTTTTCTTATTCATATCCTAAAAATAGAACATTCGTTGTTTATAAAAAAAGTGCAAACGTTAAACTAATACCAAAAAAATTAATGCTTTCAATTCAAACTAATACTGTTTTCCATGACAAAATTCATTAGATTTGATTTTGAAAATCAGCGAGATAACCGCCAAAATAAATAATTTATGAATAATTTTATTTTAATCTGTTCTGCATTAGTTCTATTTGTTGGGTGTAAAGACAAACCAAAAGGTGAAAATAATGAGGTGGCTGAAGTAAAGACCTATTCCATAGAACAATTTATGGATAATGAAAAAGCTAATGCGAATGGCTTTTCCCCAGATAAGTCTAAGGTTTTAATAACCAGCAATCGATCTGGCGTCTATAATATGTACAACGTTTCTACAGAAGGCGGTGAATTTATGCCTATTACTCAGTCTGATAGTGCTTCAATTTATGGTATTTCCTATTTTCCAGGGGACGATAGAATTCTCTTCAGAATGGACGGGAATGGGGATGAAATATTTAAAATTTTTGTGAAGGACAGTAGCGGAATAAAAAGATTGACTCCGGAAAAAAATGTACGTGCACTATTTCAGGGTTGGGCTAAAGATGGTAAAAGTTTCTTCTATAATAGCAACGAACGCAGTCCGCAAATAATGGATATTTATGAAATGGATATTGCGACTTTCAAACCGAAACTTATCTTAAAAAATGAAAATAATATGGATTTTGGAGGAATTTCTGTTGATAAAAACTATTTACTATTATCGAAAGACATAAATACAAATGACAATGATATGTATTTATTAAACAGAAAAACGAATGTAAAAACGAAAATAAATGAGTCATTGTCCCGAAATATTCCTCAAGATTTTTCTCCAGATGGAAAGTCATTTTACTATACTACAGATGCCGATTCTGAATTCAGCTATTTAATGAAATACAACATTGAAGATGGTTCAAAAGAAAAGATTATGGAAAAAGATTGGGACATCAATACTTTTTATTTTACCCACAACGGGAAATATCAAGTTCTTTTTTCTAATGAAGACGCTAAAACAAAGATGTACGTAACAGAAGTTGCTACAGGAAAAGAATTGAATTTTCCTGAAATTGATGGACAAGCAATTGATGCCGCCAGCTTTTCAAGAGATGAAACAATGGCTTTATTGACTGTTGGGAGCTCCCAACTACCAACAAACACATACTCATATACTATCGCAACAGGTAAATATCACAAACTTACTGATGTTTTGAACAAAGAAATAAATCCTGACGATTTGGTTACAGCTAGCGTAATTAGGTTCAAATCATTTGATGGCTTGGAAATTCCTGCAATATATTATCAACCAAAACAAGCCAATGCAGACAATAAGGCTCCTGCCTTAGTTTGGGTTCACGGTGGTCCGGGGGGGCAATCAAGACAAGGTTTTAATTCTTTAATCCAATATTTGGTAAATCACGGTTATGCAGTTTTAGCCGTAAACAACCGCGGAAGTAGTGGTTATGGGAAAAGTTTCTATAGAATGGACGATCAAAACCACGGCGATAAAGATTTGAAAGATTGTATTGCTGGAAAAGATTGGTTGGCTAGCCAGAATATGATTGATAAAGATAAGATTGGGATTTTAGGGGGGTCCTATGGCGGGTTTATGACAATGGCCGCTTTGACATCTGCTCCAGAAGAATTTAAGGTTGGCGTTAACATCTTCGGTGTTACCAATTGGATGCGAACTTTAAAGAGCATTCCACCATGGTGGGAGTCTTTTAAAGATGCACTTTATACAGAAATGGGGAATCCAAATACAGCAGATTCAATTCGTTTAAAGCAGATTTCACCATTGTTCCATACCGAAAATGTAACCAAGCCACTAATGGTTTTACAAGGCGCACAAGATCCAAGAGTTCTTAAAATTGAATCTGATGAAATTGTTGAGGGTGTAAAAAAGAACGGTGTGCCCGTAGAATATGTTCTTTTTGAGGATGAAGGCCACGGGTTTGTAAAAAAGGAAAATGAAATAGTAGCTTATAGAAAAATTCTTAAATTTTTAGATCAATATTTAAAAGGCGAAGGCCAAACTTCTTTGGATAATAACAATATAGAGTCAACGGAAGTTAAATAGCAAGGGTTTTACAAAACCCCAATGCGTTCAGAATGTGCAATCGCCTCCTCGCTCTTGCTAAAATAGCATGTTGCGACGTGCATTGATTCAATGTTTTGGAGAATTGCTACCGTTTTTTGTTTTTTCCTTTTGGATGTTTGCCTAATATAAATGGCTTTGATGTTTTGCGGAAAAATCTTGACAATCCTTTCGTATAAATAGGGATCTTTCTGTGAATCATCACCTAACAAAACATAATCGAGATTTGAATAGAACATTATAATATCCTTTATCTTTTCGAACTTATGGTCGTGGCTTCCTCTTCCAGTAAAAAGAAAATCTGAGATTCCGGTTTTAATTTTTTTGAGTTTTATTACTGCCTTGGGGAGTTTATGAAGTCTTACAAAAGAATCTATAAACTCATAAAGATTCCATTCGCTGCTGGATACGTAGAAAAACGAATTTGAAGCTTTTTTCTCTTGCCCTGCTTTACTTAAAGCTTGGTAATGTGACACCACATCATCAAATACCTTACGTTTATTGATGTTTTTAAGAAGCATCACATAAAGTTTTTTAAAAAAATTCCCACTATGCGAAACCAGAAAGGTATCGTCTATATCTGAGATGACACCTAGCTTACTTTCATAAGGTTTTAATATTTCAGAATTTTCAACCACTCCGTAATCAAAAATTTTGCAGCTCACCTCATAAGGGTGCCATCCACTTTCAAGCCTTTCGGTATAGGGAATCGTAAAACGAAAATAGCCATCAACCAACGTTTTTGTTGTAACCTCAACATCTTTAAATCTCAGCTTGACTTCCACATTATCCAAAGGTTTTATACGAAACATATGAATTACAGAAACCGCGTGTCGAATACCTTTTCGGTCTAGTCTATATTTATCTGGTGCCCAAGACTTGAAAATATGGCCAAAAACCACCAATTCTTTTTCGTTCACATAGCCACGATAGAGTTTTAAATCAAGTTTCACTAATTGAGATTTTATTAACGGTTTATCATTTCCAAATTACTTAAATTTAAAAACAATCTGTACTAATGAACTCAGAAAATTATATTTTGCTTGTTGTCAACCCTATTTCAGGCAATTGCGAAAAGTCTCCAATAATAAATGCAGTAAAAAATGAAGCTGCCAAAAGGAATTACAGTTTCAAATTATATGAAACTACCGGGAAAAAAGACATTGAAACCATTAATTCTATTATTGAAGAAATAAATCCATTGCGAGTTTTGGTCGCAGGGGGTGACGGTACCATTTCTTTGGTAACGCAATGTGTGTTGGGAACCAATATATGTTTAGGTATAATTCCCGCCGGCTCGGCGAATGGAATGGCAGCAAATTTTAATCTGCCCCAAACCCTGCCTGAACAAATAAAAGTTGCCCTGTCTGAATATACAATGAAACTGGATGTGCTTTATATAAATAAAAAACTTTGCCTGCATCTAGCCGATATGGGGATTAATGCAGAACTTATAAAAAACTATGAAAACTCTGGTATTCGTGGAAAACTCGGTTATTTTCTACAGTCCTTCCCCACAATTTTCCATTCAGAATCACCATTTCAATTTCGGGTCGAAACCGAAGAGGAAACATTTGAAGAAACTGGAATTCTACTTGTAATTGCAAATGCCAACAAATTTGGAACTGGCGCTACAGTTAATCCTAACGGGAAAATGAACGATGGCAAGTTTGAAATACTTATATTCAAAAGTCTTGATTTTATTGAAATTTTCAAGACAATTAACGACCAACCTGATATGTCGCCAGATTTTGTTCGCGTCATTTCTACCAACAGGGCAAAAATTAGCTCAAAAAAAACGGTGCCTTTCCAAATAGATGGCGAGTTTTTGGGAGAAATTGACAAAGCAAAAGTCACCATAGAAAAAGAAAAACTTTTGGTGGCCTTACCCATCGCATTCTGTAAATCACACGCAAAAAACCAATAACTATGAACATTCAAAAGGTATCTTTCTCTAACAAAGATGAAGAACTGCTCGCAGGGCGTTTAGAACTCCCATTAAATCGAAAGCCGCATAGTTTTGCAATTTTTGCACATTGTTTTACGTGTACCAAAAATTTGACCGCTATTAAAAATGTTAGTCGTGCGTTAACTGATGCGGGGTTTGCTGTGTTACGTTTTGATTTTACAGGTTTGGGCGAAAGTGAGGGTGATTTTGAAAACACAAATTTTTCTGGAAATGTGGAGGACCTAGTTGAAGCAGCTACTTTTTTAGAAAAAAATCACAAAGCCCCTTCCCTATTAATTGGGCATTCCTTAGGGGGTGCTGCAGCCATTTTTGCAGCTTCAAAAATTCAATCCATAAACGCGGTAGCCGTTATCAATTCACCCAGCCATCCATCTCATTTAAAGCATTTACTAAAAGATACCGCCTATGAAATTAATAAAAACGGCAAAGCAAAAGTAAATTTAGGTGGAATTGATTTCACAATAAAAAAGCAATTTCTAGACGACCTAGAAAATAAATCACTTGTTGATATAGTAAGCAATTTTGACAAAGCACTTTTGATTTTACATTCACCACAGGACAGGGTTGTCAGTATAAAAAATGCCGAAGAAATATATATAGCTGCACATCACCCAAAAAGTTTTGTTTCTTTGGATGGTGCAGACCATTTACTTTCCGAAAAAGAAGATTCAAAATATGTTGGTCAAGTTATTGCCGGGTGGGCTATGCGCTATGTTCAAATTCCACCGCCTGAGGAAATTAAAAGCAAGAGCAAGGTTGCTGCAAGTTTGGATCTTGACGATAAATTTACAACCCGCTTAAAGCTCGGCGACCATTATTTTACTGCCGATGAACCCAAAGATTTTGGCGGAAACAACTTTGGTCCTTCGCCCTATGAATTCCTTTCCGCAGGACTTGCCGCTTGCACTGTGATGACCATTCAAATGTATGCCAAAAGGAAAAAATGGGAAGTTGAAAATGTTACTTGCCATATCAATTACTCAAAAGATCACGCTATTGATTGTGAGCATTGTGAAAAAGATACTGCAAAGATTGACACTTTTACACGTGAAATTAAACTAAAAGGAAATCTTTCCGAAGAAAAGAAAAGAAAGCTACTTGAAATTGCCGATAAATGCCCTGTACATAAAACATTACATAGCAAAACCCAAGTTATAACGAAGCTCATTGAATAATTCAAACTAAATCGTGAATAATGATATTGAATTTTAAATGCTAAGATTTATTTAAAATTTTGCTAACGGGGAATTCATATCTTACCTTTAGGATTATTAAAAATTTAACCAACATTAATAATTAAAAAACATCCAAATGAAAAAATTAGGAATAATGCTTACTGCCCTTGCAATTACTACATTTGTGGGTTGTAAAAATGAAAAAAAAGACATGGATAAAACAGATGGAATGAGTGATTCCATCCAGATGGATTCCAATGCAGACCAAAATGCTATGAAAGAAGCGCCAAAAACGGTGAGTGTTTCTATGGAGTCAAAAAGCGGAAGTACTGCAATGGGTGAAGTCTATTTCACAGAAGAAAACGGAATGGTGACAATGGAAGCAAAATTCAAAGGTTTAAAACCTGGAATGCACGCCATCCACATTCACGAAAAAGCAGATTGTAGCGCTGCTGATGGTACATCGACAGGTGGTCATTGGAATCCAACGCATCAAAAACATGGAAAATGGGGCGATGCCGAAGGATATCATAAAGGAGATATTGGCAACTTTGAAGCGGATGCAGACGGAAACGGAAACATACAAATGCAAACTGATGAATGGTGTATTGGTTGCGGCGATGAAAATAAAGACATTCTTGGTAAAGGATTAATCGTCCACGAAGGTGCTGATGATTTCACGACCCAACCTACTGGTGATGCTGGAGGAAGAGTGAGCTGTGGTGGAATTATAAAATAAAATTTACAATTTAGTTAAAATAAAAAGTCCCGCAAAAGCGGGACTTTTTTATATCTAAGAAATTATTTTCTAAACGTGCAATGATCTATCATCAGTCGCAGCAAGCGCCGCTTCTTTAACTGCTTCTGCATACGTTGGGTGTGCATGGCTCATTCTTGCAATATCTTCCGCACTTGCACGGAATTCCATTGCTGTGACCGCTTCCGCGATTAAGTCTGCAACTCGTGCACCAACCATATGAACGCCCAAAACCTCATCAGTTTTTTTATCGGAAAGAATTTTCACAAACCCATCCGTATCACCACTGGCACGGCTTCTTCCCAAAGCGCGCATCGGGAATTGGCCACTTTTATATTCTACTTTTGTTTCTTTAAGTTGTTCCTCTGTTTTTCCAACGGAGGCGACTTCTGGCCAAGTGTAAACCACCCCAGGAATTAAGTTATAATCAATATGTGGTTTCTGTCCAGCAATTATTTCAGCTACTAAAACCCCCTCTTCTGAAGCTTTGTGCGCAAGCATTGCGCCACGAACCACATCACCAATAGCGTAAATGTTTTTAATATTTGTTTGAAGATGCTCGTTTACGTCAATCATTCCTCGTTCAGTGATTTTAACACCGGCATTTTCAGCTTTTAAACCATCGGTATAAGGTTTTCTTCCGACACAAACCAAGCAATAATCACCTTTAAAAGTAACTTCTTTATCGTTTTTATCGGTTGCGGTAACGGTAACTTCTTTTCCTTTTTTAGAAACTGCAGAAACTTTATGCGAAACGTAAAATTTCACCCCTTGTTTCTTCATTACCTTCATCAATTCCTTACTCTGTGATGAATCCATTGTTGGAATGATTCGGTCCATATATTCAACTACAGAAACTTCCGAGCCCAAACGGTTATATACTTGACCAAGTTCTAATCCAATAACGCCACCGCCAATCACAACAAGGTGTTTTGGGATTTCTTTTAGACTTAATGCTTCGGTAGAAGTTATAATTCTATCCTTGTCCAATTTTATAAAAGGAAGTGTTGCTGGTTTACTGCCAGTAGCAATGATTGTATTTTTCGCTTCAATGGTTTCCTTTTTCTTCCCATTGGTGATTTCAATATGGGTTGCATCCTTAAAGGCCCCCATACCAGTGAAAACGTCAATTTTGTTTTTATCCATCAAAAACGCAATTCCCTTAGTAGTTTGATCCACTACCGAAGCTTTGCGTTCTATCATTTTTTTGAAATTCAATTTTATTTCACCCGGAATTTCGATACCGTGATCTTCAAAATGTTTCATGGCATCTTCGTAATGATGCGAAGAATCCAACAAGGCCTTGCTTGGAATACATCCTACGTTTAGGCAAGTTCCACCCAAAACATCATATTTTTCAATGATTGCGGTTTTCATCCCTAATTGTGCGCAACGGATTGCCGCTACATAGCCGCCAGGACCTGAACCAATTACTGCTACATCATAAGTGCTCATAAAGTATTTTCTTTTAAATTGAAGTGCAAATTTAACAGTTAAAGCTTAGATAGTAAAAGTTATAATCAATAAATTAAGGCTATTCAGAAAACAAAACTTTCAAAAGGAACTCATTTATAATTTGACCACTCTTTTAAATTTTCGCAAATTTGCCAAACAATCAAAAAACACAATTATGGCTTTTAAACCAGCAGACAAAATTCAGGACTTACAATACTTTGGAGAATTTGGCGGCGTCAATCCCTCAATTTCTGATTCTTCCACATATACTTTTCTTTCAGCGAAAACCATGTTCGACACGTTTGAAGGAAACGCAGATGGCTGTTATTTATATTCGCGCCACTCTACCCCTTCCAATCTTTATTTAGGGCAAGCTTTGGCGGCAATGGAAGGAACCGAAACGGCAAACGTAGCTGCTAGTGGAATGGGAGCTATAACCCCAGCTATTCTTCAACTTTGCAAAGCGGGCGATCATATCGTTTCTAGCCGAACTATTTATGGAGGAACGTATGCTTTCTTGAAAAACTTCGCACCGCGTTTAAATATTGAAACTTCTTTTGTAGATATTACCAAACTCGATTTGGTTGAAGGTGCTATTTCTGAAAATACAAAAATTATTTACTGCGAAGCCGTAAGCAACCCACTTTTGGAAATTGCCGATATTGAAGCACTTTCAAAAATTGCGAAGAAACACGGATTGCAGTTATTGGTCGACAATACATTTTCACCGTTGAGCATTTCTCCAGCGGAATTGGGAGCAGATATTGTTTTACATAGTTTAACAAAATTTATAAACGGTAGTAGTGACACCATGGGTGGTGTAACCTGTGGCACACAGGAGTTTATTGATAGCCTTAGAAGTGTAAACGATGGCGCCAATATGCTTCTAGGTCCTGCAATGGACAGTTTGCGAGCAGCTTCTATTCTGAAAAATTTGAGAACACTTCACATTAGAATAAAACAACACAGCGAAAATGCATTGTATTTAGCCGAAAAGTTTGAGGCGGATGGTTTGAAAACTGTTTATCCTGGTTTGAAATCACATACAGGCCATGAGCTTTTCAAGAAAATGATGAACAAAGAATATGGATTTGGTGGCATGCTGACGATTGATGCTGGAAATATTGAAAAAGCAAACGAACTGATGGAAATGATGCAGGAACGCAATCTTGGCTATTTGGCTGTGAGTTTAGGTTTTTATAAAACCTTGTTTAGCGCACCTGGCTCTTCCACGTCTTCTGAAATTCCAGAAGAGGAGCAAAAAGAAATGGGCCTTAGCGATGGATTGATTCGCTTTTCAATAGGTTTGGACAATGATATTGCCCGTACCTATACAATGATGAACGAATGTATGAAAGAGGTTGGTATTTTATAATTTGAAATTTCTTCAGAATAAAAAAAACTCCTGATTAACAGTCAGGAGTTTTTATTCAAAGTTTAATAACTTATTATTAATTTGCCTTGACCAATTCAATATTTAAGTAGGTGCCATCGGCAATGGTCCTCACATTACTATCTTGAGGTGTATCCGTAAAAATATAAACCTGCTCATTTGCATTAAAATGAATCATTTTGGTTAGCGTAGCCGAAACCTTATCCCCATTCCCCATAAAAACGTAGGTCGTAGAGCCTGGTATAAAGTTAGAGTTCCATCCTTTGGCAAGGCTGAACTTTATATTTAAATCGCTCCCTCCTATTTTTTCTATTGCAACGGCATAAGTTATACGATAAGTTCCTGCTTTAATAACCTGAACATTATTTGAATTAACAGTAATATTTTCAGAAGAAGCTGTTGTCCCAAAATTAATCGGGCTCCAAGGATTTAAATTCTGTGAACCTGTCGCATATATATCTGCATAAGCAGAATTTCCTAATTGAGGAAAGGAAGTCCAAGTAGCATTTCCACTGGCGTCAGAAGTTAAAATCTTACCAGCTCCTTGGGTACCGTCCGAAATTTTAAGCGTTCCATTCTGAAGTTTTAGCGTACCGTCTATTTTAATATTTCCCTTAACCTCCAATTTTTCGGTAGGATTACTGGTTCCTATACCAACCTTAGTGGCATCCCAAGATGAAAGACTTGAATTATTTCCTATAATTATTGTATTGGGATTATTGGCTATGGAACCATTTCCTATTGCTACTGCATTTTGTGCGCTCGCGTTTGAATTATTTCCCAAGGCGGAGCTGTTAGCGCCAGTTGAGATACTGCTTGTGCCAATTGCCAGTGCATATTGCCCTGTCGCCTTTGAAGAGGTGCCTATTGCAGAACTATTTTCTCCCGTTGCCTCACTATTGGTGCCGACTGCCAAGGTATTGTTATTGGTTGTAGCTTTAGCATTTACACCAATTGCGGTAGCTTGAAAACTGGATGCAGTTGCTGAATTACCCAGCGCAAGCGTGCTGTTGCTTGTTATTGCTTTTGCGTTATATCCTAAGGCTGCCGACTGAAAGCCCGAAGCAGTTGCTGAGGCACCCACTGCAGTAGCTTGATTGCTATTTGCTGCGTTGGCGTTTGTGCCTATTGCAATGGAGTTATTTTCATTGGCCACTGCCCCATACCCTAGTGCCATCCCGCCGTGGGGATCAAATAATGCAAACCGACTGTTATTTACTTTAAAATTAAGCGCGATATAATTTGTAGTGCCTAAAAATTTGTTGCCATCCACATTATTTCCATTCAAGGACCAGCCATCACTACTGCCCCCCGTTCCCAACGAACCTCCAGAAATAGTATTCCAAGTGCTGCCGTTCCAGAAATAAAAACCTGGATTAAGATCAGCTGTTGTTGCGGTATTGTAGACAAGAAGGCTAACGGCGGGGTTTAAAATTGTAGTGTTGTCTGCAGTGCCCGTTAGCGCCACGCGGGGAAAGAGTACGCCCTTATCGGTGGCCGAAATATCAAGCATACTTGATGGATCTGGAGAAGTGGTATTAATACCAACTTGTGAAAAACTTAAAAAGGAGAAAAGGAATAATACTAAAAAGATGTAGGGAGTTTTCATTATAAATTTAATTGATTTGGGTGTGCAAACGTACTATCCCTTATAAACTCTTCTAAATCTTTTCGATATAACCTTTTATAAACTCGTTAAAATGTTGATTTGAGTGATTTGCAAGCCTTTATGCGTAAGAATATTCCTATATTTTTTATGTTGGTGAAACGATTTACAACTTGTTATAGGAGCTTCCATTAAACTGTCCTTCCCTTCGATAAAGTCAGGGAAAGCTACCACTCAGGACAGGCCGCTCAGGGTAAACTATACATTTTTTAGCCACTGCGCTTGCTATAATTCACGCGGTCACCGATTTAGAATTTAATATGATCAATTTTTTATTCTGTCTGGCCAGATATTTGGTAATTCGCCACTAAAACCCATTATAGGAAGCTTATCAATTAATTCCATATCTGTTGTAGTCAATTCAAAATCGAACAGCTTGATATTTTCCGCTATTCTTTTGGGCGATGTTGATTTTGGAATAACTATTACTTCATGCTGAATTATCCATCGCAAACAAACTTGTGAAACCGATCTATTGTATTTTTTAGCGATTGTTTCCAAAACTTCCTTTTCAAAAACTTTCCCTCTTGCTAAAGGCGACCAAGATTCAACAGCTATACCTTGTTTTTTGCAGTACGCCACTAATTCCTGCTGCCAATAGCCTGGATGAAACTCTATTTGGTTAATTGCTGGAATTACATTGGCGGTTTTAAATAAAGTTTCTAAATGTTCCTGAAAAAAATTACTTACCCCAATGGATTTTATTTTGCCTTCAGCTTGTAACTCTTCCATTGCCCGCCAACTATCGGCATTCGCTTTTTGCCAGTTTTGGTAATTTTTAGCATTAGCAGGCCAATGTATTAAGTATAAATCGATATAGTCTAGATTTAGTCTTTGTAAAGAATTTTCAAACTCCTTTTTAGTTGATTCATACCCTAAATGCTCGCGCCATAATTTAGTAGTTATAAAAAGCTGTTCTCTTGGTATTCCGCTCATTTTAATTCCTTTTCCCACAGCTTCTTCATTCCCATAAATTGCCGCAGTATCAATTAAGGAATACCCTTTTGAAATTGCGGAGGCAACAGCTTCAATTCCTTCTTGATCCGTAGATTTATACGTTCCAAATCCTACTATTGGTATTTTATGCCCATCATTCAAGCTTAATTCCTTTATTCTCATTGCATAAATTTCTTAAATCAGTTTTCTAGTAATAGTTCAAATGTAATAAATTTTTAGCCTTAGACTGAAAGCTGAAGGCATTAGGGATTAGGGATTAGGGATTAGGGATTAGGGATTAGGCAAAATTAACCTTTTATAACAATCCAAAAATTCAACCATCCAGCAAACTATTCAGCTAACAATCAATACAAGCTTTCAGTTCCTCGGCCAATACATGCAATATCCCGCTAGTACGTGATTGCATTGCGTAACTTTTCTACTCAGCCCCATGCTAATGCGAGAACCCGACCGGTCTTTTGAAAAGTGTTCCCATTAGTAAAAAACATTTGCAATGCGAACCAATTAATTTTAAGAGTTTCACTCGTCCTTTTCTAAGATTCAACACGCTAGACAAATCTAATACGACGGAATTGAATACTTCAGGGAAAACCGTAACCATTAAAAAATTATTTTTAAAGTCGGATTCTTTAAATCATTTTGTTAGATGAACAAATAAGTCTTGACTTTAGTTCATACTGAGTATTTCGTCTACGCTCAATATAGACTTAGTCAAAGTAATCGACCAGATATTGTAATTATGAAGTGGGAAATACGAACGACGAGGTACGAACGAGGAGGTACGAAGGATGAAGTATGAGGCTCCCCAAAGGCAAAATCACAAAACCCAAATGACAAATCCCAAATAACAAAAGACAAATTACAAATACTACATATTAACAATTAAACAATACAACAAAAAATGGCTGCCAATGCATACTTTAAGTGCTACCAATATATACTTTATATCGCGCCAATGCATAGGTTATAGTCTGCTAATGGGTAGTTTAGAAGGGTCAAGAGTATGGCGAATGTATGGTTTAAGCTACGTTAATGGTACCCAAAAGCTAGGTTAAGGCTACTTTCACAGTATAATAATCTTTTGAAAGTGACGACCAGGTATGAGCGACGAGGCGCGAATGGCGAAGTACAAAGTGGAAAGTCCGAAAGAGGAAAGAACAAAAGGACGAAAGGATATAAGAAAGACACCCGGAACGGACAACTGATAGCGTTAGCTTATCAGCGTTGACGGTTTCACTTAAAAAAAAGCCATCCACCAATACGAAGGAAGATAAAATTTGCATAGCTTTTTACAAAATCGTAACATTACATTCCATTTTTAAAACTTCCCTATGCAAAGTCAAGAAATAAAACCCACCGACCCCAAAGATGATCAAGTAGTAGAAAACATAGAATTGAATATTTGGGAAGCGTTGATCCCTGTGTTTGCGCTTATAGGCATGTTGGCATATAATGTTTACACTTATGGAAGCGATGCGCTAAGTGGATCAAATCAATTCGTGCTTTTACTCGGTGGCGCTGTAGCAGCTATTGTTGGTTTTTTCAACAAAGTGAGTTTTGACCAGATGCTAGAAGAAGTGGCGGTTAATATAAAGTCTACCGCAAGCGCTATTTTAATTTTATTAATGGTTGGTGCATTGGCTGGAACTTGGCTTATTAGCGGCATTATTCCAACTATGATTTATTACGGTCTGCAGGTTTTGAACCCCACGATTTTTTTGGCAGCTTGTGTTATTATTTGCGCTATTATTTCCGTTGCAACTGGAAGTAGCTGGACAACTTCAGCCACTGTAGGTATTGCCTTAATAGGTATTGCTGATGCTTTACATGTTCCTTTGGGAATGACTGCTGGAGCAGTACTTTCGGGAGCTTATTTTGGAGATAAAATTTCACCTATGAGCGATACAACAAACCTTGCCCCAGCTATGGCAGGAACAGATTTGTTTACCCACATTCGCTACATGCTTTATACCACGACACCTACAATAATAGTTACCCTAATTGTTTTTATAATCATTGGTTTAAATTTAGATACTACCGGAAAGGCAGATACACATTTAATTTTGGCTGCAGTAAAGGATGCAATAAACATAAGTCCATGGTTATTTGTAGTTCCGATTATTGTTATTGGATTGATTATTTTAAAAACTTCACCATTGATTGCATTATTAATAGGAACACTTTTAGGAGGTTTGGCTGCTCTAATATTTCAACCGGAAATTGTAACGTCTATTGGTGGAGGGACCCACTTAGATTTTCAAACCGCCTATAAAGGAATTATGAATGCTATTACAGTTGAAACGACTATTCCTACCGAAAATGAAGCACTGAAAGGACTTTTCACTGCTGGTGGAATGAGTAAAATGATGGGAACCATTTGGTTAATTCTATGCGCTATGACTTTTGGAGGAATTATGGATGCCATTGGAGCCTTGGCAACAATTAGCAAGGCATTGTTAAAATTGTTCCATACTACTTTTGGTCTTTTTGCCAGTACCGTTGTTAGTTGCTTGGCTTTAAACGTAACGGCAAGCGATCAATACCTTGCCATTGTTATCCCCGGAAAAATGTATGCTAAGGCTTTTAAAGATAAAGGACTTGCTCCCGAAAATCTTTCACGAACTCTTGAAGATTCAGGTACGGTAACTTCAGTGCTTGTTCCTTGGAATACTTGTGGAGCCTACCAAAGCAGTGTTTTGGGCGTTGACACATTTCATTATGCTGGCTATGCTATTTTTAACTGGTTAAGTCCGTTTATGACACTTCTTTTTGCCGCCTTCAAAATAAAAATAAGACAACTCTCAGAGGCAAAAAAAGCTACAACCTAAATTATATTTTTCGTAAATATTTAAAATTTGAGTATCCAAAATATTAGCATCTATTTTCACTATACTTTAATAAAATTTTAAATAGTGTTTACTTTTTATTCTTTTTTTGAATAGGTACTTTTGCACCATCAAAAAAAAATAAATTTTAAACGAAAAATATATGACCCTAGTAGGAAAAAAATTTCCAAATTTAGCTGTTAACGCAATAAACAACAAAGGCGTTACTCAAAACATAAATATTCTTGAAACCGCAAAAAAAGAAGGTAAAAAAGTAATTCTTTTTTGGTACCCAAAGGACTTTACGTTTGTTTGCCCAACAGAGCTTCACGCTTTTCAATCAGCCTTAGAAGAGTTTGAAAAGAGAAATACTATTGTAATAGGAGCATCTTGTGATTCTGCTGAAGTTCACTTTGCTTGGTTAAACACCCCAAAAAATAACGGCGGAATTGAAGGCGTTACCTATCCCATTCTTGCAGATACAAACCGAAATCTTTCTTCACAATTAGGAATTTTGGACAGCACTAACGAGCGCTATGATGAGGAAACTGGAATGCTATTAATTGATGGCGATAATGTAACTTACCGCGCCACTTATTTAATTGATGAGGAAGGAACCGTTTTTCACGAAAGTGTAAACCATATGCCTCTAGGGAGAAATGTTTCAGAATTTTTAAGATTGATAGATGCATATTCACACGTTCAGAAAAATGGTGAGGTTTGTCCAGCAAACTGGCAAGAAGGCGAAACCGCAATGAATGCAAACCGTGAAGGTGTTGCTGATTATCTTACCCACCAATTAAATTAATAAATTAATTATCGATATTGAAAAAGTCCTTTTCCATTGTGAAAAGGATTTTTTTTATAAGTTTTTTTAGAATATTACTAAAATGCTTTGCTTATTTTTATACTTCAAAAAAACCTAAAAATATGTCATCTATAACTCTCGGTGGAACGCCCATCGAAACCATTGGAAGCCTACCTAAAGTTGGCTCCAAAGCACCAGATTTTACTTTAAAAACACTTGAGCTTTCATCAAAATCCCTTTCGGATTATGGCAATCAGCGAAAAATTTTAAATATTTTTCCGAGTGTGGATACAGGTATTTGCGCTGCTTCTGCAAGAAAATTCAACGAAGAAGCCTCAAAACTTGTAAATACCAAAATTCTTTGCATTTCCAGAGATCTTCCTTTTGCACAGAATCGCTTTTGTGCAGCAGAAGGTATTGAAAATGTAGAAATGCTATCTGATTTCATTGATGGCAAATTTGGCAAAGATTATGGCCTAGAAATTAAGGATGGAGCATTTGAAGGCCTGCATTCAAGAGTAGTTATGGTATTGGACGAAAACAATAAAATAATCTATTCTGAACAAGTTCCTGAAATTGGCCAGGAACCCGATTATGCTTCGGCAATAAAAGCATTATAGTAATGTGGAATTCATTTATAGGAAAGCGCCTTAAAGGATGCGGCTACGCATTCAAGGGCGCTTTGCTTTTACTGCGACACGAAGCGAGCATTCAAGTACAAGCCGTGATTGCTGTAATAATGACTTTTGCAGGGCTTTATTTTGAAATCTCTACAACGGAATGGGTGCTGCAAATTTTTGCAATTGGCTTGGTTATGAGTATTGAAGGTTTAAATACCGCTGCTGAAGAGATTGCAGATTTTGTCCATCCTGACTTCCACAATAAAATAGGTTTTATAAAAGACGTTGCTGCTGGAGCTGTATTTTTTGCTGCGATAACAGCCATACTAATTGGTTGCATAATCTACATTCCAAAATTTTAAAGCTAAAATGAAATTAGCAAGTGACTGATTAACAATTAGATAAATTTTTTTTATCTTTAAGGTTAGCCAACTAATTTCATTATGAATCAATTAGCCATAAATCCGCGCCTACTATTGTTCTCGTTTCAGTTGTTTGCACAACCTGAAATACAATCCCCAGTTAATTTTATTTCCGATACCAGCAGTTATATGTGGGAACAAATGTTGTGTAGGATTAAACTCATAAATTTCCAATAATGAAAAAGTTTTTGAAGCCAGCAAATATTGGTTTTTACATCTTAATGCTTTTTGTATGCTTCACACTTGGGCTTTACTTTGCTGGAGCTATTGAGGCTGGTAAAAATCAAGGATTGGCAGGTGGCGCAATAGTTTTTGGTTATGGCGTGCTTTTTGGCGGAGTCGGCTTTATAGCTTCATTCTTCATCGCATATTTTGTGAATACCAAAGTTATCGTTAAAATAAATTATGCCTTATTGATACTTCTTTTGGCTACTTTGGGTTCCAAATATTTTGAGTTTAGTCAACGTAATAAGGCTCAAAAAGAAGAAAGTGAAAAATTTAATCCTGCCCCCACCACTCCATCTTCACAAACTGAACCGTTAGGAATGGCAAAATTTTACAAAAGTGAAACTTCCTATCCAATACCCATACATTCAAAAGTTAAAGAAAATAACGAAATGGGAATGGGCTTTTTTGAACCAAATTTCTATGAAAATCCTGAGCTTTACTTCTACGGAAATCTCAAGCTCGAAAAATCGTTGCTGGAGCATATTCCTCACGATAGCATAACCTTTAAACGAAATAAATACAATCAATTTGAGATAGCTAAGGCTCCACCTTACATAGTTCCCGAATATTTGAAACTAGACTATGACAAGCTCTATTTCAAAATCATCAGCATTACCGAAGATTTTGTTGAAGTAATTGTGAACAAGACAAATGGCCAAACTTCGTATGTTGATAAACACGGTGGAAAAGTAATCTACTGGCCAGAATTTTTATTGGCTATGCATTCTGTTGAATTTTTCCCCAACTCTAAAGATAAAGTTCACGTGCGCTCTTTTGAAGATTCAGGTGAAGTAAATACACCGCATAAATTTATGCGTCCCGTTCAAATTAAAGGCGCTTGGATGCAGGTCTTACTTTTGGACAGTGACTTTAAAACCATTGGAAAAGTTTGGATTCAATGGAAACGCAATGAAAAGCTTTTGATTTCGCACAACATACTTAGTTGATTTTTAACACATTTATCCAAAACTAAATTGGAATTTCATTAACTCAGTTTTTAATTACTTATATATAATTTCAAGTGTTCAAAACGTTTAGAGATTTGAACATTTTATAATGAAATTTAAATTTTGAATTTGTTTTTTGTAATTTGAAATTTTACACGCTGATATTTGTATTTTTGCTGAAAAGACAACAGTTCCATTAATGGCCAAAAAGAAAAAAACAACCACCAAAACACCGCGAAAAAAAATAAGCTTTTCGTTATCCAAACAACAAAAAATTCTTTTGGGTAGCTTTTTGTTTTTGTTGGGGCTGGCACTTTTATTTTCATTTGTTTCCTATTTTTTTACATGGCAAGCAGATCAGAGCGAAATCGGCATTCTTGCTGAACGTGAATTGCAAACAAAAAACTGGCTCAATAAATTTGGAGCCAACGTAGCCCATTTTTTTATTTATGACGGCTTTGGAATTTCAGCACTTATTTTTGCTTCTCTTGTTATATTAACTGGCATCTATTATTTCTTTGATTACACAAAAAAACAGTTAGCTAAATTCTGGTTTTGGGGACTACTTTTGATGCTATGGATTTCTGTATTTTTTGGATTCTTTGGAGAAAAAACCACTATTTTTAGTGGGATTATAGGCTATGAATCCAATGATCTGATGCAAGATTATTTAGGATTAGTTGGTGCAATACTCGTAATGGTTTTCATTTTGATTGTCTATTTGGTCGTTCGCTTAAAACTCACACCAGAAATGGCAATTGATGCTTTTAACAATTCAAAAAAACAAATTGAATCAGAATTTGTTTCCAAAGAAGCAAAAGAGAACGCTCCCAAAAATAGTACAGTAAAAGAAGATGATGAGGAAGAAATACCCGAACCTTATATTGAAGAAAAAATAAATCCACCTGCTCCAGCAGTAGTTGAAAAATTAATTCTGAAATCTGATATTGAAGGCGATGTAGAAATGGAAGTTGAACAGGTAGCCGACGAAGAAGAGATTGAAAACTTAAGTAACAAACTGGTAAAGGATTTTGGCGAATTCGACCCAAAGCTTGAACTGAGCAATTACAAATTCCCAAGCATTGAGTTATTGCGAGATCATACTATTGGTGCGGGAATAACAATTGATCAAGAGGAACTTGAGGAAAACAAAAACCGAATTGTTGAAACACTCAACAACTACAAAATAGGCATTGCAAATATCAAAGCAACGGTTGGACCCACAGTAACACTTTACGAAATTGTACCCGATGCTGGAATTCGTATTTCAAAAATTAAGAATCTTGAAGACGATATAGCCCTTTCGCTTTCAGCATTAGGAATTCGTATTATCGCACCCATTCCAGGTCGCGGAACTATCGGTATTGAAGTACCAAATAAAAATGCAAAGATGGTTTCCATGCGATCCGTAATTGCTTCTGCAAAATTTCAAAATGCCGAAATGGAGCTTCCCATCGCTTTTGGAAAAACCATCAGTAACGAGACTTTTGTGGTAGATCTAGCAAAAATGCCCCATATGCTAATGGCTGGTGCTACCGGACAAGGTAAGTCGGTTGGTTTAAATGCAGTGCTTACTTCACTTTTATATAAAAAACATCCCGCTGAAGTAAAGTTTGTTTTAGTTGATCCAAAAAAAGTAGAACTAACCCTATTCAATAAAATTGAAAGACATTATTTAGCAAAGCTCCCCGATACAGAGGACGCAATCATTACTGATACAACAAAGGTTATCCATACATTAAATTCGCTATGTATTGAAATGGACGCGCGGTATGACTTGCTGAAAGATGCAATGGTCCGAAATATTAAAGAGTACAATACAAAATTCAAAAACCGAAAACTAAATCCAAACGAAGGCCATCGATTTTTGCCCTATATCGTTTTAGTGATTGATGAATTTGCCGATTTGATTATGACTGCCGGAAAAGAAGTGGAAACACCAATTGCGCGTTTAGCGCAACTTGCCCGTGCCATCGGAATCCATTTGATAATTGCTACACAACGCCCTTCAGTAAATGTAATTACAGGTATTATTAAAGCGAACTTCCCAGCACGTATTGCTTTTAGGGTAACCAGTAAAATTGATTCACGAACTATTTTAGACAATTCTGGTGCAGATCAACTTATAGGCCGCGGTGATATGCTCTATACACAAGGCAATGAATTGACACGAATACAATGTGCTTTCGTGGATACTCCAGAAGTGGCGGACATTACAGAATTCATCGGCTCACAAAAAGCATATCCAGAAGCATATTTGCTGCCAGAGTATGTTGGAGAGGAAGGTGGCACAACTCTTGATAATGACATAGAGGAACGCGATAAGTTGTTCCGTGAAGCCGCAGAAGTATTGGTAATTGCACAGCAAGGATCCGCCTCTTTATTACAGCGCAAGCTTAAATTAGGATATAACCGAGCCGGCAGAATAATTGATCAAATGGAAGCGGCTGGTATTGTTGGGCCATTCGAAGGCAGTAAAGCACGGCAGGTTTTGGTTCCAACAATTGATGCATTAAACCAACTTTTTGATAACGAAACAAATAATAATTAAAATGAAAAGAATCAGTATTATTTTAATCGCACTTTTTCTAACTACATTTTCGCAGGCACAGGATGCAAAAACTTTGCTAAAAGAAGTATCAGCCAAAGCGAAAAGCTATAATAACATTACTATTGACTTCAAATATAACTTGAACAATTCCAAGGAAAACGTGAATCAAGAAACCCGTGGCGACGTGACACTACAGGGAGATAAATATGTCTTAAACATGCTTGGAACAACTCGTGTGTTCGATGGAAAAAATATTTACACCATTGTTCCAGAAGATGAAGAAGTTACCATTTCGGCATACAATGCAAAGGATGACAAAGAAGTTACTCCTTCAAAAATGTTGACTTTTTATGAAAAAGGATACACCTATAAAATGGATATTGAGCAAAACGTTAAGGGCAGAAAAATTCAATACGTAAAGCTTATACCAATCGATTCAAAAGCAGAGATAAAAGATATACTTTTGGGTATTGACGTGCAAACCAAGCACATTTACAAATTGATTCAGACTGATGCCAAAGGCACAAAATATACACTTACCGTAAATTCCTTTAAAACAAATCAACCTGTTTCCAAAACCTTGTTTACTTTTGACGAGGCCAAATATAAAAAAGACGGTTACTATATAAACAGGCTATAGCTCACGTAAGTGAAAATTCTGGACAGGTACATATTGGTTACTTATTTGAAGACGTTCTTGAGCGTCTTCATTATTTTAATGTTCATATTTGTCTTGCAGACTATCTGGCTCTATATTTCTGAGCTTGCCGGAAAAGATCTGGATGTATGGATTATTCTTAAATTTCTTTGGTACGTTTCTCCTAGACTCATTCCATTAGTGCTTCCGCTTACTATTTTGGTAACCTCATTGATGGTTTTTGGTAGTTTTGCCGAAAAGTATGAGTTTGCCGCAATGAAGTCCACTGGAATTTCACTGCAACGTGCTATGGGAAGTGTTATAGGCTTTATTATTATCCTTTCAATTACCGCTTTCTTTTTTGCAAACAATGTGATTCCCTATTCCGAATACAAATGGCAGAACCTACGTCGTAATATCTCACAATTTCAACCATCAATGGTTATTTCCGAAGGGCAGTTTAGCCAAATTGGTGATATGTTCAATATAAAGGTTGAAGAGAAAACTGGCGATCGGGATCAATATTTAAGAGATGTGGTAATCCATAAAAAAAATGAATCAAGGCCTAACGGAAACTTTACCGTTATCATAGCAGACAATGGTGAACTTGCCAGTCAAGAAGGTAGCAACACGCTCTCCTTAATCCTTAAAAAAGGAAATTATTACGAAGACATCCAAAGTCAAAACATAGCAAAACAAAAAACCGATCCTTTTGCGAAAAGTTATTTTGATGAGTATGCCATAAATATTGACCTTACGGAACTCAACAATAAAGATGTTGACAAAGAGAACAATCTGAACAATCAGAATATGTACAACATTAGCGAGCTTCGAGTAGAAATTGATTCTCTTTCTAATAGTTATTCAAAAGACATTGAATCCTACACTAAAAATATGTACTACCGGAGCGGGCTTGAAAAACTTCAGGGCAACCTGATAAAAGATACTACACAACCACCGGCAATTAGTACAATTCTTGAGATATATAACCCAACACATCAACTACAAATTGTTAAGCTTGCCCTGAACAATGTAAAAGGGACCCTACAAACAGTAGATGCAAAAAAGGTGGAATTCAAAGCCAAAACAAAAAGGTTGAATAAAACCGAAATAGCACTGCATGAAAAATATGCTCTCGCATTAGCCTGTATCATTCTCTTTTTTGTGGGAGCACCACTTGGAGCCATTATAAGAAAAGGCGGAATGGGCTTGCCTATGGTGATTGCCATTTTACTATTTTTAACCTATCATTTTATTGGAATTTTCGCAAAAAACAGTGCCGAAGATGGCACAATGCACCCGTTTATAGCCACTTGGCTAAGTACGGGAATTATGCTCCCATTAAGTGTTTGGCTCACGTACAGAGCTACTACTGATCAAGGAATTTTTGACTTTGATACTTTTTTGCAACGAATTGGGCGACTTTTTGGCATTAAGGGAAAAAAGAAATCTGAATAAGATTGTCTTAATCCAAAACTTCTTTTAACCAATTACAGTTGTACATTTTATATCTTTGCATAAAATTTACATAAAGAACCATGATTTCTACAGAAAAGGAAACTTCCACTCAACTCAATACCATTGAAGAAGCCATTGAAGATATTCGCAATGGAAAGGTAATCATTGTAGTTGATGATGAAAACCGGGAAAATGAAGGAGATTTTATTGCTGCAGCCGAAATGGTTACGCCAGAGATGATAAATTTTATGGCCACCCATGGAAGAGGACTTATCTGCGCTCCATTGACCGAAGAGCGTTGCAACGATCTCGATTTAAATATGATGGTTGAAAACAACACCGTTTTGCACCATACACAATTTACTGTTTCTGTAGATTTAATAGGCAATGGTTGTACCACTGGAATTTCAGTTCACGACCGTTCAAAAACTATTAAAGCATTGGTTGATGACGAAACAAAAGCAAACGATTTAGGAAGACCTGGACATATTTTTCCTCTTCGCGCCAAGCAAGGTGGTGTTTTAAGAAGAACAGGCCACACAGAAGCCGCCATTGATTTAGCGCGGCTTGCAGGACTTAAACCCGCTGGAATTTTGGTTGAAATCTTAAATGAAGATGGAACCATGGCACGACTTCCGCAGTTGATGAAAGTTGCCAAAAAGTTTGATTTAAAATTGATCTCTATCGAAGATTTGGTAAAATACCGAATGGAACACGATTCTTTGATTGAGAAAAAGGAGGATTTCAAAATAAATACAAAATTTGGAGATTTCAGACTTCGAGCCTACAAACAAACTACAAACGATCAAATTCATATAGCACTCACAAAGGGAATCTGGAAAGAAAACGAAGCAGTTTTGGTTCGTGTAAATGCAACTTTGGTAAATGGAGATATTTTAGGAACACTCACCAACAATACCGAACAAAAGTTGGATGACATGTTTAAAGTAATAAACGACGAAGGTAAAGGTGCTATTGTTTTCATAAATCAAGAGAGCCAATCACTAAACCTTTTAAATCGCTTAAAAGACTTGAGAGAAGCCCAGAGACCGAACGAAATCGCCAAAGCACCCCGAATTGAAATGGACAGTAAAGATTTTGGGATTGGAGCACAAATTCTTCACGACTTGGGAATCCATAAAATACGTCTTGTTTCAAATAGCGAACAGACCAAACGTGTGGGAATGATTGGCTATGGATTGGAGATAATGGAATATGTAGGTTATTAAATCACGGAAGCTATTACATTCTTCATAACCTCTGCCCTATCGCGTACTTGCTTTTCGGTCCAGCCAATTTTTATTAGTGAAGAAATTGTTCGGCTCATCCAAGCATCACTTTTAGAAAAATCTGTAGTATTTAAATCCTGCATTTGATTTTTTACTTCGGAAGAAAAATTGCCCAAGGATTTCAAATTTCGCAAGTGCTCCCAGCCGTTTATGTAGTGCCAATTATTGTTATACCAATAAAAACAAGCATCTACGCCGGCTTCAGATAAAGCTTTGTGCGCTTTTTGTGTCAATACTTCCGTAGGAAGGAAAAAATTCAAAAAAGAATAGTTTTCCTCACCGCCTTCTGGAACTCTTCTGAAAGTAACACCTTCAACACTTTGCAGAGCTTCTCTAAGAATTGTATAGTTTTCTTTTTGCATTTTTAAAATTCCATCTAATTTTTCAAGCTGAGCCAAACCAACAGCCGCATTCAATTCGGAAATTCTAAAATTATATCCCAAAAAAGGGTGGGTTTCTGCTCCGCGATCTTTACCCACATGGTCGTGGCCATGGTCTTGGTAATGATCTGCGTGTAATGCATACCTTTCATTATTGGTGATAACACCTCCGCCTTCCCCGCAGGTAATGGTTTTTACGTAATCGAAAGAAAAACAGCCCAGATCGCCATAGCTTCCCAGTGGTTTTCCTTCGAAAGTACCTCCTATTGCTTGACAGGCATCTTCCAAAAGAATCAAGCCGTGTTTTTCGCATATTACTTTTAAAGCTCTCAAATTCGCCATAGAGCCACACATATGTACTGGCATTACGCATTTGGTTTTTGGAGTTATTGCTTCTTCCACAGCTTTTGGATCTAGGGTTAAAGTATCGTCGATATCAACTAAAATAGGGACTGCTCCCAAAGCCAAAATAGATTCAAAACTCGCCACAAAGGTGAAGGTTGGCATTATAACCTCATCACCTGCGCCAATACCCGCAGAAGCAAGAGCAACCGTCAATGCAGCTGTTCCGCTGGAAACTAGTTGGCAATATTCAGTCCCCATACGTTTGGCAAATGCTAATTCAAATTCCTTTGCCTTCCAATGGTTGTTGCGCATTCCATCAAAACCGTAGCGCATTAAAACACCCATTTCCAATACATCGTTTACTTGTTTGCGCTCCTCAGCACCGAAAATTTCAAATCCTGGCATTATTCTTTTTTATTATGGTTCGTTATTTTTTATTGGGTCTTTTCTAAAAATGAGTACCAAAGATAAGGGTTGCGCCGTGGATTGGAAAGAAGGAAAAGTAAATTCATAAAAAATACCTCAACTTTCGAAGAGGTTTTCATTTAATTTTACAATTCTAATTTAGGTTTTAGGACTTTTTCTCCTTTTCCTCTGGTGGAAACAATCCTGGCTGGGCTTGTTGAAAGAACTGTTGGTGTAAGGAATCCATACGTTTTAATTGTAGTTGCATTTCTGGGAAAAAATCTTCCCAATTGTTTTCAAAAAAACCCTTTTCAAAAAAATTACCGTTAATGGAATCACTTAATAATGGATTCATCATTCCTTGTGAAAAAGATTGTGGCATCCGCTGATGCATATATTTTTGGAAAGAGGCCATAGCACTGTCCAATTTTTGTGGCGGGATTTCCTTTCCATTCATATTGCCATAGGAATAGGTATAAATAGAATCGTAGCGAACAAGGTTTCCGTTTTCGTCCACCTCCTTGTGTACCTTCCACGTACCACGTGGTGCGTTTTGGCCTTCGTTTTTGTTTTTCATTGCGGCATCACTGTTTTCCGCATTCCCTTTTTTTTCCTGTGCATTGCAGCTTGTGAGACTAAAAACAACTGCAAGTGCAAGTGCTATTGTTTTCATTTTAAAAAAAATTAAATTAATTAAACTATTCTTTATATAATATACTTGGCAACATGCATCAAGATAAATACCAAAAGAGTGTGAGATGCCAATAAAATATTGCGTGGCAGGTATTTATAAGATATTTTTAACAAGAAGTTTTAAAGGATTTTTAATATTTTGTACAAAATGACAGAAAGTCAATCAAATTCAATAACTAGTTCATCAACACCGCGACGTACTTTTTTTAGATTGATAAAAAAGTCTGATTCATCACGATAGCCTACGGGCAATACAATTACAGATTCTAGACCCTTTTTGTCCAAGCCGAGAAGTTCATCATACATTTTAGGCTCAAAACCTTCTATGGGACAGGCGTCAATATTTTCTACAGCGCATACCGTTAGTAAAGCGCCCAAGGTTAGATAGAGTTGATTAGCCATCCAATGTTTAATTTCGGGGGCTTGCTTTTCTGAAAAATTTTCTATCAAGGCTTTTTCAAAAGGTTCTAAAATTGTGCGGGGTGTATTTCGCTGTCCTTCTACCCTTTTGAAATGATCCAGGATAAAATCTTCATTAATATTTTTTTCAATACAGAGCACCAAAACGTGTGAAGCATCACGAACTTGTGGCTGATTGTAGGTAAGCGGCATCAATTGTTGCTTTAAATCGGAATTACTGACAATTAATAGCTTTAAAGGCTGCAAACCATAAGAAGTTGCGGTAAGATTAAAAGCTTCTTTTAAAATAGTTAGTTTTTCTTCGGAAAGAATCTTTGAGGAGTCAAACCGTTTCGTAGCATAACGCCATTGTAGTTTTTCAATTGTTTTTGAAGACATTTAAAGAGTAGGTTTCAATTTTATACAAAAATAGCGATAAAAGTTTGCACTCCCTACCGCTATTTTTTGCTACTAATTAAACAATTAAAACTTACTTAATGCTTCCGAGTTTAATTTGGATACTATTTGGCCATGCTCTTTGTGGCTATTTCGAAGGTTTCAATATCTACCACAAACCTGTCATTATAAAACATGGAAAGTGTATTTTCATTTTAAAATTTTTGATTTTAGTTTGATTTAATTTTTTAGTCACAGTTATAAGTTACATCTACATCGAACTGAAGCTCTGAAATATGCGCTTCAATTCGGCTGTTTAGTTCTCTTTTTTCATTTTCTGAGCAACCGTTATTTGAAAAATCTGCATTTGCGTAAAAATCAGTTGCACTTTGTAGAAAAAGGGTAGCAACATCATGTTGTTGCACGCATTGTTCATGAGTATGCCAGTTACCATCAGGATCACGGATTGCTATAATTTCAGTATCATATGCATCGATTGCATCCTGGATTTCATTTAGACCAGCAGTATAACATTGTGATGGTTCATCATCTTCTGAACCACAACTAAATGATAGGGTCATAACTGCCAGTAATAATAAAATTTTAGCTTTCATAATTTTGAGATTTATAACGTATATGTCTAAACATTCTTAAACCACTCTTCGTATTTTTTGCCCAAAATTGGTACGGGCTTTTGCTTTTCGTTGATTGCGTTCATTAGACCCATTACCCACATATAAACCATTACAAAAAAACCAAGTATGTTGATTATCCACCCTAAAATGGGTATCAATCCAATGGCTCCTAAAACCAATCCTGATAGCGCAAGGCCTAGAGATTGCCGAATATGGTATTGGGCAAATTTGTTTTTCTTTTCACTATTCATCACGAAAGCGATGATTAAGCCAATTAATGTGATATATGCAATGATTGCTGTTGTTTTACCTTCTGATGTAGAAGTGTTTACTTCGGTTGTAATTGGTTCTGATTCTGCTGTTTTCATTTTTTTAAAATTTTTATGGATTTCATCACTTTGTTGTTCAAAAGGATTTTCAATTCATATTTACCCTCTTTAAGGTGATCGATGCTCATGTAAATAACATCGTCCTTTTTATTACTTTCAAGAGAATTTTTCATTGATAAAGCCTTTTAACAGGCACCAAATTTATATTGAAATAGATATGGTATATAGTAGAAATGTTCCAAAACATAGAAGATATGTTTCAGCAATAGGAATTGATCTGATTTAGGATGATTAAAGCTTGTTTAAAAGATATTCATTTGGCGTGCAATTGTATGTTTCCTTAAAGCATTTACTGAAATAGGAAGGGGTGTTGAACCCAACTTGGTAAGCAATTTCGGAAATGGAAGCATCAGACTCTTTAAGTAAACGCACAGCCAATTTCAAACGCTGTGAACGAATAAACTCACTGGCAGACATACCTGTTATAGCCTTTAGTTTTCGGTGAAGTTGTGTCCGGCTCATATGCATCATTTTGCCAAAACGATCACTTGTAAATTCAGGATCTGTTATATGTTGGTCCAAAACAACCTGCAACCGCTTTAAAAAATCACTTTCAGTGGAGGTTATTGCCAGTTCGGGATTGATGCTAAGCGTTTTACTAAAATATTTTTGTAATTGTTGTCTGTTTTCAATGAGTTTTTCAACACGTATTTTTAGTTTTTCACTTTTGAATGGTTTAGTTATATAAGCATCTGCCCCTGTTTTTAAGCCTGCTATTTCATTCTCTTCACCCACTTTCGCCGTCAACAGAATTATGGGAATATGGCTTGTCAATTCATTCGTTTTTAAAGTATTGCAAAGCTCGATACCATCCTGAACTGGCATCATAATATCACTGATAATAAGATCTGGTATGTCTTTCTGCGCTTTTTCAATGCCAATTCTTCCGTTTTCAGCTTCAATAATTTGATATTTTTCTTTAAAAATCGAAATAATAAAGGCCCGTATATCCTTTTCGTCTTCAACTATCAATAAAACGGGTTTCTCTTTACTTGATGTTTTATCAAAATGTTCAATGGCTGGTTTTTGTGATTTATCTTCCTCCTTTTGGATGATAAATTCATCTTCAAAAGCGTCTTTATTTATTGGGAGTGTGACTGTAAACTGAATCCTGTCATTATCAATATTATTTGCTATAATAGTTCCCTTTGAAAGTGTAACCAATTCTCTTACCAAGGCCAATCCAACTCCAACACCTTCTGATAGCTTATTGTCCTGATAAAAGCGTTGAAAAAGTTTGCTCAAATCCTTTTTTCCAACATTATCGCTTTTGTTTATAATGGAAAGAACCATTAAATCTTCATGCCTAGTTGCCTCAAAAACAATAATGCTTTCACTCGGGGCATATTTTATAGCGTTTGACAATAGGTTTGAAGTTATCTTCTCAATAATATCATCATCAAACCATATATCCTTTAAGTTATTGATACTACTGGATATCTTTATTTTTTTTTGATTTGCCTTGTACTGAAATGCACTGACTATCTGTTTAAGCAATATAGAAAGATTTCCCTTTGAAACCCTTAGTGTAAGTTGCCCAGAATCAATCATGGACAAATCTAGCATTTGGTCTACAAGGTTGAGCAATCTGTCTGCATTTTGTTTTACAAGTGATAATTCTTTTTTATCTTCTTTTGAAACTTTGGGTTTCGCCAGTTGATTATCAATAGGTCCCGAAATAAGTGTTAGTGGTGTTCGGAATTCGTGTGAAATATTTGTATAAAGTTTAGTTTTGAATTCATCTAACTTCTTAAGGCGTTCAGTTTCCTCATGCTCCATCACCAGTTGTGCTTTTATTTCCCAGCGCCATTTTAGGTATTTATACAGATAAAAAGCTAGCAATAGAACCAATAGCACATAGACTGCTTTTGCAAAATTTGTTGCATACCAAGGCTTTAAAACAGTAAATTTATAGGTTGCGGGTTCTTTATTCCAAACACCGTCATAATTGCTAGAAATAACCTGAAACTCATAATCATTCGGCGGAAGGTTGGTATAATGTGCTATATTGGTGTTTCCAGCAAAAATCCAGTCGGCATCGTTATTTGTCAGTTTGTATTTGTATTGATTGCGTTCAGGTTGCGAAAAATGTAATGAAGAAAAAGTAAAGGTTACCGTGTTTTCGTCATGATTGAGTCTTTGGTTCTGGATAAGTTTTCTTTCTTTATTGAATACTTCAAAACCCGAAATAACTGTTCTCGGTTTTACGGGATTAGTGGACAACTGGTTTGGATCGAACCAATTGATTCCCTCTAATCCACCAAAATAAAGAATGTTGTTTTTATCTTTATAATATGCTCCCGTGTTGAATTCAAAAGCTTGCAGGCCATCGTAATTGCTATAATTTACAATGTCAGTAATACTATCGTTGGCTACTTTTACTTTTGTTATCCCTTTATTACTGCTCAACCACAAATAACCGTCAGAAGCGGGAAGTATTCCATATACTACATTATTTGGAAGGCCTTCAGCAGTGGAAAAATTTACAACTGATTTATTGATTGTATTATATGATTTTAGACCATTCCCATTGGTTCCAATCCAAAGAAGTGTACCGTCAAAATAAAGTGATTTAATTTTACCGTTTAAAATAGGAATTTTTTCTATCGTTTGGATTTTGGCATCAAGTTTAAAGATTCCATCAGTTTCTGTTCCAATCCATAGCTCATCAGTTATTCCATTTTCAATTGTTCTTATATTGTTCGTGGTTAGATTTGAATTTTCAGTAGTGTATTGCTTTACAATTCCTTTACTTTTATCAAATTGTATAAGTCCATGATCTCTTGTGCAGAGCCATAACCTGTTGTCTTTGTCTTTATAAATTTTCCAAATAGTGAAATTTTCCGTTTCCTTAAATCCAATAATTTTCCCTTTGGAGTCCATCATTTGTAGCCCATGGGTTTGATGGCCTATCCACAGCTTTTCTTTGTCATATAACAAACTCATTATCCTATCTCCAAAAAGATTCGAGTTTTTCGTTGTGTAGGTAAAATAATTCTGTTTGTCAACATTCACATGTGTCAAGCCCTTTCCAGAGGTCCCTATCCAAATGGTGTTTTCATCATCTTTTGTAATTGCGCGTATTACATCCACATTTACATTAAGTGGTACTTGATCGTTGGTAAGCACATTGAACTTCACCAAATATTCATCATAATAACTAAGTCCAGTACCGTCAGTTCCCAACCAGATTGTGCCTGTGTTGTCTTCATACAAAGACAATACGTCGTTATAGTGCAAAGCATACGGATTGTTTTTGTTTTCGGTGAAATGCTGAATTGATTTCCTGTCAAAATTTATTAAATAAACTCCCTGCCCATAGGTTGCAACCCACAGTTGGTTACGTCTGTCAACCAAAAGATCTTGAATGATTAAATTTTCAGGCAACAAAGTCGATGAAAAACCATTAAATTTTGAAAAATTGCTTTCGTTATGATGCTTTATAAAAAGTCCTTCCCCAAAACTCCCTAAATAGAGTGTGTTGTTTTTTGATTGTGAAATGGCACTAAAGTTTGTTTTCTGAAAAACATCCTTAAACTCATAACTATCATTTTTAATTTCGAATAGACCATTGCTAGTAGTTGCTAAAATGACATCATCATTAGTTTCAAGAAAATCATATATTGTTCGTTTTGCATCTTTTGAATTTAAAAACTGGAGAGTATCATTGGTTTGATTATTAATTTTATAAATTCCTTTTTCATATGTGCCTAAATAATAGTCTAAAGCTTTATCTTGAATAAGTGTACTTATTGGGCCAATATTCAATATGGTTTCGAAACTATCCTTTTCTATATTATATTTTTCCAAATTTCCTGAGTTGGAAACAATCCAGATTTGGCCAGATTTACCTACATATATTTTTCCTAACTTACTGTAAGTTGGTCGTGTTACATCCTCAAACTGAATATCATAGTGCGTAAAATCACGCCCGTCATATTTGTTTAGACCATCCTGCGTGGCAAACCACATATATCCAATGCTATCCTGAGCAATACTCACCACACTGTTTTGAGATAAGCCCTGAGCTACGGTAAGCTCCCGAAAGGCAACCTGTTTATTGTTTTGGGAAAAAACAAAGGTAGGGAGCAATAAGAGAAAAAGTAGTTTTATAGGTTTCATCTAGAATTAGTTGGGCAATTAAAAATACTAAAAATATAATAGTCGAAGCCACTGAAAGATTATAGAATAATCATCTTAACTTTTATAATGTTTAAAGTCATATTTATTGATATTTTATTTAGGAAATAAAAAAATAAAAAAGGAATAGAATATTTAAAAAAGCTTTTTATATTTGCAACCTCTTAAGCAAAACGCTTAGAGAACGCATACCACTGGAGAAATGGCAGAGTGGTCGAATGCGGCAGTCTTGAAAACTGTTGAGGGTCACACCTCCGGGGGTTCGAATCCCTCTTTCTCCGCTTAGAGATTGTCAAATCTCACTAAAACCCGATAAACACTATGTTTATCGGGTTTTTTCATTTTTAGCAATATCAAAGAAAAGTATAAAATATCAAATAAAAGGTGCGTAAGTCGGTGCGTACTTATTGGTTTTCAATTTACGCACCGAATGGCTTGTGATATGCTAATATATAGCAAGTTACATAGTTATAATATTTTTTAATCGCATTTTTTTTTTGTAGTTTTATTGTGCAAAAAAAGTACGCACCTATGCAATCCAGCTTTTCAATATTATTTTACCCAAGAGGGAACGACATAGATAAAAACGGCAATGCCCCTATTTATGTAAGAATCACTGTAGATGGAAAAAGAAGTGAGTTCAGTATAAAGCGTAAGGTTTCATTGGCAAAATGGAATTCTAAGGCCGGTAAAATTGACGGAACTTCTTTGGAGGCTCGTGAACTGAATAGGTATATGACCTCTATACGGAGTAAAATATATAAAATTCAGGAGAACTTGTTTGAAAATGGAGACTTGGTCACATCCAAAAAAATCAAGAATATTTATTTGGGTACTGACAGTCCGCATAAAATGCTATTGGAAATTTTTCAAGAGCACAATGACAAAGTCGAGAGCTTAATAGGTAAAGATTTTGCCGCTGGTACTGCAGAACGCTACAGGACTGCCAGAAAGCACATAGAAGCGTATATAGAAATGGAATATAAGGTAAAGGATATTCCAGTTATGGATGTTGACCACAAATTTATAACAGGCTTCGAATATTATCTTAAAACAGAGCGAAATTGTTCACATAATACTGCTATAAAGTATATTACTAATTTTAAAAAAATAATCCGTATTGCGTTTGCTAACGATTGGATTTCCAAAGATCCATTTACAAGTTGGAAAGCTAGACTTAAAATAGTTGATAGAGAGTTTTTAACTGTTGAGGAAATTCAAAAAATGGTTGAAAAAGAATTACACACTGAAAGGCTGGATCAAGTTAAAGACATTTTTATATTCTGTTGTTTTACTGGTTTAGCCTATTCGGATGTAAAAAAGCTTTCTGCAAATAATGTTGTAATCGGTATTGATGGTGGAAAATGGATAAAAATTAATAGATCAAAAACCGACACACGAAGCAATATTCCAATTTTGCCCACAGCTGAAGCTATTTTAGAAAAGTACGCTGAAGATTCAGAAATTCAAAGAAACCAACTTCTATTGCCAGTGCTAAGCAATCAAAAAATGAATGCCTATTTGAAAGAGATAGCAGATTTGTGCAAAATCAACAAAAATTTAACCTTCCATTTAGCGCGTCATACTTTCGCAACAACGGTAACACTCTCTAATGGAGTTCCCATTGAATCAGTCAGTAAAATGTTGGGACATAAATCTCTCAAGACTACACAACATTACGCTAAGATCTTAGATCGAAAAGTTAGTAATGATATGTTGGTGTTGAAGGATAAACTGTCCAATGCTTTCACATAGTTTGAAATAGTTGAGAACTCTTTATTTCAAATATAAGGGTGAAATAGGTATTTTAGCAATTGTCTCTGACTTATCCTTGAGAAAAAATGCCCAATATACATTAAAATCGTTTTTTGAGTCTTTTACAAAGTGCTCCCTTAATTAAACGCTGTTCTCCAGTCAAGATATTATTATTTCAACTAATAGTTTATAAAAACCATATTATTAGAGCATTCAATAATTAATCGAAAGATTATTAAAACAAAATCGCGTCATAGGGGTTTGGGGTGAATAATGCTCTTAAACTCATCCTACTTTTCTGATTAATGCCTTTTTCTATTACTTTAGGTAATTGTTGGCAGTTCAATAAACAAAAGCGCAAGCTATTAGAATGGGAATTTTATTGTACTAATTTTCTGCACCCAACAAACTTTGTACTTGCTCTTCGATATCAATTTTTATAAGCTCCCAAACTTTGCCTCTATAACAATTGGGTGTAAAATCGTCTTCAGCCATTGAAAAGTCTAAACAGGCTTCTAAAAGTTCTTTTCGCGTTGAACCAAATGGATTTCTTTGTTCATAGAACTCTAACATTTCATTTAAAGTGTACACATTAAGAAGTTCGTGAATGTCCCAAAAATCTTTTTTACGGCCGCCATTTGCAATAACTTCAAACTTCATTGCAGCAATTTCCTCATTTGATGCCAAACGTATGTTGTCCTGCTCTAATAAAGGAAAAACAAAAGGTTCAGTATAATATATGTCCAATTTAACAGCATTATTCTCATCTTCACCAACAAAATAAGATCTACCAAAAACAACTTCACCAACAGAAGATGTATCTACATATGGAAAGGTTTCATTTAAAATTTCTTCCAAACGATTGAAATCTATACTACCATATTGTTCATCGGTGAATAAATCAATATCTACCGATTCCCGGTGACCTTGCTGTAAACTTAGTGATGTGCCGCCTACCAATCTAAAGTTATTAAATTCCTCTAAAGCCATTAATGTTATTAAGGAATCCCAAAGAAGGTCTGAAACTGTATCGAGATGTAAAGGCATTTAGAACTTAAATAAGATTATACTTTTCTGCATTCTTTTGGAATGCAGCTAAACGGGAGTTCTTTATAGACTTAGCTATATTAGATACAGTAGCTTTACTATAAAAATCTATAATTTCATTGATTTCTATGTCATTCCCTCTTTCCAGTACTCTTTTTATAATGGCACGTTTGTTTTTATGCCAATCTATTTTATCAAAAGTGGTATCCCAAAATAGTACTTTTCTAAAATTGTTTAGATTAGGTGCTCCTTTACTATTCTCAGCCAATTTAGTTTTTACTTCATAGCTTGCCTGTAACATCATAAAGTAATCATC
>CAKZLK010000060.1 GCA_937125455.1 uncultured Aequorivita sp.
CAGGAGACGCTCGGGCGCAGGATCAGTGAAGACATGGGCTTCGCTTTTGAGCGCGGACGCATGGACGTTTCGGTGCATCCGTTTTCCGGTGGCGGCGATTCTACCGACGTGCGCATCACCACGCGTTACGCGGAAGATAACTTTGTTGAGTCGCTTTACGCGGTGATCCACGAGACAGGGCATGGTTTGTACGAACAGGGCCGCGCGTCAGATTGGCTGGACTTGCCGGTCGGTGAGTCGCTCAGCATGGGCATTCACGAATCGCAGTCGCTCTTCTGGGAACGGATGATCGCGCAGGGCAAACCGTTTCTCACGCACTACCTGCCTCTGTTCGCCGAAACGTTTTCCGATCAGTTGAACGGGGTCGCTGTCGACGATCTGTACCCGGCAATCAACCGGGTGGCACCGTCATTTATTCGCGTAGAAGCGGATGAGGTAACCTACCCACTTCATGTTATTCTAAGATTTGAGATCGAGCAGGGATTGTTCGATGGCTCCATCGCGGTGGACGATTTGCCCGAGGTATGGAACTCGAAAATGGAGGATTACTTGGGCATCCGGCCCGGAACAGACCGGGACGGAGTCTTGCAGGACGTTCACTGGAGTGGCGGTGCGTTCGGTTATTTTCCGAGCTATACGTTGGGCGCAATGTACGCGTGTCAGTTTTATCAGGCGCTCAAGCGGGATCAACCGGACATCGAGAGTAAAGTTGCATCGGGCGATCTTCTTCCCGTGAAGGAATGGCTCAACCGCAATATCCACTCGAAAGGGCGGCTCTTTTCTTCTGAGGAATTGTGTCGCCGGGTGACCGGGGAGACGCTGAACCCTGAACACTTTATCAGTTATTTGAAAACGAAAAGGAATCCGAAACATCGCGCAGCGTGTTACCCTCTTGCTATTCCTTTTCGTCACGCGCAAGCGTGACAAAAATCCATACAATCCGGTTAAAAAACCGATTGCCATTTTAGGAAAATAATTTTCCGATATGTTAAATTTCGATGTGTAAGGGTATCGGCGAAAGTCGAAAAGTGGATAACCTTACTTTAATTTGTGCGCTGAATTTCAGCAATGTAAAGATACATTTTTTTCTTGAATTGAATGTGAATTGCATACAAAAACACCCCTAAGATTAGAGGTGCTTAAAAATTAACTTTAAGAAATCAGATGTTGAAAACGAAGTTGTAGGTGTATAGATTTTTAATCATTTCCTCGTCTATCAACTTGTCATAATCTGCCCCAGTTTCGTCAACATATTTCTGAATGGATTCCCCAAAAAGATGTATAACGTGTTCCCTAGAAACCTGAAAAAGTTCTTCTTGTTTTTCCTCGCTCAAATCTTGAAATTTAATGTAAATCATAGCTTTCAGTTTTACAAAAGTCCATTATCAGAAAAACTGTAATAATCCCCATCAGGTGCAAATATCAAATGGTCAAGAATGGTAATATCGAATAGCTTTGATGCCTTTTTAATTTTGCTCGTTAGTCTCTTATCCGCATCACTAGGGTGTAATTTTCCACTTGGATGATTGTGCGTTAAAATTATTGCCACGGATAGAGATTTCAATATAACCGCAAACAATATTCGTAGGTCTATTAATGTTCCTGTTATACCGCCTTGTGAAAGTTGATAGACCCCTTTTACCTTATTGCTATTGTTCAGCAAAACCACCTTAAAGGTTTCTTGTATTCCGATAGTATCTTTATCCCAATCCTCAAAAAGAAGTTCGGCTGCATCTTGCGAACTACCAATTTTTTGCCATTTAGATGATTTCAAACCCCCTTTGTAGCTAATCTTTATTTCGTTAACTTGTGCTTTCATTGTTTATAGTATTTAAAATGTGAATAATGAAAAAAGAGGGCGCAACTTTCGAGAGGAACGCCCTCTTTAATTTTAGGTTTACTTATCGCCTTTACTTCCAAGTAAAAGGATTTCATCGGCTACAACTTCCGTAACATAGCGTTGTTCGTTATCATCCGTTGTGTAGCTTCGGGTCTTTAGTTTTCCCGATATTCCAACTTCTTTTCCTTTAGCAACATACTTTTCTACTATTTCAGCAGTTTTGCCCCAAGCAACAATTGTATGCCAATTCGTATCTGTTTGCTTTTCGCCTTTACTATCTTTGTAATACTCATTTGTGGCTAGTGAAAAACGGGCTACTTTCTTTCCGCTTTCAAGGTTCGTAATGGTTGGTTCTTGTCCAACATTTCCAATTAACTGTACGTGATTTTTAATAGTACTCATAATAAAATATTTAAGTGATTTATATTTACCCTATTGATTTAAAACAGATTAAATTTTAAGGGGTGTTTGTTCTTTTCTTCTGTGCATCGCACAATGGATAGAGTGGGTTTTGTCAAGACTTTTAGGGTAAAATCAGGTGTGTTTGCGACGTAGTAAAATCCTTAGATTTTCAAGGAAGTAGAAACCTTATTTTTCACTAAAACTCGTATAGTCTTGACAAGTTCCATAAGGGCATTAGCAATTCTTTTAAACGCAGTTGCGTTTGAGCGTACCGACAGTTAAGCGAAATAAGTAGCTGTGGTTAAATTAGAATTGGTTATGTCGTGCCTGTTTTTCGACGACCCGAAAAACAATTAAGGCTTTATCCATTATAAACCCCTTAAAATGTGTAAGGCAGCGGTTCGGTTTTTAAGGATTTTCGAGTGAGGGCTCAAGAAGACCGCGCCGAAAATCCTGTTAAGAAAATCGAAGTGATGTCTTTCCGATGAAAAGGCGGACTTAATTCACAATTTTGGCTCGGGAATGTAGTGTTCCTTCCCAGAGCATCGGGAAGGGTTAGCGGAATGGAAAGCGGAAATTGGGGATTGTGTCCAAGACCTGTATAATGAAGCTCTTTTCTCGGATTGTAGCTTTTCGCGAAATGAAGGGGAATGGGCTGAGTGGGTTATAAAAATAGAATATACTTATTTACCAAAGTTTAAAATGATAATTAAATATTTCTAATTTGACTATGTAAGTATTTATGTTAAAATAACTTACAAGCATTGACCAAATTTTACTATTTTGTTGGTCAAGAAAATAATCGCTGAATTGATGAATATATTTAAGAAAAAACTAGAAGATACAACGCCAAAACAACTCAATTTTGAACCAACTGAACTATTTCAAACCTTATTTCATAAAGAGGGATATGCTTACCTCAGAGGAATTCAAGAAGAAGTATTAAACTCTTGGCATATTATAAGAGCCCAACGAGATGTTCTTTGTAAAATGAATACGGGTTCTGGTAAAACGTTAGTAAGCCTGCTAATGTTGTATTCGAAAATGATAGAAGGTGTTGGACCAAGTCTTTATCTCTGCCCAGATAAACAACTCTTGGAACAGGCTAAAATTCAAGCAAATTTATACGGAATACCTGTTTGTGAAGTTGAATATGCAGGGCAAAGAAGTGTGTTTCCTGATGATTTCTTAAATTCTAAGGCTATACTCCTATGCACATTTCAAAAGTTATTCAATTCCCGCTCAATTTTTGAAAGAGATAACATTGATGTGGGTTCTATTGTTCTCGATGATGCACACGTATGTCTAGATAAAGCTAGGGATGCTACAACATTGTTAATTCCTTTCGGTCACGATTTATCCAAGAGATTACTCAAGTTATTTAAAGGGGATTTAAAATATCAAGCTCCAGGTACTTATCACAGACTAATACAAGGTGACCCTTACGCTAAAATCTTAAAAGTTCCTTACTGGTCTTGGCTCTCACGAAATGAGGAATTAATCGAGCTCATTGGTGAATTTAGTGATGATGATGAATTATTTTTCAAATGGGGATTGATTGCCGACGATTTAAAGTCTTATGATTGCTACGTAGGTCCAAGGGGTATAGAAATAGCACCTGCTTATGTGCCATTTCATAACGTAAGAGCTTTTAATGAAGCAAAACACCGATATATTCTTTCAGCAACATTTGAAGACCAAATAGACTTGATAAAAGATTTAGGAATTGATAAAAATAGTATTAAAAATGCTCTGATACCTAAAGACCGTAAAGATGTAGGACAACGCTTAATCCTAGCGCCACAGCGATTTGATTCGAGAATAACCGATGAGCAAATAATGGCCTTAGCAAAAGATTATTCTAAATCGGGAATTAATGTTATGGTACTGACGCCATCTTCGGAACGGGCAACCAAATGGGAAGACATCGGCGCTGAAATAATTGAAAATGAAAGTATCAATAAAGATATCGGCAAGCTAAAGAAAAAGAAGGGGCTATTCTATGTACTAGTTAATAGGTATGATGGTGTTGATTTGAATGGGGATATGTGTCGAGTACTTATTCTTGATGGTTACCCATCATTCAGCTCCTACGAACAGCTATATGCAGAACTACGTTTGGAATCTGTAAAAGCATCATTAAAAGCACAAATAATAGAACAAGGATTAGGTAGGGCGGTAAGGTCTGGAAGTGATTATTGTACTGTATTTCTAATGGGTAAAGACTTGCTACAATTTGTAGGTAACAAATCTAATCTTCAGTACTTCACTCCTGTAACTAGAGAACAGCTTAAATTGGGGCTTTCGCTTTTAGATGAAGAGTCTAAAGACAATGCTTTAAAAACAATTAAAGAAACAGCAAGTCTGTGCTTGGTGCAAGATATGAGTTGGCGAGAATACCACTCAGATATATTGTCCAAAATCGAAGTAGATAAAACAGATGACCGAATTTTGAAGAATTTAGAAATTGCTGATGTAGAATCAAGAGCTATCGACCAATTTAGAAGAAGGGACTATGAAGGTGCTAGTAACCTTATTTTAAATGATATTGTGGACTCGGTAGATTTAACTTCTAAACAGCGTGGTTGGTATTTTGAAAAGTCTGCCAATTATTTATTTCTTGATAATGCTCCTAAATCAAATGATTTACAATTAAAAGCAGCCCAAACGACTTCGCACATGCTTCAATCTAAAAATGGTCATAGCTATACCAAGATTACAGCTAACGAAGGGCAGGCTATACAGGTGCTTCATTTTATTAAACGCTTTGAGACATCACAAGATTTTAAAATGTATATTGAAAGTCTCTTTGAAAATCTTAGTTTCAGCCAAGATATACCGCATACTAAATTTGAAAATGCTTTGGCAGAAATTGGAAGCTTAATTGGTTTTTATGCACAAGAACCAGAAGCTGAGTTTGGGAATGGTCCAGATGTTCTATGGGTAATGACCGACCAGCATTATCTTGTGCTAGAAGCAAAATCAAGGGCAGTACACGACGTTATCACTAGAGATAACATTAATCAACTTCTAGGCTCTGGTGAGTGGTTTAAGAATCTTTACGGACCAGCAGCTAATCATAATTTGGTTACATTGCAACCGCCAAACATAAAAGGGTGGAATGTAAATACAAGCGAAAACACTCGTGTTATCGATGAAGATTCTTTAAATTTATTGAAGGACAATTTAAGAAGATTTGTTGATGGAATCAATAATTCGGGGTTTATTGCTGCTACAACGAAGGAAATTGCTAACTTATTAGGAATACATAATTTCACGCCCATTGGTTTTAGAACTTGTTATCTCAAGCCAGTTTATTCGAAAAAAGGATAGATTAAGGGTTAAAATATAGATGGCTGAGTGGTCGAAGGCTCCTGATTGAAGTTCAGGCGTACGGGAAACTGTACCGAGAGTTCGAATCTCTCTCTATCCGCAGATACGAAAGTATTTTAGCCCGCAATTTATTTGCGGGCTTGTTGGTTAGAACGGTCTCAACTTACTCTTTAAAAAAGTACTTCCTGATTTTTAGGTAAAATCTTTGCCTCTGATTTTTCAGCACTTTTCAATTTATCTTTTAGCGCCTTTCTTCTTTTATCATAAATCCATCTTCTCAAATTATTCAAAAGACCCGTTTCATATTCTGAAAGTTTGTTGGTTGCTATTTCTTTCATTGCGCCTAACTGGTCCTTATTCTTAAACTGACTCGCATATTGAAGCCCCAGCCAAGTATAAATATTTACCCATTCTGTGGGCATTGGTGCTTCGTAAGTTCTAGGCATCATATATGCTAAAGCCTCAGTAAGTGAAGCCATTTCTTCTTGTTGCATTGAACATAATAGTCTTGATAATTTTATGTTTTTAAGTATGTCTTTAGGAATTATATCCTGCCAGGCGGATTTAAAAACAACGATTGGGCTGGTAAGACAATCCATAAAATTGAAGACGAAATCGTTATCACGCTTTTTATTAGATTTCAATGTTTTTTCCTTTTCTTGTATCGGTTCACACTCAAAACCAAAGTCAAGTTGTACTGTTTTTATATTATTCATAATATTTAGATTTTAGATGTAAGAGAAAATCCAGTTTAGATAGGTACTGGATAAACCTTTAAATATTCCTAAGCCATTTCATAGACTTCATCGAATAATTTTTTATCTAACCGTTCTTGTTGGCCAAAACTCTTCTTCAATGTATTGTGCAAAACCGAGTTAAAGGCATTATAGCCTAACCATAGATTCGGTTCTTCATTGAGCAATAAGGCTTCATAATTCAAAATCTCGATAACCTCACGAGACTTTTTTGAAGGGTCACTATTCTTATCGCTACACTCGTATCTAAACAGTTTAGTTTTGTCTAGAATGGCCTTTACGAACTCCTTTGTATCGATGATTTTAAATTCCTTCATCTTATCGAACTTCCTAGTAATGGTATAAAACTCATTATCCAAAAACTTGTCAAATAAGTTGTTCAATCTTGGCATAATCAAGTGCGTATTATTCTTACTATGCTTTATGGAAAACTCGATTTCCGCCTGAGAAACGTGCAGTCCGTTAGAACATACTTTTCGGTAAAATCCGAAGTGGCCAGAGGTCTTTTCGCTACCGTCATAAGAGTTTTTAAAGCGAAGCATCGGCAGTATCAAATCTTCTTTATTTTTTACAGAAAACTGACTCTTATCGTCAATAATGAAATCTGTAATGAACGACCTGTCATTTTTGTTGATGGTACGTTTATGATAGTTCAGTTGTGCATCGGATAGCATTTCTTCAGCTTTCTTGAAGAACAATAGATTCGGAATGTGTCCATAGCTGTTCGATACTACATTGACAATTTTTCCATTGGAAATTATGACGTTTTCAAGTCCACGTCTGGATTCCATCTGCGTCAAAGTTTTTAAGGATTTCATTTCTGATGGAACAAAGATTTCATCCTGTTGTAAATTTTGTAAATACATAGCTTTTGAATTTAGATTAAACAATATTTGAGCGGTAACCCAAACGGAAGCTAAAATCTCAGCTCAAAAGGAAACGGAATAAATAAGTAAGGGAAGAAGCGTTGGCTTTATGCCGTAGTCTTTTGATGGGTGTATTTTACGAGTTTATCTTTGCGTTACTATTGATTGATTATTATTCTACCTCATAGCTGTTTTTACCAAAGTATTATCAAAAAAAAGAAGAAGAGCCAGCACGGATGCCGACCCTTCTTCAAACAACAAAAGCTAATCGTTCAACTCCTGAATTTGCTTTTCAAGAACTGCTATTCGCTCTTTCAAGCGTCCTTCACGCTTGTTTCTTCTTTCTGTATATTCCTTTTCAATATTTGCAATCTTTGTTTTATAGTAACCCTGCATTGCATTGTAAAATGAAATATTGGTTAAATTATTGACGTGATTACTTTCGCCAAAATGTACTTGTTTCGTTAGGATATACCTTATTAACTTATGGAAGATTTCTTTTTTGAACTTCTTCTTGAAATTTTCGATAAGTTCAATTCTCGTCATCTTTGAGGTATCGCCTAACAGTCCTGAAAAGTATTTCTGTTGGCTCATATAGTCAACATTATTTTCAAATAGCGATATTGAGAAAGCCACCATTTCATCTACCGAAAGCGTTTTCTTGGTTTCTATGTATTTGGTATCTCTTATCATTTCGACAACTTCTTCAAACTGCTTGTTGTTATCGATTTGCTTCTTGCGGATTTCCCTTTCGTTGATTTTAATAATTTGTTCTTCAGGGGTACAATCAGCCATTTTTCTATCGGCCAATGGTGCTGAGTGTGTAGTCAATACACTTTTTGATTTTTCAACAATCTTTACAAAGACTTCTTTGTGTCTATATGTTTCAGGATGGAAAACGATACCATTTACAAATCCATTTTCTTTTGCAGAATTGTATGTTTCCAATTCCTCTGTGTATTTTTCAAGCGCAACGTTATATTCCTCCTTTAATTCTTCTTCAGAATAATCGTAATGCTGGTACTCCTTTTTGATTGCCTCTATTGTAGGTTCGATAGGACGCTCAATTATTTCTACATCATCGAGAAGATAGACTTTCAATCCACTATTTTCCAGTTGGGCAATAACAAGCTGATTTCGTTCTTCGTCTGCCCAATACTTTTGTATCTCCGGAATAAGAATAATATTCTCTTTCTTTGATTTCTCAAGCAGGTTCAAGAACGACTTGCTTTTCTTCGATTCATAGCAAGCTGATTTTGTACATACCATTTTACCATCCCCGAACAGATTACCTTGATTTGCTGCATTGAAAGGACATTCATTACAAGCTCCAGCTTTTACAATCAATTTCTTGTCAGCTACGTCAAAAGGTGCTTTTTCTAAATCAAAGGTCTGGTCTTTAATCATTCTGTTGACTTGATGGACATTGAAGTCTTCGCCCATAGTCTCAAGCATCATTTGTTGTTCTTCCGGCTCGAATAGCGCAATACCAATCCCTAGGGAAATGGTCATATCTCCATTACGTACAAAGTGCTTAAACCCTTCTATGAGACCAGCTAATTTTAAACGCTGTCTTATAAAATTATCACTTCGCCCTAATCGTTTTGCAATTTCAGACGGTGCATATTTCTCGCTCAGAAAGGCAATTGCCTCCGCTTCTTCGGTCGGTTCTACATCCTGTCTCTGTAGATTTTCGATGATTTGAACTTCTAGAACATCATTATTCTTATAAGTTCTCACGATACAGGGTATCGTTTTCTTGCTTGCCAACTTACTGGCACGAAACCTACGTTCGCCCATCACGATGATATACTCTTTTCCAGATTTACGGACAGTAATAGGTTGAAGTACACCGTGCTTTTTTATACTCTCAGAAAGCTGTTGCAGTAATGCTTCGTTAAATGTCTTTCTTGGTTGCATTGGGTCGGGAATTACCTTATCAATACTCAGGTTCTGAATTTGAAGCCCAATTGCCCTTTGTGTCAATCTTTCTTTGACCTCCTTTTTAACGGCTGTACTTGCCTTACCGTTTCTACTTGTGGTACTTGCTTTTGTTGTCATAATACTTAAATTTTAGATTAAACAATATTTAAGCAGGAACCAAACGGAAGATAAAATCTTGGCTCAAAAGGAAACGGAATAAATGAGTAGGGAAGAAGTGTTGGCTTTATGCCGTAGTCTTTTGATGGAAGTATTTTACGAGTTTAAATTGCGGATATATTGTATGATAATAAACCCCTCTTAATTGAATTTTTATTTTCAATCCATTGATAATATTCGATTACTTTGTAATCAATACCTCTTAGGGTTTCTAGCACATGATCTTTAAATAGTACTTGTCGTTCAGAATAACTATCGGTTGAGTCAGAGCCCTTTGGCTCTAAAACGGCAAAGGAAATTGGCTTAACAATAGCTGCGTATGGTGTTTGTTGAGCCGCTGCAATAATACCATCTTTCATCTCAGGCGGCACCGCAGTACTCACGTCGTTATTTGCACAAGCGAAAAGAGAAAGAAGTAGTAAAGGGGCCATAACACAGGCTTTGATATACATTAGCTTTCAGATCCCTGGTGAGTAAAACTAGACTGATAAGTTGGTAAAAAATCCCTTGAGGAATTATAGGTGTCGGGGACTACGAATGATTCCCAAATGTTAATGGGATAACGGCTAATGTTAACTTCATCATTTTGATTCCCACCTAACATGAATAGTGAGCTCTTATCCGCACTTTGCCCAACAACAAAGGCTATGTGACCGCCACCTGAGCGACTTTTTATGCCTAAAGATCCAAAAATAGGGGAGTTTATTTGCCTACCAAACTTCATCCAAGCTTTAGCTCGAAAAGCATTGGCTGGTGGGCTGTAGCCATTTTTTTGCATAACCCATGCAGCAAATGAAGCACACCAAGCATTTTTAGCTGTCGAATCATCAGTCCCCCAAAATTTCGAAGACTTGAAATATTGTAAAATTTGAGGATTTGCTTTGTTTATCCCTGCAATTTCTTGCTGGCCTAACTGGCTAAAAGCTGTATCCATCCACGGCGCTGATTGTTTAATGAAAAATGTATACTCGTGAGTGCTATTTAGGTTTGTGAAGAATGAAGTCTCAACCTCTATACCAATGCAACATCCTCTATAACGAACATCATAGATATACATCTGCGGGACGCTAGTTTGATTAGGGCTTTTCGGATTTAGTCTGTAAAGCTGTTCATTTACTTTAGTTAGTGTAAAGACACTTATACCTTTATTAGTTAACTCAGGAATTAAGTGGTTCGTTGCAGAAAATGTCTTTCCAGTCGGAAGGTAAACGCTCAGTCCATTGAACACTATATTCATAAAAAATCCTTTTGTAGTGTATGCCTAATTCGTCAAACATGAGTCAGTGCAATATAAATAGATTAGTTTGAAACATAAAGTGTTTAAGCCGCCACAATGCAGTTGCGTGCCGTGTCCTTTGCGTTATAAAGCGCGCTATCGGCGCGTTCGACAAGCTCATGT
>CAKZLK010000061.1 GCA_937125455.1 uncultured Aequorivita sp.
AAACCCCAAAGCAAAAAACCACACCTACCAATAATCTATAGTGCATAATAGTCCTTATTTCATATAGTCTTTTTATCTTACTAAACAACCAACATGCTTTCTTACTTAACCATCACATCAGGTTACTTATTTTGTATCAATTTATAACGGTATAACTTTATACGCACAACGTCGTGCACCTTCAACAATATGTTCTTCTCTTGTCACGCTAGCAACATCATTAAGCAAGTGTTGGAAGAGTTGTAATTCACTTCGACAAAAATTAATGCATTTAGTTGCTGCTGCGCAGATAGGACAGTGATTCTCTAACAACCAGTAAAAATTGGCTTCACTGGTTACCGTTGCCATATAACCTTCATCAGATCGTAGTTTGGCTAACGTATTTAATTTTTCTTCTACGCTACACTTGTCAGCTAAGGCTGCACTGTACTCATGCATTGATGTCGCCTCTCTATTTGCAATGAGTTTCTCTAAACCATCATCACCAAATACGGCAATTACAGAATCAATAAGTTGCACCGATAATTCATCATGTCGGTTAGCAAAATGTTCATTGCTTTTTTCTGTTAGCGACCAAAAACGTGTGGGCCTGCCCCTAGCTACTTTTTCATCTTTATAAGTTACATCACCAGACGCTTCTAATGCGAGTACATGCTGACGAATGCCCATGGTCGTAAGCCCAAGTTCATCAGCTAGTGCTCTAGCAGTTAAGGCTCCTTCAATTTTTAATAGGTTTAAAATCTTGTCATGCGTTTTCATACATCCCCCAAAAAACGGCTGAATTCTCTTACTAGTAACATAATTAACAAACATTTTATCATTATGTAAACTTTTTTGTTTATTTTATTATTGACTTTATTAAGTAAACATAATACTTTACTTAATGATTAATAAACATTTTAGTTTACATAATAGAGTTGGAGTTCCAATGAATTTAAATCAAATTACGCTGCCCGTAAAAAATATCGAAGAAAGCATTCGTTTTTATATCAATTTAGGATTTGAGTTAATTGTTGATACTCCCCATTACGCAAGATTTTCCTGCCCTGAAGGTGATGCTACGTTTTCCCTCAGTGTAACAGAGCAAAAATTCAACAATGGCGCTGTAATCTATTTTGAGCTTGAAACATTAGACCAATACGTTAAAAAGTTACAAAAGCAAGGATTCAACTTTGCTCAATTACCAACTGACCAACGTTATCTTTGGCGTGAAGCGATATTGTTTGATCCTGACAACAATCAACTAAAATTTTATTGGGCAGGTGAAAACCGTCTTAATCCCCCTTGGAAAGTGAAACATAATAGGAGAGCAACATGATTACTTTAGAACATATAAATTTAGTTGTAACTGATATTGAAAAAACGTTACTTTTTTATCAGGCGGCATTTCCTCACTGGCATGTACGTGGCGGTGGTGAAGGTAAATGGTATGGCAAACCAAGAAATTGGGTACACTTTGGCGATGATTATCAATATATTGCTTTTAATGATGATGGTGTGGGGGAAAACCGTGATTTAACGGGTCATCAAGTGGGACTTGCCCATTTTGCCTTTGTAACTAACGATCTTAAAGGGATGATTGAGCGTTTAGCACTGGCAGGTTTTACAGTAGATAAGCAAGGTGCAGCTGAACCTTTTCGTGATAACGTTTATTACATTGATCCCAATGGTTATGAAATTGAGTTTGTGCAATATTATAGTGATCTACCTGATCAGAGAAATAGTTATGAATAAACTATAAAGCAACCTTATTAAAGCTTAAATTGAAATAAGCACCAACTAAGTGTAATTAGAATATAAGGACAAAAAACACCTAATATTATAGCACTTGAAATCAAACAGTCAATTTACAATTTGGAGCATCGTCTTTTTTCAGTAAGAAATTTTTAAATTGCAGAATTAATAATCATGAATTTCATGTAAATTACCAGCGTTAACGGTCTTAGGAGACGATTGCGGTATTCAATTTACAGTTGAGTCTATTCTTTCTAAACTTTTGGGCAATTTGTCATTAAACGAGAAAGTTACGTGATCATCAATAAAAAGAAATTAAATTGACCCGTAAAATATAAACAGTATTTCGATTTTTTGTGTGGGATTCATGTCTTTTTATGGTAATAAGTGGAATGTAAATTTATGCCAGAATGTGAATCTTTATTATTTATACTCCAAAACGTGGAATAAACGCATATCCATACTTAGACGAGTACATTGTGCGTTTGATGTTTTCAAAAGAATCTATAGTTGGTTCCTGGCCGACAGCATGTGAAAACTTCATTATTTCGTCAGCAACTGCTGGAAACGCATCAAAACTGGGCTTCCCTTACGGATCTAAGATATTAGCGGGACTAATGACGAAACGGTTATCTTACTTACTGCTGGAATTAACCGCACAGCAACATTTTCTCCTCTGCTCTTCCAAGTCACAAGGGAACGGCTCACGTAGCCGGGCCAGAGATAGAGTCTCAGGTTCACGTCCCTCTGCTACCATTTTTTGAATATCAGGAGCTAGACTGAGTAAGTGCAAATCACGGGTGACGCAGGTTTTGTCAAGGTCAATTTTTTTGCAAGTTCTGTGATGGAGGCAACTTTGCCGGAATCAACTATCTCCAGCCAAGTATTAGCCCTTGAATAAATTTTCTGGCATTTTAAAAGGCTATTGATTTGATTTTGTTTTTATTTGAAATATATTGGAATATGATAGGAGAGGTATTCTATTGCTCAGAAACTTAATCAGTTGTAATTGACCACCTCAAAATCAAAGGTAAAATTACAACAGTTTTCGTTGTTGCTCTATAGTTGGGGTATAGCCCCGTATGATTTTACATTATAACGCTTTTTTTAAATTGTATGTTATAAGATAAATACTATATCATATTTTCGGTTCGTGTTCATAAAACTTGGATAATATAATGAGATCAGTTGAACCTAAAGATTTAATTGCCCATAGAGTCTTCTTCACAGAATTTGACAGATATAATACATTGCATCACTGGGATAATAGTAGAAGTGGAATTAAAAGACTTCTGGATCGAAAACTAAAACTATTGATTTTAACAAAAGGTCATGTCGTTGTTGCGTCCTCCCAGTTACTTGAATCTCCATTTGCTCATGATTTGATAATGAAGCAACCTGCATTGCTGAGTTCTGGCGCATTAGTGTCTTCAATGAAATATGGTCATGATACAACCCTTGATTTTCTTAATGACAAACGAGATGAACAATTACTGGATAAGAAAAATCCATATCATACGAAAACCGCACTAGACGTTGCAAATGCCATAGATGAAGTTGGAACCGTTGTACGCTGGTCTTTGGCTGGTAATAGCGGTTGGTTTAAAGCCCGGCTAGTTTCTGATCTTGATGATCCGCAAAGCTTACTGAGAGTAACCCTAATGCACCAGAATGTATAAGTGCCCAACGATATATCGGCAACAATAAACACCTGTGATTTCCTTAGCAGAGGACAAGTGGAATCAATTGTTAGACGATATAATAATCCAGATTTAGAGAATATTGTCATAGCTTATTCAGACTTCATTTATTACTTAAGTGGAGCTATAACTGTAAAATCAGAAGGAGTGTTGCCCCAGGAGAATTTGGTTGATTTTTCCATTGGGGATTTATTGGGAAGAAAGACAAAACTTTCAGATTCTGAAATATTTTTTAAAATACCTTGAGCAGACTTTTCACTTTTTTCATCTAGTATTTTTAGGATGTTCTGAGAAACCGTAAATTTCTTTACTGTTTTTGAACTAGACAATGAACTTATTAACTTACTCAAGTTTTCGTTTACATCAAATAATCTTTCGTTTTTGGTTCCTTCATTTTTAATGAAAGAATTATTGATATTTACGTAATCGTCTTCAGATAAGAAGTTTCCCCAATCTGTAATATCTATTGTGTATTTTTCAAGCTTGGTAAGGGTTTCATAAAAATGTTTTTCAAGGTCAGAATATGCAGAAGTTTTAATGAATCCATCTCCACGACTAGATGTTTCTTTAAGATTATTATTCTCACCTTTAATCGAAATATACCCAAGAACTTCTCTTGTCCCTAAATATCTTGCATAACCTTGACTTTTTCTAACATCCATTTTAAAAGGGTCTTCACCTCTTTCTCCATAAGGATAAATTCTTAATCCATTTTTATAGACAAAAATATGACCATATTCTACAGGCTGAACACCCATTCTTCGTGTGAAAGTTGATTTAGCTGATTGATTAAGGAAATAAATTGAATAATGTATGTCTTTAAAGTTGGAGAAAGGATTTTCTTCTTCAATACTATAAACTAACTCACCACCTTCAAAAAGGGTTGTAACTATGACATCCTCTTGTACATCAGACTCTATATAACTAGTTTTTAATTGAAGCGTTTCAAAAATTGGATTACGAATTTCTCCATTAATAATGTTGAAATAATCTATTTCTGATTCATCTAACTTACCTTCTTTAAAACGAGTTTTGTTTTTCCCAATCTGCTTATCATCGGCTTTAAGCTCATCTTTAACAGAAAGAAATATATTGAAGGAATCTTTATCCTTTATAGTGGATGGATTAATTAATCGGGCAAGTGAAGCTTTTAATTCTTGAAACTTATCTCTATCCCAACTACTGTGAAGATTTGAAATTTCTAATACTGTCCCCTTGCTAATTCCATATGAGCTTTTTTTTAAAGTTTCGTGTAAAACACTAACATTTACAAATTCATTATTGCTGTCTTCTTCAAATTTATTCCAATCAGTAATTAGTGCTTCTACTTTAGCATTTTCCTCATCTTTTATAGTTTCAAGATATAATTCACTGCCAAGTCTATCACAAGAGAATCTGCCGATTCCTTTTGCACCAGCGTAAGCTCTTTTTACTTTGATTTTATCTCTAAAATTTTTGTAACTATCCTCTTCATCTCCTTCTTTTTTTGATGAGCGAGCAACAAAAAGCCATTTATCAAGTAAGTCTTGATAACCCATTCCTTTACCATTGTCTTTAATTATAATTTTCCCTTTCTCTGTATAAATATCATCGAAAATCACATCAACTCTTGTGGCGTGAGCGTCATAAGAATTTTTTACTAATTCAAAAACAGCAATAAAGTCATCTGTAATTAAGTCTCTACCAATTATGTTTTTTAATGCAGAACTAATTTTAAATTGAAGAGGTTTCTGCATATCAATTAAATAAGATTATTTAGAATAAGACCAGCTTGTTCACCAAAAAGAGGGGGTATTGCATTTCCTATTTGCGAGTAGCGCGGCACTTCTTCCGTTCTTCTTTTACCACCTGTAGTGTATTTCCCTTTAAATGCGTACCAATCATTAAAAGATTGTATCCGAGCATATTCTCGAACTGTAAAAATTCTAGGCTCACAATAATGGATATAATCGTCAGGTAATGTGGTAATAGTTGGAGTTGGAGTATTACCAGCCAATGGTATTATAGTTCTTTTTTTAAGATTGAATTTTTCTTTTATATCATCTGGCAATGTTTTATTCTTTTCTACATTTTTCAGAATGTACTCAAACTTTTCAACAGTAGATGGATTATGTTTAGCAAATCTGTGGCTATCAGGTATGTCATTTATTATAGCACCTTTTAGCAATCTTTGATAATTTGACATGGGCTCATTATATAATCCAGCTTTAAATGATGCTGTATCGGGAGAAGTTGTTTCATTGATTCTAAGTAAATCAGAGATAGCATCTTCTAAAGTATTAGAAAGGCCAATTCCTTTATTTACAAGAAAACTTTCTCTTTCTTTTTTTATAGCCTGGAAAAATTCTTGCGGGTTAGTTTTTTCAGCAACATCCTTACGTATTCCGACCAAAATATAACGGGTTCGTTTTTGCGGAATCCCATACTCTGAAAAATTTATAAGTCTTCCCTCCACTTTATAGCCTATATGTTTTCCATTTTTCGCCGTGTACTTCAAGGCACTATTTACATAATCAGAATATACTTTACCGTCGATTTTATTCTTATCAAACTTCTGAGTAAAGCCTTTTACATTTTCAAAAAAGATAATTTTAGGTTGGACGATACGAATAAACCTAATGTATGATTTTATTAGTTTGTTCCTCACATCGTCCTCATTTCGCTTACCCGCGGTGGAGAATCCTTGACAAGGCGGACCACCAGCGACCATGTCTATCTTACCACGCAAAGCATGTAATTCCTTAGGGTATTTTTTGATTATCTCATTAATGTCGTGATTAGACTGAGGTAACCAATCTGGCCATTCGAAATGTTTCTTTTCTTTAATCAAATTATGACTAAAAGTTTGAAATGCATCGGGACTTTTTTCGATAGCAAAATGGCCTTTCCATAATCCAGAATTATAAAGTCCGAGTGAAAGTCCGCCGCAACCGGCAAATAAATCTATGTAGGTTGATTTTTTGGTCATAAACAAAACAAAGCTTAACCAACAAAATTACATAAAAATAAAACATAAAAAATAAAAATCAACCGATTGATTATCAATTTGTTATATTTTAGACATATATAAAATTATTTAAATTCCTACAAATTCGGTGGCTTTTACAGCTACGCTTTTTGCAGATTTGCATTTAATATATTACAAGTATTTTTTAAATCAACAATAGCTTGATCCGAGGACTTCTTTTTATGCCAAAGCGTTTTATTGGGCAGGTGATAAACCTTAGAATCCCCTGAATTTTTAAATCTATCTGAATAACCTAATAGTTCCAAAGCATTTTTAACTTCGGTATGTGACTTTTCAATATCATATGATATAAGAATATTCCCTAATATTGTTCCCAAAATTTAAATATTTAAGATTAGGGAATAAAGTTATTGAAGGTGTTTTTGGAATCCTTACGGGATTCCGTAATTGGAGAAAATATATTTAGTTAACGATAATAAATCTACCTAAGGTAATTTTTTCAATGTTAAAAATAGTTATCTTGCTAATTAAAACATCCCCATTTGCGTAACCCAAAATGGCACCGTGATGAAATTATTCTTGCTCTGGACCTTTATTTTAGACTGGAGCCAGGGCAGATACATTCGCGAAATCCCGCCATTATTGAACTCTCTAAAGTATTAAATAAGCTCCCCATACACGAGGAACGACCTGATAGTGTTAAGTTTAGAAACCCTAATGGAGTGGGGTTAAAATTGAGCAATTTCTTGGCTATTGATCAAACATATGACGGGAAGGGAATGCAATCCTATAGCAAACTGGACAAATTGGTTTTTGAGGGTTTTGAAAACCAAAAGCAACGGTTGGCTGTTCTTGCCAGCAACATTAAAGAGACGGTATTAAATGAGTCCCTTAACAATAAACTATATGCCATTGGAGAAGAAACGGATGATAACCTTATGATGGTTAATGAAGGAATGGTAATCTATAAATTACACAAATACTACGAACGGAATACCAAAATAAACAACCAAAAAAAGGCATTCCACTTAAAGAAATATGGGCAATTGGATTGTGAGGCCTGTGATTTTAATTTTCATAAAACCTACGGCGATCTTGGTAAGGGTTATATTGAATGCCACCATAAGACTCCACTGTACAAGATTGGCGGGGAATCTATCACTACACTTGATGACCTTGCACTGGTTTGTTCGAACTGCCACCGGATGATACATAGGGAGATTGATACAGTTTCTGTTGAGGATTTGAGAAGTATTGTTGGAAGGTAGTTTTAATTTTAAAGTTTATCCACATGCACATAATTGGTAGCCACACAGATTATATCACACCCAGTAGAACACTTGAAACCATAACTTATATGGGATGCGATAATTCATTATACATTTACAATTACGAAGGAATTCACTTTCGCTTATTTACAGAACTTTTGGAATTAACTGAATTCTTTGAATCGGGAACAGAGCCTAAATATCACTTTATGAATGAAGGCCATTTGGATTTGTTTTTAGGAGAATACTTGAAGGGCGATTATTAACTATTCCCCACCCATGGAATTCATTTCTTCTTCAGTCATAATGGTATAGTCTTCTGGAATTTCAAACTTGGTGCTTTCGATTGTTTTTTCAGAAACACTTGTTACTGTAAAACGTGTTTTCACGCCATCTTGAAATGTAACATATTCCAGTGGAAAACCATCAACCGTTCCAAATGGACTTTTTGCTCCCATTTTTGCCTTTAATTCAGTGGTTACCCAAGCCTCCATATCATCCATTCCTTCATTTTTTACGAGGTATTTTGTGCAATTGTAGCCTGCGATTTTATTTGTTTCGGATGTTTTTGTGACTGTAGGAGCTGCTGTTTCTTCTTCGCCTTTTGTGGTATCCACTTTTATGGCTGTTTTTTGCCCCATCATATCCATAAGTACAAATCCTGTATTAGTGGCATTGTCCACGACAACCGATTGCGAACCAAACATCATATCCTGCTGAATTGCCATTTTATCACCTGAAAAGTAATACGTCATTACTGTAGGAAGCATGCTTTCCATGCCTTCCATTTCTTTAGGAACTTGCAGATAGCTGATTGAATACGCAATCTCTCCTTCAAATTGCTGTGCGGATATCTGGAATGTAAAGAGAAGGGCTAGAAGAACAAAAATTGATTTCATAGTATAGGGTGTTACAGGGTTCGGGATTGCTTTTTTTAGTGCTGTTTAAGTCACTAAAGATATTGATAATATCCATTACATTTAATCTGACATGCATCATTATTCTCTGTTTTGGCTTGGGTATACTTTGGTGCTTATGATTGTTTTTCAACTCTTTGTTTATTCAAAAGAACTTTGGAAGGGAAGCGTTTTGAAAGTATTGTTCATATACTTTTTTCGTTGCTTTAGGTTTATTTTACTGTGGTTTTTATGATTATTGGATTGTTGGATTTTTGGAAATCCACCTTCCCCTATTAATTTACTAAAACAAAAGGCTGATTACCGTACCAGTTCCCTCGGCGCTTTTAATTTGAATTCTGCCTTTATGCAGAAGCATAATCTGTTTACTTAAACTCAAGCCAATTCCACTTCCCGTTTTCTTGGTGCTGAAAAAGGGCACAAAAACACTGTCCTTAATTTCATCAGGGATGCCCTTGCCATTGTCTGAAACACGTATAATTACTTTGCCATTTATCTTTTTATTGGCCGATATTTGAATTTTTGCATCGGCAACCTCTTGGCAGGCCTCCATTGCATTAAGTAGCAAATTGATTAAAACCTGTTCAATTAAATAGCTGTCAATATTTATCTGCAAATCTGGGTTTTCAAGGAGAAACTCAATCTTAATATTCGAATTTTCAATAGAGGGTTGCATCAAGGTTTGGATGTTTTCGAAGAGCTCCCCTATTCTCACGTTGGCAAGGTTTAGCTGGGTTACTTTATTGAGGCTTCGGTAGGTTTTTGCAAATTTCAGCAAACCTTCACTACGCCTTTTAATCGATTTGATACCCGAATTCAGGTCCTCAATATTCAGTGGATTGGTTTCGGGATCATCCAAGTTGTTTTGGATTTCATTTTCCAAAGTTTCTGCAAGGGAAGAAATAGGCGCTATGCTGTTCATAATTTCGTGGGTCATCACGCTTAGCAGTTTTTTCCAGGCTTCAGATTCGTTTTGACTTAACGTTTCCTCAATATTCTGCAAAACGATTAGTTTGAAGGAATTGGTTTCCATTTCAAAAACCGTATCGGAAATTAGCACATTCAAGGTTTCCTGTTTCATTTCCAGCGTTACCGAAGCAGTTGTGGAATGATAGGTTTCAAAAAGTTCGTCGTAAAGCTGGGGATGTCTTTTTTCTACAAAACTTATATTTTTAAAGGAAGGGAAATCCAGTGTTTTCATAATAGAGTCGTTTGCCCAAAGCACTTCGCCACTTTCAACATTATAGGCAATGATGCCAATATTAACCATTTCCAGTATTTTCTGAAGGTACAGGAACTGTGCTTGGCGTTCACTATCAATGCTTTTAATGGTTTTGTTTACCAAATTAAATCCTTTGTGCAACTCCCGAATGTCCTGAGATCCATGCGCTTCTGAAAACCATCTGGAAAAATCGCGATACTTAACCGATTCAAAAAAATCGTCCATGGCCACAAAACGCTTTATTAAAAAGCGGTACAATTGAAAGACTGAAAAAACTGAAAGTAAAATGCCTATGACTAAGGCAAAGGTATTTGGCAAAACAATTCCAAAGGCAAGAATGGTAAGGGAAATGAGTAATCCCAATACACGAATTGAAAGCGAAAACCTGTAGCCTTTATAGTTCATATTTGTTGAGCCTGCGGTATAGTGCGGCACGGGTAATACCTAATTCCTTTGCAGATTTAGAGATGTTCCCTTTGTTTTTTTCTATTACCGCAAGGATGGCGTTTTTTTCGATTGCGTCCAGATTTGTCTCTTTCTGTACGGTATTTATTTGCGGACTTTCGATAGCCGAAAAAATTAAATCGGACGCCGACAATGTCCGGTCTTCAGCCATAATTACGGTACGCTCCAAGGTATATTGGAGTTCACGTACGTTGCCCGAAAAGTGATGTTTCTTTAGTTTTTGGATAAAATCGGGCTCCAAACTAAAACTTCCCTTGCTGTATTTTTCTGAATAGAAATTTATAAAATGGTGCGTAAGTAAGGTAATATCGGTACTTCGGTCACGTAGGGGCGGGATGGTCATATCAACCGTATTGATGCGGTAGATAAGATCTTTTCTAAATTTTTCCTCATCGGCTAGATCGCCCATGGATAAATTTGTGGCGCAAACTAAACGAATGTCAATGTTGATGGGCTGGTTGGCACCCAAAGGTGTTACCTGTCTATTTTGCAAAACGGTGAGCAATCGCGCTTGCTGGCGCAGGGAAATATTTCCTATTTCATCCAAAAATAGCGTTCCGCCATTTGCGGCTTCAAAACGGCCTTTGCGGTCTTCCCGAGCATCCGTGAATGCCCCCTTTTTATACCCAAAAAGTTCACTTTCAAAAAGTGTTTCTGTGAGCGCGCCCACATCTACTTTCACAAAGGGCATGTTTTTGCGAAGGGAGTTCTCGTGAATGGCCTTGGCTATCAAATCCTTTCCAGTTCCATTTTCGCCTAAGATAAGTATGTTGGCATCTGTGGGGGCCACTTTTTTAAGTTTTACAAACACATCCTGCATGGGTTCGCTCTCCCCTATTATTTTGGTTTCCGAATTCAAGTTCAGTTTTTGACTTTTTGGAAGTTTCTTTTTTTCCACCAACTCGCGAACTGTTTCCAGTATTTTTTCGTTTTTCCAGGGTTTAACTATAAAATCGGAAGCACCTTGCTTCAAAGAACGTATCGCAAGATCAATATCGCCATAGGCGGTTATCAAAATAACATCCACATTTGGGTCTTGCTTTTTGATTTTATTCAACCAAAATATCCCTTCGTTACCCGTATTTACAAGGCCATTAAAATTCATATCCAAAATTACCACATCAAAGGAATGGGACTGCATCAGGTTTTGGATGGTATTCGGGTTTTTATTGACCACCACTTCCTTCACTTTCGATTTAAGCAAAAGCCGAAGTGCAACGAGGACGTCCTCATCGTCGTCTATAACCAAAATGTTGGCATTGTGGAGAAGCATAGTACAATATTAACAAATTATGAATTTAGAATCCAAAAAACGCCTTTCTTAATTCTGACTTAACAAAAGTGTATCGGCAGCGAACACACAGTGTATCAAAAACGGACACTCTTTATTTTAAAAATCTATTTAAATATCTGTTAAACAATACATTAACTTTTTGGCATCATATTGACAAGCTATCCTATGAAAACAAATCACATTATGGATATTCCTTTAGAAAAGAAACGATTTACAACCAAAAAGATCCTGCTTATAACAGGGATAACCCTTTTATTGGTTTTGATTGTTTTTGTAATTATCTCCTCCCTTGGCGGTTCAAAATTGAATGTTGAAAAAGAACGCATCAGTATAAGTAGTGTTGAAAAAGGGGTTTTTCAAGAGAACATTCCTGTGAATGGAATAGTGCTTCCCATCACCACTATTTATTTAGACGCGCTTGAAGGCGGTCGTGTGGAGGAAAAATTTGTTGAGGACGGAACAATTCTAAAAAAAGGCGACCCCATTTTAAGACTTTCAAATACTGATCTTGAACTGAGTCTTGTAAATCAAGAAACCCAAGTATACAATCTGTTAACACAGATGCAGATTTCGCAAAACGCAGCAAGGCAAAACACTATCAACAAGCTAAACCAATATACCGATGTGGAAAGTGGTTTAATAGAAGCCAAAAGGATGTATGACCTCAACAAAAAGCTGTATGATAAAGACGCCATTGGGCGCCAAGATTTGGTGAAGGCAGAAAACGAATACAATTATCAAAAGGAGCGTATGCAACTATCAAAGCAAATCCTGAAACAGGATTCCTTGGCTGTGAAACAGGAAAAGGGGCAAGTGCAAAGCAGTTACGCCCGCACCCAAAACGCTCTGGAATTGATGCGCAGAAAGGTGGCCGACTTAGTTGTAAAAGCTCCGGTTGATGGACAGCTCACTTCGCTGGATGCCGAAATTGGACAATCCAAAAACAAAGGAGAACGCTTGGGGCAAATTGATGTATTGAGTGGGTTTAAGGTTCGTGCTGATATTGACGAACACTACATTTCTAGAATATACAACGGTCAAACGGGGAGTTTCAGTTTTAATGAAAACACCTATAAACTTTCCATCAAGAAGGTTTATACCCAAGTTACCAATGGGCGTTTTCAAGTAGATATGCAGTTTGAGGAAGCCGTGCCGGAAGGAATTCGTCGTGGACAGACCCTGCAGATACGTTTGGCATTGAGTGATGAAAAACAAGCGGTAATGATTCCCAAGGGAGGTTTTTTCCAACAAACTGGCGGCAACTGGATTTTTAAGATAAGTGAAGATGGCAATACCGCCTATAAAACCGAAATCACCCTAGGTAGCCAAAACACGGAATATTACGAAGTATTGAGTGGATTGGAACCCGGCGATAAAGTGATAACAAGTAGTTATAACAACTATGGCGATGTACAGGAATTGATTTTGAAATAGCAGGTCAGCTGTCAGATGTCAGCCATCAGCTCAGAGCTGAGAGCTGAAAGCTGAAGGCTGAAAGCTGAAGGCTGAAAGCTGAAAGCTGAAAGCTGATAAATCATAGCTTCGAAGTATAATGATAAATCATTTTTCGGATTTCTATTATTTCCGAATGAAGTTCCTCAAAAACTTCTTCTGAAATGTAATTTAGATCTTTTGATAGAATTAATTGATATTGAATTTCTGAACATGAACCGGATGAAATATGCAGGAAATGAGAAAATTGTGGGTTGGTATTCCTTCCGCATCCTTCTGCAATATTTGTAGGAATAGATGAAGATGAGCGACGCATTTGACTGGATAAGCCAAATACCTCTTCCCGAGGAAAGGATTTTGTGATGCTGTAAACTTTTAATGCAAAAAGATGACTGCGTTTCCAAATTTCAAGGTTCAAGAAGTTACGCATCATAAAGAATTAAAAATTAATAAAATAAATATAACAAAAACTCAGCAGTCAGTTGTAAGCTGATAACCGATAGCTGAAAGCTGACAACTGAAAGCTGAAAGCTGACAACTGAAAGCTGACAACTGAAAGCTGAAAGCTGAAAGCTCATAACTGAAAGCTGACAACTGAAAGCTGAAAGCTGAAAGCTCATAACTCAAACATATAACTATGATAACAATAACCGATTTAGAAAAATACTACGCCACCGAAGAGGTGCGCACGATTGCCTTGAATAAATTATCCTTCAAGGTAAGCGAAGGGGAATTTGTGGCAATAATGGGGCCTTCGGGCTGTGGCAAATCAACCTTGCTGAATATCCTTGGCCTATTGGACGATCCCGATGGGGGAAGCTTTGTTTTCAACGGAATAGAAGTCGCAGGTTTTAACGAGCGCAAACGCGCCGATCTTCGGAAGCATAATATTGGATTTGTTTTCCAAAGCTTTAACCTAATTGATGAGCTTACCGTTTTTGAAAATGTGGAACTCCCACTAATCTATACGGGCGTAAAACCTGCCGAACGCAAAGCACGGGTGGATGCCGTTCTCGAAAAAATGCAGATTATGCACCGTAGGAAACACTTTCCGCAACAACTTTCAGGAGGGCAGCAACAACGTGTGGCAGTTGCCCGCGCTGTGGTAAACAATCCAAAACTAATTCTTGCTGATGAGCCTACTGGAAACTTGGACAGCAGCAATGGAAACGAAGTAATGGATCTGTTGACGGAATTAAACGAAGCAGGCACTACCATCATTATGGTTACACACAGCGAGCACGATGCCAAATACAGTCACCGCATCATTCGGATGTTGGATGGACAGAAGGTTACGGAAAACGTGCTCTCTGAATATGTGAGTAGTGAGTAGTGAGTAGTGAGTAGTGAGTAGTGAGTAGTGAGTAAAATAAACATCAAATAATCAAAAACGGACAGTCATGTTAAGTAATTACTTCAAAATAGCAGTTAGAAATCTTTGGAAGTATAAAGGATATTCTTTTATCAATATTTTTGGCTTGGCCATTGGCATTACTTGTGCGAGCCTTATCCTTCTTTGGGTTGAAGATGAGGTGAATTTTGATCAATCCATTCCCGATAAAGAATTGGTTTTTAAAATTCCCACCAATCAAAAGTACGATGGGGAATGGCGAACTTTTTCTATTGCCACACCTGGCCCTTTAGCGGCTGCTCTAAAAGCAGAAATACCTGAAATCACAAAATCGGCACGCAAACGCGATCAAAGTTCTCTCTTCAGCGTGGGTGATAAGTCGATAAATAGCAAGGGCAGTTATGCCGATAAAGATCTCTTTGCCATTTTGGGACTTAACTTTATTGCGGGTAACGCTGAGACAGCTTTTGAAAACAAAAAATCAATTGTAATTACGCAAGAAATGGCTTCTATTCTTTTCGACAATAGCCGAGATGCTATCGGGAAGAACATCCAAGTGGACAAAGAAACGGAATACACCGTTACGGGAGTAATAAAAAATTTTCCAGAGAACACCAGCTATCCTTTTTCCTGGTTGGTTCCGTTTGAAAACTTTACCGATGGCAAAGAATGGACCAATGGTTATGGTTCAAATTTTACAGACACCTTTGTGAAATTAAAAGCTGGGGCAGCAGTTGAAAAGGTAAATGAAAAGGTAAAAGCTATAATTCCCGCCAAGACAGGTGATGATGACACTGAAGCGATTTTATTTTCAGCAAACGATTGGCATTTACGAGCAGATTTTAAAAATGGTGAAATCAGTGGAGGTCGCATTGAATATGTTCGCTTATTTAGCTTTATAGCGCTTATTATCTTGCTTATTGCCTGCATTAACTTTATGAATCTGTCCACCGCCCGAAGTGAAAAACGCGCCAATGAAGTGGGAATGCGCAAAGCTTTAGGCTCTGGTAAAAAGCAACTGATCTTTCAGTTTATCACTGAAGCCGTATTTACAGCTTTCCTTAGTGGATTAGTAAGTGTTTTGCTTTTGATAATATTGATTCCGCACTTTAATGCTTTGATTGGTAAAAATTTAAGTCTAGCACTTACCCAACCAATACATTTTCTTCCCTTAATTTTCATAACCCTAATTTGCGGTTTCTTTTCCGGGCTTTATCCTGCGTTTTACCTTTCTTCTTTTAAACCTATAGAAGTCCTTAAGGGAACTCGAAGACAGACAGGCGCGGCATCTTTTACCCGAAAAGGCCTAGTGGTTATTCAATTTTCGATATCGATCATTTTTATCATCAGTACCATCCTGGTATATCAACAGGTACAGCACGTTAAAAGCCGGGATTTGGGGATGGAAAAGGAAAATCTTATTGAAGTTCCTGCAGCAAATGGTAACGTGATTAAAAATTTTAAGTCTATTGAGCAAGAGCTTACATCTTCGGGATTAGTAGAAAGTGCAGCTTTGGTGAATTCGCAGATTTTGTCTGGCGGCAATAATACTTCAAGAATAGAATGGCAAGGAAAACCAGAAAACCAAGATATTTTAATTTCTTACAGAACAGTCACCCCACAGTTTTTTAATACTGCAGGAATGAAAATAAAGGAAGGTAAAGGCTTTGGAAATTCTCAAGACGCAGATAGCACTAAGGTTTTAATTTCCGAATCCTTTGCGAAACTTATGAATACAGATGATGCAATTGGAAAAACCATTAATTGGGGTGAACAAGTATTCACCATAAAAGGAGTAGTTAACGATTATTTATATGGGGATATGTATGGCACAAGCGATCCGGTTATCTTTTATCATCAAGCTGAAGGAGCTGATTATCTGTATATAAAACCAGCAACTGGAGTAGCTATAAACAAAACCCTGAAAGAAATAGAAAATGTTCTCAAAACACAAAACCCAGGCTTTCCATTTGAATACAGGTTTGTAGATGAAGCTTTTAATGAGCGTTTTAAAAGTGAACAGTTGGTTGGAAATTTATCCCAGATTTTTGCGCTTTTGGCCATTATCATTTCCTGCTTGGGGCTCTTCGGGTTATCTGCATATACTGCAGAGCAACGTAGAAAGGAAATAGGCGTGCGCAAGGTGTTAGGCTCTAGCGTGCTGGGAATTGTACAACTCTTATCAATAGATTTTATGAAATTGGTCCTACTCGCCATTCTAATATCGGCACCTATAGCTTGGTACGTTATGCAGAACTGGCTACAGGGGTTTGCGTACCGCATTGATATAAAATTATGGGTTTTTGCAATTGCTGGTTTAGCCGCTGTTTTTATCGCCTTGCTAACCGTAAGCTTTCAGGCAATCAAAGCAGCTTTAGCAAATCCTGTGAAAAGTTTGCGGACGGAGTAACGGTTATGGGTTGGAAATTTGAAGTTAGAAGTAAAATAAAGAGTTAAAAATATGTTTAGGAACTATTTTAAAATCGCTTGGCGGAATATACGTGCCAATAAACTTTTCACAGCGCTTAACATTGCTGGTCTTGCCATTGGAATGTGCGTGGGTATCATACTATTTTCCTTTGTAAATACTGAGCTTAGTTTTGATACCATGTATTCAGATTCAGAAAATATCTATCGGGTAAATATGGAGACTTCCGAAGACTATGGTTTTGAAACATGGGCCACAATGCCCAACGCCGTTGGTCCCGCCATTACAGAGGATATTCCACAGGTTAAAAAGATGACCCGGCTTATAAAGGATGATTTTGGCGCCACTGCTTCCTTAAAAATAGGCGATAAAAATTTTACTGAAAATGCACTTTACTTGGCAGATTCAACGCTGTTTAAAATGTTCGATTTCAACTTTATATCAGGCAATAGTCAAAGTGCCTTTTCAAAACCGAAGTCCATTGTGCTTTCAAAATCTACAAAGGAAAGATTATTTGGGGAGCAGGAAGCAATGGGGCAACTAATTACCGTAAACAATAGGGATACTTTACAGGTGTCAGGTGTTTATCTAGATCTTCCAAAAAACAGTAGTATTGATTGCAATATGGTCTATAATATTATGGACTCCTGGATGGGAACAAACGTCTATTGGAGCAACGCTAGTTATGAAACCTACTTGCAACTGCAACCAAAGGCAAATGTTACAGAAGTTGAAAAGCAAGCGACCAGTTTAATTGACAAATACGTGGATAAGGAAGGTCAATATTTCACAAAATTCTTTTTGCAGCCATTAACAAAAATTCATCTTTATTCTACAGATATCAGAGAGGGTTATTCCAGCAAATTGGGTAGCATTTCCACTATAAAAAGTCTTTCATTTCTTTCAATTCTTGTTTTATTTATTGCTTGTATCAATTATATGAATCTCGCCACCGCCAATTCCCGGAAACGGGCAAAAAGTATTGGGATGAACAAAGTTTTAGGCGCCAACCGCCGCCACATGCTTTTTCTGTTTTATGTAGAAACTGCCATCTTGGTACTCTTCTCAATAGTAATTGGCTATGCTGCCTCTTTTGTGACCTTGCCATTATTCAAAAGCATTACAGGATATGAGCTTGCATTTTCAGATTTGCTTGCCACCCCAATTATAATAGGTTTACTACTAATATGGATTGTTGTTACGGGGGTTGCCGGCAGTTACCCAGCAATTTCTATGTCGAATATCTCCCCTCTTGTTTTAGTGAATAAATCGAAGAAAAAAGGATCTGCTTCAGAATTAGTTCGCAAAGGCTTGGTGGTTTTTCAATTTGCTGCTTCCATCATTTTAATAATCGCCGTTACTATAATCCTTCAGCAAATGGCTTTTATTAAGAATAAAAATTTGGGGTATGATCCTAACGGAATTGTAGCCGTTTCAATTAAATCTGCAGAAAACAAACAGCAAGTACAAAATTTAATGCAAGCCTTGCTAAAACAGTCCAATGTTATAAGTATTTCCGCCACGCAGTCCATGCCAGGCTCAAATGAAAGCGGTCGGGCAGTCCGAAAGCTGGCAACAGACAATAACGGACTTCCCATAGCCAGTTGCCGAACGGAGGGCAACATCGTTAAAACGTTGAAGCTAAAACTGCTTGCGGGTAATGACCTTCCCGAAAAAATTGCAACGGGAGATTCTACTGTCTATACTTTAATAAATGAAAAAGTACTCAATTATCTAGACTATAAAACTGCTGATGAAGCGGTTGGAAAAATAATCAATACCGAACTTGGCGACAAAGCGATAATAAGTGGCGTAGTGGAGAATTTTAATTTCAATTCGCTTAAAGAAGATATTGGTGGATATATGTATTACAAATCATTGGCAGCCCCAGAAGGAATCAGAACTCTTTTGGTAAGGTATAACACCTCCAATCTTCCACAGTTTATTGGGCAAGTGCAGAAAACCTTTAATAAAAATTTACCCAATACAGCTTTCGACTATGAATTTGTGGACAAACACGTGGCACAATTATACGCTTCCGAAGAAAAAACGGCACATACTGCAACAATCTTTTCGGTATTGGCCATTTTTATTGCCTGCCTGGGCTTATTTGGTTTGGCCGCTTTTACAGCAGAACAGCGCACCAAAGAGATTGGAGTACGCAAAGTGTTGGGTGCCACTATTACGGGCATCACGCAATTGCTGTCTAAGGACTTTTTAAAGTTGGTTCTCGTAGCTTTTCTAATAGCTGTTCCAGTTGCATATTGGCTAATGCATAAGTGGTTGCTGAATTTTGCTTACCGGACAGAAATTAGTTGGTGGGTATTTGCTTTTGCAGGTGTTGTGGCAGTACTTGTTGCTTTGGCCACGGTTAGTTTTCAAGCGATAAAAGCAGCCATTGCGAACCCTGTAAAAAGCTTGAGAACGGAATGAAAAGTAAGCAGTTGCTGCTGTAGGTTAAAAATATGTTTAGCAAATAACTATTAATTATGTTCAGAAATTATTTAAAAATCGCATTGCGGAGCCTTTGGAAGGATAGAACTTTTACAGCCTTAAATATTATTGGATTGACGGCTGCTTTTGGAGTTGCTTTTTTATTGAGCATGTATGCTTTATTTGAACTTTCATATGACAGATTCCATGAGAAAATCGGTTCTATTTATGAGGTTTATACTAATGAACAAACCAGTAAAGGTGTAGAATCCAGTGAGTCTAATCCCATTCCTTTTGCAGGCGCTTTAAAAGAAGAAGTGCCGGGTGTAGAAAAAATAACCAGATATGTAACTGGAGCGCCACTCTTAACCTACAACGGCAAAACTTTTAGAGTTGGCAGTTCTTGGGCCGACCCCGCGTTTTTTGAAATCTTTTCGTTTCCCATAGCCGAAGGGGATGCGGTCAACCCAATTACCGATAAAAATTCCATTGCATTAACAAGTACAATTGCTACCGCAATTTTCGGAAAAGAACCAGCTCTTGGCAAATCGATAACTATACAAAGAGGGGGCGAGGAAGTTCCAGTTACAGTTACCGCAATCGTGGAAAAAATTCCTGCGGCTAGTAGCATAAATTTTGGAGCAATTTTAAACATTAAAAATTTACCCAATGAATTTTATAAAGACAATTTAGATAGATGGGATTCACACAATCATACTGTTTTTTTGAAATTGGCTCCGGGTACCTCCCCTGCACAATTTGAAAAATCTACAAAAGAATTTTCCTCCTTACATTTTGCAGACGAAATTGCCAGCGCCAAACGAGACGGCGCGCAACCCAATGCAGATGGAAATTACAGACAAATAAAATTACTTCCCATAGAAGACCAAAGTTTTATAACCATTAAAAACGGACTTCTTACCGTAAGCAAGACACTGCAGTATATTGTTCTTGGCATTGCGTTTCTTATACTTTTTATAGCCAGTGTAAATTTCATCAATATGAGTCTTGCGAAAAGCGCACAGCGTCTTCGTGAAATTGGAATGCGTAAAACCTTGGGGGCAGGAAAGCTTCAGCTATTTTTTCAGTTTTGGGGAGAAAGTATTTTGGTATTTGTGTCGGCCCTTATTCTTGGTGTATTTTTGGCATTTGTATTATTAAAACCATTTCAAGCGCTTTTTGATACGAAAGCTTCCTTCGTAGCTATCTCCAACCCATCAATTATTATTAGTGCAATACTATGTATACTACTCATTACTCTTACAGCAGGCGGCTATCCTGCACTAATAATGAGTAGACTTGGCACTTTGCAGGCACTGAAAGGAAAGTTGGATGTTAGTAGAAAAAATAGGCTTAGAAATGTTCTTATGGTAGTTCAGTTCAGTATTGCCATTATTTTAATAAGCGGAACGCTGGTACTTTGGCAACAGTTAGATTTTTTACGGAATAAAGACCTCGGTTTCAACAAGGAACAGGTTATTGCTTTCCCATTAAACACAAAACAGGATCACGGCAAGGTAATTCAATTACTGCGAAACGAGTTTAGCCGTAATCCCGATGTTTTAAATGTAACCGCTGCCGATAATATTCTGGGCCTAGGCCGGGACGGAAGTAATATGAGAAGTGTTTTAGGCTTTGATTATAAAGATAGAGAAGTCTCCACAAATATGCTCTGGGTTGATTTTGATTACCCTGAAACTTTAGATATTGAATTACTGAAGGGGCGCACATTTAATAGAAATTATAAAGCAGACAGCCTTTCGGTTTTAATAAATGAAGCCATGGCAAAAGAGTTGGGAGAAGAAAATCCGTTGGGAGCTCGTCTTTTATTGGCAGATTCCATTCAGTATAACGTGATAGGCGTAGTAAAGGATTTTAATTTTGAGGAATTAAACAAAGGAGTGGAACCCATTACCCTTTTTATGGACGGCAATTCCCCCATGCGTTATGCTTATGTAAAAGTTGCCCCCAAAAATCTCTCAAAAACCTACGAAGCTATAAAAGGGGTTTGGAATAAAATCGAACCTGATACAGAATTTTTAGGTTCCTTTTTAGATGAAAATATAGATCGAACATTGATGAAGGAGCGCACAATGACCACAATGATTTCAAGCGGTTCCATTCTCGCAATAATCTTGAGTTGCATTGGGCTTTTTGCCATTTCATTATTAGTTGTTTCGCAACGGCAAAAGGAGATTGGCATCCGCAAGGTGGTTGGTGCAAATGTATCGACCATTACCGTATTGTTGACCAAAGACTTTTTGAAATTGGTAGGCATCGCTTTTTTAATTGCCACGCCCATTGCTTGGTATGCCACCTCGCAATGGCTTCAAAATTATGTGTATCGTATTGACTTGAATGTTTGGATATTCTTGGCTGCGGGTACCATCGCACTCATAATTGCAGTTTTCACCATAAGTTTCCGAACTGTACAGGCGGCCTTAAAAAATCCAGTGGATAGTTTGAAGACGGAGTGAAATGTTGTCGGTTGTCAGTTGTGGATTGTCCATTTCTCGCTCCTGGCTCTTAATAAAATAATAAAACGAAATTATGTTACTAGAATTAAATAACATCTTTAAATGGGTATCCCAGGGAGGAAGCCGAGTGTTTCTTTTGAAAGACATCAATCTACAAGCGGAAGAAGGGGAATTTATTTCAATTATGGGGCCGTCGGGTTCGGGCAAATCAACCTTGCTGAATGTGATTGGCATGCTCGACGGATTTCAAGAAGGGGAATATAATTTTCTGAATAAATCTGTTCACGCAATGAAAGAAAAAAACCGTTCTAAGCTCTACAAGGAATACATTGGGTTTGTGTTTCAGGCATATCACTTGATAGACGAACTAACAGTTTATGAAAATATAGAAACGCCCTTGTTGTACAAAAACGTAAAATCCGCCGAACGCAAAGCGCTGGTGGCTGATATGCTTGATAGGTTTAATATAGTGGGTAAAAAAGATCTTTTCCCGAGTCAGTTGAGTGGCGGACAACAACAGTTAGTTGGCATTGCTCGCGCTTTGATCGCCAAACCAAAACTTATTCTAGCCGATGAACCCACTGGAAACCTCAACTCGAAGCAAAGTGAAGAAATCATGCAGCTTTTTAAGGAACTCAATAAAGAAGGAGTTACCATAATTCAGGCCACCCATTCAGAAGCAAACGCAGCTTATGGCACGCGAACTTTACATCTTTTGGATGGCAGCCGAAATCACATTTAAGTTTATTCATCAATCAAAAATTATGAAAATTAAAATCATTTGTCTTTTGCTTCTCAACTTTCCCTTTTTTGTATTCTCGCAAAGCGAAGCGCGAACTACACGAACCCTTGAGGAATGTATTGACCTAGCCCTTAAAAACAATCTGGATTTAAAACAATCACTTTTAAACCAAAAGACAAGTGATATAAATTTCAGACAAAATAAAAACGCGCTTTTACCGACAATAAATGGCAATTACAATTTAGGAGTTTCCAACGGACGAAGCATCGATCCATTTACAAACGCCTTTGTAAACGAACAACTTACCTTCTCCAATGCTGGATTGGGATTGGATGCAACGATATTTAACGGCTTTAGACTTATCAATAGTTGGAAGCAAGCGAAACTAAACCTCAAAGCTGCCGAGATGGAAACTGAAGCCGCTAAACAAGCTCTGATTTTAAATGTTACCTTAACTTATTTACAAGTACTCAAAGCACAGGATCTGGTGAAACTAGCTAAGGCTAGAGTGGCTTCAACCCAAGGTCAACTAAACCGTCTTAGAAGTTTGTATGAGGAAGAAAGCGGAAATCCTGCAGAATATCGTGACCTCCAAGGACAAATGGCTGTTGACGCTTCTAATTTTGTAGAAAGCGAGAATGCTCTCGAAGCCGAAGTCATTAATCTCAACACTTTAATAAACGCAAATGAAGAAATTACAGTGGCTATCTTAGATCAAAAATTAGAGATTAAAAAATATAGATATACACCCAATGATGTTTATATGCAAGCTTTGGAGGTGTTTCCAACAGTCAAGGCTAGCAGTTTAAACTTGGATGCTGCAAGCAAAGGTGTTGCTGTTGCACGTGCACAATACACCCCCGAAATAAGCCTTTTTGCAAACTTGAACACTAATTATTCCAGTGCGGCTCGTCTTTATAATGAAGTGGGTACAAGCACTGTGGAAACAAATGATTTTGTGACCATTAACAATGAGAATTTCGCGGTTTTTACTGAACAGTCAAATTTTAAGAATGAGGAAATTCCCTATAACGATCAATTTGACAATAATTTGAATTCCGCTGTAGGAGTTGCGATTACCGTGCCTATTTTTAATGGATTTCGGGCCAAAAACAATGTTGCTCTTGAAAAAATAAAAAAAGAAGAAGCTCTAACTGCATTGGAAATAACCAAACTCAATCTTAAACAATCTGTTAAACAGTCATATAGTGCCATGCAAACCGCTTTTGAGCGCTATAAGCTATTGCAGGATCAAGTGGAAGCCTATAAAGAATCCTTTCGCATTAATGAAATTCGCTTTAATAATGGTATTTCTAATAGTGTAGATTATGTTATAAGTAAAAATAATCTGGACAATGCCCAAATCAGTTTGGCGAATGTTGGTTATGAATATTTATTGCGTGTTAGAGTTTTAGAGTATTATAGAGGTGGACTACAATATTAGCATACTAAAGAAGAAACTGGATTGTTGGATTTTTTAGATAATTAAGCGGTTTAGATTTTTAGATTCTCGCTATAGTGGCATTTACTAGTTTTAATTTCAATGAAAATTTGATCCATACCCTCTGCGGAAATTGCCAAAAGAGTGCTTAATTCCATTCATCTCCATCAACTGTCATTTAAATTGTCTCTTATTTAAATTATCTATCCTCAAAACTCCGAAAGCGCGTAAGAAAAACATAAAATGCTCCATAGGAAATAAATCCTATGGCGGTAACGGCCATCAAGATTCTACCCAAATCAGATTGGTTTAAAAATAAGAAAGCTTCCTGTATTCCCATAATCTCGTGGTTGCCAGTATATATTCCAGCACGTAAAAAGAAATAAGCAATAATAGCTACAATAAAGGCGCGTGCATAAAAACCAAATTGACCAAAATGACGAATAAGTCGGTAATATTTGTGGCCTTCCAAATTAAACTGGTCCAACAACCCTCCTTTAAAAACTCCTATCATTAAAACGATGGCTTGGATTGCCAAAATGATTCCCACACAAATAAAAATAATGGATAAGGCGGAAGTTCCCAAAAAGTTGAGATAACGAGACCCGGAATTTCCTTTGGTTGTATGATTGAATACATGATAAAAAGCAAGCACTGCAATAAATGTATAAACCAAACCCGTTGTAAAAAGTCCAAAGCGCCTTAGTTTTGCCTTTCTGCTATTGCCTATATTCTCAGGGTCTTTAATGCTCTGTATAAACATCCAATAGGAATAGCAAAGCAGACCGGCCCCTAAAAGCAACAACAGTATTTGACCAAAGGGTTGTTTTTTAAGAAATGTTAGTGCCTGGCTGGTGCCCGAGCTTTTACCACCCATATTCAATGCTGCTAAAAGGGAAAGGATGCCGATTACCAAATAGATAATGCCCTTGGAGACAAAACCAATTATTGCAGCGGTTTTATAGGATTTTTTCACGGATGGATTTGTTTATTGGCAAATGGTGGGTAAAGATACGATTACAAGGGGATTTTTTTGAAGGGGAGTGATTTGGGATTATGGATTCGTTAATTCGGGGTTTCAACCTACGCTGAAAAAGTTTCGCCGGACAAGTGGGATTTAGGATTTACCCCTTTCGCCTATCGATCGTGTTTTTGGGCAACAACCTACTTTTTGGCGGTGGACACCGTCCCCTTTTATTTAAATTCCATTTCAAATTATATTTATTGCTGAGGGGAAGGAGCTGATGATGCGTTACATTACACAAAGATCTCAACTGCATTCGACCTGCCAGATTACTTTGTGGTGATCGCAATGACGTTTCGGATGATCACTTTGTTAAAGCTCCAGCGATTTTGGGTGCTTAGAATGTTATTCCAAATGATCTATTAATTTTTCAAAGCCAAGGATATCATCTTCCATTCCCATTTTTCTGCGGAGATTTGCTTTTTTTGACTCCACTTGTTCAGCACTGATGCCCATTAAGGGCCCGATTTCCTTATTGGATAGTTGAAGTTTTAACATACAACAGAATGCAATATCATTATCAGATAAGTGAGGGAACATTTCTGTGAGGAGCAACGCAAAGGCGGGATGTACCTCAACAAACTTACCCTTAAAGTATTTCCAATAGTTGTAGTTGCCCAAGAGATTTTTTAACTCGGCAGCCAATGCTTCAGATTGCTCTGGATTTTCGCGAAGGTTTATCAGTTCTATTATTTTACTTTTAAGATTAGAGATTTCCAGGGAAACTTGAACCAGTTCCTTTTCTTTATTGGCCAGAGTCCTTCCCCTTTCCGCCAACAATTTGCTCTCGAGCTTGTGGTTTTCTTCCAAAACCTCTTTGGAGTTTTCAAGATTTAACACCAACTGCTTTTGAAGTTTGAGTTTGTTTCTATTCGCTAAATACAGAAGGATTACTATAGCTAATACCAGAACGAAACTTAGGATACTCAGAAATAAAATGTTGTCCTTTTTGGAATTGTTTTCTCTTAAAAGTTCATTGTTCTTTTCTAATACAATATTTTTTTCACGCTGTAATTCATTTTGGTAAGCTTCCTGAAACTCCAATGATTTAGTTTTATTTATAGCGGTATTAAGTGAATCTTTTAAAAAATCCATTCGTTCAAAAGCTTCCAAGGCATTTTCCAACATTCCTTTTTGACTATAGGTAGCAACCGTTTCTTTTAAAAAGGCTATTTCGTTGTCGGCATTCATTTTTAAAAAAGGAATATTGGCGGAAGATTTAATCCTCCTTATAACATTTAGAGCTTGGTCATAAAGTTTATGGTTATTGAGAAAATCCAAGTATTGGGCACTAATCTCCATAAACCTGGGTGAATTTAGCTGGAACGATCCTTCATAAGCCTCTTGGTAAGCTTGTTGTGCCAGTTGGGTTCTGCCCGTAGCATTGTAAACTTTTGCCAGATTACTCACGCTTACCCACACAATTTCTTGATTGTTCATTGCCTTTAGTGCCGTAATAGCTTCATTCAGCGCTTCCTCAGCACCTTTGTAATTTTCCTCCAATTGAACCAGACAGTCTGCATAGCTTATTAAAGTATAATAGTAATTGCTACTCTTCTTTTTTGAAAATACGGGTAAAACTTCTTCATAAATATCCCTTGCAAAGACATAGTTACCGTTGTTATAATAAAGGTTGGCTAATTTTTGCCTTACTACACTAAGTTCCCAGGTGTTTTTACTTTCACTAAGAATGGCAATTGATTTTTTAAGATATTCCAAGGCCTTTTCACTATTCATCATGTAATTATAGTTGGAACCCATTTCACCTAAAACTACTCCCTCTCCTTCACGGTATCCTGTTTCTTTATAAAAGAACATGGCACTGTCCAATGCCTTCAATGACTCGTCGTAACGAGCACCTATTCGATAATTAATAGCCAAGTTTAAATACAACGTAGCCTGCGTTAACGGATAGTTTTCTGCATAAGGAAGCGCTTTCTTCATATAAAACTCAGCAGAATCCGGAACAGCCAATTTATTGTATTGGATACCTATATTGCTATAAGTTACAGCCAAGATGGTATCGTGAAGCTCAGCGGAATGTTTCAACATACGGAACATATAGATTTTGGCAGAATCCGGGTTTGACCGCACGCTGTTTTCTATCTGTTGGTTGAGCTTATCTATCTCAGGAGTTTGTGCATGTATTCTTAAAAAAAGACAAAGTAATAATGCAAGAGGAATTACTTTTTTCATAGACAGGTTTGGGTGGGCAAATATAGATTAATTCCTACAATTTTTTTTCGCGAGCTTGCACTTGAATAAAACTCACAAGCTTTTAAAAGAAAATTGAATTATTAGGCATCATTTGACTTTGAAATATATTGCATGATTTAAGAAGACATTGTTTTAAAGATTCATATGTCGGAATAAATCTTACAATTATTTAAGGTTCATTTTGGACTCGGTATTGGAATATTTCCATTTAACAGGAAATAATCCAATTAATTAAATATCTTTCCCTACATTTGTTTTCCCAGCAACAAATAAATGCACACACAACTTTTCGCAATTATAGATGTAGAAACCACCGGTGGTGGCATTGCAGGTAATAGGATTACCGAAATATGCATTGCACTGATGAAAAATGGAGAAGTGGTTGATAAATACACCACACTTATAAACCCAGAACGGAACATTCCACAGCATATAACCGCGCTTACGGGGATTGACAACGATATGGTAGTTAACGCACCGCGTTTTTTTGAAGTTGCTGAAGAAATTGAGGAGTTTACAAAGGATGCTATTTTTGTGGCACACAACGTTAGTTTTGACTATAATGTAATCCGTGGAGAATTTCGGCTTTTGGGGCAACATTACAACAGGAAAAAACTTTGTACCGTGAGACTCTCACGTAAGTTAATTCCAGGATTGTTATCGTATAGTTTGGGGCGGCTTTGTACTAGCATAAACATTCCGCACCTCAACAGGCACAGGGCGGAAGGCGATGTAGATGCCACCGTGATTCTTTTTCAAAGATTACTTTCATTAGATGAAAATTTTGAAACCATCAATACCTTCCTGAATCCGCGTTCCAAACAAGCCACCTTGCCCCCTCACCTGCCTTCGGAACAGATAAACGAACTACCCGAAGAACCCGGTATTTACCTCTTCAAAAACCAAAAACATCAAGTAATCTATGCGGGAAAGGCAAAAAATATAAAGAAGCGAGTGCTTTCGCATTTTTATGATAAGAAAACAAAGGAATATCAACTTGGGCAGGAAACTCATTATATAGATTACGAACTAACGGGGAATGAATTATTGGCATTGTTAGTTGAATCGGAACACATCCGGAAACATTACCCAAAATATAATCGGGCGCAGAAATGGCCTGCAACAACCTATCAAATAATCAGCTATGTAAATCAGCGCGGCATCATCCAACTTGCTTTGGGAAAAACCAAGGTGCTGCACGATTCAGTGGGCACGTTTTACAACAAGACCGAAGCCATTGAAAAGCTGGAAGAAATTTGCGAGACATTTAAGTTGTGCCCACGTTTTTGTGCACTGCAAAGCAACACTGAAAAATGTGCCCACTATCGAATCAAAAACTGCGAGGGCATTTGTGAAGGCACAGAAACTGTAGCCGAATATAACTTAAAAGTACAAGTTGCTATTCAGGCTTTAAAGGAGAATAAACCCAATTTTGCCATTCAAGGAAAAGGAAGAACAGATGGTGAAATAGCTTTCGCCTTAGTTACCGAAGGGCAATACAAAGGTTTTGGTTATTTTGACCGAAACGAAGCCATCTGCAATATTGAGGATTACGAACCTTTTTTAAAATTGCAGCCAGCCAGTTACCATACGCACGCAATTATCCGAAGTCATCTTAAAAAGAATGGGGAGCGGAATGTGATTTATTTTGATGAACCTATGCGACTTGCAACGCATAGAATGAAAACGATTAAGAAGTCCTCCCAAAAAGACAATATTTTCGCGGAATGGAGGTGAAAAACATCTCCTCCCAGCCTCCCCTTCGAAGAGGAGGGGTTTTTTAGAGATTCTCTTTTAGGTTTGAAAATATTATTTCGTCAAAACTTGTTATCACCCTATCTGCCTTGCTATAATCCTGATTGGTGGAATGTAGACTTTTATAGCCTACGCAATAAATGTTAGCGGCTTTAGCTGCAGCGATTCCGTTGGTTGAATCTTCAATCACCATACAATGGTCGGTGTGTTCCCCGGCCAATTCAGCGGCTTTTATAAAAATTTCGGGATGCGGCTTGGATGCCTTCAAATCGGCGCCGCTTATTTTTGCCTTAAAATATTTATCGAGGTCGAAACGCTCAAATATACGGTTGATGTTTGGCATGGAAGCAGAAGAAGCCAAAACTAAAGTCAAGCCATTGGCGTGGTAATCTTTTATTAAATCGTGAACGCCATCTAAAAGCGCAAGATCGTTATCGTTTTCAAAAAGATATTTAAAGTGTTTTCTTTTTGTTGCAACCAAATGTTCTGGGTTTTCTGATAAATTGAAATGCTGACAAAGTGTTCTGCAAATAGGCAAAGTTGCCTGCCCTGTAAAGGAATCATACATTGCTTGGCTCACATCAATTTTCACATCCTCGAACATTTTGAAATAGGCTTTGCGGTGCAATGGTTCGGTGTCTACAATGACACCATCCATATCAAAAAGTACGGCTTTTAGCATGTTTTTATTTTTTCGCAAAGGTAGAATAGATTGTTTAATTATTAGATTGTTTGATTATTGGATTTCTTTCCACCATTGCGAAAACTCTTGTTGATCATGGCTTAAATAAACTATTTCGCCAATTTGTGGTGTTAACAATGGTATCTGCTTTGTTTTATTATGTTCCGTAATTTTTTTCAAAGGTTCATCCCAGGCGTGAAGTGCTAACGCAAACTTGGCCGAATGCACAGGAAAAAGATTTTTTGCCCTCAAATCCTGCGCAGCTTGAAGAACTTCCTCAGGCAACATGTGGATGTAGTGCCAAGCCAAATTGTATTGCCCGTTTTCCAAAATTGCCAGATCAAACGGGCCAAATTTCTGGCCGATTTCCTTAAAGTGTGTGTCGTAACCACTATCGCCACCCAGAAATAAATTATAGTTTTCTGTTTGAAGAATAAAGGAAAGCCACAAGGTGTTATTCCGCTTAAAACCTCTTCCAGAAAAATGACGCGCCGAAGTGGTATTTAATGTAATATCATTATCCAATTCAATTGTTTCGTTCCAATCCAATTCCACAATAGATTCCGAAGCAAATCCCCACGCTTCAAAATGCGATCCTACACCCAGGCCTGTAATTATTTGTTTCACCTTTGGCTTTAACTTTTGAATGGTCTTATAATCCAAATGGTCATAATGATCATGCGAAATAAGCAGGTAGTCGATTTCTGGCAAATCTTCTACAGAATAATGATTACTCCCGTTAAAGGGTTTATTGGTCTGTGGAATTGGAGAAGCACTGCTACTGAAAACGGGATCGATCAAAAAACGTTTGCCACTAAATTGCACATAATAGGAAGAATGTCCGAACCAAACCAGCAAGTCGGTTTCCAAAGACAATTCTTTCAAATTAGTTTTTATAAAGGGAATGGGTTGCGGAGGTTTTATGCCTTTCGGCTTTCTGAATAAAAAATCGAACATCACTTTCCCGAAACTATATCCTTCAGCCAATTGAGGCGTATCACTTATATTTTGAAATGCCCCATCACGAAAGTTGGGTGAATTATGGATGCGCTGTAAACGTTTTCCGGCTGGTTTTTTTCCTAACTGAGAATATATCATTTAATTCCTTTATTTATTTGAGATAAAAGTTCGAAGGACCGAAGACGAGCTGTTTGATCATAAATATGGGCGACAGCGATAATTTCATCTATCCGTGTTTCGTGAGCAAAATCAGTTAATTTCTGCCGGACAGTTTCTTTACTGCCCACAAATGTGTATTGCATCATTTGGGAGATATGTGCTTCTTCCATAGGGTTCCAAAGCCCATCCATACTTTTCACTGGTGGGGCAAGCGGTTTGCGGGTATTTCGAATTATGTTCAGCATAAAAAGCTTCATACTGGTTGCCAAATACTCGGCTTCTTCGTCAGACTCTGCCATTACAACATTTACACAAGTCATTGCATAAGGTTTCTTCAATTGTTTTGAAGGCTCAAAATGCGAATGGTACAAACGCAGGGCATCATGCAAATGGGTTGGTGCAAAATGACTGGCAAATGCATATGGCAATCCTAATGCCCCAGCAAGTTGAGCGCTATATGTACTTGATCCCAAAAGATATAAAGGCACTTCCAATCCTTCCCCTGGAATAGCACGTACAAGGCTTTTATTATTGTCTTTTGAAAAATATTTTTCTAGCTCCTGAACATCTTCTGGAAAATCACTTACCGTTTCCACCCTTTCACGCCTTAGGGCCCGAGCAGTTTGTTGATCGGTTCCTGGGGCTCGGCCAAGACCTAAGTCTATTCGGTTTGGATAAAGGGTAGCTAGTGTCCCAAATTGTTCAGCGATAACTAAAGGCGAATGATTGGGCAACATAACTCCTCCAGAACCCACGCGAATTGTTTTTGTTCCTTGTGCCACATACCCGATAAGCAAAGGTGTAGCAGAACTAACCAGGCTTTCGGCATTGTGATGTTCGGAAATCCAAAATCGCTTATAACCCAGCTTTTCAGCTTGCTGTGCCAAAGCAAGGCTGTTTTCCATTGCGGTTTTATGGTTGCTTCCCTCAATTACGGGAACCAAATCCAAAACTGAAAAAGGGATGTTTTTTAAAATTTCTTCTTTATTCATTTTAATATTTTGATAATCTGATTCACCCTTGCTTCGTCAAACTCAGCATGACATTCTTATTAAATTTTAGCTCTTTCGTATTGTAATGGCCAATCAACATCTATGTTTAATTCTTTTGCTGCGTGTAAAGCAAAATAAGGCTGTCTTAGACTTTCACGGGCATAAAGAATTAAGTCGGCTTTTCCTTCTTTTAAAATTTCCTCTGATTGTTCTGCAGTTGTTATTTGTCCCACGGCTCCAGTCAAAATATTTGCTTCCTTTTTAATTTGTGCCGCAAATGGAACTTGATAGCCCGGCTCGCTCGGGATAGTTGCATGTGGAACATTTCCGCCAGAAGAAGTATCAATTAGATCAACCCCTAATTCCTTTAATTTCACTGAAAGTTTTACAGAGTCTTCACTAGTCCAGCCACCTTCTGTCCAATCGGTTGCGGAAATCCTTACAAAAAGTGGTTTTTCATCTGGCCATTCTTGGCGAACCACTTCAGTAACTTCAAGTAAGAAGCGAATCCTATTTTCAAAGCTGCCGCCGTATTCATCTGAACGTTCATTGGCCAATGGTGAATAGAATTGGTGGAATAAATAACCGTGGGCAGCATGAATTTCAACCACATCATATCCTGCATTTTCTGCACGACGGGTTGCTGCGGCATAATCAGATTTTACCTTTTCAATTCCAGTAGCATCCAAAGCAATTGGCGCTGGTTCTCCTTCGCGAAAAGGCAATGGTGAAGCTGAAACTGTTTGCCAACCATTTTCTTGATCGGGAGCTATTTTTCGGGCTCCATCTTTTGGCAATTGGTAACTTGCCTTTCTTCCAGCGTGTGCCAATTGAATTCCAATTAAAGCATCTTGGGAATGCACGAAATCGACAATCTGTTTCGCCTTTTTAATATGTTCATCTTTCCAAACTCCCATATCACCGTGGGTAATTCTTCCTTCGGGCGAAACGGCTGTTGCTTCTTGGATAATTAATGCTGAACCTCCGACGGCGCGGCTGCCCAAATGCACTAAATGAAAATCGTTTGCAAAACCGTCATCGCTGCTGTACATGCACATTGGAGATACAACCATTCGGTTTTTGAAGGTTGTGTTTTTTATTTTTAAAGGGGAAAAGAGTAGGCTCATATTATTTTTGATTCTTTGTTGCTATTATTTATTTTTTTGATTGGTCTTCGATGCTTCGACAAGCTCAGCATGACAATTAATGTTAGAGATTGTTATAAAAATTTTAAAAATCCGTAAGCGCTTCGTTTTTTCAAATAACCTAGTTCATCTTCGTAATGATATGCTTCCCGTTCAAAGGAAATATTTCGATAGGCTTTATGGCGATTTTTAAATTGAATCCACCGGAAAAGAAATTCAAAACCATACCATAGATAGAAAAAAACTATCAGTAATTCCGCTTGTTGGCGAAGGTGGATACTTTCGTGGTTTAGAAAAACAATATCTTCCTTTAATGAATCATGCTTTACAACCACAAATGGCCACAACGTTATTCCATTAAAATTTTTACGGAGGAGTTTTGGACGGACAAGTAGGATCACACGTTTATTTTTTCAAAAACTGTCGCAATACATATTGAAGAATTCCTTCATTTTGATAATATGCTACCTCAATCGGGGAATCCAGTCTTGCAATTGCCTTGAATTCAATTTCCTTGCCATCGTCATTTTTGGCAGTCACTGTTACTTTTTTTGAAGGCATTAAATCCTTTTCAATTCCTATAATACTGAAATGTTCTCTTCCAGTCAATCTGTGCGATTTGGCACTTTCACCTTCTAAATATTGAAGCGGTAATACACCCATCATAATTAAATTACTTCTGTGAATACGTTCATAGCTTTCTGCCAAAACGGCTTTTATACCCAAAAGAAATGTTCCTTTGGCAGCCCAATCGCGGGAGGAGCCGCTTCCGTATTCTTTTCCGGCCAAGACTATGAGTGGAGTTTTGTCTTTTATATATTTTTGGGCTGCTTCATAAACCGTCATTCCGTCGCCCGACGGAAGGTGTGTTGTATAACCGCCTTCTCTTTCTGACAATTGATTATTGATGCGAACGTTCGCAAAAGTTCCCCGCACCATAACTTCATCGTTTCCGCGGCGTGAACCGTAGCTGTTAAAGTTTTTCTTTTCAACACCCCTAGATTTTAGATATTGTCCAGCGGCGGAATCTTCGGAAAAAGCTCCCGCAGGTGAAATGTGGTCTGTTGTAATACTATCACCCAAAACCAAAAGTGCGCGCGCGTCTTCAATATTCCTCAATTCTTTTGGTTCATCAGAAAGATCACGGAAAAACGGCACTTCTTTTATATATGTTGAATCATCATCCCATTTGTAAATTTTGTCATCTGGCACATCGAGGTTTCTCCATATTTCGTTGCCCTCAAATATTTCCCCATAATTTTTTTCGAAGTCTTTTGGCGAAAGTACCTTTTTCATCACTTCGTGAATTTCATCATCGGTAGGCCAAATATCTTTTAGGAAAATATCTTTCCCGTTGTGATCAGAAGTCAACGGTTCAGTAGTTAAATCAATATCAACACGGCCAGCAATTGCGAAAGCAACCACTAACATAGGCGACATTAAAAAGTTCATTTTAACTTGAGGGTGAATACGTGCCTCAAAATTACGGTTCCCTGAAAGTACAGAGGCAACCACCAACTGTTGCTCCTCAACCGCCTTAGCTATTTGTGGAGGTAAAGGCCCAGAATTTCCAATGCAGGAAGTACAGCCGTAGCCCACTAAATGGAACTGCAACGCTTCTAAGTCTTTTAAAAGGTCTGCTTTTTCAAGATAATCTGTCACTACTTTGGAACCTGGTGCTAACGAAGTTTTTACCCAAGGTTTTGTGTCAATTCCTTTTTCACGTGCTTTTTTGGCTACCAAGCCCGCGCCAATCATGACAAAGGGATTGGAAGTATTAGTACAAGATGTTATTGCGGCAATTGCGACTGAGCCGTCGGAAAGCATATATTTTTCATTGCCGTTAGAAATCCAAACAGTTTTTAAACCATCTTTTGTTTTGGTTTCTATTTCCACATCAGGACTTGGTTTTTTGGGTTCCTCAGTGGGTTGGCTTCCACCCTCTTCTTTCCAACGCGTAATGGCTTCCTCCCTTTCTGTAGGTTTTATATATTTTCGATCAAAACCGCTATCTAGCAGTTCAATGAATTTATCTCTGAAATCCTTTAAAACTATTTTATCCTGTGGGCGCTTTGGACCTGCAACACTTGGTTGAATGGTAGAAACATCGAGTTCCAAAACATCGGTATAGTTTATTAGGTCCTCGTCTTTTCGCCATAGCATATTAGCTTTGCAGTAATCTTCAACTAACTGAATTTGTTTCTCACTTCGGTTGCTGCTTCGCATGTATTCCAACGTTTTATCGTCAATTGGGAAATAGGTTACTGTACAACCAAATTCGGGTGACATATTTCCAATAGTAGCTCTATGAGGAACCGAAAGATTATCCAAACCAGGGCCAAAAACCTCAACAAATTTTCCAACTACCCCGTATTTACGAAGCAGATTGGCGATTGTAAGCACTAAATCAGTAGCTGTTGTTCCAACTGGAAGTTTTCCGGTAAGTTTCAGTCCAATCACTTCGGGACTGATGAAGTAGATTGGTTGACCAAGGATTGCAGCTTCGGCTTCTATTCCGCCTACTCCCCAAGCTACTACACCAATTCCATTTACCATTGGGGTGTGGCTATCAGTCCCTACAAGTGTGTCTGGAAATACCATGCCGTCGCGGGCGATAGCACCTTTTGAAAAATACTCCAGATTTACTTGATGACAAATACCCATTCCGGGTGGAACCACACTGAAATTATTAAAAGATTTCTGAGCCCATTTCAAAAAAGTATAACGTTCTCTGTTTCGCTTGTATTCCTCTTCCATATTTTGCTGATAGGCGTATTGCGCGGCAAAATAATCTACCTGCACGCTGTGGTCTATAACCAAATCTACTGGAATCAATGGGTTTATTTTTGAAGCATCACCGCCTTTTCGAGCCATTTCGGAACGCAGGGAAGCGATATCAACAACGGCAGGGACGCCTGTAAAATCCTGCATCAGAACACGAGCAGGTTTAAAGGCGACGTCTTTCTCACTTTTTTCAGGTTTCCAATTTAAAATTGAATCCAAATGATCTTGTGTAACTGAAAAATCATCGTAATTACGAAGCGCGTTTTCGAGAAGAATTCGAATCGAAAAAGGCATCTTTTTAATATTGTACCCTTGACTTTCAAGTTCAGGGAGACTATAGTAAGTTAATTTTTCATCGGAAGAATCCAGGGTTTTTTTGAGGTTGTAAATATCTTGTTGCATGATAACGTAAATTTTGAACATTAAATTTACTCAATAAATATGGTGTCGGCTCGCAAAGAGACTTGTTTAACAGGGCATTAACAAATTTTGGAGATGCTTTAAAAACGATTATTTCTGAAGCGTCCTTTTAGAAAAATCATTCCGATAAATGAAAGGCATGGCATCCCAATAAATTAGCAGTAAGGTCCACTACTTTAGTATTTTTAATTAAATTAGCCGTCACTAATAAAAAACATAGCACGCATTGAAAAATGCAACTGCCTTTTTTCTACTTTTTATTTTTAGCTTCAACATTGGAGGAGCGTATGTTATCTTTAAAATTCAGCAACGGCATATTCGAAGGGAGATAGTCCATCAAATAAAAAAAGGTATTTCCGAAAAGGATTTAACAAGCATTACGGTTTCTTCAAAAAATGAAAACCAACTTATTTGGAAAGACCATGAGGAATTTCGATACAAAGGAATGATGTATGATATAGTTCGCGTTGAAATTTTGGATGAAAACACCAAAGTCTACCACTGCATTTCCGACAGTCAAGAAACTAATCTGATAGCGAAATACAACAAAGAGCTCAAGAAGAAGCGCAAGGATAAGAACAACCGCACCAATTTGGTAAAGAGTATAAAATATATTGAAAAAATAAATCCGCTTCCTCAGAAAGAGGAATTGGCATTTTCAGGTAATGTGATTCGTCCCAATTTTGTGTATCACGACAACTACGCATCGCTTTCGCTCGAAATTTTGAGTCCTCCACCCAAACAAGTTTTATAATTTATTTTTGAAGCGTTTCTGCTTCCTTTAAGAATGCTTTCGCCGCAAACACGGATCGATTAGCGTATTCCTCAATTATAAAACTTTTTAAAAATGACAAAACTTTATTTGTCCCTATTGGGACTACTTATAACTGTATCCGTATTTGGCCAAGAAAAACTTTCGGGTAAAATATATGATGCAGCCACAAACGCTCCACTCATGGGAGCTAAAATAGAAATGAACGGCAAGGAAATTTCCAGCACAGATTCCGAAGGAAACTTTTCAGTGCCTTGCTCTGAAAACCAGACCCTAACTATAAGCTATATAGGTTACGAAACTTCATTTATTAAGGTGAAAAACTGTTCGGAACCCATTACCATCAGTTTAAGAACATCCGTTAGTACTTTAGATGAGGTGCAGCTAAGCGGCACGCTGGACAACAACAAAAAAGTACTTGAAAAACCTCTTTCCGTGATTCATTTAGAGGAAAAGGAACTGGATCGTGGCACAGGACTGTATCTTGATGATGCAATAAACGCAAACGTTCCAGGCGTAACCATGAGCCGAAGAGCAGTTTCTTCAGGACAACAATTCAACATTCGTGGTTATGGAAACGGGGTTGGTTTTAAAGGCGCCACCAATAATTTTGATGGTCAAGGCTACAAGGTATATTACAACAACATCCCACTTACAGACGCCGAAGGCATTACCATGTTAGATGATATCGATTTTGGTTCGGTAGGGAGTGTGGATGTTATTAAAGGCCCAGCAGGTTCGCTATACGGATTTGCCATTGCTGGAGTTGTAAACCTAACAACAATTCGTCCCGAAAAAGGCCAAACTTCACTAGGTGAAAAAATAACTGTGGGAAGTTACGGCTTAGCGCGATTCACTACCCAATTGCAAATGGGTCTTGAAAATTCTTCTGTTTTACTGAATTATGGCCACCAAATTTCTGATGGGTATTTAGACCACAACGCTTCACGAAAAGATTTTTTGAACGCTGTTCTGGATTTTCATCCAAGTGTAAAGCAAACAGTAAGTACTTATTTCGGTTTTAGCAACAGTTATGACGAACGTGGTGGTGAGCTTACTATTGGCCAATACGACACTTTGGACTACAGTGGAAACCCTCGTTATATAAAAAACAATGCGCACAGTGAAGTGATAAGTTTCCGTGCAGGTTTGAGTCATAAATACAACTTCACAAATTGGCTTTCAAACACTACAACGGTATATGGATCTGGACTAAATACAAACGCAAGTTCTGCAGGTGGCTGGACAGACAAAGACCCAATTAACTATGGAACGCGAGTAACCTTTGACCTCAATTTTGATTTAAGCGAAGACTTCAGCCTTTCTGGAGTTGCAGGTCTTGAATTTCAGGAACAACGAGCACAATCCATCAGTTACTCCATGACAGAAAATCCATCAGATCCTGATGGTTATAATATTATTGGAGGCATAAAAAGTAACCAGTATGCAAAATCTAAAACCAATTCAATTTTTACAGAATGGATTTTTAAAATGCCTTATGACATTTCCTTTACAGCTGGCGTAGGTAAAAGCACTATGAACCTTGATCTGGAAGATCGCGCATTTGACCCTTCAAGTGGTAAGCCTCAAAATGTTTCTGCAAATTATGAAGATTTATATTCACCGCATTTTGCCTTGAACAAAATATTCAACGAGAACGTTTCTGTTTACGCTTCCTATAGCAAAGGCTACAAAGCCCCAGTTAGTGGAAACGTAATTATTGGAGCTACCGGTCAACTTAATACTGGTTTGGTTCCCGAAGAAGGCGACCAATTTGAAATTGGTTCAAAAGGAAACTTAATGGATAGCAAATTGCATTATGAAGTGGCTTTATTTCAGGCTAAATTCAAAAATAAATTCACTTCCGTAGCGGTTCCGGCTGGCGATGGCACAACGCTATATTCTTACATAGCGAACAGTGGCAAATTGAACAACAAAGGTGTTGAACTCTTGGTTAAATACACAGCCTATGAAGCTACAACAGGATTCTTCAGCAATGTGAGCCCATATGCAAATGCAACTTATTCCGATTTTAAATACAAAGACTTTTTCTACGATTCTGTTAGCAGAGACGGTGAATTAACAGTATTAAATTACGATGGAAATGCAGTTGCAGGAGTTGCTCCGTGGGTTGTGAATGCTGGGGTTGATTTCAATACAAATCTAGGACTTTACGGAACTGTAAACTATGCGTATCACGATCCCGTACCTTTCACTTCTGATGGTTTAAACATTGCAGACAGCTATAGTTTGCTGAATGCCAAACTTGGTTATAGAATAAGTTTTGGTCATTTTGACCTTGATGCATACGCAGGAGCAGATAACATCACTGGAGAGAAATACTACATTATGCTTTTTTTGAACCAGTTGGATGACGCATACATTCCGGCACCATTGGATACCGTATTTTATGGCGGCCTTAATTTGAAGTATAATTTTTAGTGCGATTGATTAGTGTTAATTAGTGTCCATAGAGTGCAGTTGAAGATATAAAAGGTTTTTCGACTGCGCTCGAACGGACAATTAAAACGCTAAAGTTTTTAAACAAAAAATATGAAAAAACTCATTTTACTCTTATTTGTTGTAATTGGACTTTCTTCCTGTGGGAGATTTGGTAATGAAGACAAAAAGGAAGACCATAAAGAGCGTATTGTTTGTATTTCAAAACAATACAGCGAAATAATTTATGCGCTTGGCGCAGAAGAAGATATTGTAGCAGTAGATGTTTCCAGCACGTATCCACCAGAGATAAAAGATTTGCCAACTATTGGCTATCATCGTGCTTTGGCAGCTGAACCTATACTTTCAATGAAACCAACCCTAATTTTGGAAGACAACAACATTGGCCCAGAACACGTGGTTACACAGTTGAAGGATTTAAAAATACCGATGAAGCAATTCGGCCAATATGAAAATACTATCGATGGAACCGATTCTTTGATTCGTGAAATGGGCAGCTATTTCCACAAAGAAGAAAAAGCCAAAGAGCTCTGTAAAAAACTGGATGACGATATGAATTACGCAAAACAACAAGGCCTTTGGTATGAAAAGAAACCGAAGGTGTTGGTAATCCATTTTGGGCAGGCAAACAATATTTATTTGGTAATGACCAAAAACAGCACCACTGGAAAAATGATTGGTTGGGCCGGTGGCGAAATGGCTGTTGATGGCGAGCGCGGCATGACCCAATTTTCCCCAGAAGTTGTTGCCCAGAGTGACCCAGATGTAATTCTGCTGACCGATTTCGGATATGATCGTTTAGGTTCTACTGAAGAAGTGGGAACGCTACCAGGAATCTCCAGCACCAGAGCTTTTAAAGATGGAAAAGTATTTCGTGTGGAAGAGCACGATATGGTTTATTTAGGGCCAAGAACGGGAGAGAATATTATTGAATTACAAAAGTTGATACACGGTAATGAGTAATGAGTAATGAGTAAAATTAGTGTTTATAGCACTTCACTTGTGCCTTTAGATAGGTTGAATATTTAAAATTGATGAAGAACAACAGGTATAAAGGAACATTTCCAATTTTATTACTTCTTTTAGTAGTAATCACTTTTTTCTCCATTCGGTATGGAGCGGTTAGTATTTCTATGGAAGAAATTATTTCTTCATTGAAAAAATTCTTTACCGCACCAGATTCAATGGATCTTACCGAACGTATTTTTATGGAAATACGTTTGCCGCGAGCCATTCTCTGCATTTTTGTGGGTGCCAGTTTAGCCGTTGGCGGAACGTTGCTACAAGCACTTTTTAGAAACCCAATTGTAGAACCTGGGCTCATTGGCACTTCTTGTGGAGCGGCTTTTGGCGCTGCGCTTTATTTTGCATTGGGCGCAACTTTCGGGTTTAGTGTTGGCAAATGGACACTTCCTTTAGCAGCTTGTTTAGGAGCATTGTTATCAACCAGTTTGGTTTTTTTTCTTTCACAATCACGCAGTAGTGGTAAAAGTTCTATTGTAGCACTATTGCTTACTGGCATTGCCATAAACGCCTTATTTTTAAGTGGCGTGGGATTTTTAAGTTATATCGCTCGCGACCCGCAGGCACGTTCCATCGTTTTTTGGAATCTTGGAACAATGAGCGGCGCCAATTGGACATCGGTTGCCATTGTTGGAATTTCAACAGTGGGAACTATTTTAATTTCCCTTCGCTACGCAAAACATTTAAATGCACTCATGATAGGTGAAGAGGAAGCCCAATTTCTGGGTGTAAACATCAAAAGTCTCAAGTGGAAAATATTGCTGATTAACGTTATTATGGTTGCAGTTGCAACGGCATTCGTAGGCGTTATCAGTTTTGTGGGCTTGATTGTTCCGCATCTTTTAAGAATCATTAATGGCAGCGACAACCGCTTTCTTATCCGGAACAGTGCTTTACTTGGTGGAATACTTCTTTGTGTTGCCGATTTAATTTCACGAATGGTTTTGCGCCCTGCGGAGCTTCCTATCGGAATTGTAACTTCTGTAGTAGGTGTGCCTATTTTTATCTTTTTGCTACAACGGAAAAATTATTTTTTTTAAAACCTAAAATCTAATATCCCTTCGAGCGCAGTCGAAAAGTTAATCAAACCCCAAAAAGGTCTCTACTGCGCTCGACCGGACAAATAATTAAGAATGATCCAAGCCAATAACATAACATACAGAATAGGAAACAAAACCATCCTCAAAGATATTTCTGTAAACTTTGAAGCTGGTAAAATAAACCTTATCCTTGGACCCAATGGCGCGGGAAAATCTACACTTGTAAAGGTTATTTGCAATCAATTAAAACCACAGCAAGGCACTGTTTTTTATGAAGGAAATGACATCCGAAATACTTCCGTGGCCGAACTCGCCAAAGTACGTGCTGTGCTTTCACAAAATACGGAGCTCGCTTTTCCCTTAAAAGTAAAAGAAGTTGTTACCATGGGTCGCTATCCACATTTTTCCGTAAATCCTACCGCAAAAGATGAGCAAGCCGTGAAGGAAGCAATGGAATTCTTTGATGTATCTGAAATGGCAGATCGCGATTACTTAACATTGAGTGGCGGTGAAAAACAACGGGTTCACTTTGCGCGCGTGGTTTCACAAATTTGGTATCCTTCAGAAAATGGTTGCAGGTATTTGATATTGGATGAACCCCTCACCTTTTTGGATGTGCATTACCAATTTCAGTTTATGCACAAGCTACGAGAGCTTTTAAAACAAAAGGATTTAGTGATTGTTGGTGTAGTGCACGACCTCAACCTCGCGGCTAAGTTTGCAGACCATTTAATCTTGCTGAACAATGGTGAACTGCTGGCCGCTGGAAGCAAAGAAGAAGTGCTTAATGCAGAAAACATGAAAACCGCGTATCGTTTAGAGCCCGTAATTCATAATGATGAACGGGGAATGTATTTGTTTTTTGAATAAAAAAAGCCCCCGAGTCACACAACATCCCAGAAGCTTTTTTCCTCACATTTATAAACCTAAAACCACCCCTCAGTAGTCAGATTACCCACACATCGGAAAGCGTTTCAAAATGTCATCGATAATTTGTGAAAAAATTTTGTAGTTTTAAACTTTTGATCTAAAAAAATACGCAATGAAAATCAAAATTACATTACTACTTACTATACTCATCACCACAATCAACTTCGCACAAACCACCGAAATAGAAAAACCAGAGACCTATACTGAAGTTAAAGTATCTGAACCAGAACCAATACCATTTCAGTTAGTTGAAATACCACCACTTGCGCCCGACTGCAAAACAAAACGGAAAGTGGAGAAACAAAAGAAATGTTTTGTAGATTTTATAGTCAAGCACTTTAACCGAAAGTTTAACACCAATCTTGCTTCCGATTTGGGTTTTACAGGCAGAACAAGATTTGAAGTAGATTTTATTATAGATAAGGAAGGTAAAATAAAGAACATTACCGCAACTGGAGGACCAGACATTATGAACCAGCATGCTGTGGAAGTGATAAAACTTTTACCACAATTCACGCCAGCTTTAAAGGAAGGTAAACCAATAGAGGTTGCATATCATTTACCGGTTATTTTTGATAACCTTTAAGAGTTTAAATATAGCATATGCAAAAATTTAACCAATCAACCTTTTTAAGAATGAAATGGATAAGCTAAAGTGAAGAAGTGGGAATAAAAACTAAAATGTTTTTTGTAGATTCAATCATACATTAAATGACACCAGAAACAAAACTATTAAAACCCAAAAAATTAAAGAGTATAATACTGCTTTTAATAAGCACTTTTTTTTGTGATTACAGGATTTATTGCTATGGAAGGAAATCTATTCATAAAATGGGGCACTATTCTCTTTTTTGGTTTAGGAGTTGTTGTATTCATTGTTGAATTATTGCCAAATTCTGCATATTTAAAGTTAACGAATGAGGGGTTTGAAGTGCGCTCATTATACCGCAGCAATTTTACAAAATGGGTAGAGGTAGATAGGTTCGGAATATTCTATATCAGGTTTTATGCAATGGTTGTTTTAAACTTTACCGAAGAACATAAGAAACATACTATCGGAAAGAAAATTGCTAGATCTCTTTCCCCTTATCAAGGTGCCTTACCGCAAACCTATGGTATGAAAGCCATAAAACTTGCGGAATTGATGAATGAGTGGAAATTTAAAAATGAAAAGTGATAGTATAGAAAACCAACTTGGATTTGCAACGTCTGTCAAACTGCAAAGTATAATTATAATTATCCCGCCAATCCCACCAATTTGGCAAGTGTCCGATAATTACGCGTAGTAGCCGCAACCTTTAATTTTTTTTCAAAGAAGTTATTGTTGAGTTTTGCATTCCCATACCCATTTCCAAAGTAAATATAAACACATTCACTTATTAGTACAAATTCCTCATTTGGGTAGCTAATCTCAGCCACAGATTCCATAAGCTCCACTTTGGGTGGCGTTGCAAGCAACATAAAGTAGGCTTCGGCTTTCTTAGTTTCTTCAAAAGGGCATTCCGCTAAAATTTTAGCAACCGCATCCGCCGTTTTCACCAGCACCGGAACCTGCCAGCCAAATCGTTTTTCAATTTCCCTTGAAATCCTTTCTGCCAAACCATCTGTTTCCTTCGCAGAAAAAACCACATTCCCACTTTGTATATAAGTAACTACATCTTGAAACCCCAAATCCTCAAAAAGAAGTTTCAGGTCCGCCATTTTCAGCTTTTTATGGCCGCCAACGTTAATTCCCCGAAGAAGTGCTATATATGTTTTCATAATTTACTTTGTTATTGCCTGCGCAACAAGATAGCCGCCCGTCCAAGCATTTTGGAAGTTGAAGCCACCAGTAATGGCATCTATATTGAGTACTTCCCCAGCAAAAAATAAGTTTTTGCAGACTTTACTTTCAAAGGTTTTAAAGTTCACTTCCTTTAAATCGACACCACCAGCGGTTACAAATTCTTCTTTGAAGGTGCTCTTTCCAGTGACTTCAAAAATAGCGGCCGTTAATTGGTTTGCCAAATTCTGAAGATTCTCACGTGTTGCATCTGCCCAAGTGAGCCGTTCATCAATTCCTGAAGCTTTTACAATACTCTGCCAAAGTCGTTTTGGCAATTCAAACTGCGCATATTTATAAATGGTCTGCTTTCCTTGCTCTATTTTCAAATCTTTTAAAGCGTCCAAAGCATCTTCTTCGGGAAGCGTATTCAGCCAATTTACTTCAATGGCAAAATGATACTGTAAAGGTTCAAGTATGCGCGCACCCCAAGCAGAAAGTTTCAAAATTGCAGGGCCGCTCATTCCCCAGTGGGTAATCAAAAGTGGACCGCTACTCTCCAGCAAGGTTTTTCCCTTGGCATCAATAACTTTTACGGAAGCTTCCGTACTCAATCCAGGCAAATCCATTATCCGCCCATCCTTGATATTAAAAGTGAAAAGTGAAGGCACGGCAGGAACAACAGTATGCCCAAAACCTTCAAGTAATTGCCAGATTTTCGGATTACTACCTGTGGCAACCACTATCTTTTCTGCAGAAAAAGATTCTGAAGTTGTATCTATTATGAAATGATTTGCTTCTTTTTGAATCTCCTTAACAGATTGATTAAGATGAATTTCAACCCCCAAACGTTTTGCTTCAGAAAGAAAACAATCAATAATGGTTTGCGAAGAATCTGAAACTGGGAACATTCTTCCGTCTTCCTCAATTTTAAGCGCCACGCCTCTTTTTTCAAACCATTCAATGGTATCGCCTGTCATAAAAGTGTGGAAAGGCCCTAAAAGTTCTTTTTTGCCTCGAGGATAGTTTTGCGTCAATTCCTTTGGAAAAAACTCAGCGTGGGTCACGTTGCAACGTCCGCCCCCAGAAACTTTAACTTTGGTAAGCACTTCCTTTCCGCGCTCGAGGATGATTATCTTAAGCTCAGGATTCTTTTCCGCAGCATTGATTGCCGTAAAAAATCCCGCAGCGCCACCGCCAATTATTATAATATCGGCCTGTTTCAAGCTAAAACTTTTTCTTCTGCAAAACTTTCGCAGAGGGCAATGGTTTCTTTAACGTCATCAAGTGTGGTTCTGGGGTTTATCAAGCACATTCGCAGCACAACCTGTCTGTTCAACACCGTAGTAACTAATAATGCCTGTTGAGAATCTACTACATTTTTGGAAATTCGTTGGTTAAGCGCATCCAATTTTTTCTCTGAAAGTTTGTTACCGATTGGATTATATCTAAAATTGATTACCGCTAAAGTAGCTGGAGAAATAACTTCCCAATTGGAGCTTTTACGGAGAAATGCTTCGGTAGCTTCGGCCAATTTTACATTATAGGTTATCGCTTTTCGAAATTCTTCCATTCCAAAGGTTTTTACTGACATGTAAAATTTTAAAGCTCGGAAACGACGTGTAAGTTCAATACCGTGATCGTAAAAGTTAATTTCAGAAGTATTACCTTCTATATCTCTTAAATATTCAGGCTTTTCTGTAAAAGTTCCTTTAAGCCATTTGTGTTTTTTAACCAACAAGCAACCAATTTCATACGGCTGAAAAAACCACTTGTGAGGGTCAATGGTAAGTGAATCTGCTTTTTCAATTCCTTTTAATAGTTGCTTTCCATTTTCAGCAAGAATAGCAAAACCGCCATAAGCGCCATCAATATGAAACCAAATGTCTTCTTTTTTACAGATTTTAGCAATATCTGAAAGTGGATCCACAGTTCCTGTGTTTGTAGTTCCAGCAGTTGCAATTAAACAAAACGGTTGTAAACCTTCCAAACGGTCTTTTGCAATAGCGTTTTTTAATTTGTTGAGTGAAAATTTGAATTCACCATCAGTTGGAATAATCCGGATTTGTTCTTTTCTAAAGCCGAGTACGCGAATGGCTTTTATATTTGAAGAGTGTGCCTGGTCTGAAAGATAGATAACAGCTTTGCTGAAATCATCGCCACACTTTACCGAACGCGCAGTAACCAAAGCGGTCAAATTAGCCATTGAACCACCACTTGTAAAAATGCCACCACCTTTTTTCTGGGGGAAACCGAACATTTTAAGAAGCCAGTTCATCGTTACGATTTCCATTTCGGCCGCAGCGGGAGAAGCCTGCCAGCCTCCAGAAAATATATTAAAGCCAGAAGCCAAACCATCTGCCATCGCACTGATGTAGTTACTGGGACCTGGAACAAAAGAATAGGATTTTGGGTGCGAAACGATATTGCTTTTGGTCATCACTTCGTCCAAAACAAAGTTTAAAACTTTTTTTGGGTCGCTTGGCTTTTCGGGAGCGTCCTCAAGAAACAATTCTTCCATTTCCTCTCTCGATCCTGAGACTACAGGCAGTTTATCGTTTTGGGTTGCAAAGTGTTCCACAATAGCGTCAACTACTTTATACCCATAGCTTTTCATTTCTTCATTACTCAATTCCAGCGTAGCTTTATTTTGAATTTTCACGTGTTTGTTTTTTGATTTTTTTGAAAGTGCAAAATTACGTTTTTAACAAAGGAATTAAGGGGTTTAAACCAATAAAAAATGCCTTGACGAAAAGCCAAGGCATTTTGGAATTAATCTGTTCTATAAGCTGATGTAGTTCTCGACAGCGCTCGAACGAACATCCGGTTACTCCACTATCATTTTTTTTGTAACAGTTTGCGCATCATTGCTGAAATTCACAAAATACAAACCTGAAGGAAGGTTTACAGGCAATGTGTTCTGTCCTTCGGAAATAGTTGCAGAAGAAATTAAATTGCCCTGAACCCCGTAAATTTGAACCTTTTCAAAAGAAACTATATTATTAAAATTGATTTCGTTTTTTACTGGGTTCGGATAAAAACTGAAGTTTTCAATAGCATTCTCTGCAACTCCCAAAATGCCGCACAAGAATGGATCAAAAGTCACTTCGCCCAAAGTTGGGTCATCCACGCTGTGAAATATAACATCTTCAACTTGCTGCTCGGTACTCTGTTGGCCCTCAATCCAGCAGTTGTTTTTAGCTGAAATTGTATTGGCCGTATTATTGTAAAGTGCGTAAACTTCGCCGCCGTTTCCATTTTCTGAAAATATATTTCCGCCCGGATTGCTTGCGTCATCACCAAGATTTATTGAAGCCGAACCTTGCATAGTAATTCCCCAAAGGTTTCTGCGTATTTCATTTCCAGAAACAACAACAGCATTAGTTGCCGTTGAACTGTTTAGGTTGATCCCGCTTCCACCAAGGTTAGGATCACCCTGAATATTATTATCTTCAATGATGTTGTTTGTGATTTCTGCTGAGTCGTTTATACCAAGCATTGTAATTCCGTAGCGGTTGCCGCGAATGATGTTATTATCTATAACTACATTAACATTTCCACTCACAAAATTGGCTATGGCAATTCCCCCAGCTTGATCTAATGCTGGATCACCAATAATGGTGTTTTGAATAATTTGTAATGGATCATTCGCCAAGGTTGTACCCAAATTTATTTGGGGACGATTGCTATTGGCTTGATTATTTCCCTCAATTGTATTATTGAAAATATATGCTGAAACTGCAGAATTTGCAGCAGAACCAATGGCAGGGTTTTCATTGAAAGAAATTGTATTGTTAGTTATTTGAGGTAACCCACGCGAAAGTTGAATAACCGCACTAGTAGTAGCACCAGAAACATTATTGGTAATAGTACAATTATCAATTGAAAAAGTCTCGGTCAACACCCGAAGTCCGCCACCGTATTCAATGGTTGCGTTATTGATATCAATTTCTGAAAACTCTTCAAAACGGAAGCCTTCATATGGTGTGTTCACATCTAATGCCGTAATTGTTACCGCGTTGGAATCTACCGTAAATGCACCAAAAACAGTAATCAATTTATCGGCGTCAATGGAAAGGGTTAAATCTGAATCGATAATAACCGTATCATTTTCCGCAATCGTTAAATTTCCCAAAAGCGTATAATCGCTTCCGGCTACCGTAATCGTTGTCGGACTTGCCGCCGCAATATCGTCCAGCGTCCAAGTTACCCCTGTATTTGGAGTTGTGTAATCCTGTGCAAACACAAAGGCACAAGTAAAAAGAGTTAAGAATGTAATAAGGATAATTTTTTTCATTTGTATATTTTTTTTTGAAGTTCCAAAAGTAGGAATATGTGCTTAGTCAAAAAAGCTATTTTAGTTGTTTTACATATTTCCAAAAGAAGTAACTTTGGAAAATGGTGTTATACATATTGATAATATTTTTTATTATTAGCCCTTTTTTTCCTGCAACTAGGAATCCGCACTGGTTCTTCAGGACTGCCGATTTTGTAAGGATTCAGTCACTATTCATCCAATTTGTTTTATTGGGGCTGTTTCTTTATTTTGAAAAAGACTACACAGTATTTAGCTGGATACTTCTTGTAGCTTTATCTTCGTCCATCCTTTATCAACTTTATAAAGTATTTCCGTACAGTTCTCTTTTCCCCAGAAGAAGATCACACGCTGCAAGTGACGGTCACGTTTCCATTTTAGCCGGAAATGTACTTCAGACCAATTCCTGCTATGCCGATTTTTTAAATGAAATAAAACGTTTTGACCCAGATTTGGTATTGGCAATGGAAACCAACACGGACTGGGAAAACTGTCTTTCAGAACTTGAAGATGATTATCCTTTTACTGTAAAAGTACCTCTTGAAAATTTTTATGGAATGCATTTATATTCTAAAAAAGAATTAGAAAATGTTGAAGTAAAATATCAGATTGAAGACGATAAGCCATCCATCTTTTTCGATTTTCCCGTTGAGGGAAATCCTCCAATCTTTTTCTGTTGTCTGCATCCCGCACCACCCAGCCCAACCGAAAACGAAACCTCAAAAGAACGCGATGCCGAACTGATGCTGACTGGAAAAAGAATCCGTAAATTAGACAAACCCATAGTAGTTTGTGGTGATATGAACGATGTAGTTTGGAGCCGAACAACTCGTCTTTTCAAAAAAATGACCGGTATGATTGACCCTCGTGTGGGCCGCGGTTTTTTTGCTACCTATAATGCAAATCATTTCTTTTTGCGTTTTCCGTTAGATCATCTTTTCCACACACGCGATTTATATGTTGGGGAAATGGTACGTTCCAAGAATTTTGGTAGCGATCATTTTGCGATGTATTATGAAATCCATCATAAAAAAAGAGTACAAACTCCAAAAAACCCGAAGCTTAACGGCGATGATAAAGAGGAGGTTGAGGAGTTGATAGAAGAAGGAAAGGATAGCAAATAAAAAGTAAATGCACTTCGGTTGCGCTCAGGATAAACTCCGAGACTCATTTTTTTTAAAACAAAAAAGCCCCTCATTGCTGAAGAGCTTTCTGCTTTGTACAGGCCCTTCGGCTCTGCTCAGGGTAAACTTCTCGTCTCTCCGCTATATTTTTAGTGATTCAAAATTGCAAAAAAAAGCTCCCCGGTTATGGGAAGCTTTTAACTTTTACAGGCGGAGACCCCGAAGCGTCGGGGGAACTCTCACATTACAAACTTTTTAAAAAGCAAAAAAGCCCCTCATTGCTGAAGAGCTTTCTTATTTGTACAGGCGGAGATAACACAAATATTATCATCATTACATTTCCTTAAACAAGCGAACCACGTAGAAAGCCAATAAAAACAATGCTTTATAAAAAACTGACTTTTAAATCAATGCAGAGAAGTCTAAATTAATGGATGTTTTTAGTACAACTTTAGTACAATTATCTTAATCTTGTACTAACTAATAATACTAAACACATGGCCAGAGTATATTTTTTATTTCGTTCCCAAAAAGAAAAAGCAGCATTAAAAGTAAGACTGCAAGACAAGGGTAATAATGATAAATTTTTTCAATTTGAGGGGAATACTCAAATCCATACTTCCAAAGAATTCTGGGATAACACAAGAAAGAAAATACGAGGGTTAAGCGGAAATGAAAAAAACGAAATAAAAGCCATTAACGAAAGCATCCAGCCGTTAGAGGATTTTATACTTAGACAATATGAAAAGGATAGCCCAGAACCCGAGGAAAAAAATTGGCTCAAACACGTACTAAAAGATTATTACTCCCCAAAGCAAAAGCAAAAGACTTATCCTGAATTTTTAGTTGATTTTATTGATTATTATTTGGTAGATAAAAAAGCCCTGAACGAATTAAAGGATATGCAGAGGAAGCGAATAACAACTACAAAAAACAAATTAATAAGGTTAGAAAAAGAAAACAGCAAAAGGTATAAGATAAAGAATATCGACAGAGATTTTAAAGCCGACTATATTGCTTTTTCGGAACTCCACAAGTATTCAATAAACACCCAAAGTAAAGAATTTGATTGCATCAAGACCATTTGCCGATTTGCACAAAGAAAGGGTTTGGAAATAAGCAATTCATTATTAGATGCCAGTTTTAGAATACCAAAAGAGAAAACGCCAAAAATATATCTTGAAAACTTTGAAATTGAAAAAATAAAAAAGGTAAAATTAAAGCACGATTATTTAGAAAATGCTCGTGATTGGCTTTTAATAAGCATTTACTCAGGGCAACGTGTTTCCGATTTTATGCGCTTTACTTCCGATATGATTTTTGAAGACGAAAACAACCGTTCGTTCATAGTGTTTGAGCAAGTTAAAACCAAACATGAAATGTACCTTCCTTTAAGGGAGGAAATAAAACATGTTTTGAAAAAACGCAATGGGGAATTTCCCCGAGCAGTTTCGGATCAAAAATATAATGATTATATAAAATTAGTATGCAAACAGGCAGGGCTAAATAATATTTGCGAGGGTAAAAAAAGAATTTGTGTCGCCCCAGAAGGCAAAAAGCCAACAAAGTACGATTACAGGGATGTTTTGGGTGAGTTTGAAAAATGGGAACTAATAACGAGCCACATAGGGCGAAGAACATTTGCAACTGTAAATTATGGCAATATCTCAACCCCCGATTTAATGTATTTCACGGGTCATACCACCGAGAAACAATTTCTTAACTACATAGTAAGACCCGATTACGATAAAGCCAAGAGAGCCTTTGATAGCTTTAGCAAAAAAGGGGGGAACAAACCTAAAAAAACTCCTCATTTAAGTGTAATTAAAAACGCTTCAAACCAATAATTAAAGAGTTGCAATTATGAATAAATCAAAAAACAACCTTAATAAGAAGGACAAGGAATACATTGAGAGATTGTATAATGATGGTGAAATACTCCTACACAAGGAAAGCGATATTTTAAGTATCGATAACATTGAACTAAGTGATGAAGAAAAAAGGGAAATGCTGGAAATTGAAACTCAAATCATAAAAGATGAAAGAAACAATTTTAATATAAAATTTCAAGGGTTGTACTCAAAGCTATCAAATCAAAACCGAAATAACTTTAAAGTAAAACCAAAAGAACTTATTACACTTCTATATGGAATGATTGAGGAAATAAATATTGGTTTGGATAACGCACATAATAAGTTTAAAATATCATTGACGGAAGATGCAGAAGAACAAATCCCTCTTTTAAATGAACTGAAAAAAACTTTTCAAACTGAGATAATTAATTTGAAAAAGCCCACAAAAAAGCCAGGAAACCCAAAAGAAAAACGACAAGAGGCTTATAAATATTTACAAGGGATGCAAGATGAAATTCAAGCAAAAGACTTTATTTATAACATAAAAAAAGAATTTAATAATGAAAACATTACTATTGAAGAATTTAATATACTAATTGCACTTTTGATTCATAAACAGTTTCTCCCAAAACATCCAAACATGAGTGCAATACACGATGTGTTTGTTCCAGCTTTAGATGTAAAGAAATTTACCAAGTCACATTTCCGAGATGAGCAAAAAAATTATAACGATTTTTTAAATTTAAAGATAAAACCTGACCCTTATACAAAGCAAAGGATTGATAGTGTTAATCAAAAAATTAGAAACGCAAAAGATTCTGTTGGATTACAATAGTTGCGCTAATTAATAGCACATTTGGTGCAAGTAATTAACCCCCTAATCATAATTTAAGAGCATAAATACCTCCATAAGTTTGCCATAGAAAACGAATAACAAATCAAAATTCGATCGCTATGCAAACTATAGAATTTAAACTTCCCGAGAGCCTTACCGATGAGATTAAGGCATTGAAGAAAGAACTTCAAGAAATAAAAGACAATTTCATACCCAAAGAACAAACAAAATACCTTAGTAGAAATCAGGTAGCAGAAATGCTTGGAATAAATGTTTCAAGTGTTCATAATTGGACGCAAAAAGGTATTCTTCAAGCATACCAAATTGGCGGTCGGGTTTACTATAAACGTAAGGAATTGGAAGCAGCAATTGTAAAGCTTCAAAAATAATAGGCTATGAAAGGAAACAAAAAACATAGCCTTCCAAAAAAATCAAAAAAGAAAGCATCTAACAACGTTTCAAAGTTTCAGGAACTGAAATTTTGGCTATTTAATAGTAAAAACGGAAAGCATATAATAGACCCTGCTTTGTTGTCTGATTTTTTAGAAAAAAACAATTTTTACAATGTTAGTTATTTCGGAACTCGTTTAATTGTTAAAGTAGATTATAACATTGCTAAAATCCTAAAACCACAGGAAGTCTATAATTTTGTTATCGAGTATGTGAAACAACAAAAAAAGAATGATCTACGCTCCCAATTTATTAAGGATGGTGAAGCCCTTCTCATAAGCAAAAAAGCGATTTTGGGCAGTTTGCAAGAACTAACATTAAAGCGATTCAAAGACACAAAATACTCAGGAATATTCTTTTTCAAAAATATATTTGTCGTAATAAATAAAGCTGGATTTAAGTCCTATGAATACTCAAAACTTAGCGAGGTTATAAAGGGATATTTTATTTTTGAAAGCCAAATTATAGACAACACTTTCCAACCTCAAAACGACTACAAGAAAAGCCAGTTTTATGAGTTTTTGAAACTTTCTACCAATGAAAAAACCCACCTTAAAAATGTAATTACTTCCCTTGGGTACATATTGCATAGGTACAAAAACCCAAGTGTCGCCAAAGCAATTATTTTAAGTGATATTTTGAGTCAAGCCACCAATACCGCCAGCGGTCGAAGCGGAAAGGGTTTAATGATAAAAGCATTAGCGGAAGTTTTAAATGTGGTTGAGTATAACGGCAAGAACTTAGATTTAAGTAAGGATAAATTTGTTTTCCAATCAATTACACCCCAAACGGATTTATTTGTATTACAGGACGTGGAACAAAGTTTCAGTTTTGAAGCTCTCTTTGCCGTGCTTACCGATAAAATGAATATCGAAAAGAAGCACCAAGACAAAATTACTCTTGATTTTGAAAGTAGTCCTAAAATTGCCGTAACAACAAATTACACGCTATCTGATAAAGGCGGAAGTTATACAGATAGGAAACACGTTGTTTTACTTAACAACCACTTCAACAGCACCAACAAACCCGAAAACCATTTTAAGAATTTGTTTTTTATAGAATGGGATGATAAAGAATATCAACGATTCTACTCCTTTATGATTTTTTGCCTAAAAAAGTATTTCAAAAGTGGCTTGATTAATTATGACAGTCCCGAACTGCGTTTGCAAAAATTAGAGGTTGATACAAGCAAAGATTTCCTAAAACTTATGAAATCGACTTACGGCAAATTAAATGAAAATTACTTATTGAAAGATATAGCGAAAGCCCTTGGCGATTCAATTAACAGCAATAATGGAAGTGTTAGGAGTCGGGTTGCAAGTGGATGGATTAATATTTGGGCAGATTTTAAAGGCTATAATGTTGAAAGACTTGAAAGTGGTGGGATTGTTAAGTTTGGTTTTACCAAAAAGAAAAGTTAGCCAAGTGAGTGATTTTGAAATAAAAACGCAAAGAATAATTGTAGGGTTAGGAATTCGGCACCCCCCTTGAGGTGGGTCAGTAGGCTTATTTTAAAAAAGGGTATGCAAGAAAAGGCGATAAATATTTACATAAACTCAAATATTAAGCACCTGACCCTAGAAATTGGTGGGTCAGTAGGGTAATTTCTGGTATTACGCAGACGAGGAAAAAAACATATATATAAAAGAAGGTAACAATTTACCCCCCTAACCCTCAGACAGCTTAAATAGCAAAAAATAAATAATTAAACAAGTGGCAGTTGTTGGTTAAACATTGCAACTATAAATTTTAAAATAATGAAAGACAAAGTAAAATTAGATTTTGACCAAAATGGTTACGATAGCTTAAAAAATTATGTATTGGAAACTGGCGAAATAATCTTAAAAGCTAAAACCATATTAAACAACCTTGAAGTTAAATGCAATACCAAGGATTTAATTGATGGCGAGTTCATTTCAAGATTTCACGAACACCACAAAAACGCTCACCAAAATGAAACCGATGGTTTTGCAAAAAGGTTAAGCTACGAAAAGTATATTGAAATGCTTGAGCTTGATACAACGCCATTAATAGAGCTGGAAAGCACCTACAAATCAAGGGTTGAAAGATCTTATGAATTTTATTCTAAGAATAATAGCTTTTATAAATATTGTGAGTTTAGAGCTCCAAGGAGTGCATTTTTGAAAGATTTTTTAGATGATGCTCCAAACAAAATATCAATATTACTGAAAGACCTTTTTAAAATTTCAAGGGATAAAGTGATAATAAATATTAATGAAGAACTTTTTACACTTTATACCACAAACAGCAAACAAATTTTAATTATAAATACAGTTCGAGAATTAATTAAGAATTGTGAAATGCTTGGAAAAAAGGTAGATGAGGTACGGCCGTTAATTAAAGAATATCTTGTTGAGGGAAATATTCTAAGCGAAAAAATAGGTTTGAGCAATGATATGAAAACAATAAATTTTAATAATAATAAAATACTTACAATCAAATGAAAACAGAATATAACACAATGGTTGTAGTGGCAGACACAAGAACCAAATTAGAGAAAAAAATAGTCGATGAATTTCACAAAGGTCATGAACCTTTATCGGATGTAATTGAAGCGGACGGTCAATTTCAAATCGAACTAACTAATTAAATTTATGGAGGAAAAAATAAAAATTTTAGAAAGCAATTGCACGCCAGAATTTGAAAAAACAATTAATGAGTATTTAAAAAAAGGATGGAAAATCAAAGGCAATTTGCTAAATAACAACGGCTGTTTAACGTTAATGATAATCAAAAAGTAAGTTTAGCCTTATTTGATTATTGAGGGATGGTTTGTCATTTTACCATCCCTTTTTTTACGCTTAAATCTGAAATAAATTATATTAAATGGAAATATTCCATATTTTTGGAATTTATCCAAATGGTTTATACAGATTATTTTTCAAGATATATTAAAGAATGTGGAGTACCACCATTATCCAAGGAACAATGGCAACGGCTGTTAAATATTGTCTATATGGAAGCGTTGGTGACTGCTACTTCCGAATGTGGTGAGCGACGTATAAAGAATTACCAGACTTATAGGCATACAAAATCCCTTAATGAATTAACTGGGAGAAAAAAACCATATTATTTGATAGGAGAAATGCTTAAATTGTCGGATCAAAAGCCAGTCCGATAAAACACTTTCTATTCATATCTTTTCTTTTCCTCGGGTGTAGGGATGCGCCAAAAGAAAACTACGAGCTAAACCGTGAACTGCAACAAACAAAAGCAGAAATACAAAGATTGGAAAGACTTAATGATAGTCTTAGCGAGCAATTGGAAAAATGCGATGACTGGGTGAAAATGTTGGAACGTGATTAAATCCTTTGGTAATTTATATATACCATCCCTTTTTTGTTATGAAAATCAAGTAGCACCCCTGAAGCCTTAAAAATATTGGGTTTTGAAACAATACATATTTATTAAAATTTGGAAAAACTACAATTCACAACAAAAACCATAACAAGATGTCAAATCTGTGTAACGTATATGTGCTTTGGGGGGCGTAACATATTGTACTAAAAATAAAGTTAGGGGAAAGTACCTTTTTCTTTCCTTAAAAAATAAAATTATATATTTAAAATCACGAATAAGCAATTGGAACAAAAAATTTATATAAATAATATTCAAAATTTATAATAGTTGAAAAATAAATTTCTTTTAAGAATATCTCTAATGATTTTATATTTGTGTGGACTATCTATTTTTGCACAAAATAATATTGTAACTACCCCCCATGACAATTCGAGAGAAGATTTAGCCTTCTATTATTTCATGAAGGATGTCAGCAATGAGAAAGCAAGCTCCATTGTTAATGATTTTCTTATAAAAGATAGTGAAACCGCTCTCTTATATCAAAAATTATCAGAAGATTTTTTAAAAAAACAAGATACTATAAGATATATAATCTTATCTAGTAAATTAGTGGAAAGTGGTTTCAATTTTCCAAGAAAAAAGCCACTTATTTATTTTTTAGCATCTAATCGTCATGATTTAATAAATCCTAAGTCTTTAAAAAAGTTAGTTGAAAACACTAAATGGAATAAAGAAGAAACGGAATTATTAATAGACTTATTTTTTAAAAAAAATAAGTTCATAGATCAACAAAACCATGAAAACATTATTATTCTATATCAAAATCTGGAAATCAGCAGTAAAAATATTACGAAGATAATAGAGAAATTAAAAAGCTATAAAATCTCCCGAGAAGACATTAATCTCAATACGATTAAAGGGAGAAAATACAGAACATTAGTCACTGTTTTATTTAACAAAAAATTGAACAAAGATAATTTACAAAATTTATTGAAAATTTTAGATACTAATTATTTACCCAACGTAGTTGTCATGAGTAGTTCTAATTTCAAAAAAATAAGCAGCTATAAAAATCGACACGATTATTTAGGCAGAACTGCTAGACGTATTTTATATAGTTATGACGGAAATTCAGAAAATTTAGATTTTTTACTTGATCTCACATTAAATATCAATGCAACAAATAAAAAGAAAAATGATTACCTGAGAACTCTCAATTATGGGTTTAACAAAATTTCAGACTCAAATTTCTTAAAATACACGAGTTTATTTTTGAAGGAACCGTATTTATCCAATAAAGCTCAAGAATTACTTTATCGTCCCCAAATTTATAATATTTCACCAGTTTTGGATTCTGAATACATCCAAAATGTTATAAATAAACTCCCCTTAGATAATAAAAATCTAGAGAATATCACTTTAACAAAACTGAGCAGCTCTATTAATAATGAAAAATCTGCTAATATTATCTTAGAATATATAAAAAAAAATAATTTAGAAAAAAAGGAAGCAATAAAAAAAAATCTTAGAGCAAAAGGGTATTTTGATGAATCTTTAGATAAAATAATTTCTTCAATAATTGAAGAAAACAAAGAGCTTATTGACATTCAAAAAACACACACAGGTTTAAAAACTTTAAATTGGTATAATTTCAATCGACCAATTTTAAGCCACGAACAAATAGATCGAATATTAAATGCTTCTGATTTTATTCAGAATACCCAAGTATATTTTATCCTTCTAGAAAATCAAAAATTAACTCAGAATCAACTAGATTTTTTATTTCAAATTATTGAAGATGGAAATCTAAAAGTTGCATCTTTTTTTTATAATACATTTAAAAATAATAAACTCAATGAAATTAATACACATAAATTTTTAAAGCTCTATTCTAAAGAAAATTTAAGGAAACTATATGATGCGGTGGATGATAGAGATGCAAACTTATTGCCAAATTACAGAACACATTATTCAGTTTTTTTTGAGGGATTAGACCCTAAAGTTTTACAACCTTTTATTCTAAATGAATATTTTGCTTCAATATACGAAACGACACCTTTTTATAACATAGGTGATAATGCGCAAATTTATAGACAATTGTTATACCACAGTTTAATATACCAGTACTCAACTCATGATGAAAATTTACTTCAAATTACGAGAATATCAAACAAAGACAAGAATGATGTTAAACTCTATTTGAAAAATCTTGATTTAAAAAACAATAAACAAATTTCAAAAAATTTATTGTTAAATCTAATTAATTATTTATCCGATAACAGAGATTTATTGGATAAGAAAAACTTTATATATTATTCAGATATATCAAAGCTTATTATTGAAGAAACTTCTTGGGAATATAATGACATAGGGTTTTTAGAAAAATTGACAGAACTAATGAGTTACGGTGGTAATTCAGAAATAACAAAGTCAAAAATAAAAACTCTTAAAGAAATCAATTATAAGAATCAAAAAATTATAGATTGGGCTCTGCCATTTATTATTACATTTTTACTTTTTTCATTGGTGGTAATTACATTTTCAATTGTTATTTATATTAAAGGAAATAGTTTTTCACTTGAAAATACTATAATGGATTGGAAATTCGAAGTAGGTAAAGTGAATATAATGGCACGAACCCCAATAATTGGATTTATTAAATTAATAAGACCTTTCAGAAATAAAATCTTAAATCAAAACAAACCTTATTTATTAAGAGAGCTTAATATTAATCTTGGTAAAAACATTTATGACAAATTAAATGTTAATGATAAAAATATTGTTACCAATAAAATATATGAAACCTTGAATTCACAAATGGATTTTAAAATGATATTAGGTGATTCAGGCACAGGTAAAACAGTTTTACTATCAAATTATATCCTAAATTCAGATAAGCACATCATATATTTAAAGGCAAATGAAATTGATGAGAAAATTATCAATACTATTAGCAAAAGAGTTGATGGTTTATTGAAAGACACAAAATTTATTACTTGGTGTTTAAAAAAAGGTGAAATTCAATTATGTATAGATGGATTAAACGAAATCAATATAATTAAACAATCAAAAATAATTGAGGAGATTAAAGATTCTAAGTTTTCAGACATCATTATTTCTTCACAAAAAACTAGAGCAATATCAAAAGACAAATTTTACTTAGAATTAAAAGGAATTCATGAAGACAACTTAAAAGACTTTTTAAACAAGTATGAAAGAAGTGAAAATTATCAAAATAATCTAGAAACTTTCCTTAAAAACAATCAAAAGGATAATAAATCACATTTAACTAATACTATGGATTTATTTGTAATTTCTGAACTATTAAATCGAAATATCGAAGTTGATCTTTACAATATTTATAGCCAGCAAGTGAATGCCGCAATAATGAATTACCAAGAAAATAATAATGGAAAATTTCCGTTAGATCAAATTACTTCACAAGCGTACAAATTAAAGTCTGAGGGACTATCAAGAATTGATTCTACGGGAATTGAAGAAGCTCTTGAGTCATTGTTAGAATATAAAGTTGTTAATAAAAGAGAATTAGAAAAATCCAAAAACTGGAATTTTAGACACGATAAAATTGAAGATTATTTTGTTTGTGAACACTTTTCAAAAAATAAAAAATTAATTTTTAATCATCTTGGAGATATTGAGTTTATTGGTGTTTATGCATATATAGCAAAAAAACCCACGGAATTTGATATTAAGAAGATTAATGCTGCGTTATATGCAAAAGCTGATGAAATGCAGGATTGGACAATTCACAGTTCCTTTTGGAATAAATTAAATCAAAATCGAGACACTTAGTATGATTTATTAAAGAATTTATAATGTCATATTAAATCGTGAAATTGAATTCATGAATAAGGCCTTGAATGACTTTATTTACTAAATCTTCTTTGTGTATGTTCGTTAATTTCTCCAACTGCTTGGATTGAGTGTTTTTCAAGAAACTTGAAATATATGAAGGAAATAAGCGGAGTTTTGTGTCAAAGTCTTTTGAAGCTCTTTTACCTATCCAACTCTTAAAAGTAAAGCATCTTCAATAGCTCAAATGTTAACTCTGTATATATTCCTTTTGCCATTAATTAATATAGTTAATATTTTTATTACAGATTTTATCTATTTCTTCAAAAAGAGTGATAAAATTAGAATATAGTTCTACGTCAACTTCATTTAAAATATTTTTATAGAATTTAGTCTTATCTCCCGTTACTTCATATACACCCTCAATTCCCGTGTCAGATATCATTTTTTGATCTTCGAGGTATTCTTTAGAGAAATAATGTTCAACTTCAAAAAATTTAAACACTTGTTTCTTTTGATTGAATGATATTAACTCTTCTGGTATTGGTAATAAAACAGCATATATATTAAGCGTCCTATGTTTCTTAATTATACCATTAGTTATAATAAAATCATTTCCTAGACTTCCATTAAATTCTTGAAATCCTTTTGCATCATTATCAAACAATCCTATTATAATTTTGCGTTTATCACCTTCTGTTTGAATTTTTTTAGATAACATCACTAAATGTTCTGCTAATTGTTGTGCTCCACCAGCTTTTGCGGAAATCACATCTTCAATTGATGTTATGTTCCAATAAGGCTCTTCATTCATTGTACAAACTCGATATGCGTGACTAATGATTGAAGCATCTGATTTACCCTCAGTGAATATTTCAACATTTTTAGAGATTTGTAATCTTTCAAAAGTTGTGTGCCTAATTTCAGATGCATTGTGATCTAAAAGAAATCTAATTCCGTTATAATGTTTGCGTTTTTTTGACTCTAGTTTATAATCCTTTCTAATTTGCGCTTGATTATTATATTCAAGAATTTCAATTGCTTCATTAAAAAGGAAGAAAAACAAAGGTTTAGAAAGAATTTTGTCCTCATCAAATAGAACATTTAATTTAGAATCATCAGCAACTCTACCTGTATTCAACGTTGCACCAATGCAGAATAACTTATACAGTTCAGTTGTCAAATCACTTTCAAATAACGTTCCTTTTAACTTTTGTGCTTTTAAATGTAATTCATCGAATGCGAGAATTAGAGGGTCTCTTAATGTAATTGAATTATAGTGAATGTAGAACCAACTTAAATTTAGAAGGGCTATATCAACATCCCTAATCCCTTTGAAATAGGGAAACTCCTGTTCAGCCATTTGTTTAACTCCTTTATCTGCTTTCATTAATAAGTCAAGAGCTTTAACGACTGCATTTTTTCGTTCTTTGGAGTCTGTCATCCACAAAGATTGAAGCACATAACCTAAACCTGATATTGCCAATAATTGGTCTGGTAACTTACTATAATCATCAACCCTTTTAACAAGTTTATCCAAAAATTTAGACATTTTTCTAGTTCTACCTGTATAAAATATAGCTGTGTTTTGCCAATTATATTCTGTGAACTTACTAATTACTTCGTTCTCTAAATCTATTCTATTTTCACTATTGAAAATCTCACGTGAAGCATAGTATTCTAAAAAGTGGTCGTGCTGAAAAGTTACAAAACCTTGTTCATCAATGCAAAGAACACCTGTTCCATCGGTCATACCTTTAATCAATTGCGGAATAACTCCTTTCTCTATCGTTATAGATTGTCCTTTAAAATAATTTACTAAATAATCTATAAAATCCTCTTTCTCCATACGACTCCTATTAGGTGTCTGTATAATCTTCAATGCATACATTTCAAGTATTTGCTCTTTTAAATTAATTTTTAAAAAATCAAGTTTTGAGTTAACATTTAGTCTTCCAAGTAAAAATGTATTAAAATTGTCATAGACATCTGTTAAAGTAGCTGGGACTTCATAACCATTTTCATCATAAAGAATTGATAACAATGAAATAGTTAGCGGTGTAGCTGGAACTTTATCAAGAATTTTATTCTCTAACAGACTATCCCAAAGCTCATCAGATTTTTTTAAATCTTGTTTAAAAAATGTTGTTAAATATTGCTTAACCTGTCTTAAGTCAAAGTTTGAAATAAATGTTAGTAAGTGAGAGGGAACTTCGCATTCATTAGTTAGGGTTTCATGATTTCTTGTAGCCAAGATGAAGTTAGTATTTTCATTTTTTGTAAAAATGGTTAACTCTTCGAAAATACTATTCTGTTTTTGTATCTCAAATTCATCAATAGAGTCAATAAGAATAAGCACCCTATAATCATCAAAAACTTTATCGAAATTCTCTTTCCCAACAAATTCTGTAATTTGACTAGTTACCGAATCAGCAATGCTATAATTTGAGGAAACAATAAGACTTGTTTTCAATCTAATAGGTAATATTTTTTCTGTCGTAGTATCATTCAACTTTACAGCTAATCGCCCTATTTCTTTTAATAATGTGGTTTTACCAGTTCCTGCATCACCAGTAATTATATAATTACCTTTTAACAGATAACTTTCTATCTTAAATCTAACCCTTAAATGTCTTTGGGTTTCAGCATCTTCTTTAAAATAAAATATCTTCGGTTCAATAAAAAAGTTAAGCGATTTTTCAAACTTACCATCTAATTTGAGAATTTGATTCAACTCAGATATTCCTTGAGTTGACTTAAGAAAAGCATCTTCAAATGCCTTTAAAAAAACGTCATTATGTCCCCAATATTCAGATAATTTATCATCTATTATTTTTGATACTTTAATTGCATCCCAAAACTCAATTTTGTCAGTATTCAAGCTTTTTAAAATCCACTTTTGGAAATACTGAGATATTTTTTTTCTATGACTTGTTAAGATTATTACATTATCATCTTTAATATAATTTTTTTGAATTGTTTCTAGTACAAATGGAATCTTACCATTTAACTCACTCAAAAAACAAAAAACTTTAAATGGCCTTTTATTTACTATACCGTCTTCAAATGCAAATATGGTGTACTGGTCTATAATTTTTACTTCCTTAAAACCTATTTTTTCTAAAAGTATAGCAGTCAACGTTATTAGACTCTCCGTATCTTCAATATTTTCTAATCTATATTTTTCACTCATTGTTAACTGCTAATTTTATTTTTATAATACTCGAATATAGAACATATATATAAATCGTATTAATTCGCTTAACATGCCCTAAAATATTATTGTGCTTTCTTATCTAAATCTCTATGATTATTTTCTTTTGTCTAATTTAATGATATTTAAATAACATTTCTTATTCAGTTCTTGTAGTTAGATATTAATTCCAGAAAACAAGGTTGTTAATTTCATAACTCTTCTAAGTATTTGTTAATATCAAAATCCTTAAATTCTTTAGAATAAGAAACATATAAAGGATGTCTAGGATGTCCATATTTAGTAGTATCGTCATAATGAAGCCATCTATATGAAGCATCGAAATTTTTAGAAAGTTCTTCTAAACAATCTTTAAGAAAAGGACGATGCTCAATGGTAGTACCCCAAGCAGCCCAAATGTCTTTAAATTTATACATTTTAAGAACTTCTTGAATAGCTTTGTTATTTGCTTTAATACCATCATCATTACTGACCAAATCAATATTATTAGGATAAGTGTCACGCTGGGGATAAATATTGAGCATTAACCATCCATCGTAGCCGTTTAACTCAGCAATCCTGTTTACTTTTTTTAAAGTTGAATCAAGTCCTTCTGGAGTGGCAGTGCTCGGATTAATTCCTATACAAATGAGATTTCGAGTACCTATCCGCCCTAAAGTATACCTACTACTATTATCTTCATTATGTTCATAAACCCATTTATATTTATTGGACGACAATTTTAAAAAATAGTATCTCCCAACAGTAGTCCAATTGAAAACATAACTACCTCTTAAATTAATATCTACATCATATCCACCAATTGGAGTGTTTAGAGTAATTCCATTAGTAAATGATTTTCCATCAGAAATATCAAAGTCCCATTTCTTACCTAATTTTTTTTGAGGAAAAACCAAACGTTTTAAATCTGTCATAACTAATACAATACCATCAATATAATTTTCAGTAAATGAATAGTGCTCTAGTAATTGAAGATCCTCATAAACGTCTTTCATAAATATATCTGAAGCACCCCGTTTACCACCACTAGAAGCATATTCTTTATAGCATTTCATTTCAATAGGTAAAAAACACTTCTTGTCACCCTTCACAATTTCAACAACAATATCACACTCTCGCATTCTACCATTTAAAGGAATTCCTGTTTCAAGCTCCAACTCCACTGATTCATCATCATTATAAACAACAAGATCTAGAGTATTTTTGAGTAAATATGCAAACTGCAATTGCATAGAGGCCTCCTTATTAATTGAAATAAGACCACACCCTACTTTTGCTGAAAAACTATCCCAACATAGGTCAGTTGTTTTATGAACTCTATTAATTAATGCTTCCACTTAATTTCATCTTGAACTTCAACTAAATATGTGAACTCATCAGAATCGGGTAAATAAATATTCTCAAATTCACCAATTTTCAAATACACCTCTTGCGAATTCGTATCTATGTTATTTCGTCTATCGACAATTATTTCTTGTCCGTTCCAATTGGTTTCATAGACAGTATTTCCTTTTAATTCCCATTCAAGCAGTCCATCTTTTGAAGCTTGTAAAAGTTCTGTAAAGTGTTCAATAATTTTTTCAATTTCCATTTGCTTTTCTCTGATTTAAAACTTCTTCTATCACATCAATTTTACCTCTGACTAAATCTAATTTAAGGTAGTTTAGTATTCTTTTAGATATTTGATTTCTTTCCTTGTGGTTCTAATAGTTAAATCAAATTCAAATTTATCATTGATAAATTCAATAATTTTATGTTACTCATTAAAACTTGAATATTGATAAACAATTCATAATATTTGGCTATATACCCGACTTTAAGCACTTGTTTCTTAAATAAAACATTTTTGAAATAAAATCCGATTCAATATAAATTTTATAATAGTATTAATTTAATTTGTTCAAATTAAACCTTATGAAAGTTATACCATTTTGAAACGCTAGCCACTCAATTTAATCAAAAATTAAAGTTCTACCAATTTTACTTTCGCAAGTAAGCAGCAACTCGCCTTTCTTTGGAAATTCATTTTTGATAATCTCTTGATAGTTTCCTCTGGGAGTTGCATATTACATTGAAATTATGGTGTTGGGAGAATACCTTTTTTTGATGTTGGAGGCCTAACTACCTCTTTGTAAACGAACGAACGAGAGAACGCACGACATTAACCCAAACAATAACTATGAGGGGGTATTACAAAGATGATAATAATTGGAAAAAAGGCAGTTATGAATATTAAATCATATAAAAAAAGTATTTTTAGCCCATTATGGCGAGAGATTTTGATTATTTACTTAAAAAACATGGTCGTGAAGGATCACGACAGGTTTTTGAGGATTGCTGTGCTAAAGCACTTTCGAGTGAGTTTAAAGATGCCTATCCTATTGAATGTAATCCTGGAGATGAGGGCATAGATGTATTTGTCGGTGATTTTACAGAAGAAATAGATGTTTATCAATGTAAATGTTTCTTTTATGAAATTGGGGATAGTCAAATAGCTCAGATTAATTCTTCTTTTAAAAAATCTATCGAATCAAAAACATACAAATTAAAAAAATGGATTTTATGCGTTCCAAAAAGTCTTACAATAGATGAAGTTAAATGGTGGAGTAAATGGAAGAAAAGTAAAGAGAAAAAATTTAAAGTAGAGATAGATTTAATGGATAGCATTAAATTGTTGAACCTCATTACAAAACACAATTTACATTTAGAATTATTTGATGAGGAAGAGTTAAATAAACTTGACCAAGTATTGGAGCATTTGGCTGAAAAAAAACAATCGCTAAAAGAAATATTTGACTTACCGTTAGATATGGATTATTCCGAGAAACTTTTTACACTAAAACTTCAATCAGCTAACATAAATGAGCATTTAGATGTATTTAATAAGCAGTTTTTTAATGCCGAAATTTTGACTAAAGAAGTAGAAAGTCGCAATATTGTGAATGAATTAAAAGAATTGAAAAGCCTCAGGTCTGTATTGAATGAGGTTTGGTTAACCCAATATATGTTATATGAAGATCAGTTTGATGGAAATAAGCTTTTGGCTATTTTAAATAAAAGAATTGAAGATTTAAATGGTACTGAGACATTAAGAACAAAGCTTGATGTTAGTTCCTCTGAAAAAAAAGGGATTTTGCATCAATTGGCAGATGAATGTACAATAGGCTGGGTAAGAAATTATAAAGATAGGCTCATAGAATTTTTAGAAGAAAACAAATGATAGCCATTGGTGAAAAATACGAGCTTGTAATAAGTTCAATGAGGGTTTTAAATTTGCTTGAAGCATTTAAGAATAATAAAACCTATCAAATGACCTTTGATAAAATTATTTTATTTGATTTCTATATGAAGTTTCCTCAAACAATGATTAGAGAGGGTAATGATATATCAAATTTCGATTTTGAAGAGCTTTATTCTTTTTTTCACGCTCACCCCGATAGAGATAGTTATCACAGAATATTAAATTTTGTTCGATCTAAAAGACTTGTTTCTAAAGAAATTTTAAACTCTTCATTTATTTATAAAATCACTGAAGTGGGAATTGAGATTGTTAATGATATTGAAAATCCATTTGCTGAAAGAATGAGGGCAAATGCTCTTTTAATCAAAAAGAACATATCTAAACTGAGTGATACAAAAATTAAGGAGGAAATAAATTCGAAAAGCTTAAACAATATACATCTTTTATGAGATTAAGATTAAATAAATTAACGCTAATAGGAGACGACAAGCACTACGAAGTTGTATTTAAAGATGGGTTAAATTTTATCACTGGCCCTATTTCAACAGGAAAATCTACAATTCTTGAACTAATCGATTATTGTCTTGGCAAAAAACGTCATAAAAACTACGAAGAAGTAAGATTAAAAAGCAAATATGCTGCTTTAGATCTTTATTTAAATGAAAAAAGGTTTTTAATAGAACGCCCTCTATTTTCTTTTGATTTACCAGTTAAGATTTATAATTGGAATGAAGAAGAAAATAGGTTTGATGATGATTTTGATTTTTTTATAGTTACAAATCCAAAAGAAGAAAATTCATTAGCCAGGTTTTTACAAGAGAAGCTCGAAATACCTGATATGAAACTATCAGGGCAAACATTTAGTTTTAGAGATTTATTTAAATACTGTTATATTTCTCAAACTAATATTGATAGCGAAAATTTGCTTGACGAGAAGGATTACGCTAAAGCTTTTAAGAGAAAACCTACGTTAGAAATTATACTCAATTCTTTGAATCAATTATTAAATGAATTGAAAAACGATAAAAAGGAGCAAAGGCAATTCATCTATGAACTTTTAGACAGAAAAGAAGCGATTGTAAAGTTTCTTAGAGATGTAGAGTTGTTTTCTACAAAATCTGAAAATGAAGATAGAAAAGCTGCATTGATAATAAAAAGAACTGAATTTTTATCGGAACTAATTGATGTAAAAAATAATGGAAAACTTAAAGATGATAATACAAAATCTTTGGAGTATCAATTGTTTAAATTGAGGGATGAAATTGAAAGTCTTAAAGAAGAAGAAAGTGAGATTAGAAAATATATAAGTAAACTAAAATTGTTATCAAATCAGTATTCTAATGAAATAATTAAATTAGATTATCTAATATTATCTAACGGAAAATTACAAAGCATTGAGTTTTATTCATGCCCTTCTTGCAGTGCTGAAATAGATAAAAAAGAACATAAAAATTGTGATTTATGTGGAAATATATTAACGGAATACAATGAAGATGAGGAAAAGGCTATAAAATTAGAAAGGAAAAGATTAAATATAAGATTAAATTCTCTTGACAATTTTATTGAAGAGCAAAATGATTTACTTTATGAAAAAAATAAATTAAAGGAAAATAAAATAAAACAGATTGCAGGAGTTGAAGATAAAATTGACACTATACAAAATCAATATATCAGTCCATTTATAGAAAAAATAGAGCTGCTAAATAGAAACATAGGAGAATTAGATAAAAAAATTGAAAATTTCGAATTAAGTACGAATGTTCAAGAAGAGTTGACAATGTTATCAGATAATATCCAGAAAAATGAGAATAAGCTGAAAGCTATTTTAGATCAAATTGCAGATATAGAAAAGGATAGCACGGATTTTTCAAATATCATTAATAAACTCAGTAAGATATTCAGTAATATTTTGAAAAATTTTCAATTCCCAAAATTGAATAACGCTTATATAAATGATAAAAATTATTTGCCTTATGTTAGAGGAACCAAATATGATGAGATTGGAAGTTTGGGGGCTGTTACTTTAGTTAATATAGCATATTTTTTATCCATTTTAGAATTAAGTTTAGAACTAAAAAAATCATATCACCCAAAAATACTACTTCTTGATACTGTGGGTAAAAACCTTGGAACTAGAGAGGTTGAAGATGGTGATGATGAATTTAGAGATACTAAAATATTCAAATCCCTTTTCAAATACTTAGTAGAGTTTTCGGAAAAATATAAAAGTCAAATGCAATTATTTGTTATAAATAATGATTACACAGAAGATATAGTGGAATCTGATATTATTATAAAATTTGATGGAGATGGTACGAAGGGCATCAAATATGGTTTGATTGATGATGTAGTAACTTAGAATAGACCTCAAGCATAGTACAATTATAGTACAAGTTTAAAACTAAAAAAAGCTAACCTATTAATTATAATAGAGTTAGCTTTCTTATTTGTACAGGCGGATAGACTCGAACTCTCACACCTCACGGCACTAGATCCTAAGTCTAGCGTACATTTGCCTAAATGTCACCAAAGTCATTCATTTTCAATTAATTACTAAACATTTAATTTTTTATAATATCATCTAAAATTAATTGATTTCAACATTTGTTGTACCTATGTTGTACCTATAAAACCTAATTAAATTGTATCTTTAGGTTACGTAAACATTCAAAAATGAATGTTTTACCTATGTTGTACCTGATTTGACTTTCGTGAGAAAAACAGGCTAACAATGTCTTCTAATGCAAAAATAATACTTCGTAAAAAACCGAATAAAGAGGGGCTTTTCCCCCTTGCTATTCGAATTACAAAAAATCGCCGATCTTCCTATCGATTCTTCGGGCACTATATTGAACTGGAGGATTGGGACGAAAAAAACATTCGGGTCAAGAAGTCCCATTCAAATTCTGATCACTTAAACAGTCTGCTCTCGCAAAAACTTGCCGAAGTGAATAAAGCCTTAATTACACTCCAAACTGAAAAAAAGGATGCTTCAGCAAATCAAATAAAGAGAGAAATCTATTCCTCAAGCAAAAAGGGAAGCTTCTTTGATTTGGGACAGGAACACCTTGATAACCTAAAAATTTCAAAAAAGCTAAATCGCCTTTCCTGTGACAAAGCTTGGATAGGATTTGTTCTAAAATTTCACAAGTCAAAGCAGTTATCGTTTCAAGAAATTGATGAACGGTTTTTAAAAAAACTAACATTATACCTACGCACAACGTACACACTTTCCGAAACATCTATAATGAACATTCTAGTCATTATTAGGTTATTATTTAATAGAGCCATTAAACAAAAAATTGTTAGTAGTGAACTATACCCTTTTGGATCAGACCAAATTAGAATCAAGTTTCCCGAGACTTCCAAAATCGGATTAAATATTGAAGAAATTAGAAAAATAGAACAATTAGAGAATCTTTCATTACAGGAGGAACATACTCGGAACGTTTGGCTATACAGCTTTAATTTCGCCGGAATGAGGGTTTCAGATGTATTAAAATCTAGGTGGTCTGATATATATGATAACAGGCTACATTATAGAATGAACAAAAATTCAAAAATGTTATCACTTAAAATACCCGTTAAAATATCTGAAATTTTAGAATACTATATTTTAGAAAAGAGAGAAGAAAATGATTTTATATTTCCCGAAATGAAAAAGGCGAATCTCGACGATGCAAGAGATGTTTTCAATAAAATCAAAACAGCAACAAAAAAGTTTAATGATAACCTTAAATCTATTTCAAAAAAGGCGGGAATAAACAAAAAACTAACGATGCATATTGCTCGGCACAGTTTTGGGAATATTGCAGGGGATAAGATCCACCCTTTAATGCTGCAAAAATTATATCGCCATAGCGATTTAAAAACAACATTAAATTATCAAGCTAATTTTATACATAAAGATGCTGACGAAGCATTGGATAGTGTTATAAATTTCTAGAAAAGATTTAATTTTTACATTTAAAATTTTAAATCTAAAGCCAATTGTTCTTGTGACCGTTTTTTTTGCTAATCACGATTTTTAGCTTGAACCCAAAGATCTTGATTTATACACTATTACTATTAATCACATGTTAAAGTGACTATATTAGGTAAAATTATACACGCAAAAATGCATTGTTTATAAATTTATTTTTTAGTTTTATTGCTCAAGTTATTCTCCCCAGTTAAAACTTGCATTATACCATTAGTTAATGGTGTTACAGCTTACAAACTGTATTCGTGCAAGTATCTTAATTTTTTTTTAATTCGTATTGTAATCATTAGTTACAAAACTATTGTGTCTTTATAATGGCAGAGTAAAAGTTTTGTTCTAAAGATAATCAATTGACTTAGCATGCTGGAAATAGGACATAAACTGAAACAGATTCGTGAAGACAAAAAAGTATCACAGCAGGAGGTGGCATACTACCTTAAGGTATCGCAAAAAACCTACTCCAATATAGAGGCCAATAAATCGTCTTTATCGATTATACAATTATTTAAGCTCGGGACATTTCTAGATTTCAATATAATGGAATTTTTAAAGGAACAACAATTTGTTTTCAACAAAGTCAATAATTTATCTCATAAGGAAAATGACAATACCTTACCAAAAAAACTTCTTGAACAGTATGAATATCGAATAAGAGAAAAAGAGCAACTTATCGTGCTCTTAAGGGAAAAAATAACCTCGCTTCAAATAAAATCCAATGAGAAGTAGATAAAATTTTTTTAGTAATATTTTACTAAATTTTAGTAAAATCGGTATAGGTTTAAAACCAAATATTTAGGACTTTAGTAAAATCTTTATTAAGAAAAGGCGTAAACCGAAAAGCCATAAAAGAGTAGGTGAAAATTAAAAGTTTTTAATCATGAATTTATTGAAAAAATTTGAACCAAAGAAAATCGAAAATCTAAACGCAATTCACGGTGGTGGTTGGTATTACACTGGTGGATCAAATAATGGCTACAGAGACGATATGAACGTAAATGGAAATTTATTATGTAGCAATGGAGACGGAACCTACTCACCAGCTCCAATTGCAGGAAATTAAATATTTCGAATTTACTTATCTTAAAAAGAGCGTTAATTTTTATCGCTCTTTAATTTTTTTATTATGTCTATATTATCAAGAATATTTTTTATAATCTTAAGTTTCACCTGTTTCTCTTGTCACAAAAAAATGGATACAGTTGATGTACCCTGGTTTATAAGCCTGGAAGATGGTGAATTGGATAGTTTTAATATATCTGATAGTTTAAAAAAGTATAGAGATATTAATCCAAATAATCTTATCAACAAAGCACAGTTTCTATCTTACAGATCAAACTTGAATGCCTTTGGTAAAGATTCTATTAATTCAAGAAAATTTATTGCCCAATCATTTAAAACAGATTCAATAGCTATTTGTAAGAATTTGATTCTTCCAATTAATAATTATTTGATAGAAGATAGACCCGACAGGGAAAAATCCATACCCCCAATCTTAGATTATAATCTTGATTATATTATTGATCTTATTGATTTATGTGATTGTAGAATACCTAAAAGAATGGATATTAGATCAGAAAATAAAAGAAATTTCTATTGGTTGAAATATATTATTCTGAGGGATCAATGGTATCGTGTGCCAGAACGAAAAGAGAATTGGCAGAGCCAAACAAGGTTAGATATAGAGAATCAAAAATTACTAGACCGCTTATTTCCAAAGAAGAAATATCCAAAAGGTCAATTTTTTAAAGAAGTTTTACAAGTTTTATTACTTCATTCAAGTGAGCCAGAGTGGACAGAAAACTGGTTAAAAACATATTTAGAAATTTTTAAAGGTGATTCACAAACACTACCCTTTCTTTCACATTTTATGCAGAGAAGTTATGTTTCGGATGACCTTAATATAATTAAGATTGTAGAAAGTTATAAAAAGAGCAATTTTGAAGAATGAAAATTTGTTAATTTTATGCACTAATGATGATCCTTCCGCAAATGAATTATTAATGTGGGCACAAAAGTTCAATTATAATAATATTTTGCGGTTAAATGATGAGGACATCATTACAGATTTAAAAATAACACTTAACAATAATTCTCAAGAATTTTTTATAAATGGGAATAATATTCTTAATTATAAAAATATTTGGATCAGAAATGGGCAACTTCCTTACATAAAAATTAAAAACAATTTAGAAGAATCTGAATTTAAAGTTATAAAGGATTTTATTTTATTTAATTTAGAAAAATTCAAGAACTGCATTGGATCAATCTCGGAAGATTTAAATCATAATAAATTAATTGATCTTCAATATGCCAAAAAAGTTGGTTTGGATATCCCAGATAATTGGATTATTAATCACAAAAAAGACTTGCAATGCATTTTTAGTGATATAAATATTGAGGTTTTAATAAAACCTTTAAAAAATTATTATATCGAAAAAGAATTTGAATTTGAATATATATTAGATCTTTTTGAGTTAGATAAGCTACCGAAATCTCTTGAAAAATCATTTTTTCCTTCTCTTGTTCAGAAAAAGATTCCAAAATTATTTGAAGTAAGAGTTTTTTTTCTCAAAGATAAATTTTACTCAATAGCTATTTTTTCTCAAAAAAATAAAAAAACTCAATTATCTTTCAAGTTTATTGACAAAAATTTAATGAATAGAATGGTACCTTTTAACCTTCCACCATTTCTTAAAACTAAATTAATACAGTTTTTCGAATTAAAAAAAATGAATACAGGTTCGATTGATTTAATTTATAGTACAGATAAAAAATTTTATTTTTTAGAAGTGAATCCCATTGGCCAATTTAACTGGCTGTCCAAAGTAGCTAATTATCAAATTGAAAAGGAAATATTATCTCATCTAAATTATATTAAATGAATAAAATGAATAAATCATTACTGTTTCTTAATAGAAAACAAATTGATACAGATGTCAAAGCTAAAATTGATAAAAGGAAAACCGTTTCAGTAGATGTGTTGCAATCAACTATGGTAGAAGTTTTCGGTATTAATAAGCCAATTTCAAAATGTATAGAATTTAAAATAAAAAGAAATGAATATTGATAATCTCTACCCGGTTTTATTTGAATGTTGTAGGATTACAAAAGGTATAAACAAATCAATTATTTGTGATTTACAAAGAAATGAATATTATAATATACCATCAGATATTGTTGATTTATTAGAAGCATGCAATACTAATTCAGTTTATTCAATTAAGGAGAAATATGATTTTCGCTTTAATGATATAATTGAAGAAAATTTAAGGTTTTTGGAAGAAAAAGAAATTATTTTTTTTTGTGATTATCCGGAGTGGTTTCCTCAATTATCATTATCATGGGATAATCCTTCTCATTATACAAATGCTCTCTTAGACTACTCTAATGTATTATCTGAAAATTTGGAGAAAATAATTGATGAGTTGGAAAAGTGCGGATGTCAACATGTTCAAATCCGGTTTTTTGAAAATGTACTCCCTGAAGAATTAGAAAATTTTTTGAAAAAATTTCACAACAAAAATATTTTATCATTAGAGCTTATTGTAAAATATGTTGACGACTTTCATTTAGCTTTTTTTAAAAAACTTTTTGACATCCATCCACGAATATTTTCGATTTTAGTTCATTCTTGCCCGAAGTCTGAGCAATTTAACAAAATGAGTTTTGAAAACGGACCTCTATATTTTTCTGATAAAAGTTTAAATGATGAAACTTGCTGTGGAAATATTTCTGAAAATTATTTTTCTACGAATTCTGATTTTTTTATTGAATCACAAAATTATAATAATTGTTTAAATAGAAAAATTAGTATAGATCGAAACGGTTTTATTAAAAATTGTCCTAGTATGAAAAAAAGTTTTGGTCATATTTTAGATGTTGAATTAAATCAATTAATATTCGATGTAAACTTCACTAAGATTTGGTCTATAAATAAGGATCAAATTTCCATTTGTAAAGATTGTGAATTCAGATATATCTGCTCAGATTGTAGGGCTTATGTGGAAAACCCACAAGACATTTATTCAAAACCTTTAAAATGCGGTTATAATCCATATACTAACGAGTGGAATGAATGGAGTAAAAATCCATTAAAAAAGAAAACAATTAATTTTTATGGAATAGAAGGGTTGTTATCTAATGATTATTAATAATGAATATATTTCCTTATTATAAACAACCTGACAGCAAAGACTGTGGGCCAACTTGCTTAAAAATTATTGCCAAATACTATAAAAAAACTATTCCACTTCAAGAGCTCCGGGTAATTTCAGAAACCCAAAGAAATGGAAGCAGCATGCTAAATCTAAGTGATGCAGCAGAAGAAATAGGTTTTAGAAGCCTGGGCGTAAAAATCAATCTCAAGGATTTATCTCAAGCCCCCCTTCCCTGTATTCTCCATTGGAATAATAATCACTATGTTGTCCTTTACAAAATAAAAAATGAAAAATATTTTTTAAGTGACCCAGCTTATGGTTTGGTAAAATACTCACAAGTCGAATTTCTTAAGAATTGGATAGGCAATAATGCCAATCCAGAAACTGAAGAGGGTATTTCACTACTATTGGAGCCAACTCCGAAATTTTACAGTAATCATTTCGGTTCAGATGAAAAAATTCTTGGTCTAAGGTTCCTTTTTACCTATCTCTTAAAATATAAGTCGTTCATTATACAGCTTATTATTGGGTTATTAGCGGCAAGTGTATTACAATTAATTTTTCCGTTTCTTACACAGAGTATTGTTGATGTGGGTATAAAAAATCAGGATCTCCATTTTATTTACTTGATACTCTTTGCACAAATTTTTCTATTTATAGGTAGAACTTCCATTGAAGTCATTCGAAGTTGGATTTTATTACACCTAAGTACCCGTATCAACATTTCCCTTATCTCAGATTTTTTCATAAAATTGATGAGCCTACCCATAGCCTTTTTTGATACAAGAATGACAGGCGATATTTTACAGCGTATTAATGATCATAGGCGAATAGAACAAATCTTAACAACCTCTTCTTTAAACGTGCTATTTTCATTGGTCAACCTTGGTGTATTTGGTATTGTGCTGGCGTATTACAGCTTATCCATTTTTGCTATTTTTCTAATTGGCAGTGTTTTATATTTCTTATGGATAGCCATCTTTTTAAAAAAGAGAAAGGAATTAGATTATAAACGCTTTTCTCAGGTTAGTCAGGAACAGAGCAAGGTTATTGAGCTAATTAACGGCATGCAAGAAATAAAACTCCACAACGCAGAAAAGCAAAAGCGTTGGGGTTGGGAGTTTTTACAGGCACGTCTTTTCAAAATATCCATTGCAGGGCTTGCATTAGAACAGTACCAAAGTGTGGGTTCTGGTTTTATTAATGAGCTTAAAAATATTTTAATTACGGTACTGTCGGCAAAATTGGTAATAGATGACGAAATCACTTTGGGTATGATGCTGGCAATAAGCTATATTGTTGGTCAGTTAAACTCCCCTATTTCGCAACTTATCAATTTTGTACGCGAGGTACAGGATGCCAAAATATCGTTGGACAGGCTGTCGGAAATCCACAATAAAGAGGATGAAGAAAAGCACGATGGCCAAAATATAACAGATATTCCAAAAAATTCAAATATCAGTCTTTCGGGTGTTTCATTTAGGTATATTGGTTCAGACCTAATGGTTTTAAAGGATTTGGATTTAGAAATACCTTCTAATAAAGTTACCGCAATTGTTGGTGTGAGTGGCAGTGGCAAGACCACTTTAATGAAGATGTTGCTCAAGTTTTATGACCCAATTGATGGAACAATCAAGATAGGCAATTACGATTTAAAAAATATTTCACAAAAAGCGTGGCGCAATGAGTGCGGTGTAGTAATGCAGGAAGGCTATATTTTTAACGATACCATCGCCAACAACATTGCCGTAGGCGAAGATTATGTTGACAAAAAAAAACTCGCCCACGCCGTGGACGTTGCCAATATCAAAGAATTCATTGAAACCCTGCCCCTATCCTACAACACAAAAATAGGGATGGAAGGAGTAGGACTTAGCACAGGTCAAAAACAACGACTGCTTATTGCAAGGGCAGTTTATAAAAATCCAAACTTTCTCTTTTTTGATGAAGCCACTAGCGCCTTGGATGCCAACAATGAAAAGACAATCATGGAAAAACTGAATGTTTTCTTTGAAAACAAAACCGTGGTAGTCATCGCCCACCGTTTAAGCACTGTAAAAAATGCCCATCAAATCGTAGTCTTGGACAAGGGAAAAATAATTGAAAAGGGTACACACGCGGCCTTGGTAAAACAAAAAGGAGAATATTTTCACTTAGTAAAAAACCAACTGGAACTAGGAAATTAAGTTTAAAATGTCAGAAACATTAGATAAAATAGAACTCCGTAGCGAAGAAGTACAGGAAATCTTGACCAAAGTACCCCATTGGATGATACGTTGGGGCAACGTTCTGTTTCTTTCGCTGATTGTTCTATTGCTCATTATGAGTTGGTTTATAAAATATCCAGATATAATTTCCTCAAAAGCAATTATTACCACACAAATACCCCCACAAAAAGAGTATGCTAAAATAACGGGTAAATTGTCAAAAATTCTGATCAAGGATCATGAAGCTGTAACTAAGGACGAACCGTTAGCAATACTTGAAAATACAGCCACATATCAAGATGTACTGCTATTGCAATCAATTATCGACACCATAAAAATTAATAACAAATCATTTGATTTTCCCATTGAAAATATACCAGTCCTTTTTTTGGGAGAAGTAGATTCAGATTATGCACTTTTTGAGAACAGCTTTCTTCAATATGCACTCAATAAAGATTTAAAGCCGTTTTCAAATGAGGCAATGGCAAACAGGTTTTCATTATCAGAACTAAATACACGGCTTGCTAATATGAAATCCCAAAAAGATTTAAACCAAGCTGAACTCGCTTTTAAGAAAAAAGATTTGGAACGCAACCAAACCCTTTATGATAAAGGCGTTATTTCTGCAATGGAATTTGAAAGCAAACAACTTGACTATTTACAGGCAGAACGTAGTTATACGAATATGACAGCTTCCGTTTCCCAATTACGTGAGGCTATAAGCAATGCCAACAGCACTTCAAGAAATACAGAAATTAACAAAACAAAAGAGAACATTACTTTATTGAAAACCGTAATACAGTCTTTTAACCAACTCAAAACAAGTATAAAAGATTGGGAATTGCGTTATTTATTAGAGAGCGATATGGATGGCAAAGTGTCTTTTCAAAAACCGTGGACAGAGAACCAAACCGTAAATCAGGGAGATTTAGTGTTTACAATAATCCCAACAGAAACTTCTCATTATGTAGCAAGGTTAACAACTCCTGCGCAAAATTCAGGTAAAATAAAAGTAGGTCAAAAAGTAAATATTAAACTGGACAACTACCCTGATACGGAATTTGGAATGTTAACAGGGACAGTAAAGAATATTTCTCTTATTCCTGATAGTGAGGGCTTTTACCGTGTGGATGTAGATTTACCATCAAGATTAGTAACATCCTATAATAAAGAAATAACATTTAAACAGGAAATGGGTGGCACCGCAGAAATTATTACAGAGGATTTAAGGCTACTTGAACGCTTTTTCTACCAATTTAAGGATGTTCTTTCAAGGTAATTCCCGCAATATAAATTATAGATAATTCACTTAAAAGTATTGATCTTAATGTCACATCCTAAAATAAACTTATTAAAAAAAATTAAAGAAATATTCTGCAAGTAAAGGTTTCTTTTCTCCAAAACAAAGATGCATAGCTCTTGACAATATATTTATCCAAATGTCGAACACTTTCAGGCTGAATTTCTTTGCTCTTAGATTGTGTTTCGTATCTTTAAGAATGAGACTTTCAATTGGAAATTATTCCTCATTTTCATGAAAAAGCTTTTCCATATCCCTTTTAAGTAATTTATACACCCAATTTCTAAGGACACAAAACTCATCAATTTTTGGAGTTCTAATTCTATCTATGGTCTGGACAGGAAAATGAATAAAGTCTTGTATATGAAGAATAACGTCAAGTGAGAGTGATCTTAAACTCAAAACCTCACCTTTTTCAAATGCCTTTCCGGATTCATCAATATTTCTAAAATGAATTTCAAATTTACCAGTTTGAGATGCCCTATAACCAAAACTCCCCCACTTAAGTACATCTGAATCCTTCATGTAAAAAAAGTACTCATGTGGAAGTGTTTTATAAAAAGAAAAATCATCTTTAAGAGTTGGAAAACATTCTTCAACAAATTCTTTGTAGCACAACTCTAAATGCTTAAAAAATTCGGTAATATATAAAATTGCTTGTTTTTTAGTGTATTGAGCAATCCTAACGTAATGAATATTTTCTTTGCGATTTTGCTCGTAAAACTCTTTGGCTTCTATTATCGATTTATCGGGATATGGTAGATAATGCTCTTCAATACTATTATAACCTTTATGAATTAATATGTCTACAACCTTCGATAATTCTTCAAGAGGGGGGACATCTCCAATTCCATTATATTTTGGTATCTCAACATTATCTCTAATCGTATTTTCAACCAACTCTTGTATGAGGTTTCGTTCTATTCCTTTTCTTTTATAATATTCTGTAATTCTATACTTTTTTATTCTCTCTCTTAAGTTTTGCAAGTCTAATGGATAAATTAAGTGAAATCTAGGGAGGTAGTAGTCTTCAATGAGAAAATCATAATCTAGTTTTTTATAATAATAATAGACGATTAAAGACACTTTCTCCATAAGGAGGATATCAGAATCATAAGCACTGATTCTACCCTTTTCAATTATTTCTTCAAGCTGCTTAATAATATCCTTTTTAATAACCTTGTCCTGATCTTGAACGAGCATGGAAGTATTACTTCCATATATTGTGTCAACTCCAATTTGAAATATACGACTCTCGTGGTAACGACCAGAAAACTCTAAACTTTCATACAGAATTATATTAGATGAATTTGATTTCAATGGAAATAGTGCATAGCCGTCTTTCTTTAAAACATTAATTGGCAATACTATTCCTATTTCACCTTCAGTTTTAGGAATGAACTTATTTTTAAAAGAACTAAAGTTATTATCTAAATAAGAATTATAACCGATCACGTAATTTAAGGCTTTATCCTTTTTGAACTTTATTAATGTATTTTGATGTGAAGTACTTGCATTTTCGATATAAAAAGCAATAGCACTCTGACCAATATAGTTTTGATAAAAACCTTCCAGTACATTATAAAATTCATTATCGCTTAATTTATCTAGTTTGTAGGTATTAAAGCATATTATATAATCCCGGATTTTAGAATAGTAGAAGGAAATATTGTACGAATCTTCCTTATTGGATTTAATGAGTATATTTCTATCAAATAAATCTTCTGGTAAATGTTCATCAATTGAAAAATTTAATTTTTCAAGCAAATCCTCCACATCAACACCCTCCTTTTTAAAAACTTCTAAAGAACTATACTTCCTATTTATAATAACTTGACCGATTTTCGATAGGATTCTCAAGCCAAATTGAGCGCCAATATTTGTTTTTTCAAGAGATTGTTTAATATATTTCCTAATTAGCTCTTTATCATCTATTGTTTGTGGTATTTTTTTATGACTATATACTTCACTGAATATTCTTAAAAAAAAACCATTTCGAAGTTCATTAAGTAATTGATCAGAAATTTCACCTTTAAAATCAAAAGTGCGTTTGTACAAAGGAATTATACTTTTTAGTTCTTCACTAGTAAAATCCTCGAGTAAAAATCCAGGGCAATTATCAACGCTTGAGGTTAACAAGTGAGATTTATCCAACTCTTCGAATAAATGATTTTTAGTGTCATTAATCTTTAAAAAGTTTTTCCAAATATTCGATTTGCAACTAAGACAAATCTTGACCTTATCTAAATTTCTTATTTTAAGAGCGATTTCACTTAATTCAAGAGAAATATTTGAATCAACACTTTCGTCTATTGCATCAATAAATATTAGAACATTTTTATTTAAAAATCTTCCTAGTTCATCAAGCTTTTTTAAAACTCCATCACTTTCGCTAATACTGGAAAAAAACCAATTTAGGTCTTGGGCTATATGATCTAAAGGTGATTTATTGATTATAGCGGCATTGTAAAAGAATACAAATTTATCTTCTAAGCTTTGGAGTGCTAATGAGCACATAGCACTTGTCTTGCCAACTCCAGCAGATCCAACTATACCAAAAATAGATGAATCTGAATGGATAAAATCATTAAAAGCATACTGAAGATCTTTTCTTTGAACATAAAGTTCTTTCACAAATTTTGAATAAGGATTATCTATATTGCCAATAATAGGTCCCATCCTATCTCGAACTTGATCTTCACAAAATCGCTTCAAATTTTCAGGAGAAAAGGAAACAAAATTTTTGAGTGCCTCATACCTAATTCGTAGGTCAATGTCGGCCGAAAGAGTACAATCATTTTGCCAAAAGGAGGATTGTTCAGAAAGCTTTGTTCCTGTTAATTCTTTTCTTGATATTGAATCAAAAATCTTTGTTGTTTTTCCATTTGTTACTACTGTGAAAGGCGCAATATCTTCTAGCAACCGGGCGTATGAAATCCCTTGGTCTATATCATCTTGAGTAATTGATATTGAATTATTTTTTAATTCTATTATGAACAGATTTTTTCCATTTCTTTTACAAAGAATATCTGATCTGCCGTTAATAATATGTTTGGTCTTCCCAAGTCTAATAGAGAAAGATGTTTCTAATGAAATCTCGGAAATATCAAATCCTAAATCTTTTAGATAAGGTAACAATATTTTACCTCTTATCTCTTCTTCGTTTATTAGCATTGGTTATAGCTTGAATTGTCATTGTTAATTTAAAGAACAGCTAATAGGAATTCATTGGAGTATAAATAAATTGGAGAAATAATTTTATACTTTTATAAAGCTGTAATCCTATCTTTGGGTATTTTATTCTCCTGTATTTAATATATTACTTTATTCATCTGACAACAATTTAATAATTGCGAGAGCAGCAATTCCACCTAATATCCATCCCATAGCACTGTTATTTTCAGAGTTTCTTTTTGAGTTTCTGATTGTTGCTTTAATCTGTTCAATTTGTTGGTTTGGATAGTGGCGATTAAACCTCACAACATTTGGATGACTCATTAATTCCGGTGCAATATTTACAGAATCCTCTAGAAGTAGCAAACTTGGAATTTTATAATTTAAAGCAACTTTCCATTCGTTAAATACATTTTGGTTTCTATCTCCATATTGAGTTATTAATCCTATAAATAAAGAAGATTTTATAATATTACTATGTGTAGCCCTTTGAACTAAATAACTATAATCATCATAACTCGAGTTAATTGAATAGCCTTCATCTCTCAATAAATTTGAAAGTAATGTAAGAACAAATTGCTCGTTATCTTTTAGTGCATATGATATGAAAGCTATTTTTATCATTAGTCCAGTTTTATTTTTCCAAGCCTTAAATCTCTTTCTTTGGAATATTCATAATATTTTGGAAAATATTGATTATGTAATGTGCCGACAAATCCAAGGATTTGTCTAAAATGATTTCCATTCCAGATTTCATATGAAATTCCATTTTTGTCATTACACCTTAGCTTTTCAAAAGATTCAGTAACTCCAACGTGCACGGAACTTTTGGCTATGAGTAAATAACCACAAGCTCCATATTCACTTATAAGTGTAGGTATGTTAATTTTGTCCATATGACTTTTTAAAAGATTATCATAGAATTTGCATTGAACAACCCATTTTCGTTCGTAAGTAACAATTGTATCATCAATTAAAAGGGAAACCAAAATATCTCTTCCACCATCTGGTCCATTACCAGAAGGTTCAACTCTCACATTAGTAATTTGATTTGTATCGAGCTTTTTGATTTCTCGAAAATAATCAGCAACAAGGTCTTCAAATTCTTCCCAATTTGCTATTTCGTTAAAATCAATTTTCATTTCTCTTAATTCTTAGGTCCTGTTGTTATGGCAATAAATAGGCACGTAATTATAAGTTTCACTAAAGCTGACTCTTTTAAGTTTATTATTATTTGCCTTCAAATAACCAAATCAAAAGATTTGAAGACTATCAAATATACCGAAACTTTGGTTTAAATAATATCACACTTATTACTTCTAAAAGTGTTTCACAACCGACATTTATTTCGCGTTTTCAATCATTGGTTCAATAAGTATTCTTAAAAATTTTGCCCCAATAATAACATCCAGATACCAAATCATTTTATGCGAATATGTAGAATTGTCAAATAAATTTATATCGTGTTTTATATCTAATGCCCAAGTAAAGTAACGCTTCATTGCAATTTGATGTAAACAGATTTCGGATAATGATTGCTCCATTTCTATCCATTTCCCACCACTAATTGATGGGACAAATTTATTATGGCTAATTTTTTTTAATGAATTGATTACATTGTGATAGAAATTACCATGTGCGCTCTCCGAGAGTTTGGTGTAGTGATCTTTTCGAATGGCGTTCCAATAAATATCAAAGGCTTCTTTTGAGTTTTGCTTACGACCCAGAGATTTGCCTATTTCTCTCATTACAGATTCCGACATTCCTTCAATAGTTTTGTTCTTAGGCGAAATAAATGGATTTCCTTCTTTCTTATGATTTGGCTTTATATGATTCTCAAAAAAATCCTTTCGATATAATATGCATAGGGCTAAATCGGATATTTCAATTGAGTTCCGATATACTGTTTTTGCTTGAGTATCGAAACCCAACTCATATAAATATTTTACAGAAAAGAGATTATTTGTCAGAAGGATTAAGAGTTGAGTAAAATATCCCTTTTGGGTATATTCTGAATCTGCTTCAGATTTTAATTCAGGAGATTCTTCTAACATTATCAGGGTTATACTGATATTCCAAATTATTAATGCATCTAGAGTTAAGCTATAGATACTATATTCCTTCTCGAAAAACTCCTGATTTTCCGATTGGATCTTTTTAGATTCAAACCAACTTTCAAAGCTTTCTAATGATTCTTTGAGTTGTTCCTTGGTAAACCTATCCTCTGGAATCATTTTTATATTCTCAATTAATAAGTCTTTAATTTTTTGCATTTAGGTGGTTTGAGTGTTAAAATAGAGCTGAAAACAGAAACTATCCATTCGGTTAATCACAAGCCAAATTTTCAAATTTGGCGACTCGAAAAACCACCTTTAACCTGAGATTAAGCAACTAATTGCCCTATTATTTTGTAGGTCTATACATGCAGCATATTTAATCGAACTCGATTTGTTTAATTCTATCTAGCAAAGATTCTTCCTCAGGAAACTGATATCTTGCCATAAAATTTTCGAAATTTTTGTTTTGAACTAATCCATTATTATATATATTAAATTCTATTACAGGTGACGAAAATTTACGACCTACATACTTAGTTAAGTTAGAATAATCCGATAGAGTAGGCGAAAAAATTATAGTCCCTTTACTTAACTTTCTGTTTTTTATCTTTTCAATTTTTTCCAAGTCGACATTAAACACGATAAGTTCATTTCGTACTGAGGTATTAGGATAAACATCTTTAATTGCTTTAAAGAAAATTTCGTCAATTCTGTCGTTTGGATAATTTTCCTGTTTAGGATATTCATTAATTAAGCAACTTATCCTATTTTCAATTGAATTATCTTCTGCTTCGGGCTGGCTAAACTTGTAATCATCAGAAAATTTACGTTTATAGATTATACTTAAATTAGGAAATCCATTGAATTTTGCATCCGTACTAATTTGAATATGTTTTAAAATTCGAAATTCTTTCAATTCAAGTGATGTGATTGTTTTTACTTTCATTTTGTTTTTTTAAATTGCTTGTAACAAGCAGGCATGATTAGCTGTTACATTTATATATACATATATGGTTTATCTTGTTTAACTTCAAATATCTGAGTAATTCAAGGCAAACCAATCTGGAAAACCGAATTGCAAATTTTTTAATCGGAGAGAATACCAAATATATGGAATAAATTTTAACTGTTGAACAATCATGTTTAATCTCGTAATGTGGTTTATCATATGACGAAGAATTGGTATTAAAAACTGAACTTAAATTTTTTTTAACTCTTTGTTGACAATAGGTTTTATTCTTCGATAAGACGAATTTTTAGAATTTTAATAAGAGTATTTATTTTTTCTTTATACTCTGTGTTAATTAGTTTTTTTAGGTTTTCGTTTTGTATTTTTAAAAATGTATCCAATTCGCTTTGATCTAGGAAATTTTTGGGGAAATCATCAATTTCAATGCTTGAATAATTATATATATTGTCTATTGCAGATTCTAGTTCAGAGTTAATTTTGAAGCAAGTTTGGATTAAACCAAGGGTTTCGAAAAATTGCATTTGATAATTTGAAACATCTTTAATCAAGGATAATGCTCTTTCATTTTGTTTCCTTGCTTCATTAAAATCATCGATATTGTTTGAAAATTGTAAAAAGCGAGTTTCGTAAAATTCACATAGTAATTTGGCTTCTCCATTCGTTTGGACAGATTGAATCCAAGGAATTTTTAATGCCATAACTTTAGAATAAGCAATTCTCCTGCTATCATATATTTTTTGTCTTTTGTAAAGATTATATGAATTTTTATGGTTGACATAACTACCTACTAATACACCAAAAATTGTAAAAAGAGCTGGTATTAAAATTTGCATTAACATTCCTGTTTCCATTTTTTAAACTATTACCAACTTATTTAATAATTACTATTTTATTTTATCAGAAATAAAACAAACATAAATCCACATATAATGGAAAACTATAAAAAGGCATTTTCTTAATCGGGGAGAAGATCAAATATAGTAAATTTCAATTATCAATTGGCAATTAACGAATTGGAGAGTTGGATGTGAACATTTTTTTTCACTTTTTTATTTTAATTCTTTGGAAAATCAAAATCAAATAAATCTCTGGGATGAACATCTAGCCCTTTAGCAAGCTCGAGAATAGTAGGTAATTGTATTTTTATAAGTCCTTTTTCAATTTTACTTATATCACTATAGTCCACATTACACCTTTGTGCTAGTTTTCTATAACTTAGATTTTTAGATTTCCTAAGTTTAGAAATTCTCTCACCAAAAGCTTTTAAAAATAATTCAGCTTCTTCCACTGCCATAAAACTTATGTTTGACGACAATTTGAAAATTTCATTTCAAAATAATGTGGGCTTATTAGCCCACTATTAAAATATTATTCATATATTTGGTTCAGAATTATATATTTGCGATACTTCTTAAAGTAAAATAGTAGAAGCATTCGCTTTGAATCTCGGACAGAAAACTGGTACTTTTTATACGACGAGAGGATAAGTGTAAATGCTCACGACCCGGGGCGTGGGCTTACTTATTGTCGTAGGGTATACCAGTACCTCTGTTCGGTAAGTTGAGTCTCCACGCCCTTTTTGTTTGTTAAAAACAGGCTGGATTCACAGCTCTTTTCAAGGCCATCTTCTCTTAAACATTCGAAAGAGCTCGCTTTAGTTATAAACAATAATCAAGTTAATGTTGTTGCAACTATTCATTAAATGAGGTCTTATGTCAGATGATACATTTATACAATTAAAGAAAGGCTGTCCCGCCGCCTTTGCGCACATACACGCAAAGTACAGCAGGAACATCTTCTGGGTGGGCAAGCGGCTTATTGAGAATGAGTTCGTTATAGAAACCTTGGTACAGGATGCTTTCTTAAAACTGTGGCTCCATAGGGACACGTTGGAATCACCCAAGCACGTCTTCTTTTTTTTAAGGTTCGTGATGAAAAGGGAATGCATATCCTACTACACCCGCCCCAGAAACAAGTTTTCCAGAAACATCCATTCGCTCGAACGGTTCGAAAATTACCAGGATTATATGGCGGGCTATGACCCTGTTGCTGAGGCAGAAGATCTAAAAGCCCAAAATATGAACCAAGAGGAATTGGAACAAATCGAAAAAGTATTGCCTCTACTCGATACCGAAAGTCACCGTTTTATAGAACTCTGCTTAAAATATGGCTTTCAGTACAAGGCCATTGCAGAGGCGATGGGGACGAGCATTAAAGAAACAAGCAACAAGATTAAAAAAGCCATTGGGGAAATCAGAAACATAATCCATCAATGTGAGAGCTTTGAAAAACCTACGGTCAAATTGAAAGTTGAGGGGGTCATCACCGATCAACAGGCAGAGGTGCTGAAACTTCGTTGTGAGGAGAAATATTCGTTTGCCGATATTGCCACGGCGCTCAACCTTTCACAAAAGGAAGTTCACAGTGAGTTTATGGTAGCCTATAAGCTATCCCGTGACGGATACCAACAGCAACCCCAATCTGCATAATATGGAAAAGGCCACAATGAAACTGACACGAAAGATTCAGCTCTTGGTAGACCTCCCTTCCCAAGAAGAAAGGAAGGAGGCACTGGACACGCTATACCAATGGCAGAACAGGTGTTTTAGGGCGGCCAACCTCATCGTTACCCATCTGTATGTGCAGGAAATGATAAAGGAATTTCTTTACCTATCGGCAGGTGTACAATATAAACTGGCCGATGAAAAAAAAGATGAGGATGGAATCCTCCAACGTTCCCGAATTAATACTACCTATCGGGTGGTATCAGATCGTTTTAAGGGCGAGATCCCCACGAATATATTGTCCACCCTCAACAAGACCTTGATTACTTCCTTTAATAAAAACAGGCCTGAGTACTGGCGGGGCGAATGCTCCCTTAAGAACTTCAAAAGGGATATGGCGTTTCCGTTCAGCATGGAATTGGTAAGCGGACTACATTATGACGATGAGAAAAATGCCTTCTGCTTTAGTCTGTTCCAGATCCCCTTCCGCACCTATCTGGGGAAAGACTTTACGGACAAGAAAAAACTATTGGAACGTGTCGTAGCGGGAGAGACAAAGCTCTGTACCTCACATATCAAATTAAAGGATGGCAAGATTTTCTGGCTTCCGGTTTTCGAAATTGAAAAGGATGAACATCATCTTAGACCCGAAGTAATCGCCGAGGCTTCCCTTTCGTTGGAATATCCGATAATAGTAAAGACAGGCAACAACAAGCTCACCATTGGCAGCAAGGAAGAATTTATGTACAGAAGGTTGGCGATACAGGCAGCCAGAAAACGGGCACAGGCTGGGGCGACCCATTCCAGATCGGGTAAAGGAACCAATAGAAAATTAAAGGCCGTGCGCTCTTTCCATCAAAAGGAAAACAAATATATACGGCACCGTATCCATGTCTACAGCAAAAGACTCATAGACTTTTGTATCAAACATCAGGTGGGCACGTTGATATTGGTCAACCAGGAGGATAAGATCGGGATAGCCAAGGCAGAGAAATTTGTTCTACGGAACTGGAGCTATTATGATCTGATGGTCAAAATAAAATATAAGGCCGAAAAGGCAGGCATCGAGCTTTTGGTCGAATGATAAACTGATTGCGAAACGAGGGTGCTTGTACACCCGTAAGGTGAGGTCACTTTAGAACACTCACTAAATGTAAAGAGCATATACAACGCGTGGACTCTCTTATTTTAAATGAGGGCAAAATTTTTATCGAATTAAAAAAACTGTCGGGAATTATCGATCAATTTCCGAGTGGGCAAAATTGGCATCTTACTAAAAAATCCGTGAAAAATTTGCCTGTTAATAGGCTGTCCGAAGGTTTTTCACGAAAATTTACTAAAAAATAAATTTGCAATATTTTATAAAACCCTTTAAATAAAGAATTTGTAAAACTATAACATCGCGCAGCGTGTTATCCTCTTGCTTTACAAATTTTTTCCGCTCCGCTCCAAAAAAAGTAAACAAAATCAAACTAAAACAAACATAAATTTATAGCCAAACATTTTATTTTTTTAATATCAATTACCTTTTAACTTTAGAGAATAATCAAAGAAAGGGAGTTTATTTTTAGATCAAACCCAAACGATTTACTTATTATATCTTGAGCGTTTTCCTTTCCTTTTTGATTTATAGCAGAATCTTACAGACAATAGGATTCGCTACCCTAAAAACAGACACCATCCCCATCCTATTCTCGATTTACTTCCCATAGCGCCATCGCGTTACCTTTCCGATACTGCTCCATTTTAAAATTTAAAATTAGAAAAGAACTTATAAAAGGGAGCTTGCGACCGGTTATGCAGTTCTCTAATTTTAAATTTTATACCTTTTATCGGAAAGGTAATGGGATGTTGGGATTTATCAATTTAAATGGGACGTTTTGGAATTTTACTTTGGAAACCTGCACACCAAATCAATCAGGATGAAGCGGACTCAATTTCAAAATTTTATATACCGAGATTTATTTCTTTCAATAACCTTCAAATTAAATTTTGGGATTTGTGTCCAAGACCATTTAGTGAAGCGCATTTCCCGGAATGCAATGGAGCGGGAATGGGCTGGAACGGGGGAAGGTTTTATCAAAGTTAAATTACCAATTTAATTGGTGTATCCTTTCTTGCAAAATAGTAAGTCGTCTCAAAATATCATCCCAAGAAAGAGATTCACCCGCAAACATACTCTCTTGCATTAAATTATAGTCGGCAGCATACTTTTGGATAACTGAAGGAGGTGGTATCACTTGAATTGAACTTGGCTTATGCTTGGTATAATCTATTCCTTTTAAGGGCGAAAAAGCACTGCGATGTTCAGCTATATGGTAAAATAGATCTGCATCTTTAAAAGCTTTTTTTGCGTGGTCAGTGTCCATTAATCTTTCTAGATCATAGAGATGCCGACTTAAGCGTTCTACTCTAATACTATCTTTTTGCCATTCCTCGTGTAGCAGGAATATTTTTTCTAAAAAAGTTCGTTGCGGTTCCACAGTTCTTACAGCAAATGCTGGATTTGTAAAAGGCTCTTCATTAAATTCTCTGTCCACAACGGAATTTACAGGAACATCCTCGAAAGGCTCACGAAGAGATCTACAACTTACTTCCAATAGTATTCTTGGTTTTAAATAATCGCTATGTTTTGTCAAGGGATCATACGTAATAAAAATCCTTAGAGGATCAGTATCAGAATCTTCAAATGGTTCCACACCCATAGAGTTAATCGGGAGTTTTCTTTTTTTTACTGCTTCTGTTAAATCCGCAAGCAGTTCTGTGCTGATGAATTTGGCACTTTTCTTCCGAAGTTTCTGTATTTGTGTTCGGGACAATTTACCTTCCATATTAAAAAATGAACGGTCAATTGCCAAGTCTATATCTTCAGAAAAGCGATTTATTAAGTTATAACCTTTGCTTAAAGAAGTACCGCCCTTAAATACGAATGCTTCCGCATAGGGTAAAGAAAATACAATCCGAAGCATTTCTGTTACCCACCAATCCTTTTCTATTGCATATGCTGGGAGTCCTGCTCTTACACCAGTTTGGGTGAATATTCTCAATTTCTGTTCGTCGGCAAGGTCTATAAAATCACTCATAATAATACATAAGTAGGTCCCCAAAAATATCTGCAATCCATGATGGAGCAAGTTTCATATCGTGATATATATTTTCAGTTTCTTCTTTTTTTAATTGTTCTTTAATCTTTAAAATATCGTTTTGAGACACTTTTTCTTTTCCAATTTCTTTTAGTGCCTGAATAGCAAGTCCACTTAACCGACCCTTGGCGGCTAAATTTTTTGGGCTGGTTTTTTTAAACTTTATTCTGCGTTTACCAATGATTAGGGTTCGTGGTGACCCATCAGTTAGAAAAACGGCATTTAATGGAATTTGTGTTGAAAGTCCGAGCAGGTTTAACGCCTGTATTCCGGTAGGAATAATACGAGCGTTGTCGCGTAGCGCTATTTCTTCCGCGATAGTTTCTATGTCCGGATATATTACGCCTAATAATTCGTCTCTCTCGGGATATAGATATATCCCTCGCGCTAATCGTGCTAAAAAACCATCATTTGTCAGTCGCAATAATGATTTTTTTGTATTCTCTACGCCATATTTTCTTTCAAATTCAGATGGCAAAACTATTTTACCTTTTTTCCCGACTTGAATTTCATCTTTTATTTTGTCCTTTACAGATTTCACAACTTTAATTTGTCCCAAATATATATCTTTTTTGGGACAAATTCAACTGTTTTCCCTCAAATATCCTTTAAAATACACACAATAACAAAAAATTCTATTTTTTTGTGTGTTTAATTATTTTTTGTATTTTTGTATAAATGTTTAACTAGCAAAACTTATATATGGAACTTGGAAAAAGAATAAAACACTTAAGGCAAAATGCAGGTCTATCCCAGCAGGAATTTGCCGATTACACAGGGTTTTCAGTTTCTTATATCCAAAAATTTGAAGAAGGAAAGCGAGAAATGAAAACCAATCATTTAATACGTTTTTCCAAGGTACTAAAGCTAAAGCCATTCGATATTATAAATACCGAAAGTACTAATTTAGAATATCTTAATACCGATAAGTCTGCATTTTCAATGACCAATATTGAGTATCGTGAAAAACAAGATTCGTATAAAATTTTTGAAAATGAAATTATAGAAACCATTTCAAGTGATTTCTTCAATATTATAGAACTGGAAAATATAATGAACGATAAAATCAAGTTCAAAAATCCAGTAGAGAATATTGTGATAAGTAAAGGCGCTGATGTTGAAGATGCAGTTAAGTTAATCCGTAAAAAATGGAAACTTGGTAATAACCCCATATACGATGTGATTCACCTTTTGGAAAACAAAGGGGTTAAAATCTTTGAGGTTGAAAAGCCGAATAGCTTTGTTGCATTTTCAGGTTGGGCAGGTGAAGTCCCTATCATTGTACTTAACGCAATAAACTCAGATGTAGCAAGAAGGCGTTTTACAACCCTACACGAACTGGCTCATTTAATTCTTGATTTTGATATCGATGATCATAAAAAAATCGAACGCTTTTGTGATCATTTTGCAGGGGCGATGCTTCTCTTTGAAGATGTGCTTTATGATCACTTTAATAATGAAAGAAATGGAATTACCCTTGAAGAACTAAAAAACATCAAAGCTGCATACGGAATATCCATTTTGGCAATCATAATTCGTGCTCTTACCCTCAAAATAATTAATTGGGACACCTATCACTCGTGGAAGGAAAAGTATGACCAATGGCGAGAAAATGATGATACTTCATTAGGGGAGTATCACGGTGTTGAAAAGCCAAAACGGTTTTTTAGCCTTTTGGCTAAAGGATTGAATATGGACAATCAAGAAGGCAAGTCCCTATTGTCGCCAGCAAAAGCGGCAGAATTGTCAAATATGACTATAAAAGACATTAATGCCAGGTTTGGCGGAAAAAACTTTATGCGAAACTAAATGTATATATTCAGCGACATAGAATTTTTGCTTCTTTTGGACAGTCTAAGAATTTTGGACAGTTCATCAGATTCATTTTATGTTACTGAAATGGCCCTTGAATCCCCTTGTTATGATTACGTGCAGCGAAATCACTTAAATCGGTTAGTGGAAGAAGGTAAAATACACACATATTCGCTCAAAGGTGAATTTTTTAAGTTTTGCTGCAAAGAAAGTATAAATTTTGCCGGACTGCAAATTATGGATTTTGCCGCTATTTATTATTGTAAAACTATAAATGGCGTTCTCGTAGAAAGAAATGAACTTATAAAAGAATGTGCCGAAAGCAATGGAGTAAATGCCTTATCGGTTAATGAAATATTGAGCACTATTGTTAAAGAAAAAAAGTATATGGAATTTATAAAAGCACTTTAAAAAAAGCTGATATCAATTTGATACCAGCTCTCTAATTTACTTTAAGATAAGATTGGAATATTATCTATAAAGACTTTGTTTTTGACGACACAAATATACCGTTTATTTCGGTATCTACAAGTCTTTCCCGCATAATCTTCCCTTTTCATCTAGAGTTATACCTCACTACCAAAATGGTAATAGAAACCTATTTGTTTAATTATTAATATTAACTATTATGGCAAAGAACAAACCTTATGGTGACAACGCAAGAAAAGGGGCCGTAAAAAATCGTTCCCAAGTACTAAACCCTAAAACCGGGCTTTACGTCAAAATTAATTCCAACTCTGGTAAATTTATGGATGTAAAAACCAGCGGCGGAAAGTTTAAAGGGATTACCGATAAAAGTAGGTAGTACTTCAGCGAAACCCAAATGCTGTGAACTTGGGCTATTTTAATTTTTGAGAATGAGATATTCATTTCAAAACGACAAGTTGAGTCTTTGCGAAAAAGACACTTGTCTGCATTTAAACGGGGATAACGCCAAAGTTATTTCCACACTTATTACTGTTATAACATTTGTAGCAGCTGTATCAGCTATTGCAAAGCTTATTAAGTAATCAACTAGGCTGGCTCGTTGGAATCAGCCTAGTTAATAATTTATTTATTATGGAAAAAGAAAGATTAGAATACACAGTTAATCGGCTAGACCACTATTACGATAGCGTTAATAATAAAACGACTGTTTACATAGCCATTAATACATTTATAACAGGTGGTATTATTACGCTCTTAACTCAAATACAAGACCTTCTCGATAAAGAAAACTGGCTATTGATTTTTTTAGCGGCTATTATTGCATTTGGAGTGTGTAGCCTCATACTGTTGGCATTAGCCAGTATGCCCTACTTTTCTAAAAAAACGGAAATAGAGTCCTTGTATTATTTTGCTAGTATCGGACAAAAAAAATCTCAACATTTTTGTGAACTATCAAAAAATCAGGACAAGAAGGCTGATGTGAAAGACTTAAGAAATCAAGTTTATGTTCTTTCAAAAGGCTTAATATCAAAATTCAGAAAGCTTAAATGGGCTTGTATTCTTTTAATCATACAATTTGTGCTTTTAGCACCTGTAACATACATATTAATCAAAATAACTTCCTAAAATGAACTTATTCGAAAATTACAAAAATGTCATCCGAAAAGCGGTTGAAAACGACCCTACTAGATCAAATAAAATTTACGGTCTAAGTGAATCCATAGTGGATAGCAATCGTGAATATCTTAAATTGTTAAGAAATGAGCTTCCTGGTAAAGAACTATCACCCGAGATGAAAATGTTTGCAAAAGAAATGGGTGTACAACAAACATTTGATTACCAACCACTGGGAAGCCATCCTGATTTCGTTTACCTAAAAGGTACAAATTTGGTTGAAGAGCATTGGATAATATCTGGATTTATAGACGTAAAGAAAAGCACTAAACTCTTTAATAACTTTACAAAGGGCACAGTAAGATTGATAACAGAAAGTATCATCCGAGCTTCAATTTTTGCAGTAAATCTCTGTGGCGGATATGTGCATCGAATACAAGGAGACGGCCTCATGGTTTATTTTGGTGGGAAAAATATCGAAAAACTTAAGGCCGTGGAGGATGCTTTAAAAGCCTTTTCTATGATATCATATTTCGTCAAAAATGACCTTAAAAGCTTTTTTGAGGAAAATGGAATTCAAGATATTCATACAAGAGCAGGGCTGGATTTGGGGCATTCAAAACAAGTAGATTGGTTTTATTCTGGCACGGGTGAATCAGGGGAGGTTACTACTTGTAGCCTACATACTAGCCTTGCCCCCAAAATGCAAAGTAATGCTATAAACAGTGGGATTGTTGTAGGTCATAATATAACGACTCAACTAAGAAAAGATAAGTATTTTGAAAAACGAAGTAAAGAAATACATGATTATGAGGACGGAAGAAAGTACTATCAATATAATTTTGACTGGGAACGCTATTTGGTTGATAACAATTTGGCCGTGCAGAACGATATGGGGGTTTTGATTCTAACCATAAATACATCGCCAGATCCACATAGAAATAGCCGTGATTTGTATCCTATCGCTTCAAAAAGCAGGCCTTATTTCAATTATGATTGAAAATAACCTCAATATTGATATTGATAGCTTTTTGAATAAATACTATTCTTTCAAAGAAGGGGAAAGCCAAAAAGCAGGTTATCTTGCCCTTGAAGGAAAAATTAGTATTCTCGACAAGCAATATAAACTTTGGGGACATTTTGAAATCATCATATTTATAAATGAAAAAGAATACCCATATACCATACCTATCGTAGTCGAGAAAACCAAAGTAATTAATAGAGATTGGGATTTTCATATTTCAAAGGACGGTGTTTGTTGTTTAGACATTCCGCACAAACTATTGAGAAAAAAAGACAAGGAATACAATTTGAAGAATTTTACAGGGAAGTTATATATCCATTTTTTGCCAATTACCACTACAAGGAATCAACTGGTGAGTACGCTAATGGGGAATACAAACATCATTTTGAGGGCATAACTCAATTTTATAAAGAAGAATTTGACCTTGAGAATTTTGAAGACATTATTTTACTTTTGGAAACTGCGATAAGTGGCACCAAGTATCAACCAAATAATGAATGCCCAATATGTGGGAAGCCTAAATACAAAAAGTGTTGCAGAAAGATAGTTTATAGCTTAAGAGCATATGATTTACAGCAATTAAAGGTAGATTTGACTCTATTTAGGCAATATCAACTTAAAAGGAAGGAAGTTTTAAGCAATTAGTCCGTTTACGATAGTTATAATTGTAAATGAAATTAATAAACACCAAAACTTATTTATCAATTAAAAAACCCTAGATGTTGTACCTATGTTGTACCTGACATTTTTTTGGAGTGAATTATAAACAGAAAAAGCCGAAGATTTCTCTTCGGCTTTAGTACGGGCGGAGAGACTCGAACTCTCACACCTCGCGGCACCAGATCCTAAGTCTGGCGTGTCTACCAATTCCACCACGCCCGCATTTTAAAATTTTAACGCTTTATATTTGCATAGCTCCTAAGTCTAGCGTGTCTACCAATTCCACCACGCCTGCATCAAAATCCTTTACAACACTTAGGACATATTGTAAAAGGAGTGCAAATATAAATAATACTTCTAAATGTTCGCTAACTTATTCCAAAAAAATTTTGCGGCATTTATTCCCGAAGCCAAGTCTTCATTTTTGGGAATGCATGTTCTCCTTCCGCATCGGCCAAGCCCATCCATTGTAGTAGTGGGAGTCCAATATATTTCCCACTTTCAAATTGTTCCCTCAGCCATTTTGCCTCTCCTTTATAACCTTTGTCATGAAAAACGACCTCCGTTTCCAAGCCAATTTTTTGAGCAGCGGCAAAAGACCATATTAAAACCGCCATTTCATCTCCAGCTTTTTCACTATTGTTTTCAATAATATTGTCATTGAGGCTTTCGCGATCTGTGGAACATGACACTGCAATATGTCCTGCTTCGTGGAGCAAATCACCAGGATATTTTAGTTTTTCTAAATCAATTTGCAAGACTCCCTTTTTGATTTGAATACCTGGCAAAAAAGTGTCATCCCCTATTTCATTCAAAGTGAAAGGAAGTTGTATTTCCTCCAAAAAATCAAAAATCTTCATCAAAACAACCTCGCGATCCATCACTTTTTTCATTAAAGTTCTTTTTGTAATTGTGCTATCATTTCTCTAGAAATTTCGGTATCCATTAATTTTAACTGTTCAATCATTTGTAATTTTGTTTCATTAGAATATTCAGGCTGGTTATTTTCTACTTCAAAGTTATAGCCACATTCTAAAAATAAGGCATCAGACCATTCATTGCGCAGACAGTCTACCACCAAATGGACTCTATCTGTTTTTCCATTATTTCGAACACTATGTGACAAGTTGAAATTTCCATACCAACATTCACTTGGAAGCATTTTCACTTCTTTGGAATCGATAAAAAAATGGACATCTTCATTTGTAGTAATAGGAATGTGAATTCTGAAAACACCGTCTTCGTAACCTAGGTTATAATCCGTATGTTCTTTTATAGCACTACCAGGTTTTAAATTCAGAAGTCGAATGGATTCTTTTTCACATTTAAGGAAATCAACAACCTCTTTAAAATAGTTGCATTTCAGGAGAAGCTCGGTGTCTTTATATTTTTCTTCGCCATATGGAAGGGCAAAAATATTGTTCATTTCACCGTTTTGCGAACGCAAAGCAATGGAAGTCCATTCACCCGAATAATCATTTTGGTTATAATGGGAGATAAAGCTATATTCTTTGCAAATTCCTAATTCGTTCAAAAGTTTTTCTTCTGAAAAGTAAAAAGGCAACTTTAAAAAAGCGTTTTGCATAAAAATGAAAGCGTTGATTCAGCCTACAAATTACTGTATTTTTAGTACTTTTAGAAAAAAAAATTATTTATAATGAAAAGTGCAAAACCTTATATTGAAAAAAACAAAGAACGATTTTTAGACGAATTGATAGAACTGTTGAAAATACCTTCCATCAGCGCCGATTCAGCCTATAAAAAAGATGTTCTGAAAACCGCAGAAGCCGTAAAAACACAACTTAAAAAAGCAGGTTGCGATTCAGTAGAAATCTGTGAAACACCTGGGTACCCAATTGTGTATGGCGAAAAGATAATCGATAAAAAATTGCCAACTATTTTAGTGTATGGCCATTATGACGTGCAACCCCCAGATCCAGTAGATTTATGGGATAGCCCACCATTTGAACCAGTTATAAAAAAAACAGAATTACATCCCGAAGGTGCCATTTTTGCCCGTGGAAGTTGTGACGATAAAGGCCAGATGTATATGCATGTAAAGGCCTTGGAATATATGACAGAGACCAATCAATTGCCTTGCAACGTAAAATTTATGATTGAAGGCGAGGAAGAAGTGGGAAGTGAAAGTCTAGGATGGTTTGTGGAAAGAAATCGCGAAAAATTAGCAAACGATGTAATTTTAATAAGCGACACAGGAATGATCGCACCAGACGTACCTTCCATTACTACTGGATTGCGCGGACTAAGTTATGTGGAAGTGGAAGTTACAGGGCCAAACCGTGATCTTCATAGTGGATTGTATGGGGGTGCCGTGGCAAATCCAATTAATGTCCTGACAAAAATGATAGCCTCGCTTCACGATGAAAATAAACATATCACCATTCCGGGTTTTTATGATGATGTGGAAAATCTTTCGAAAACGGAACGTGATAAAATGGCCGAAGCACCTTTTAACCTTGAAAAATATGAGAAAGCAATCGGCATTAATGCTGTGTATGGCGAAAAAGGATATTCAACAAATGAAAGAAATTCCATCAGACCTACTTTAGACGTAAACGGAATTTGGGGCGGTTACATTGGTGAAGGCGCAAAAACTGTAATTGCCAGCAAGGCATACGCCAAAATAAGTATGCGTTTGGTGCCAAACCAGGATTGGAAAAAGATTACAGAACTTTTCACAAAACATTTTGAAAGCATCGCGCCAGCAGGGGTTCACGTGAAAGTAAAACCACATCACGGCGGACAAGCTTATGTTACACCCATAGACAGTTTGGGCTATAAAGCAGCTGAAAAAGCGTATGAAGAAACTTTTGGCAAAACCCCAATCCCACAACGCAGTGGGGGAAGTATTCCGATTGTTGCACTATTTGAAAAAGAATTGAAAAGCAAAACTATTTTGATGGGCTTCGGCTTAGACAGCGACGCCATCCACTCGCCAAACGAACATTTTGGGATTTGGAATTACTTAAAAGGAATTGAAACCATTCCGCAGTTTTACCATTTCTTTACGGAGATGAGTAAGTAAATTTCTATTGATCTGACCCATAAGATTTCCTAGATCTTTCGGGAATTTTTAGAAAGACCTGCAAGAAAGCCATCGGCGAAATCTTGCAGGTCTTTTTTTTAGTTAAATTCGTTCGCTACCAACGGTAGTTTGCTATATATTCATTGAGTTCTTCCACGGAGCTTTCAAAATCGAAAGCTTGGCTCACTTTGAAATAATTCCCTATGTCGTAGGTATATGGATATGCGAATTTTGCAAGCTCCAACTGCGTATCATCAAAACTCATCAATTCCACCAAATCACGGACTTGATCCGCGAACATACAATTGGACTGGATAATCTGTTTTGCAAGACCTAACCTTGTATCGTCAAATGCTTTGTCCTTTATTGTTTTTTTCGCTTCTTGGAAATCCGCGTCGGTCAATGGCCAAGGGCATCCTATTTTCCCGTTATAGCCGTCCATTACATAAACATCCGTTACAGTAGTGTTAGTTATAGTAGTTGTGGACGTGGTTTGTTCATAATAACCATCATTACCTCCAACATTTACAGAAACATTTACTCCTACTCCATCACCATTTACGTCCATATGCATACCAGTATTATTTCCTCTGGTGGTGGTAGTTGTTGTACTTTGTACCACAACCGGCACTGTAGCGTATGGTACTACAATAATATCTGGGTGGGCGCTTACTGGAAAATCCTCTTGCAAGGCAACAGAACTAAAGAACCTTACTTTAACACCCTTATTTGTATTCTTTATTTGATATACTATTTCTGAAGATTCCTCTGGCATATAGAGTGTTTTTGTAACCGCATCACTATTATCTTCAAAAGTTAATTGCAATTTTAGCACTGGCTGTTCAAAACCTTCAATACGAACATTTTTAGCAGGAGCTGCATGTTGTTGAATACCATTGATGAAAATTGTAAACGGTGCAGTTTCTTGAGTAAAAAATTCAAGGTTATAACTGTTTTGTCCTATGGCACTGTTAAGCATAAAGACCGAAAAGAGAACGAAGTAGTTTATTGTTTTCATACTAGTTTATTTACCCAAGCATTTTCAAAGATTGTGCCACCAGATTATATTTTCTTTACAAAATCTGTAATAATTACTATCTGTTGCCCATCAACTTTACCTTCAATGTATTTTTCGTTTTCGTGATCTAGTGAAATTCTTCGAACGGCAGTGCCTTGTTTGGCTACCATACTACTTCCCTTCACCTTCAAATCTTTTATTAAAACCACAGAATCTCCCGCTTCCAAAATAACACCATTACTATCTCGGTGAATAACTGCTTCACCTTGACTTTCTGCAACTCCAGCTTTTGCCCATTCTTTGGTTTCATCTTCAAGATACATCATGTCCAGTAAATCCTGTGGCCAGCCTTCCGTTTTTAAACGGTTCAGCATACGCCAAGCCATAACTTGTACGGCAGGAACTGTGCTCCACATACTGTCGTTTAAACAACGCCAATGGTTTGCCTCAACTTTTTCTGGATCTTCTATTTGTTCTTTACAAGTGTTGCAAATATAAATGCTAGTTTCTGCCACATCCGTTGGAGAATTAGGCACTTCATACACACTTAGATTTTCCTCCGAACCGCAAAGTTCACATTTGTTACCACTTCTTTCTTGTAGGTCTTTTTCTGAATTCATTTAATTAAAATTTATACTCCTTCACTAAGGCTATGGAGAATGAGGTTGCAAATATAAACTATTCAAAAACATATGATTTTAAAAAATTCAGCCTCTACATTTGTAGAATTAAAATATTTGTTCTACGTTTGTAGAGTTAATTATAAGAATTAAAGAAATGACGCTCTCAAACGCCGAAGAACAATTAATGCAACTCCTCTGGAAAAAGGAGCGTGCTTTTATGAAAGATTTAGTGGAAGCCTATCCCGAACCAAAGCCCGCCACAACAACAGTCGCCACGCTTTTAAAACGTATGCAGGACAAAAATTTTGTAGATTACAAACAGCAGGGACGTTCTCGAGAATATTTCCCTTTGGTAAAAAAGAAGGACTATTTTTCAAAACACGTTAATGGATTGATCAAAAATTTCTTTAATAACAGTCCTTCTCAGTTTGCTTCGTTTTTTACCGAAGAAACCAATCTCTCCAAAAAAGAATTGGAGGAATTGAAAACGCTTATAGATTCTGAAATTAAAAAGAAATAAGTATGGAACTCTATCTCTTAAAATCCGCAGCTTGTCTCGCCCTGTTCTTTGCATTTTACAAACTTGTTTTGGAAAACACTTCCATTCACACTTTTAAGCGATTTTACTTATATGGAAGTTTATTGGCTTCTTTTTTAATTCCGCTCATCTCTTTTACAACCTACGCTGAATTTTCGCCAGTTATTGCAGTTGCTTCGGAAGACGCCCCACAAATAATTTTTACGCAAGTAGAACAAACCACCAACTACTGGGCGTATATTTTATGGACGATTTATGGTTTGGGCGTTTTGTTTTGTAGCGTGAAATTTTTTAGGAATCTTTTCAGTTTAATTCAACAAATACAAAAGAACCCGAAATACCGAAACAGTAGTTTTATACAAGTTCTTTTAAAAGAAACTGTAATTCCGCATACTTTTTTCAGCTATATTTTTCTGAATAAACGGCAATTTGAAGACAATGAAATACCAAGTGAAGTATTGCTTCACGAACAAGCACATGCAATTCAAAAGCATAGTTTGGATATTCTATTTGTCGAATTTTTGCAAATTATATTTTGGTTTAATCCGCTGTTTTATTTCATAAAAAGGAGTATAAAACTGAATCACGAATTTCTAGCAGATCGCGCCGTTTTAAACGCTGGTGCAGAAACCTCAGCCTATCAAAAAATATTATTGGCATTCTCATCACATGCATCTACGCCAGCTTTGGCGCATTCAATCAATTATTCATCCATCAAAAAACGTTTTACAGTTATGAACACACACACCTCAAAAAGAAGTATTTGGCTTAGAAGCTTCTTAATTTTTCCGCTACTATCTCTATTGATTTTTGGCTTTAGCACGAGAGAAGTTGTAAAAAAGGAAATTCAATCAGAGATTATTCAACAAAAAGCCACTGAAGCAGAGCTTGCTGAATACAACAAACTGGCAAAAAAATACAACGCAGTCGATATTGAAAAGAGAATCATTAAAAAGAAAGATTTAGAGAGCCTAGAATCAATTTACCGTAAAATGACCGATGCGCAAAAGGCAAATGCCGAACTGTTTCCAGAATGCGTTCCACCTCCTCCTCCATCTCCAAAAACACCGCCAACCCCTCCAAATAAAAATGGCAGTGAATTAAATATTTCGAGATCTAGAGAAACTGGCTTTCATTTTAATACTCAAGCGAGGTTAGATAATACAACGTATTACTACAATGACAAGGTTATTACTTTAGATCAAGCAAACGATTTACTTAAAAAGAATAAAGGATTAACAATCAATGTCTTCAAAGAAAATGTTGGGAACGGAAAAGTAATTTTGTCTGACAAACCGATTTTAAGCCTTAAGGAAAGTAAAATGAAAGCTCCCAAAGCACCTTCCGCAGAAAATGGAAATTTATATATGGCTGCCGAAGCACCTCCCGCTCCGAATTCAGATCCTGTGGAATATATAAAGGAATTGGGGAAACGCGGAGCCACTTTTTATATTGGTCCCCATAAATACAGTACAGATGAAGCCATTGAATTAGTGCGAAAAAGTAAAAAAGCAACGATTGATGCAAGCAAATATCCAGAAGTGCATTTGGGCGGTTGTTAACTTTAAGTGCTTAGTTCTCGACTGCGCTCGAACGGACAAAAAAAAGACACCTCCAAACTTTAAAGTTTAGAGGCGTCTTTTTTTAAACTTTTAATCTTTTAAAGTTTATTCCAAGTATCATTCAAAACATTCACATCTGGCAACATTTTATTAGGGTCTAAAACCACACGTTTTACTTGTTTTGTAGTTTTCAAAAGGTGAGTCCAGCTATTTCCACGTTGCCAAATTTCTACTGGAAGCTCAATATTTTCAGTGGTATCGTCTGAATAAATTACTTGCAGATCTACAGGCATCGGGATTTGCCCATCGTTTTCAACTGTAATTAGATAATTGCCCAAATAGGGTTTTACTTCAGTTATACCCAAATCTATATTGCCATTTCCATAAAACCAGCCTTTCCAAAACCATGCAAGGTCTTCGCCTGCTACGTTTTCAATGTGATTAAAAAAATCATTTGGTTGCGGGTGTTTATATGCCCAAGTATGTATGTAGCTTTTAAAAGCATTGTCAAAACGTTCAGGCCCGAGAATGTATTCGCGAAGCAGAAAGAGTCCAACAGCAGGTTTATAATAGGCGGTATATGCAAGATTTCTTGCGTCTGCAACATCTGGATAGGTATCAATCCCTTCTCGGTTTTCATAGGTAAGATATTGCACCAAGTTACGTGGATTGTCTTGAGAGGAGACAAATACACCATTGTCGAAATCTTTAGTGCTATAATGGTTTATAAAAGTATTGAAACCTTCATCCATCCATGGATAGCGGCGCTCGTTGCTACCGACAATCATCGGGAACCAGTTATGACCAAATTCGTGATCGGTAACGTCCCAAAGATCGGCTGCCCCCCTATTTTTATATTCGCAAAAACTAACACCCGGATATTCCATTCCGCCAACGCTGGCGGCTACATTGATAGCATTTGGATAAGGAAAAGGAAAATAGGTTTTAGAGTAAAATTCTATAGATGCCTTTGTATATTCCGTAGAACGTGACCACGCAATTTCTCCATCACTTTCTTTAGGATATACCGATTGAGCAAGCGCAGTTTTTCCCTCGGGAAGGTTAATTTTTGCTGCGTCCCAGATAAATGCTTTTGAAGATGCCCAAGCAACGTCTCTAGTGTTTTCCATTTTAAAATGCCAAGTAACCATCCCACTGGTTTTGGTGTGAGCGGCTGGTTTACCAACCTCCTCTGGTTTTATAATGTAGACTGTCTTGTCGCTTTTAGCAGCCGCTGCTAAGCGTTCCTGTTGCGTTTTGGTCAAAACTTCGTTTGGGTTTTCCAACTTACCTGAACAGATTACGGTTTGGTCTGCTGGAGCAGTAATTTTCACGTCGTAGTTTCCGTATTCGCAATAAAATTCACCTGCGCCCAAATAAGGATCCGTATTCCAGCCTACCACATCGTCAAAAACACAAACTCTCGGGTACCACTGTGCAATGGCGTAAATAGTGCCGTCTTTTACATCAAGCCTACCCATTCGGTCCATTCCTTCTACTGGAACTTTAAACTTGAAATTCATTTTTATATCAACTTCGCCTCCTTTTGCCGCTAACGGTTTATCTAGCCAAAGTTGCATACGGGTATCTGTGATTAAATATTTTGAAGACGTACCCGTTTTGGTTTTTGCAGAAACATTACTCAATTCAAAACCGCCTTCTACGTCTCCATTATAGCGGTTTCCTTGAACAGGTGTTGTAAGCGTTCCACGGGAATTTTCGGTGAAACGATCCTGTTCCAAATAAAGCCAAATAAAATCTAATGTTTCAGGACTATTGTTTGTATAGTGAATTGTTACATCCCCAGAAACGGTATGGTTTTTATCATCTAGGGTTGCTTCCAAACTATAATCTGCAGAATTCTGCCAATATTCAGGACCTGGTTTTCCAGAGGCCGAACGGTAGACATTTCCTTGTCTGTATGAAAAGTTATCGAAAAGATGTTGATTGTCTGGGATTACTTCCTGTGCTGAAATTACAGCAGAGAAAGCGAAAAGGAGCAGCGATAAAAGAAAGCTGCTTTTTGAGTATGTCATTTCTTAAAAATTTAGAAGAGTATGCGAAGTTAATAAATGAGATGTAAAAATCTTGTTAAAACATTGGACGATTAAAAGTGGACGAGTCACCCAGAAAAAGGAAACAATTCTGAATTAATTTTGAGAATTTTGATTTGATTCTTGGGGAATCAATCTTTTAACCATTTTACCTACAGAAAGTCCCTGTGCTAAAATTGAAAATACCACGACCACATAGGTTATAACCAAAAATAACTCACGGTGCATAACTTCGGTTAGTCCGAGTGCCAATGCTATGGAAATTCCTCCGCGAAGGCCGGCCCAAGTCATAATTTTTGCAGTGTGGGGAACAAAGTTCAACTTTCTTTTAAAGAAATTTACGGGTAAAATTAAAGATGTATATCGGCTAATAAGTACCACAGGAATAGCGATGAGCCCTGCCAAAATATAGATTCCCTTAAACTCCAGTGCAAGCATTTCCATACCAATCAAAACGAACAAAATGGTATTAAGTAGAATATCCATAAGCTCCCAAAATTTGTCCACATAGGTTTCTGTTAGTTCACTCATTGCTCCCTGCCTTACAATATCATTACCAATAAAAAGGCCAGCCGTTACCATTGCCAAGGGAGCGGAAACGTGAAGGCGTTCAGCCACAACAGTTCCGGCCATTACTGCAGCTAAGGTAATAATCACTTCAATGTCGTAATCATTAATAGTTTTTAAAAGACGGTACGTAACCCACCCTAAAAGTAAGCCTAGTGCAATTCCGCCAATTACCTCAGTTCCAAATAGCTTTAAAACACCTAAAGTGCTAACATTTTCAGCCCCCAAATTTGCGATTTCAAAAATGGTGAGAAAAACCACTACGCCCACCCCGTCATTAAATAGTGATTCGCCAACAATTTTAGCTTCCAGGTTTTTTGGCACTTTAGCTTTTTTCATGATTCCCAATACCGCTATAGGATCGGTGGGAGATATTAATGCTCCGAAAAGGATACAGTATAAATATTCCACTTCCAATCCCGTAAATTGAAGGAGTATATATAAAAATGTGCCGACGAGAAAAGTGGAAACCACAACCCCTAAGGTGGAGAAAATTAAAATTGGCCAGCGCTGTACCTTTAATTGTTCAAAATTTGTATGGAGTGCTCCCGCAAAAAGAAGGAAGCTAAGCATTATATCCAGCAGGGTCGTTCGAAAATCTATTTTGGTAATTATATATTTTTCGGCATTTAAAAGCGTAGGATTAACATAGCTCAATGCAAAAATACCGAAGGTAAACACAATTGTTATAAGCATAAGCCCAATGGTGTTCGGCAGTTTTAAAAATCGCACATTTATATAGCCGAATGTTGCCGCAAGCGTAATTATGATGGTGATGATCAGGAAATAATCCACAGCATTTATTTGGTTAAATATACCTTTAAAATTACAGAATTTATAAATAAAAAAAGCCCCAAGTAAACTTGGAGCTTTGTTGTAGCGGGAACTGGACTCGAACCAGTGACCTTCGGGTTATGAGCTCTCAATTAATTCATTTTTTATGAATTTTAGCGAGCTTTGGAACCTATATATTATGGGTTGTGTTCAAAAACGTGTTCAGCGTCGTGTTCACTCAATTAATACTAATTTACAGTGCAATATATAAAAAAATTGCCAGTTGCATTTCGGTCACAAACCTTTTCAATACCCGTTGCATTTCCCGTTGCGATAACCGTTGCAATGACGTTCAATAAATTACATTTCGGTTGCATTTCGGCCACAAAGCGTTCCAATACCCGTTGCTATAACCATTGCAACTTACTTCTCCATAAATTTTTGCCATTTAATTAAAACATACTTTTCTTTCCCATTGTCCTTAATTCGGAAAAAACCGAATTCATAAACAAAGAGATATACGTCCCCTTTTTTGTTTTTCCAAAAATGAGTGAAATAATTCGGGTTAAATCCCGCCTCAACCAAATCCGTTGCGCGTATAGTTGATTTCCCTGCTTTGTTGTAGTGTTTCAACAACTTTCGGTTTAATTTTAAATGACGATCAACCTTTTTGAAGAAACTAGGAGTTTCCTCCTTGGATTTTTTGTAATGGTAACTGCTCTTGCAATAAACATCACAAAATTTTTTATCAGATCGGCCATTAATTTCTTTTTTGCAAAAAAGACACTTCATATTACATTATTAAAAGCGTATTCTATACGTATAATATACGCATAATCAACAACTAAGATACTCAAAGTGGGTATCTTAATCAAAAATGTATATATGAAATTGGATAGGTTTATAACATTGAGACATCTATTTATCTCAAACAAAAAATACATTGGTCTAGATTTTAAGATGGATAAGGTTCTGGTGGCACTGACCAAAGGATTGCCAGACATAGCTTGGGATAAACAAAATTCCATTTACCTACTTCCGAACACAGGCCAAAATATTGATGCCATTTTTAAGACGTTTAAAGGTGTGGCTTGGATCAACTGTAGTTATTTCTTTGAAAAAACAAGGTCAAAACAATTGAACGAGGTTTTTGATATCCAATGGATAAAAAAAAGAGAATTGCCCTTAAACCATAGAACCTGCCCAGAAGAATATATAGAAAAACTAAAGCTTAAAAAATATTCAAACAACACGGTAAGAAGTTATGTTTCGTGCTTTGAGAAATTTTTAAACCACTTTAAAAATGTAGAAATTCGGGATATAAACGATAGAAATATTCGTGAGTATTTGGATTTTCTGATCAGGAACAATAGCTCAGATTCATATATTAACCAGGCTATAAACAGTATAAAGTTCTATTATGAAGTTGTTCTGGGCATGCCCAATACATATTATGATTTGGAAAGACCGAGAAAGAAAAAAACACTCCCTATTGTATTGTCAAAGGATGAAGTTAAGCGAATGATTTCAACAACAAAAAATCTAAAACATAAATGTATTATCAGCACCTTGTATTCAGCGGGATTAAGGAGAAGCGAACTGTTGAATCTGGAGTTGGGGGATATAGATAGTGAGCGGATGGTTATACACATCAAAGATGCGAAAGGAAACAAGGACAGATATACATTGCTTTCAGCAACCTTATTGGAAGATTTGAGAGTGTATTTTAAACAATATAGACCAAAAAAATATTTGTTTGAGGGAGTTGGCGGTATTCCGTACAGTACATCCAGTGTAAGCACAATAGTAAAAAGAGCTGCAAAAAAAGTTAAGATTGCCAAAACAGTAACACCGCATACATTAAGACACAGTTTTGCCACACATCTACTTGAGTCTGGAACAGATTTAAGATATATCCAACTATTACTGGGTCATAACTCAACAAAAACCACAGAAATTTACACACATGTATCTACAGCCAGTTTTAATTCAATAAAAAATCCTTTAGATTTGTGAAGATATAATGGGAATAAATGCAATATTGTATTTATCCACATGTTGTAAAACATTAAGAAAAACGAAGTTGATAAAATCAAAAAATATATCTGATAAGAAATTGAAGTTGGCAACAAAAATCCTGATTTCTATTTCTGTATTATTTGTGATGCTTCCTTATACAACTTTATTTGGATTGCCATTTTATATAATCGGGTTGATCTTGTTGTGGAATTCAAATCTGACCAAAAAACTTAAATGGAAATGGACATTTGTTCCATTATTGATTGTTGGACTGATTTATATAATAATCGCATTAATTATTTACATTTTTAAGCTGTAAAGTATTGGCATTTGAGGATAAAAAATAACAGAATAAGAAATTAGAAAAATCCGATTCTTATTTACTCAAAGGAAACATAAAAAACGTTTTACAACAACGTATAAAAACAATGCTTAAACCTGTCTCAAATCGAAACTCCATGCTCGCTTGCTTAGCGGATTGTCCTGCGGACAATCACGCTCGCCCGCTCGCACTGTTTTTATACGGGACGTTGCCAGTAATACAAAAAATACTCGAATGACTAAATATCCACATCTGATTTCGATAATATTATCAATAATGGTTTTTAGCCAATGCAAAGCGCAATCTGAAAATATAACTGACCAATCTAAAAGCACAATAGAAGTTAGAGCTGACATTGCGGAAAAGAAGACTAAATCAAAAATAGAACTCGAAAAAACTTATAATGAAAGTGTTAGATTTCTTGACAGTATCGGTAATTCCGATGCAGAGAATTACAAATCATTTCTGATTGACAGCCAAAACGGATGGGAAATTTATTGTGAAGGAAAATGCAAAATAATTGAATATCAAAGTAGAGATGGAGCACAAGGAGGTTTACCTTTCTATAATATTTGTATAACTGAACAAAATGATATGCGAACGACGGAATTAAAAAACTGGATGGCGGAATGGAAACGTGAATTTGAGGATGACTAATTGCAATAGCGTGTAGAAGTACTACTGGCAACAATGTATAACCGCAATTATGGCGGATTCGACTGCGTCCGAATCCACGCGTAATTGCTAACGTCAGTGCTTAACCGAAAAACATTAACTTTAATCCCGTAACTTCGGTTATACTAAACGTTGTGCAACATTGAAAAAAAATTAAGTAATGAGATTTAAAATTGTTTTTTCAATATACTTTGCAATTTTGGTTTCTTGTCAAACACCGATAATAATCCAAAATAACAAATCTGACTATTCAACTGAAAGACTCAATAAACAGGCATTAATTAATGCTAAAAATCAAGACAATAAAAATAGATTTGTTAAAGTAGACACGAGTTACAATCCATTGCATAATAGAGTTGTTAGTGGTCATTATATGGAATTAAACAAAAAAAATAATGAGCGAACTTACATCTCGTGGGGAGATACTTACGCCACAAAAAAAGTTTTGAAATCAGGAGATTCAATAATCAGATATTCACATTTTTATGGCAACGGAAATTTAAAATCATCTTATAATAAATTTGTAGGTAAAATAAATATCGATGAAAATGACAATTTAATATATAATGCAGGATATAATGTTGTGATTGGCAAACTATATGACTATGATGAAGAAGGAAATTTAAAGAATATTTATGATTATGACTTTACCTTTTCTATTTTTGATTTGAGGAACTTTTTAGAAAAAAAATATGTAACTGATGCTAACAAAGTTGCGATAAGACAATTTAGAGATTTCGAAACCCAAGAAATTCTATGGGAGGTTGTTTACGAAGATGATTCTAAAAACTATCCACAATTATTAATTATAGATAGTAAAACAGGAAAAGTCCTTGAGAAAAAAGATTATATCGTAAAAGAAATGTGAGAACAACGTTGCACAACACTGTATAAAAAAAATAGGGCAAGTAAGTGCTAAACCCAATGTTTTGGCACATTTGCGAGGTCGCCAAATCTTTTGATTTGGCTTTTATAAAAATAATTTAAAACAAAATGCAAAAGATTTGGCTTGTTGATAATCCGAAAGGTAATTGCCTATTTTCAGCCCTACTTCTTTTATAATAAACGTTGTGCAACATTTGACAAAAACCAAATCTGAATGAGAAAAATTGTAAATCTGACCAAACCGAAAGACGGAATTGTGAGACTTATGATTTTTAATGACGATTATGGAACTTACCTATTCGGATATAAAAAAAATGAGGATTGCCGAGCAGAATGGGACGAATGGTATGAAACGGAATATGATGCATTGGAATCTGTTTTGACAGAATACGGAGTTCAGAAATCGGAATGGAACGAAATTCCAAATCCAGAGCCGAACTGTCAACACGATTGGATAAATCCTGTCCGAGTTAAAGGACGTGAAAACGGAAATCCTGAATTCGGAAAACTGGAAAAGCTGATTAACGGAAAATGGACAGAGTTTGAGCCGGCTAAATAAAAAACGTTGCACAACAATGTATAAGCGCAATTACGGCGGATTCGACTGCGTCCGAATCCACGCGTAATTGCTAACGCTGGTGCTTATCCGAAAAACATTAAATTTAATCCCGTAACTGCGGTTATACTAAACGTTGGTGGTAATGTAAAATGACAAAAGAAATCGAATTCAAAATATTTACTAAAAACAAAGGATTTAAATTGTCAGTGAATATTGTTGTTTATTCATTGTTATTTATTGGTATAGGAATCGCATATTTAGCCAGAGAATATCTTGGCAATAGCACAATTGAAAATCTTGGTCAAGGAGTTGGAATTTTAGCTTGTATGCTAATGATATATTTTAAAATCACTCAAGCGTCAAAACGAAAATCACTTAATGGAAATCTAAACAAAAAATTGAGGTTCAGAACCCGTGAAATCTTAATTGATGACATAAAGATTGAACTAAATGAAATTAAGAAAATTGAGTTTTATATAAATGATTATTTTGATAAATGGGAATCCCAAGCGCCAGGAGACTTTGCTCCAGGAAGAACAAATGGAACATCTAACATATGTGAGTTAACCCTAATCAACGGACATAAAACTAAAGTGAATTTTCAACTAATGTATGAGAATGAATTCTTAAAAATGAGAGAACTATTACTACAATATTACTCTGAAAATAAGATTCATTTTTTAAAATTGATTGAATATTTGGGAATTGAGAAATACGAAGAAATACAAGAATTCAAAAAAACACTACCACCAACATTAGCTATAAGCAATGCGGGATAAGTGCCCAAACGAAAATCAGTTGTATATTTACGAGGTCGCCAAAACTTTTTGTCGATTTGAATAATAAGAAATTAAAGAACAAAAGTTTTGGCTTATTGCAAGCCCGAAAATGATTGCATTTTTGCCCCGCACTGCTCATAGCCGAGACGTTGTACACAATTATGAAAAATACATTTAGCTCTTTGATTATTTTTCTATTTCTATTTAGTTGTCAAGAAAATAACGAAATAAGAACTAAGCTAAGTGATAGCGGAAATGTCATTGAGGAAAGATTTTATGACAATAAAGATAGCCTTATAAAGATTATTGAATACTACGACATAAAGCAATCACCTGAATATAAACTCACGTTTAAAAATACTGATTATGATAGTGTCGTTTATAAATATAACAATGGACAAGTTTTTAAAACTGGAAAATTAAACTTGAATTCTCAAGTAATAGGCACTTGGAATTTATTTGATAAAAAAGGTAATAAGCGAGAGATAAGAGAATTTTACATTTATGAAAATAAACCGATTTTAAATAGAGCTTGGTTCCTAAATGAAAAAGGTGATACACTTGCTTGGCGAGTAGAAGAGAACATATTTGACCAAAAAGAATTTGCAAATGATACTCTTGCCGTTCGGAACTCAAGCTATAATTTTTTTGAGTTTAATAAAGATACAGTTGACATTAATGAGCCAATTAGAGGAATTGCATATTGCTTTTCACCGCGTTTGGAAGAATACGGCTCAGAAATAAGGGTTTATCTCGATACCGAAAAAGAAAAATTCAATTCGGACTTTTCAAATGAGGACGACATTTTAAAACAAGGATATCATGATCTTGAGAGAGATACCATCAATCAAAAATGGTTTCCGGATCTTGACAAAGAGGATTTGAAATATGTTGCAGTATTCGGAAGTTGGTTTGAGAAACCCGGACCGAAAATATTGCGGGGTTATATGGAAGAATATGCTATCGGACCGTTTAACGATAATAAATCTGATAGTTTAATCGCTCGTACATTTTTCGAAAAAAAAATATTTGTAAGAGATACAGTGGAATGAATAACTGTGTACAACAATGTATAACCGCAATTACGGCGGATTCGACTGCGTCCGAATCCACGCGTAATTCCTAACTTCCGTGCTTAATCGAAAAACATTAAATTTAATCCCGTAACTGCGGTTATACTAAACGTTGTGTGTAATTTGAGAAATGAACGTTATTGAGCCAAAATATAAGTATAAAGAAATTGAAAAGGTTTTTGAAAAACTGATTTCGGGCAACGAAGAATTGACTGAACATTTTGTGAAAGAAGTTGACCTTTCTGATTATAATCAAGAGGATAATATTCCTTATGTTGACATAGGCTCAATTTCAAGATATATTGTTGAAAATAAGCTCAAAAACAGAACTTCGGACTTCGAACTTTTCTTTAAAAATGTTGAGGAAGTTTATGTGAATGGAGACAGCGATGTTCAGAACTTTATTGTTGTTGGATTATTCGAGGGAATTCAAAACATTGGTGGAAAGGAAATTGAATATTATCGTTCATTCAATCAATGGCTGAAATCGGAAACACAAAAAGCGTGGAATGGAATAATTGACTATTGGGAAGGAACTGAATGGAGAATTCCAAAAGATGAACGCGAAAAAAGAGAAAAGGAAATACAAAAAATACTGAATAAGAAAAAATAAAAACTACACACAACAACGTGTCCTATGAAAAGCACTAATCCCGTTCTTCAAAAATAATATTTTTATTTTAATTATCTCATAATGATGGATTTGGAGTGTTTAAATGTTAGCAATCCTTTTCTGTCTGCTGATTGATTGTCAACATTTAAATACTTATAACTTGCTCGGCATCCTATATGTGGTCCATCGTCTAGCGCGGCCACCAGCATCTGTATGATTATAAGTTATAATAAACCTGGCCACTTGCTATAAATGTGTGGTCCGTCCGCCTTGGGCGGAGGCCACCTACGGTGTTTTGTGATACAGGTTTGTCTACTTCTATGTGAGCTTTGTTATCTGTTTATTATATTATTCTATGACTCCTATCGCATAAGGAGTTTCTGTTTTTATGACTGCTAAAGTTCTGCTCAACAATTTGCGGGCAATTTTTATGACAATCGTTTTTGAGTTCTTACCTATGTGTTTGCGATAATAGGTCTGCATTATAGGGTCTGTCCTGATGGCCTGCCACGAAGCTTCTATAAAATAACTTCGCATCAATCTATGGGCACGCATCGTAATTCCCGTGCTCTTTTGGTTGTCCCCACTCTGGTGGATCCCCGGCGCCAGGCCAACATAGCCCGCCAAGTGTTTTATACTGTTAAAACGCCTGAGATCTCCAAGCTCGCAAATAATCCCACACGCTACAATCCCACCTATTCCCGGAACACTTTTTAAAAGATAGTAATCCTTTTTATAATGTTTGCGGCAATAGGCGCGCATCTTGGTGGAGACATCGCGCAGTTCTTGGTCTATGAACCTAAAACTTCGCATTCTGCTGTCCAGCGTCTCACGCGCCGGGGGATATGCGAACGCGACTTCGTCCACCCAATCCCGGAATTTATGGCTCCAGTGGTCATTGTCAAATTCCTCCGGAATGGCAATACCAAAATACAGCAGCTGCATTTTTATAAAACTCTTTATGCGCCTGTAGTCCTTTACAAGGTCATTGCGCCTTCTGAAGAGACTGCGGAGCTGCTCACGCTCCACGTCCGGAACGTGGATACTCTCAAGCCTGCCATCTTTCAGTTCCCTGCTTATTAACTGGGCGTCTATTTTATCGGTCTTGGTATATTTTTCTTTACCCTTGCGATGGATATCAGCAGGATTGACTACTAGGGAAGACCAACCATAAGTTTCAAAACTACGGTGGGCGTAATAGCCGCAACAGCCAGCTTCATAGGCTGTGGTGACTTCGTGTCCTGAAAAATGTTTCAACACGTATTCCTTTAAAACTTCTGGTTTTGGGGGCATCGCAAAGGACTTGCCGCCGAACAGGTCGGTGGCGCAATGAACTTTCCAGCTCCGCTTGTGAATGTCGATGCCAATGTATAACTTTGGTTGGGCAGTGGGTTCTATTTTCATATCTTATTGTTTTAGAATACTTTAAAGATACGAGACTCGCTGCTTTTTCATAGATGCTATAAGCTATGGCTTGGTCACTCCACACTTGGAAAATCCTGCGGATTTTCCAATGCCGGTTTCCATTTGGAGATGTTCGTGCCGAGACACGCCACAGCTCATATACAAAAACGTTACCACACATTTGAAAAAATCACGAATGACAACATTATTTATTGATAAATTAGAAAAATATGATTTAGGTGGTTTTACTACCGATATAAGAAAAGCGGAATATATATTAGCTGTACACGGTCTTACATTTGAAAAAGTTCTATCAGATATGCCTAAAAACGCACCTGTACCGTCTGGAGCTTTTGCGACTGGAAAATATGTTTTAATGTTTAACATTGCGTGGGATTTAAGTAGTGTGAATTTTGGATTTATAAATCATAATACGGATTTAGATGAATATTTCGATGTGTTTGCAGACACTTTTTCACCTAAAGCAGTTGCAGGATTCCATAAATTGCGAGAGAAAATAAAATTAAAGAGCCAAGCCGAATTGAATAAAATCGAACTTTCCGATAACGATTCAGATTTTGTAATAGCTTACGGAAATTATATTGAACATCGCAATCGTCAATGAATATAATTTCTGGAGTTTTAAGTTGTTTGAATTAACTTTAACGAAGCTTCGAACATCAACTTCCTTATTGAGCTCAGCATTAAACAACACCGTTTGAACAACAGGCCTATTGGAAAAAGGAGTGAACTGAAAAATACGCCCTTTCTTATCTAAGTCTCTGAAGCCATTCGGTTTAGCCGTTTTACCAGTCTTAGTGGCCATAACATACTTTCTTAGCGCGTTAAGAAAGTTACCGGATAGTGATAATGAAAGTGTGTGCTTTCCGTCAAAGGCAGAAAGTAACCACGCAGCTAACTGACGCTTAAACTCCAATCTCTTGTACTTGTCATCTTGTTTATAGGTGTAGTCAGATAACTTTTTGTACCAAGCATCAAAAGTACTTTTGAACTCATCAATCAGCTCTTCACCACAAATGAATTCACTTAGCTCATCAAACACTTCAAATTTTACTTTTCTCAACTCAGCTCTTGTCTCGCGCAGGTTTACTAATGTTTCTTTAGAGTCCAAATTTCGCGTGATTAGCTCAATCCCCAAATTTCTTGTTCCATCATTACAATACTTTCTCAAGAAAGGTTGGTTGTATTGTCCGACAATATTTTTATTTATACCGCTTGTCGCACTAAGTGCAATTACAGAGTTTGTCGTGTTGTGCAGCATACGAAGTAACGAAACTTCTGGCTGCTCTTTGATTAGGCTTAGAGAAAAGTTTACATAGGTAAGTTTCTCCAGGGAGGGATCTCTAAACTCTAAAAGTTTCTGAGGGATTAAAGAAAAAACAGTTTTTGGATGAAAATAGGTATAAAAGTGATCTATCTTAATTTCACTTCTTTCGTCTGGACGATCAAACATACTCTCTACTTCAGATGCGACCGTTCTAGCTTTTTTCATAAATTTATAAAGCGGATAATTTTGACTACTATCGCCACCTTGCTTTAAAGATTTCACAAATTCTGAAGACGACTTAAATTCGCTCGCTGCGGCAGCTAAAACCGCCATTGTTACTTGATAAACATCATGTAGTGATAGTGTTCTGTCTTCCAAATCTGTAGTGTAGTAAAGCTGACATGTACCTGTGCCATGAGCAAGCCTGACTCTAATTCGCTTCAAACCGTCTTCATTAAAGTACCTTTTTGGAGTGAAACAAAATGCATTCCTAGTTAAGTTTATGATTTGCTCAGCGTCTCCGTGCCGTATTTGGACAAAATCAATATTTCCGGAAAAGGTTGCCAACACAGTTTTTAAATTAAGGTCATTTGATAATTCACAATGCTCGCTAAGGTTCCTTCTGATCTTTTCGACAAAAGCAAACTTGTCTTCATAAAATGGCGTAAACTGAATATCCGCTTCAATAGTTTCAGTTACTTGCATATATATCCGATATACACCAGCAAACACATGTGCAAGTTGGATTTCAGGTGTAATCAATGTGGTCGTAGCAGAGTCTGAAAAGAGTTTATGAGCTTCATGAACCTCATCAATTATGACTGTAAAACTAATACCGTTCTCTCTAAAGTAGTTAGATGCATCGGCCTCGAAAAAGTCATTCTCTAAGAATTCTATTCTTTGTTCATGCTTATCCGACAAGTGCATACCAGTTCTTATATTAGAGTCTGTTAAGTGTTTTTTTCCACCAACAATGCAGTCAAACGGCATAGATTTAAAAGAAAATAACCCTTGAGGATTTTTTTGTGGCAGTCGAATATTCAGGTCAAACTTATTCGTGGTAGCAAGCATTATGCATGGTTTTACCATAGCTATAGCGAAAGGACAGCAATGTTTTACTATCTCAGCTCTAAGGAGATCGAGGTCAGTTTTAGACTCAAATAAAGTGATAAGATCCGCCGCTTTAGCGTTGTAATTTAAGCAGGATAGCGATAAATCGAACAAGGTTTTTTCCATATTTCGACGTTGCTCGGTCAACTGCGCTTTCAAATCACTTATTATCTCTGCATTGTCAGCCTCATACGTCTTCACTTCTGTATTA
>CAKZLK010000062.1 GCA_937125455.1 uncultured Aequorivita sp.
ACAGGTTCGGAGACATTTATTTCTACAGCGTAGGCCGGTGGTAGGGCAATCGCGGTTAAGATTAGCCCCATCAGTAATTTTTTCATTTTTTAGGTCCTTTGGTTATATTCATTTTTTAGAAATTAATTATTACTATTTTATGAGAAATAGGAGAAAGATCAATGGGGGAAAGACTTAATAAAGAGGCTTTTTTGTGAACTCTTTACATAGGACTTGTAATAGCCTGTTTTAGCGAGTAAAAACTGTTTTACTTACTAAGGTATTATAATAAGGAAGAGAGTTGTGGCAGATTTTAAATCACTTGGAATAGATGAGGCTTTTGATTCGTTTTTTAAAGAAAATAAACCAAAGCCGTTGGGTATTACATCTTGAACCTCCCATGGATATTCCCGCACAAGTAGTACGTTATATTGGAAGATATTCAAAACGAGCCTGTTTGAGCGAGTACAAGATTACAAAAATGGAGGGCGAAAAAATAAGTTTCCGCTACAAAGATTACAAAACATTGGATAAGGACAAAAAGTCCATAGAGAAAGAGTTGGAACTCCATTATAGGGACTTTTTCCCACGTTTATTGCAGCATGTGCCATTGCGATACTTCAGAATAGTACGCTATTACGGTATGTATGCCAACAAAAGCAAAATACGGGAAGAGTTTTTATATAAAGATGAAAATGAAGCTATAAAAGGGGCACTTATCAGGCTTTTACCAACTGAATATGATTTAACTAATTTTGAAAAATCCCTAAAAATATTTTCGGACCAATTATTTATTTATGTAGATGGGGCAGGCAAGGGAAAAACAAACTTTATCTGCGACTTAGTGGACCGTTTCGTTCTAAGCCACAATATCCCATCTGTTTTTTTAAACGGAACAGATTTCAGTAATAGCAATAAATTATTAGACGTTATTATTAATAATGTATATGGAATTGATAAATATAATGAAGAGCAGTTTTTGAAAAACATAAAATTGCTATGCAAAAAACAAGATTCTTTCTTTATCATATTCATTGATGCCATTAATGAGCATAATAATATATTAAGCTTTTCTCAACAACTCAACACCTTCGTAAATCAAATGTGTTCAAACTATCCATTTATCAAATTTATGCTGACAGTCAGGTCAGAACACTATAAGGAAAGATTTCATTCTCTAAACTGTTTAAAGGAAAAGCGACATGTCATCATTAATGACGATATAAATATGCGGAAGAGAGTTTTTTTTACAAAAGAAGAAAGAGCATATGTTGAGTGTTGCTATGTTTTAAAAAAATATTTATCTTTTTTTTCATTAAAAGGCGCTTTTTATTTTGCGCCCAACATGGTTAGTATTTTGGGCAATAACCTTCTTCTATTAAGAATATTTTGTGAGGTCAATAGAAAGACTGCGCTTACCCCTTAGCTTGGACCACTTTTAATCAAAGAATAAGTGTAGACGGCCCAGACTTACTATAGGGTTTATTGTTCTCTTTACAAGTTTGCATATAGACTTCATCGGGTGTTTGGTATGCCAATGCCGAATGATAGCGTTTGGTATTGTAGAAGTTGACATAGCTTTGCACTCCAAGCCGAAGCTGGGGTAGAGACTGATAGTCTTTGATTTTGATGTCTTCGTATTTCAACGCCCACCAGAAACGTTCCATTTTTGCATTGTCTAAAGCACGGCCTTTTCCGTCCATGCTGATTTTTATTTTACGTGCTATCAGCTCAGAAGTAAACATTTCGCTGGTAAACTGACTGCCTTGGTCCGAATTGAAGATACCAGGCTTGCCATAATGCCTTACAGCTCTCTCAAGCACTTCCACGCAGTGTTCAGCATCCATTGTATTGACTACCGCATACGACAGGACTTTACGACTGAACAGGTCTATAATCGCTATAATATACGCTCTATGCCCGTTCACCGCCGTATAGGTTATATCGGTCGCCCAAACCTGATTGGAGCATTCTATCGTCAAGTTCCGCAACAGATAAGGATATTTCTTGTGCGACGGGTTGGCTTCCGAGGTATTGAACTTGGGACGAGGATAAACTGTCTTCAGTCCAAGTTCATTACGTAAACGCCGAACCCGTTTATGATTAACCTTATAGCCCATCTTGTTTAATGCTTTCGTTACTCTTGGATAACCGTAAAACGGCCATTTTTCATAAATAAGCAGGATTTCCTCTTGCAAAACGCTATCTCTGAACGCTGCCTTGGTATCTCGCTTCGACTTGTAGTAGAAACTTGACCTGGGAACTGACAGCAGTTCCAACTGTCTCCTGACGGATAACTGCACGCTTGATTCTTCAATCAACGTTTTCCTTTCCGCAAGAGATACTCGTCGTACTTTTTTTGCAGAAATTCGTTCTCCACTTTAAGCTGACCAATCTGTTTTAGTAACTCATCCTCTGGATATTTGGGTTCTTGCTGCTTTTCTTTTTTCGTAGCGAAAATATCAGCAGAATCCTGAAGCAGCTTTTTCTTCCACTGACTTACCAGATTAGGATGAATATTGAACTCGCTGGCGAGTTCGGCGATAGAGCGGTCTTCCTGAAGAGCTTCAAGGGCGACCCGACTTTTGAATTTGCTGTCGTAACTCTTTTTCATGATGCGACTCCTTTAAGTTGCACGGTTATAATTTAGGAGCCGTTTTACACTTAGTCAAGTGGTCCAGCTTTTGGGGCTACCCGCATTATATCTTACACTGGCAATAGGGGGCTGATAAACATATAAGGTTCCAACGTTGACGGTGTATATTACCGTTAACGCAAAACCAACGAAAGGAACCTTGTATAAT
>CAKZLK010000063.1 GCA_937125455.1 uncultured Aequorivita sp.
TTGAATACTCTTATGATGTTTCCGCAACGCCTCTGAATGTTTACCTTGACGCAAACGGAATGGCAACTGTAGATCCTGCGGATCTTGTACAAAGTGTTGATGAAGCTTGTGGTTACACAATTACTGCCGGCGGTGCTGGTGGTGGAACCAACGGTTCTCTTACAACTCTGTTCGCTACAAACAACGGGGGATCGCCAAACTGGACAGTAATGTATGACCTTACGGTAGGTCCAAATGATATTGAGATCACCGATCTTGACATCAACACAGATGCTACAACTGCATTTAATTTGGACTTATATACTTTAGTAGGCACCTATGTTGGGAACGAAAATAACCCTGGTGCCTGGGGAACACCTGCTGCTTCTGGTACAGGTACTGGAGCTGGAACAGATTTACCTAGTAATGCTGTGCTTGGGTCACCGGTTACGCTTTCAGCGAACACGACCTATGGTATTGCCATAACTATGGATGTAGATGTAAACTATACTAATGGAACAGGTTGTCCTGGAAATCAGTGTTACAGCAATGCTGATTTGTCGCTTAGCTTAGGAGCTTCTGCACCTGGAATTTTTGCAGGTGGTATATTCTCTCCACGTATTTGGAATGGAACAATTAATTATACTGTGGGTTCAGGTTCAGGACTTGAATTCACTTGTGCTGATCTTGGCGAGAACCAAATTGAGGTTACCGTTACCGATGACAGTGGGAATGTTGCTACCTGTATGGCAACTATCAATGTAATTGACTTAATCTCACCGGTAATTACCTGTGGGCCTGAGCCAACAATTACTGAAACAGCTACTGACAATCCAAACCTTTCAATTCCAGATAACGATCCTACAGGGGTTACTTCAACCTTGACCGTTACAGATGACGTCTCAATTGACGACCTGAACGTAAATCTTGATGTTACCCATACTTGGGTTGGTGACCTTATTGTCACCATCACTTCCCCTGCAGGAACCGCCGTTACCATTGTTGACCGTATCGGTACCACAACTGGCGGTGTTGGCTGTAGTGGTGATGACATCCTTGCGACTCTGGATGACGCTGCGGCGCTTCCTGTTGAAGACCAATGTGGAGCAGGTGTTCCTTCCATCGATGGAACTTTCAGCCCAAACAACCCGCTTTCTGCTTTCAATGGAGAAAGTACCCTGGGTGATTGGACCATCACAATCTCGGACAATGCGGGCGGTGATACGGGAACGCTAAACAGTTGGGGCATTACCTACTCTTACGCAAACTCCAATACGGATGTTGTAATAGAGCTAGGCCCGGACGGTACCGCAACAATTGACCCTTATGACATCATAAACAATGTGACCGAGGCTTGCGGTATTGCTACCGCAGCAGTGGATGTTACGGAGGTTAGCTGCGCAGATATAGGAACAACTATTGTTGTTACGGCTTTCGTTAGCGATACCAGCGGAAACATCGCCTCTTGTTCGGCAAATGTTACGGTTGTGGATCTTTTGGCTCCAGAGATTACCTGCCCAGCAGACCAGACGGTAGATCCGGGACAGGGCAACTTGTTCTATATCTTACCTGACTACTTTGCAACTGGCGAAGCCACTGCGGTAGACAACTGTACAGATCCAGTGACCCTTACCACTCAGGATCCTGCACCAGGCACTCCAGTTCCTGATGGTACGTATACCATCACAATGACTGCTACTGACGAGTACGGAAATACTTCAACCTGTAGTTTTGTGCTTACCGTAGAGACTGTTCTTGGCGTTGATTCGAACAACCTTGACACTGGCCTGGCGCTATACCCTAACCCGGTAAGCAACGTGGTTAACCTTGTGAACAAGACCAACATCTCTTTAGAGAAGATGATGATCTTTGACATAAACGGAAAACTTGTGAGCCAGACAGACCTTCGCACCATGCAGGGTAAAAAAGCAGTAGATGTTTCTTCGCTCGCAGCTGGCGTGTACGTTGTCCAGATTACCGGTGACAACGCAAGCACCGTGAAGCGCTTGATTAAGGAATAATTTTTCTTATAAAAAAATTAGTTAAAAAAGAAAGCCTTCCTATGGAAACATAGGGAGGCTTTCTCTTTTTATTGAATTCAAGCTTGACAAAACATTCAAAAAGATTACTTTTAAAAACTTAAAAACAAGATATGTTACCTTGGCATCAATACCTTATAGGAGTGCTTTATGTGCTCGCAGGAATGAATCATTTTCGAAAACCAAAACTGTACGAGCGCATTATGCCTCCGTATATTCCCGCCCATAGTTCTATGGTTATGCTAAGTGGCATTGCGGAGATGATCTTGGGGTTTATGATAATGAACAAAAGCTCCCAAACAGCAGCAGCTTGGGGTATAATAATAATGCTAATCGTGTTTTTGCCAGTTCATATTTATATGCTGCAGAATGAAAAAGCAGCAATGAAACTACCAAAATGGGTTTTATTACTTAGGATTCCCATACAATTTGGGCTAATGTACTGGGCGTATCTTTATATTTGATAAAAGAGAAAAACTTTAACTGAAGATTTCATTTAAAAGTTTTGCCAATCGTATTCCACCTTTTTGAAGTTGTGAACGAAGGGTATCCATATATTCATACATATAGTTGTAACTTAACTTACCCCCAACTTCAGTATGATCATAGATGTTTTCGCAAAGCGCGCGACTCTCATACATCCAATCAATAACACTTCCTTTTTTTATCGCTTCCACTTGTTCTTTTGAAAGTACATCTGTATTTGTAGCCACTTCGGTATAGGACATTTCGTAAAAATCCAACATTTTATAATCCCAAACGGAATGGAGGTTGGAACCATCATTGAACCAACGTACTTGAAAATTATTGCCCCCTTTATCATCTGCTAAACCAACGTGCAATGGTTGGTGTAAGTCTCCCACAAAATGAATCAACATTTTTAAATAGAAAACCTTGTCCTCTCTTGAGCTGTTTTCATTTTTAAGAACAGTAATACACTTTTCAATTGCTTGTATTATGTCACCTTTTTCACTCTTGGGGTAGGTTTCGTATTTTTCGCCAAACGGAAAATTTACGTAATGCCACGGACTAAAAGCATCATACTGACGATCACTTTTAATATCGTCCGCATAGTTAGCCACAAAAGCAAGGGAGTGACCATCCAGTAATTTTGATATCTGCTTTTCTGTTTTTTTGCTTAAATATTTCTCAGCAATTTCACCAACCACCCTGTGACCAGTCTTGCCCCAGTCTTCTGCGGCTGAAATTCCATTTGAAAATATTAAAACCGAAATTACTACTAGAAACTTTTTCATTTTTACAAAATTTTTACTTCAAATAACACAATTAAAGAACGGCAAAGATAGTATCCTGAATTTCAAAATAGAATTAAAAATTTTCAAAATATAAAACAAATCACATTTTCTTAATTATTTCGGTACATTTATGAAGGATTTTACCGGCATTTGGCCTGCAAAGAAAGTTAACATGAACAATATACTGAAGCTTTCTTTGTTACAACAAACACTGCATATTGTAGTTTTAAAAACAAATAGATGAAAAATATATTTTTAATCTTTCTTTTTTTCTTTGGAATAATAGCCTCAGCTCAAAACGAAAACTATTATTCAGAAAATTTAAGCATCACTCCTTTGATTGATGGCACACTCTTGGTTCCCGAGGTTAATGAAAAATTGCCACTGGCAATACTTATTGGTGGGAGTGGGCCAACGGATCGAAACGGAAACCAACAAATGGTCGTAAATAATTCCTTAAAATTTCTAGCAGAAGGACTTTATAAAACCAACATCGCCACTTTTAGGTATGATAAAAGAATCGTCAAGCAAATGAAGCAAAGAAGCATCGATGAAAAAAATATTCGTTTTAGTGATTTCATAGACGATGCCGTTGCGGTTCTTAACTATTTTAAAAAAGATAAAAGATTTTCAAAAATATATTTCATCGGCCACAGCCAAGGTTCACTAGTTGGGATGGTAGCAGCTCAAAGCGGAGCAGATGGCTTTGTATCTATAGCGGGTACGGGACAGGAAATTGATGATGTTATTGTAGATCAACTCGCCAAGCAAGCTCCTGGACTAGTTGATAACGCACGAACTTCCTTTGATGATCTAAGAGCTAACGGCGTGGCTTACAACTATAGTCCTGGGTTAGCTTCCATTTTTAGAAAAGAAATCCAACCATTTATTTATACATGGATGCAGTTTAACCCACAAGTGGAAATAGCCAAATTGCAAATTCCCGTATTAATAGTTAATGGCGATAAAGATATCCAAGTACAAGTGTCAGAAGCTGAATTATTGAAAAAAGCAAAACCAGATGCTGAATACAGAATCATTCCAAGTATGAACCATATTTTTAAAAAAATTCAAGGAAACGATCTGGAAAACAGCAAATCCTACAACATATACAATCTGCCCGTAATGCCTGAATTAATTAATACTATCAGTGATTTTATTAAAAAATAAATCGATTTAAAAATTAATTGTATTTTGCAGCAAAACCAAGAAACATGCAAGATACGGCCATTGAAATTATAAAAGACTCTACTCCCCTTTTCACTAACGATACCATTGTTTTTGGAATTTTAATGATTGCATTGGGATTCATTTTTTATACTTCCTCAAGAGAGGATGGTTTCTGGAAAAAATTCTATGGTGTCGTGCCGGCATTATTTATGGCTTATTTTATTCCGGCCCTCTTTACCACTGCAGGAATTATTTCTCCTGAATGGATCTCAGTGTCAGATACTGGAGAGGCAACTGCGGGTTCCTCCAATTTGTATTATATGTCAAGTCGGTATTTATTACCTGCAGCCCTGGTACTAATGACATTAAGCATTGACCTTAAAGGCGTATTCAATCTTGGGCCCAAAGCCCTTATAATGTTTTTGGCAGGAACTGTCGGAATTATCATTGGCGGTCCTGTTGCTGTTTTAATTATCGGAACCATTCACCCAGAAGCTGTTGGTGGTGTTGGAGCTGATGCCGTATGGCGAGGACTTTCCACGCTTGCTGGAAGTTGGATTGGCGGTGGCGCTAACCAAACTGCAATGCTAGAAATTTATGGTTACAATCAAAAACTATATGGTGGGATGGTTTTTGTGGATATTGTTGTTGCCAATATATGGATGGCCATCATTCTCTTCGGAATTGGGAAATCTGCAAAAATTGACAAATGGCTGAAAGCAGATACATCTGCCATTGAAAATTTGAAGGCAAAAGTTTCAGATTATTCCAAAAAAGTAGACAGAAACCCAACCTTGACTGATTTGATGATTCTGGCAGCAATTGCTTTTGGGACTGTGAGTTTTGCACATTTTGGTGCAGATTTTTTAAGCGGGTTTTTCACTTCAGTGGTCGATAAAATTCCAAAAGGCATAACTCGAAACATCTTCACTTTTCTTGATTCGAGTTTCTTTTGGATGATAACCATAACCACGATTATTGGTGTATTGCTCTCTTTCACTAAGGCTAAAAGTTACGAAGGCGCCGGAGCAAGCAAATTCGGAAGCGTTTTCATCTATATTTTAGTAGCAAGTATCGGGATGAAAATGGACCTGACCTTGATTTTTGACAACAAATGGCTTATTGTTATTGGTTTGGTTTGGATGGCGATTCACGCCGGGTTAATGATCCTGATCGCAAAATTAATTCGTGCTCCGTATTTCTTTTTGGCTGTTGGAAGTCAAGCTAACGTAGGTGGCGCTGCTTCTGCACCTATTGTAGCATCTGCATTCCACCCTTCATTGGCAACTGTTGGAGTTCTTTTGGCAGTCTTTGGATACGCTATTGGGACGGTTGGCGCAATCTTATGCACGGTATTAATGCAATTGGCTTCAGTAGCATAAATTTTCAAAAAAAATATCCATATTTGCACCTTCGTAAACCGAAGCTATTTTAAGCATAGATTTGACCTTTAAAAAAAGACAAAATGCGTTATTTTCTTTCAATTGCACTTGTATTTCTAAGTCTTATTGGCTGTTCTACAGATACACAAATGATGAATCTTACAGGAAATGTAAAAGGCCTTAAAAAAGGAATACTTCTACTCCAAAAATTTGAGGATACTGTTTTGATTACTGTAGATTCGATTATTGTGGACGGAAATTCAGATTTTTCTTTTTCTGAAAAAATTGAAAGTCCAGAAATTTACTATTTATATGTTCGGTTAAAGGATGGAACATTACGCGATGATCGTATTGCTTTTTTTGCCGAAAATGCTGATTTGAATATTAAAACCAATCTGAAAAATTTTGGAAGTGCAGCTGTTGTTACGGGTTCTGAAAATGATAAGGCTTTCAAAGAATATCTTAAGCTTAAGAATCGCTATGTTATAAAAAACCTGGGATTAATTGAAGATAGATTGAAGCTGGGTAATGAAGTTGCAGATTCTTCTATAATGAAAATTGAGCAAAAACAGCGCGCATTGCTCGCTAGCAAATATTTGGCAACCATAAATTTTGCACTCAACCACAAAGATCACGAAGTGGCACCGTATTTAATTTTGAGCGAAGTTTACGACTCTAACATCAAATATTTGGATACTGTTTATAACGCACTTACTCCAAAAATAAAAGACTCCAAATACGGTAAGGAATTGGAGTCTTTTATTGTAAATCGTAAAGAAACAGATACTCTTTTATAGAGTGTTTATTTTATCGATAAGTTTTCTGCCACGTTCTTCAAGTTCAGCTTTAACAGTATTAAAGTGCTTTTTCTTGTTGTCAACATCTTTTTGGTTCACTTTTGTGATTAGGTCATCAAAAGTAACGATTGCTTCATCTATAATTCCTTCGGCTTTTTTATTGTCTTTGTCTGCATTGGTTAGTTCCCAAATGTAAACAGCTTCAATAATATCGCCCAAAACATAATTAATGTCTTTTTTTAAATCTCTTACGTTTGCCATTTTATTCTTTATTTTTATTGCTATTATTTATTCTAAGTAATTTTATAAATCGGGCAAAGGTACGAACATTTAGGGAATGTATACTTCTAAAAAGCTTGCGTAATTTGTAATAAATTTTATTTCAGGCAATTGGGCAGGAATTAAAATTGTTTCCCCTTTTTTTATTTCTTCTGAAAAATCATCAGTTTCAATTACGGCAGTGCCTTCCAGACACATATAAACGGTGAAGGAAGGTGTTTTTTCTAAATCGCGAACATAGTTTTCTGAAAGAGTAAGTTTATTTACCGAAAAGAAATCGGTAGTGCCAATAGGCACCGATCTATTTTTTTCTTCGGCATATTCCAACTTTGCACTTGTTGGGCTGAAATCTATTGCTTCCAAAGCAAAATCAGTATGCAACTCGCGCATTTGCCCGTTGGTGTCTGGCCTATCCCAGTCGTAAATACGATAGGTTACATCAGAAGTTTGTTGAATTTCAGCTAACAAAATACCGGCTCCAATAGCGTGGACCGTTCCTGGGTTTAAGAGAAAAGCATCCCCTTTTTTTACGGGTTCTGATTTAAGAATTTCGATAATTCTATTTTCAGAAAGTGACTTCAAATATTTTTGTTGGTTTGTGTTTTCATTGAAACCAAGAATAAGCCTTCCATCTTTTTCTACATCTATAATGTACCACAATTCGGTTTTTCCAAAAGAGTTGTGTCGCTTCTTTGCCAAATCATCATTGGGATGAACCTGGACAGAAAGGTCTTCTTGCGCATCAATAAATTTAAAAAGCAGGGGGAAAGTATTTCCGAAATTTTCATATACTTTTTCACCAACCAATTTTTCTTTATAGTTTTCCAACAGCCATTTAATTGTTTTTCCTTTTAACGGGCCGTTTGCAATCTCGGAAAGATCTTCAGCAACTCCAGAAATTTCCCAGCTTTCACCAATTTTTCCTGTGGCTTTTTTTTTAAATAATTTATTCAACTTGTCACCACCCCAAACTTTTTCTTTTAAGGTAGGTTTAAATTTTAAAGGGTATAAAGGTGAAATAGTAAGCATCAGTGGCCGTTGTAAACAACAAAATTTCGGGGGGTTTCGTAAAGTTTTATTGAAATATCATATTTTGAATCTATGCGGAGCCTAATTTTATTCCATATTACTACGGCAATATTTTCAACCGTAGGGTTCAGGTTTTTAAATTCAGGAACTTCAATATTAAGATTTTTATGATCAAAAGCATCCTCCACGTCTTCTTTAATAATTTGCCTTAAGATTTTCAAATCCATTAAAAATCCTGTTTCAGGATCAATTTCTCCAGTAATACCAACTTCCAATTCATAATTGTGCCCATGGTAATTCGGGTTGCTACATTTTCCAAAAACAGCAAGGTTTTTAGCATCGTCCCATTCTTTTTTGAATAAGCGGTGCGCAGCATTAAAATGGGCTTTTCTGTAAATTGTCAAACTCATACAAGTAGGTGTTGGTAAAATTTATCAAATATAATTTTAAACCAAGCCGTGTATATTTCAGGATTGGCTTGAATGTCTTTTTTTACTTCTTCCAAATCCATCCATTTCCACGAGGCAACTTCTTCTTCATTGATGTTGGGAATTCCTTTAAAATTTCCAATAAGAATATGATCCAGCTCATGCTCTGTCAATCCATTCTCAAAAGGTGCCTTATAAATGAATGAAGTGGTTTCTTTTAAATCGACAACAAAACCCATTTCTTCAAAAAGCCTTCTTTTTCCAGCTTCCAAGGAAGATTCGCCATCGCGTTGATGACTGCAGCAAGTATTTGTCCAAAGTCCCGGTGAATGATATTTATGCAATGCCCGTTGCTGTAACATCAATTCATTTTTAGTATTAAAAATAAAGACTGAAAAAGCGCGATGAAGCAATCCTTTTTCATGAGCCTCCTGTTTAGGCATCAGCCCTATCTTCTCGTCATTTTCATTAACTAGCACTACTTGTTCTTCTTTCATTCAGTAACAGCTTTTTGTCAAAAGTACGAAAAGGGAAAGTGTTTTAAAAGCAAAAAGCGCTCAATAGCAAGTATTGAACGCTTTAGCAAGCTTAATCTGGTTAATTAATTTTTTATGATAAACATCGATCTTCTGTTAAGCTGATGTTCTTCTGCAGTACAAGGCACTCCGTTAGAACATTTATTAACAAGTTGTGTTTCTCCATATCCTTTTGCGGTAAGCCTGTTTTTATCGATGCCTTTACCTACTAACCATTTAAGTGTAGATTGTGCGCGACGTTCAGATAGTGCTTCATTATAACTATCATTACCTCTTGAATCTGTGTGTGATTCTATATGGATAATCAATTCTGGATATTCTCTCATTGCCGCAAGTATCTTGGCAAGTTCTATTTCAGCATCAGGACGAATGTTTGATTTGTCAAAATCAAAATAGATTGGCTGAAGGTTTAGCTTACAACCTAAATCGTTTGGTGCACATGGGCCAATTCTCTTCAATGGAAGTGGCACATCTATAGTTCCTGAAAGCGATGGAGTCTCAATCATTTTCTCATATGGATTGTATCCTTCTTTCGTTCCTCTTACGGTATATTGAGTTCCACAATCTCCTGTAAAACTATACGTTCCATCATTTTTGGCCGTAGTCTGGCTTACCAATTGATTGTTCTCATCCAATAAGCTCACTTGGGCGCCTGGCAAAGGATCTTTAGTTTCTTCATCAAACACTTTTCCATTTATGGCAATAGAGCAAATTTCCTTTACTAAATAAATATCGTCATCAATACTACCACTATCCCCACCTCTGTTGGAGGAAACATAGCCTATCCGATCGTTTTCATCAATAATAAAACCAAAATCATCTTTGGAACTGTTGGCGGGTGCTCCAAGATTTGTAATAGCTCCTGGCTTACCTTCCTCGTCAAGTGGTGTTACGAAAATGTCATATCCCCCAAGGCCTGAACGACCATCGCTGGAAAAATACAGGTTATTTTTATCACTTATAAAAGGGAAAGATTCCTTACCGGCAGTGTTTATATCTTTTCCTAAATTTACAGGTACCCCATAAGTATCATTTCCTAAGATATCAACATACCAAAGATCGCTCATTCCCAAAGTACCAGGCATGTCTGAAGAAAAATAAAGTTTTTTCCCGTCAAGGCTTAGCGCAGGGTGCGCTACCGAATATTTATCACTATTAAAAGGTAATTCCACTATATTACCCCAAGAACTTTCCCCTAATTTTGTTGCTTTGTATAACGTTAATCTCAAAGTTTTAAACTTTTTTGATTTATCAAGACCTTTTTTACCGTCCAAAAAGTTATTTCTTGTGAAGTAAACCGTGTTTCCATCTTTTGAAAATGTAGCAGTAGACTCGTTATACTCAGTATTTATACCTCCTCCTAATTTCATTTTGTTACTCAGTTCTCCATTGGCTGCCTTATCGGCGATGAAGAGGTCTAAATAAGGTTCTTGGGTCCATTCGTTTATTTTAGCGCCTGTAGTATTATCGGCTGAAGCAAATACCACTTTATCTTTCATATAAAATGCAGGACCAAAATCTGATTTTGAAGAATTCACCGATACCTTATCAACAGTAAATTCCCGCGATTTAAAAACAGTACTTTTTAAATAATTTGGATCGTCTTCATAAGATTTGATTACAAAACCGGTTCCACCTTTTGCAACGTAATCCTTCAGAAGGGTATTAGACTCATCATATTTCTCCAAACTCTTCAAAGATTGAGCTGCTCTATAATAATACTCAGGTTCTGTTTGATCTGGAAACTGTGTTATAAGTTTTTGGTACCATTTGGCAGCGTTTGAATAGTCGCTGTTAAAATAGTAAGTGTCCCCCAATTTCTTGAAAATCTCTGCAGACTCATAGCCGTCTTCAACAACTTTTAAATAGACCTCACGGGCATCTATGTAGGCAAATTTATCAAATTCTTTGTTTGCTTTTCTAATATCTTTTTGCTGGGCAAAGCCACTTCCGGAAGTCATAACTACCAAAGCGAAAAGAAATATGTTGCGTACTAATGTATTCATAGTATTTATATTTTTAGAAGAATCTCGGAGTTAACACTCGTTCTGGTCTATTGAACAATTCAAAGCGAAGCATAATTTCGTAGGAACCATCACTGTAAGCTTCAATATCTGTAGTTTGATAATCATAAGCGAAACCTATAAATATATTATCTGTAGCTTGAAAGCCTACCAATCCGCTCATTGCAGCACTCCATCTATATGCTGCTCCTAGCGTTAATTTATTATATATTAAGAAATTGGCAGAAACATCGGCTTGTAAAGGTGAACCACTTACCATTTTAAAAAGGGTTGCTGGCTTGAACTTTAAGTTATCACTAATATCAAACACATACCCTGCTATTAAGAAATAATGCATCCGCTCTGCCGCAGTAGTTTCTACTGAAGTGTTTGCTATACTACCGGTATCAAAATGTTTTGTTGTCAAGAAATTCGGTACCGAAAGTCCAGCATAAAACTTCTCAGTATTATAATAAATACCCGCACCTATTTGTGGTTGAAGTTTGTTATCTATATTGTTCTGTTGAAAATAAGGATCATTGGGATCATAAATATTTAATTTACTAAAATCAACATCTAGAACATCAAAACCTGCTTTAAGACCGAAGGAAACTTTACCAGTTTCTGAGGTATTAATGCTATAGGAATAATCTATATTAAAGTTGGTTTCAACTGCTGGTCCAATTCTGTCATTGACTACAGACAGGCCTAAACCCATGTTGTTGCCAACAGGCGAGTTTACAGTAAAGGTTCCTGTTTTGGGCGCTCCGTCACCAAAATTGACCCACTGTGTTCGGTACAGCAAGCCAAAACTTAAGGCTTCACGGTTTCCTGCATATGCAGGGTTTACGACCTCCGTATTGTACATATATTGTGTGTACTGTGGATCCTGCTGCGCTTTACTTGAAAACGTGCCAAGTAAAATCAAAATTAGTAGTGTTAGATAACTGTGTTTCATAGTTATGTATTTTAATCCTGGGAGGGAATTTCCTCCCAGGAATTTTTGATTTTCTATCTGTTAATATATAAATATCCGTTATAGCTGTCCTTACCTGGATTCTCACCTTGGAAGGTTAGTATATAGAAGTATGTACCTGTTGGTAATTCCTTGTTTTGTTGAACAGTAGCACGACCTTCAGAAATACCCCTGAACACATTCTGTGTATCATCACTTCCTCCATAACCGTCAGTTTCGAAGACAAGTACACCCCATCTATTGAAGATTTTAACGTTATTGATTGGATAATCACTTATACCTTGTATCAAGAAGAAGTCATTTATACCATCACCGTTTGGAGTAATACCGTTGAATATCTCAAAGTTAACACCCAATACATCTGGTAATACAACAACCGTAGGATCATCTGGATCACCATCACCGTTGTTATCGTTGTTGGTTAGATCCGTTGGATCATCTGAATCATCTGTTACAACAGTACCATTGATATCCTCTCCAGTTACAGTTGCTTGGTTCACTACTTCACCATTATCAATATCCTGTTGGGTTATTGTGTATATAGCAGTAAACGTTGTGCTATCTGTTTCGCCAGGTTGCAATACTGCAATTGGACCACCAGAGATTACAATACCGGGTAGTGGATCCGTAATCATTATGTTGTACAATGTTACACTTCCTGTATTTGTTACAGCGAAAGCATATGATATTGTTTCACCAACATCTGATGCACCATTTCCATTCTCATCATTAAACTCACCTGTTTTTTCTAACGAAATTGATGGGTTTTGACATAGCTCAGTAATGGTAGGATCATTCTCAACATAACTGTTATCGTCAGATTGATCAGAGACCATATCACCATTTGGTGCAGTACCATCTGCGGTAGCTTGATTCTCGATAAATCCTGTATCAACATCAGTCTGTGTAATTGTATAAACTGCTGTAAACGTTGTTACATCTTCTTGTCCAGCTTCTAAGCTTATTGGGCCACCAACGACTGCAACCAATGGGTCAGTTACGGTTACATTGGTCAGCGCTACGTTACCTGTGTTTTTAACACTGAAGCTATAAAGAATTGTTTCTCCTAAGTCTGCACATCCATTACCATTCTCATCAACTGGCACACCTACCTTTATTAAAGCAATAGCAGGGTCTTGGCAAAGTTGGGTAATGGTTGGATCATTTTCAAATTCACTATTATCATCAGATAGATCGCTTACTGTAGTTCCAGAAGCATCGGTACCTGTAACAGTTGCTTGGTTTTCAACAAATCCTGCATCAATATCATCTTGAGTGATAGTGTAGGTTGCTGTGAACGATGTTCCGTCAGTATCACCAGGTGCCAATGTTATTGGACCTCCATTTACAGTTACCAATGGATCAGTAATTATAATGTTTGATAAGGTAATATTGCCAAGGTTGAACACCGTGAAGCTATATGTTATAGTTTCACCAACATCTGCACAACCGTTTCCGTTTGTATCATCCACAAGACCTGTTTTAATAAGTGCTATTACTGGATTCTGACATAACTCAATTACTGTTGGATCATTTTCTAGTACGCTGCTCTCATCAGAAAGATCGCTTACTACAGTTGCATCTGGTGCAGTTCCTTCAGCAGTGGCTTGGTTTACCACTTCGCCAGCATCTATATCACTTTGAGTTACAGTGTATGTTCCTGTGTAAGTCCAAGTTTCTGTTACATCTAGTTCGCCATCGCCATCGGTATCGCCTGTTGGGCCAGTTATCGTGGCAATTAATGGATCTGTAACAGATACATTGCTTAAGCTCACGTTTCCTTCATTGGTTACTACGAAAGTGTAACTGATGGTCTCATCAATATCTGTACAACCGTTTTGGTTCTCATCATTCAAGATTCCTGTTTTCACGATTGCAATAACTGGATTTTGACACAACTCTATAACTGTTGGGTCGTTTTCAAGTACGCTGCTCTCGTCTGAAAGATCAATTATGGCATTATCCATAGGATCGTTCGCTTTTACAGTAGCTTGGTTTATTACCTCTCCTGCATCTATATCATCTTGAGTAATAGTATATGTTCCTGTATAGGTCCAAGTTTCTGTTACATCTAGTTCACCGTCGCCATCTGTATCACCAGTTGGGCCGGTGATGGTAGCAATTAATGGGTCAGTAACAATAACATCGCTTAAGCTAACATTACCTTCATTGGTCACTGTGAATGTGTAACTGATGGTCTCATCAACATCGGAACAGCTGTTTCCATTCTCGTCATTGAAGATTCCTGTTTTCACGATTGCAATTGCAGGGTTTTGGCAAAGTTCTGTTATGGTTGGATCATTTTCAAGAACACTACTTTCATCAGAAAGATCGCTTACTATAGTTGAATCTGGTGCAGTACCTTCTGCTGTAGCTTGGTTCTTAACAAATCCAGTATCAATATCATTTTGTGTGATAATATATGTTCCTGTATAGGTCCAAGTTTCTGTTACATCTAATTCACCGTCGCCATCTGTATCACCAGCTGGACCAGTAATTGTTGCTATCAATGGATCGGTTACAGTCACATTGCTCAAGCTCACGTTTCCTTCATTGGTCACTGTGAATGTGTAGCTTATAGTCTCATCAACATCCGAACAGTCATTTCCATTCTCGTCATTTAAGATTCCTGTCTTAACGATTGCAATGGCCGGGTTCTGACATAGCTCGATTACCGTTGGTACATCATTGTCTATCTCCGTTCCTGATTGGTCTTCCACATCATCTCCTGATGGTGGGGTTCCAACTGCTGTTGCTTGGTTGGTCACGCTTCCGGTATCTATATCATCCTGTGTGATGGTATAAGATGTTGCGGTGTATGTCCAGGTTTCTGTTACATCCAGTTCGCCGTCGCCATCGGTATCACCTCCCTGGAACACGATGTTCACTACTGGGTTTGGTGCTTGTAATAATGGGTCGGTAACTGTTATGTCCGATAGGCTCACGTTTCCTTCATTGGTAACCGTGAACGTATAGGTAATCGTATCGATGCCTGCATCGGCACAGTCGTTCTGGTCAACATCATTGAAGACGCCTGTCTTAACGATTGCAATGGCCGGGTTCTGACATAGCTCGATTACCGTTGGTACATCATTGTCTATCTCCGTTCC